>JBIKOL010000208.1:0-13112 GCA_044358055.1 Obscuribacteraceae bacterium (SeqCode)
CGCAGACATTACTTGTCAAAAATGAGGGTATTTGTGCCAGAAAAGCTGGGCTTTCGACCCAGTTGTTATCGGCAAATCCATAAGCACGTACAGATAGAGAGCCATCATCAGCATCTCCGGCAAGAATCAAATGTCTTCCATCTTTGTTTACGACAAAACCGGCGTCTTTGATATTTAGTGGCTGGGAAAGGGTCAATTCTTGCAAGCGCATAGATTTGCTGACAAAAACCTTTTTGCGCCTGCCTGTGCCGACTACTGTCTGATGTTCTTCAAACCACTGCATGAGAATGCGACTTCTGTCGACAGAGCGAGGAAAGTTCCATATCCTCAGGCCGCCAGCGTCAATAACGCGCGGCTTGAAATCGCCCAGAGACGGGTTGTCTTTTGCCAGGATAGCCGGGTTTAAGCGCAAGGCTCCGGCGTTCTGCAAAGAAGACTTGAGCGCTGAGAGCACTGCGCTGTAGGTTCCGGGACTGGGAGCAGCTTTGTATTGTTTGACGGCGTTGTCCAGAGCCTCCGAGTAAAAGCTTTTTGTCGGAGCCGCTTCGGCGCCCGTTGTCTCGGAAACGTTTCCATTTGAGTCTGCCGCAGCGTCTGCCGGCTTGGCGCTTTCTCCAGCAGCTGGTGTCTGTGCCGGTTTTGTCGTTGTGGCGGCAGGCCTGGCGGTCTTCACGGCGCCGGCGGGTTTTGTGGCCGGGTGGGCAGGGCGGGCAAAGCCAGCCCCCTTAGGCACGATGCTAATGTAATGCTGTTCGTCTTCGGCAAAGCTAGGGCTGACGTTGAGCAGTGAAAGAACAGCGACAGAAAAACTGAGAGCCCTGATAATCTTCATCGAAGTTCCTTTTAGCCAAAATCGGAAAAATGCTGCTGGCAAGCTTCTGAAAGCAGATCCAGCTACAGTCACAAATTATATTCTTTCCGAATCTTGAGCCGCCAGTTTATGAGTGAAACTCAGACAAAATTATTCCAATTACCGAATTCTAAGAATTAATCCATGACAACCCCTTCTAAAAGGGGGGAAATTCCCATAAATCGTTTGACTTGGGCATTTCGCGCCTGTAGATTATGTATACCTTTCCAAGGGAATCTGCGCGAAGAATGTCTGAACTGCAATCGTCCTTACTACCTGGTGGAGCTGGAGATATCTCTCACAGCACAGCTGCTGCCGCCGAAGCAGGACATCTGGCTGCCGAAACCCAACTATCCTCGGCCACAGACATTGCCGCCGCCCGCCACTTTTTCCAGCCGAGCGCCAACCTGGGCATGCCTGCTCCAAGCTTTACCGGTGCTGAGGCTTCAGCTGTAGCCGGCAAGGCAGCAGCAGCGGCAGCAAGTGGTGGAGCAGAGGCTTCGGCAGTTACAGCAGCTGCAAAATCAATCGCATCTATAGCCAGTGCAGCCGGTGCGGAAGCAGCGGCCTTTGGCTCACACGCAATCGGTGGCGCAGCAGCAGCGGCCGCTGCCGGTGCAGAAGTTTCGCCGATGATTCAGCTGATTATGCGCCTGCCCGGACTCGGCGGCGTAGCACAATCCTTCTTCGAGTGGTTGGGTGCATTGTTCTCAGCACCAGCCCACCTGGCCGACGTATTTGACCCCAATATGTGGGCTCATCTCGGCTCTTCGCTACAGTCATCTCTGGCTAATCTGGGCGCTCACGGCATAGGTGCCGAGCACTTCCAGGTGCCGCTGTCCATGCTTCCAGCTAATTCTCCCTTCTTGCAGCAAATGAGCATGCAGGCAGGCACACACTTCTCAGACCTGCGCCATATTTCCAGCAGTATGAGCAGCACACTAGGCAATGGTGGTTCCAGTATTAATGGATTGAGTTTGCAAAACCAATTCAATATATCTGGTCCGCTGGACCTCAAGAAAGCTCAATTCGAATTCGGTCAATCAGGTTCGCACAGCGGCTTGCACCTCGAAGGCAAGATGTCCGGGCCACAACTAAATAACCAGGTCAATTCATCTTATTTGTCTGGAACTCACAGATTGTTCAGCGATCAGGTTTCACAGCACACTAATCTACTGGCACAGTCCAATTCAACAGCGAGCTCTAATATTGTTTCCAACGCCAGCACTCCTGCAGGCAACGCTGGTTCATCATTGAACATCAGCTCCAATGCTTTCGGCCAGGAAGCAGGCTCGATGCCAGCAAACTTTAGCGCATCCGACGGCATTATCAGCGGACCAAGCGTTTCGAACAACATTGGCTACCAGCTGAGCGATTCGGCCGGAAGCGGTTTCGATAAATCACTTTCTTCACTTTCCCCTTCGGGCAGAGTCTCTGACACTCTGGGCGGCGGCAAAGATATGCTGGCCTCCAATGATGTACCCGGCGCAGGAAGCTACTTTAAGCCAGCCGGCGCAGCTGGAACGGATGCCACATCATCAAGCGCTGCTTCTGCTGATTCCGGCATGACAGGGCTGAAAGCAGAGCCCATGTCGCTCTTGAAGAAAGCACCGCAACTAGGCAAGGTTCCGGATAAAGGAGCCGTCGATTACATCGGACATCAGAGCAAAGGTCTCAACCACACTGCTTCCAATGCAGCTCCTCAAGCTCCATCATCAAATACTCATTCGCAGCCAGCAATGGATCAAATTTCCCACCGCGGTGCACATGCAGGTGCTGAACACGCCAAGCAAATAGCTTATAAGCATGTCTCTGGTGACGGCAGCGCACATTCGACTCCGGAAATAAGCAAACCGGTCGCACAGGTCAAACACTCACCGGTACATCATGCCAGACCGCAGCTAGAAAAGGCTGCAACACAGCCAGCTAAGCCAGTGGAAACACAAGCTCAGTATCAACAAGAACAGGGCATGGATCAGGCACAACAAGCCGGCACCGACCAAACGGCAATGAACCAGGCCGGAAGCGATCGCGTAGCAGGAAATTACACTGTTCAACGCGGCGACAACCTCTGGGATATCGCACGTAAGCAACTCGGTGATGGAACTCGCTGGCAAGAGATATATAAATTGAACGAGAATCTGATTGGCAGCAATCCGGATCTGATTCACACCGGTCTGGATTTAAAGCTTCCTGGCAGTGACGCGACGCCAATTGCAGATGCTGGTCAATATACAGTGCAACCAGGAGATAATCTCTGGGACATTGCCAAAGATAAGCTCGGCGACGGCAGCCGTTGGGGCGAAATTTATGACGCCAACAAGGCGATAATCGGTGAGAATCCTAGACTGATCTTCTCAGGCGAGCATTTGCAAATGCCAGGCGCACAACAGGCGATTTCACAAGCCACACCAATGCAAGCGGCTCCAATTCAAGCCGCAGCACAAATAAATCCGCAGGCAATGGCACCGCAGCAAGCAATGCCAGCACAGGCGATGGCACCACAAACAGCAGCGCAGGGCAGCTACTTCCAGTCGATGCAGCCTCAGCAAAATCTTGCTGGACCAGGTGCAGCAGCGGCAGCAACACTGGATGCCTCGCAAATGCCGGTTGAGTCTGGCCCGGTCTCTGCCTCACTGGCTCCAGACCTGTCCTTCCTCTACAACAACGGCAAGTCACAATAATATTTGGCTTCAGGGAAAACCCTACTTTACAAGCCCGCCCACACAAGTCTACAATAGCTGGGCTTACTATTCTGCAACGTGTTGGAGGGCTTTCCATGCTCAAAAATGCCGCATTGGTCGCGCTGGCAACAGTTCTATTTTGCGCCCCGGTCGCTTACTGCCAGGAAGACAGCTTCAACAGCACTGCCGACACAGGCGAAAGCGGCGAAATGCATGAATCGTCGCCGACCAACACACAGACAGCACCAGCACCGCCTCAAGCTGGCTTGCCTTATGCAGGCTTTGCCGTACCCGGCAAAACGCAAACTACTGGAACCCAGGGTGTGCGTGGACGTTTACCGAATCTGCCAGCGGTAGTCACAGGAATGCCGGCGCCCGGCTCTGATGGATACGCGCCGGGAAGCCTTGCGCTCCAGAATGAAGGCAAAACACACCTGGAAAAAACGAGCACTGCAATTCTTTCCGAAACCAGCATCGGTCCTGATGGAGCAGCCGTAAGAACAATAAAGCCCGGTCTAGAAAAGGTGATCGGCGACGAAGGTGCCACCATTCAAAAGTTCAAGAAAGAGAACACCATCGATACTATCTTGCCAAAAGGGTTGACGACCGGGCATCCGAATGCAGCGCCCCCTGCCAGCGAAGGATATTAAGCACTCGATTTCAGAGCAGCAAGCAGCGTCTGGGCGATCTCATTGAGATCAGCATATTTATCTGCGCTTCCAGCTGCAAGAATTTTTTCGACTGAGCTATCTAATTGAGAGTTCAGTCCATCCTCTACACTCCCGGCAAGAAGCCAGAGGCGCTTCTTGTACTGCGAACAAACTTTCTGCAATGAACCAATGACCTTTCCATGAAAGGTGCTTCGATCGATTCGACCTTCAGCGCTGATGATAAGGTCGCTGGCAGCTACTCGCTCATCAAGCCTGACGAGTGACGAGAACCACTCAAAGCCAGATATGATTTTTGCATCAAAAGCGGCGACGAGTCCGAAGGCCGCTCCACCAGCGGCACCTGAGCCTTTAAGCTCGCGAAATTTCTTTCCTTTTTTCGCTTCGATCAACTCAGCGAAATGTGAAAGTGCTGAATCAAGTTGCTTTACTTGTTCCGGTGTTGCACCTTTCTGCGGACCAAAAACACTCGCCGCACCCAGGGTGCCAAGCAACGGATTATCAACATCGGTAGCAACAAAGAACTGTCTTCCAGCGATAAACTGCTCCAAATTTGAAAAATTCACCTTGCTGAGTCTTTGCAAAGAAGCGCCTCCTCTCGGAAATACTTTTGCACCGGATTGTTCAAAAAACTCCACGCCACATTCCGCCAGTGCAGCAGCGCCACCATCAGTGGAGGCACTGCCTCCAAGTGTAATGACGATTTTCTGGAGATCGGTCTCTTGCAGCACATGTCTTATCACGGTACCAAGCCCTCCAGTATGTGCATTAAGAGGATCCAGCTGATCTTTTCTGAAAGCCGCAATGCCGCAAGCTGACGCCAGTTCAATAACTGCCGTGTCCTGGAACTCCAACCAGTCTGCAGTTCTGAGTTCAGCAAGTGCACCATGCACAGGAAGCTGGTGCTTTGTACCACCCAGGGCAAGTGCAAGCGAATCCACCGTTCCATCGCCACCATCGGCGAGCGGCAATACATCGATAGATATATTTGCCGGGTTTTGCTCAGCATATGTTTCAAGAGCGGAATGAAAGGCTTGCGCGACCTGAGCCGGTGAGAAGCTCCCCTTGAAAGCCGTCGGTGCCAGCAAAATGCGCATACGTACTTGGTTCTCACTAATTAATTTCCACAATAGTTTACATGTTCGCCAGTAGTGGAAAAAAGAATTCAGAAGAGAATTCACAATGAAATTTTCTTTGCGTAGTCGTTTGCGGAGATTTAAATATGCCGGAGAACAAAGATATCCAAAAGTTCTTGGGTCGCCTTGAGTCAAGCGCAAATAACAAATGGGAAGCCTTGAATTCCCGTCAGGAATTGCACATTGCCAATTACATGCAATCCAGAACCTGTCCAGGACCACAGTATCTGTATGTAGGTTCATCCGAGAATCTGGATAGCACGCCAACAGGCATTGAAAAGCGGCTTCAGAGAAATATCTGCTTGAATTTACTCTTCGAAGCAAAAGGCAACGAGCATCACTGTGTCAGGCTCGATCTTGCCATGAATTTTGCAGGATTTGCAGAAGGCTTGAGCCGATTCGAAAAAGATTTCCTAAAACGAATGCCAGCAGAAACCATGCTCGGCCCCTCTTGCGATGAAAATGGCTCTAGAATATCAGGCGCATTTACGATCTGGAAAGAGCTGAGCAACGAGAAGAAATCGATGCAGGTTCTTGCAGCAGCCAAATAAGATTCTGCGCTTGATTCAAAATTTTTCTGCAGGTACCAAGCCTGCGGCTCTTATCGTTTGAGAAAGAATAGATTTCGAAGCAAGAAGCAATCCAAATCTTGCAATCAAAATCTCGCGCTCCAATTTCACCGGCTGAAAGCGCTCGCAGAAATGTTGGATCGCCAGTGCAAGCTCAGTGGCATAATTGAAGACAATGGCGGGGTCCTTTCTCTTTTGGCAGCGCACGAGCATACTGGAGAAAGCGTCCAGACAAATCAGAAGTTCACGTTCAGCCAAAACTAGCTTTTCATCAGCTTCTAGAAAAATTGCCTCAAGCGGCTGCGTCGAATGTGCAAATGCACTCAAAGAATCAGCCCAGCATTTCTTACCGATCAGAGGATCCGCTTCCTCGCCGTCGACGTAATTCAGCACAGGCTGTTGAAGCAGCTCGAGCAAAGAGCACGCACGGATGTGAGCATACTGGAGCATGAAGGTCGCATCATTTACTGCGCTTTCTTCGGCTTTGCTGCCTGATGCTCTTTTTCCGAATTCGGAAGCGTTACTCGTGTAAATATCTTGAAGAACCTGAACTATGCATTTTTGAGTCATGACAAAGTTCAGGAAACCTGGCGAAGCAATTCTGAGCTCAGCACAGTTCAGAAGATTCGCCTGCAACCGGCCGGCAAGCAATTCAGCCGTTTCTAAAGGAGAAATCCTGAGCAGAGCAGCAAGTTGCAAGGGAAGTCCCGTAGCAAAATCTGCAGTCCTATCCTTTGAACGATCGATTTTTATTCGCAATGACTGCATTTGTTCGTCATTTAAAAGAGGCAAAAGCCCACTCTCCTGCAGTTCCAGCAGGGCAATTCTAATTTCTTCCTCGAGTTTATTTTTCAGCAAAGTATTAGCTCAGGAGATTATGCTGGATAATATAGACTGAAGAGACTCTGGCGAGAGCATCAGTCCTATGGCCAAGATATTAATTGTCGAAGATGACGATTCACTTCGGGACACACTTCAGCTCACACTGGAACTGGACAAGCACATCATAGACACTGCCGCCGATGGTGCCGAAGCCGAGTTCAAAATCAAAAGCTTCGACTATGACATCGTCCTGCTTGACTGGAATCTGCCTGACAAGATGGGTATTGAGATACTCAAGGACTATCGCAGCAGGGGCGGCCGAATGCCTATATTGATGTTGACGGGTAAGTCAAGTTCGGCTGACAAAGGCAGCGGGCTCGACTCTGGCGCGGATGATTATTTGACGAAGCCTTTTGACGACGGGGAATTGAAAGCGCGGATTCGAGCGTTGCTCCGGCGGCCGCCATTAATAAGCGATGGAACGCTCAAATGCAAGAATATCTCTCTTGATCCAGTTCAGCATGCTGTTTTCAAAGACGGCGTGCTCCTGCAATTAATGCCTCGCGAATATCAACTTCTGGAATTCCTAATGCGGCATCCAGATCAGATTTTTTCTCAGGAGACATTGCTGAACAGGGTCTGGCCAAGCAGCTCGGAATCAACGGTTGAAGCAATGAGGACCACGCTTAAACGCTTGCGCAAGAAGATGGATCCGGACGGCGAAATAATAGGCACCATCCATGGTGTCGGCGTGGTATTGAAAAAAACTTGAGCTTGGCATGACTTGCTCAGTCATGCCAGAGAGCAGTTTAGATTTACAGAATTAGTGTTGCTGAATCGCCCATTTAACTTTATGAATGATATCCATAAAGCCGCCCTGCTCTTCGGCCTGGGGCACTGTGGCTGCAGATTGCTGACGCGTGGCAATCATCTGCTGCATCATCGTTTCAAGTTGATGCTGTTGATCTTGATTTAGAATTGCACGTTTTTTCAAATAATTCGTCGTTGCTTCATTGCGAAGATGTTCTTTCAAATGCGCAACTCGCTGATTGGTAGACATAATTTCGAGTGGATCTGATTTGGGATCCATAAGCAGCTTAGCGAGCTTGCGCTGATGCTCGAGAATCTCCGGCTGCATCTTCATGTACTTGCCGTTCCAGTCTTGCTCGAGAGTTTGAATTTGCTGAGACTGCGCACTTGAAAGGTTCAACTTCTTCCAGTCGACACACTTTGCGCCATCTTCATCAGCAAACACAGCCGGTGCGCCAATCATTGATGTCGCGCTAAGCGCTAAGGTGGTTGCATACAGTCGCTTACTGATTTTCATAAACCATCGCTTCGGCCATTCCGACCGGTTCCCCAAGAGCTGATTCTATTAAGTATGATTCCGCAGTTACAGGTTTTACGCTAGCCCCTGCGTTGAAATTAAGGAAAATCGTTAAAGCGGCTAATGCTCCACCAACAAATACAGCAGCAACGGCATACAGCCGCTTGTTGACAAATTGATTCTGGCGTTTTTCTTTTGGCGCCAGCGGAATAACATTCATCTTGGCTTTGATTTCGGGCCAGAGATCGAAGTTATCGGGGAATTCGGGTTGGTAACTGCTTCGCAGCATTTCACCAGCCTGACTGATCATGGCTAATTGCTCGCGACAATCGCCACACTCTAATAAATGGCCTGTTATGGTTCTGTGGCGATCGGGGGTTACTTCTCGATCGAAAAATGAAGACAGTTCATCTTTGATTAACTGGCAGTCTTCATCGAGTCTGTTTTTAATTTCGGCCCAGATGCTAATTTCCAGATTTGCAGGAAGCTCCAAGCCTCGGGAAAGCATTCCGTTAACCTGTGAAAGCTCCTGGAATTTACCATGGCAGGGTGTGCAGGCTTGAAGATGCTCACTTACACCTTCTTTGGCTGGAACTATAAGCTCGCCATCCAAATAAGCAGAGAAATCTTCTTGAATGATTTCACAAAGAGGCGGCATTTTGCTTGCCATTGCTGACCATATGTCTGGGCAGGCGGCAAAAGATGCCAGCTTGGCCTGGGCTAACAAAGAACTTGTTTGTCTCAGAGAGCCCTGCGTTTGCAGGCAGTCGGCACAAGAATTCAAATGCTCTTGTAGCTCTGAATTTCTTGCTGCATCAAGCTCCCCGTCGATAAGGGCAGAAATATCGTCTTTAAATTGTGCGCAAAGTGACATCAGCTGGAGACCTCACTTGACCCCGTTCGCTGTAAGTAGGGTTGCAGCAACTCTTGCAACTTCGTCCTGGCGCGCGCTATGCGAGACTTGACGGTTCCCATTTCGGTCTTTGTAAGAATTGCTATTTCCTCGTAACTCAACCCCTCTACTTCCCTCAAGACGATAGCCGTCCGAAACTGTTCCGGTAATTTCGACATAGCTTCTCTAATAACTTCAGAAAGTTCTCGGTTTAAAACTTTTTCATCGGGCAGCATTGAGACGTCAGGGATATCACGCGTTGCGGATTCACCCTCTTCAGCATCAGCATCCAGCCCTTCATCCATAGATACGGTGGGAACGCGGCGAGGGCGACGGCGCAGTTCATCATAAAAAAGATTGGTGACAATTTGAGTTAGCCATCCTCTAAAGGAACTCGGATTACGCAAATTATTTATTGAACGCCAAACGCGAATAAATACTTCCTGAGCCAGATCAGAGGTGTCAGTCCAATCAGGTGCCAACTGATACAGCAAGGCAAAAACCGTTCGCTGGTGTCTTTTGACCAGCTCTTCGAATGCTGCCGGATCCCGTTTTTGACATGCCAGAACCAAATCGCGATCGCTTTTCTGGCTATAAGCTGTTGCCATAGTTCTCCTTTACGCCGGCTGCAGCCAACGCCTGAGCGTCGGCATCTGGCTTATATGGTAACACTAAATAGAAGCACTAAGTTCAGCTCTTTTCTTGTGGAAATCAGGCGCCGAGAGGATGTATAAACGTAAATATCTTAGCCCAGCGCCCGAAAAGCGCTTGTTCAGGAGAAAGCAGCTGCCTTAGCAGGGTAACGCTGCAGCCCGCATCTAGTTCTTGCAGAGCAGAAGCCTTTCCAGAACAATTTACAAAAGCCCAATTGGGAAAAACGGCGCTATTTCCTGAGGCACACTCGATTTAGCCATGAAAACAAGAGGAATTTCGCATTCATTTATAAGAACTATTATTCAAAGCAGAACGCCGTATCCAAGAGACTTGGCGGCGATGCAGCTTAATTCATTCAGCTAGTTTAAGGCAGCAGTCAAGGCGCTTGTCATACATACCTGATAGACTGTCGCAATTAACACGTGCTAGAGGCATAGGAGAAGTTCAGGTGCCACATCGACATTTATTCACATCGGAATCCGTGACTGAAGGTCACCCAGACAAAGTTTGCGATCAGATTTCTGACGCAATTCTGGACAAAATTCTTTCTGAAGATCCGGCAGGACGTGTTGCAGCAGAGTGTCTTGTGACCACCGGACTGGTGGTCGTTGCCGGAGAAATCACTACTAAAGCTCAAATCGACATCCAGGAAGTCGTACGTCGCACTATCGCGGAAATCGGATACGAAGGCGAGCGCGGCGGCGGATTTGACGCCCGCACATGCGCCGTTGTTGTCAGCCTTGACAAGCAGTCTGCCGACATTGCGTCAGGCGTAGACAAAGCCCTAGAAAAGCGCGAAGCATCGGGCGATGAGTTCGATCAAATCGGCGCAGGCGATCAGGGCATGATGTTTGGTTTTGCATGCGACGAAACACCGGAATACATGCCGATGCCCGCCCTGGTCGCACATCGCATCGCCAGACGGCTTTCCGAAGTTCGCAAACTCGGCGTACTTAAATATCTTCGCCCAGATGGAAAGTCACAGGTCACCATCGAATACGAAGGCGACAAACCAGTCCGAGTTCATTCAATTGTTATTTCAACACAGCACGAACCAACAATTGACGGCATTGTAGACAACAACCAAATTCAAGCTCGCATCGCCGAAGACTTGAAGAAATACGTAGTTGCTCCATTGTTCGAAGATCTTTCCATAAAGCCAGACGCTGAAACACGCTACCTAATCAATCCATCTGGTCGTTTTGTCGTCGGCGGGCCGCAAGCAGACGCAGGCTTGACCGGCAGAAAAATCATCGTCGACACTTACGGCGGCTATGCACGCCACGGTGGCGGCGCCTTCTCCGGAAAAGATCCAACAAAAGTAGATCGCAGCGCAGCTTACGCAGCCAGATGGGTTGCAAAGAATATCGTTGCATCAGGACTGGCCAAGAGAGCCGAGGTTCAAATTGCATACGCCATCGGCGTTGCCCAGCCAGTATCTGTACTGGTTACAACATTCGGAACCGGCAAGATTTCCGATGATCAGATTACCGAGCTTGTAAAGAAGACGTTCGATTTGCGTCCAGCCGGAATCATCAAGCAGCTCGAATTGAATCTATTGCCCAAACAAAACGGCGGAAGATTCTTCCAGAGAGTTGCGGCATACGGACACTTCGGTCGCACTGATCTCGACTTGCCGTGGGAAAGATTGGACAAGGTAGAAGCACTAAAAAAGTCACTTGAGAAGGTGGCAAAGGTCTAAGCCTTCGCTCACAATAAAATCAAGGGGCGATGCCTGTCATCGCCCCTTTTTCTTTTCTGAAGGCGGAGAAAGCGCAATTACCAATATCAATTCTCAAGATATTGATCGCTGGCATACAGTTCTAAACTAGTTAGCCTTCTGCAGCGGTATAATTCATTCGGTTAGCGTATTCTGGAAATTTCCTTGCAATGAGGGAACTAGTTTGCTCATGATTTACAGCTCGAGCAGCATGAATGGAGAGCTTAGGTCGTGACCGCCGAGAAAAAGACTGAACTAGCAGGTTATCTGGTGGTCAATTCAGGTACGCCAGATGCCTATTTTTACGAGCTGGAACACGACAAAATATTGGAGATCGGCAGAAAGCCCGGTTCTCCGACAGGTCCGCGCAAGCTAGTTTTGGCAATTCCAGAAGTTTCCAGCTTGCACGCAGAACTTCGCCCGGGACCAGAGGGCTGGTGTGTACGTGACTTAAGTTCTACAAACGGTACCAGACTGAACGGGACGTGGTTGACCGCCGGGCAAGAATACCTTTTAAAGAACGGGGATCATATAAAGGTAGCGCAAATTGATTTGATCGTGAATCTTCCAGAATCTGCGCCACAACGCAATGACGAAGAGAAACAAGAAGACGAGCACGAGCGCACGCAGCTGCATATCAAATTGATGACAGCAACAATTCTTGTTGCTGACATTCGCGCTTTTACCACTTTGTCGGAACAGTATACTGATCAGCCCGACATTGTTATGCAGGCGGCCCAAAGGGTTTTTGGTCGCTTTCATGATGAAATTCGCAGACAAAACGGTCAGGTGGAAAAGATTGCCGGAGATGCCGTAATGGCATACTGGCAGGGCGATGATCGTCCCGGTTCGGAGCACAATATCTGCGCATACCAGGCATGCTATACAGCGTTGAGAATAAGAGATCTCGTACCAACGATTGCTGCAAGCTCAGACTGGCCTTTTCCCAACTATCCACTCATGGTTGATGTGGCACTGGCTACAGGACCAGTTGCAGCAGGAGTACTTGGCGCAGGCAAATCCAGCATGGCAGTTCTGGGTGACACGGCAAACCTTGCTTTCCGCATAGAGAAGCTGATCCCCAACGATCGACCGGGTGATTTGATTGTTGATGGCGCAACCCATGAGATGGTGCAAGATCATTTTGTTTTTGAAATCATGGGCTCCCACACCGTCAAGGGAAGGCAGAAGCCAGTAGATCTTTTCAGATTGGTTTCCTTGAAGGCCTGAACTGAGAAAGTAGCGGTAGCAATATGTCCAGTAAAGAACGTGTCACCGTAGCTGATACCAATCGCCAGTCTTATAAAAAGTGGACCACTATCAACCTGCGCTATGGAGATACGGACAGGCAGGGGCACATCAATAATGCAGTTTATTGCACCCTTTATGAATCCGGCCGAGTGGATTTCTTGTTTGACGAATGCGGCAAAGGAGCGGGTGGATCAGGCACTGCTTTTGTCATCGCAAAACTATCAATAGACTATTTGCAAGAAATGCATTTTCCAGGCAACGTCGAAGTTGGCTCAAAAATTATTCGCATAGGCAACAGTTCTTTCACGGTTGCGCAGGCGATATTCTACGAAAACAAATGTTGCTCAAGTGCAGAATCGATTATTGTATTTATAGATGAAGCAAATGGCAAACCGATACCAATAAATCAGGCGTTAAAAGACAAACTGGAGTCACTCACTTAATCCCCATGATGAGCCGCGAGCTCGCCGGCTTATTTCGTACTCTTAATAATCCGTTTCTGCCTCAGAGCCTTCAAGGGCAGCCCGATGAGCGACTGC
>JBIKOL010000231.1:0-9959 GCA_044358055.1 Obscuribacteraceae bacterium (SeqCode)
AGAAACAGCAGCGCGCAACATCGCCCCCAGTTCATCCGACTTTCTGTAGCGTGGTGCATGCATACTGATAACACGATCGGTGCTCAAAAATTCCAGCAAAGCTCTTTTTGCCGATCGTTGTTCACCAGGGTTGAACACGCCGAAGGCCATGCCGCCCTGCCGCTTCACCAGAGAAAAACAGGGGATGTCTGTAAGTCCATCGCCTACATAAATCATGTTCTTAAATGGAACACGACGCTTCGCCATGGGCACATCTTTATTCACCGCATATTTATTCTCGTCAACAGCTCGCTTACTGATGCCTTTGTTTATCTCAAAGAGATAGCGCGTCTTCTCCGTAAACGTAACGCATTTTTTGATCTGGTGAATCACACCTGTATTGGCGCATTCGCCAAACTGACATCCATAAATGGCGGTGAAGTTCTTATTCAATAAAGGGATTTCTTCGATCAAATCCTGAAGTCCACCGCTGACAATATAGAATTCCAGATTCAATTCAGTCGATATCGAATTGACGGTTTCACGCAATTCTTTAAACAAAGTAGGGACGCCAGGGTAAAAGCGCTGCGCCAGGGTTCTGCCGTACTCGCGCAGCCTTGTGTTGGACATCAAACCTAGGGGCTTGCCTTCACCCACGTTTTCAAGTAATCGATTGAGATAGGCAAGAGCGGGCTCATAACCAAGCGAAAGTAAATCCTTTACCGTGTGCCCCCAGAAGCGCTCAGGATCTATGCCGTGGTCTTTCAACAGCTCGCTGGTGGAATCAGGCATCAAGGTGTCATCGAAATCGAAAACTACAGCAAGATTCTTCATATGGTTTCCGCAAACGACTCGGGCATGAACCGGTATTGTCTCAGAAATAAAGGCTTTTCACGTTTCGATTAAAACAAATACAAGTGCCTCCTCCTAATTTGCTGAGCTCCTGTGTTTAAGCAAATGTGAGAGGAAAACGCCCGCAGCATCTGAAGTGCCCACCAGCCTGATCAGTGCGCAGCGCTTGTTGTGAAATTTTTGTATATGAAGGGGAGATTTTTTAGTATGTTCAGCAAAATGCAAAAACTAAGTAAGAGAACGCAAAAGCTGTTCGGATTGAGCATGGCTATTATGATGGGCATGGCTGCCAGTTCCGCACTTCCTTCGATGGCAAGTGAAAGCAAGTTGAAAGTTCCGACAAATCTGGTCAAGAAAACGAAGCCGGCAGTTTATGACTGCACACCAGACCTGCTTCTTATTATGCCGAATGTCAATGCTGATAATGACGACGTCAGCGAGATTCTCAAGGAAGAAAAAGGAACCATTGTAGGCTCGATCGGCGAAGGAAAAATGAAGTGCCTTATCTATAGAACAGAAAAAGGACACATGCTTGAAACAGAGAAGAAGTTCATGAAAGACCGTGAGCACTTCCGTTGCATCAGCAGAAACTATCGTTTCAAAGCTCAATTGATTCCAGGAGATCCGCAATTCACTAGTGAATGGCACCTCGGTGCAATCAACGCACCAAGAGCCTGGGACACTACAACCGGCACTCACACGAAGATCGCAATATTTGACTCTGGTTGCGAAAAAAGCAATCCGGACCTTACAGGTAAAATAGAAAAAGGTTATGACGCCACCACTTTTGGTGCCCGCATGACCGTACTCGGTGGACCAGGGCCAGTCGGAGATTTGCTCGGCGGTCTCGGCGGCTCCCTGTCCAGCGGCGCCACTCATGACGTCCAGGGACACGGCACACTAGTTGCTACAACCGCAGCAGCAGCAGCAAACAACGTGATGACTGCCGGTATCGCCCCCGGTGCCACCGTCTACCCGGTACAAATTGCCGGCTCAAGTGGCATGACCGATGACATCGCCATTATGGCTGGCTTGCTCAACATGAGCATAACCGGCAACAAAATCGTCAACATCAGTTATGCTGCACCACCTCCGGTTGGTTTCACAAATCCGCTCCTGCACGCGCCACTGCACATGTACATGCAAGAGTTTCATGATGTTGAAGGCGGATTGATCTTCATCTCGGCTGGCAACGACGGACTATTCGATCCTAACCCGGTTGTCCCTTACCTGAACGTAGTTTCTGCAATCGACAACAGCATGAATCTTGCCAACTTCTCCAACTGGGGAAACAGCATTTCTTTCACCGCACCCGGTCAAGGTATCGTTTGCAGCAGCAAACTTGGGTCCGTCGCTACCGTGAAAGGTACATCGTTCTCCAGCCCGATTGTAGCCGGTGTGGCGGCCCTGGTCTGGAATGCTAACCCGGGCTTGCCCAACTTCGCCGTAGAAAACATCCTGAGAGCCAGCTGCTTCAAAGCCGGCAATGCTCCCTGGACACCATACTACGGATTCGGCATGCCAGATGCTTCCAAAGCAGTGAAGATGGCCAAATTCGGACTATAAGGTTTACTTCCCCCGAAGCGACCAGCAGAGCGCTCCCCGAGCGCTCTGCTTCCCACTTTTAAATTTCTTTTGCAGTGGCAGCTCCCGGGATCGCGGGCGTCCCGCCCGCTCATACTCCCGCAGTGAGCGAGCCGATTGGCTAAGGTACGGCGTTAGAAGCGGGCGGGACGCCCGCGATCCCAGGGCTCCGCTAATTACCATTGAGATTTTCAAAGCTGGAGAAGCACCCCTAAAATCGCGCAAACCCTCGTAGAAATCCATGTTGCAGTGAGGTGGAACAAAAACAATGCTCAACTCAAAGTTGGACAAAAGTAGAACAGAAAGAGGCGCAGCGCTTACGGAATTTACAGCGGCGTTTGTAGTTCTAGTAATATTCTTCTTTATACCGCTTGTGAATATGAGCTTCATTGGAGTCCGCTTCTTCATAGCCCAGGGCGCCGTCCAGGAATTCGTCCATAGACTGGCGCTTGCAGAAAAGAGGAGCGATTCTTACAACACCATGTCGTCAGACAGCTGGTGGAGTGATTTCAGCAAAAACTGCGGACTGCAAATTGGCAGCACGAAGCTCGACATGATTGTTAGCGCAACAAACACAGCAGATCAAGTTCGGCTCGCACAGGGTCAGCCGGTGCCACCAGAATACTTGCCTGGCGGAGCAAAAGCCCCCTGCATTTACACTTACGAATTATCTGTGGACATCAACATTCCGCCAATTTACGCCGGCGGACCATCGATTCCCGGAATTACTACGCCCATTCCGCTCAAGCTAGCAGGCAGATCTGCATGGGAGAACTTGAGCCGAGATCCAGCCACAACGGAGTATTACATCAATGAATAAGAGGATTCTGGCATTTATTGCAGCAACAGGCATAATTGCAGCAAGTGCATCAATAGTGAAAGCAGGCGCATCCGGTCAACAAGTTCAACGTCCTTACGAATGGACTATTCAAATAAAGACTCAACAACTGGAACGGCAGTTTCAATACAATACTTCTGATTTGAAGGAAGTAGTGAAAGCAAGTCTTCAATACTACCCAATGAACAACCAGGACGCCAAAGTCGATTACGAAGATCTTTGGTACAGCAAAGCACGCACATTGGGTCTTGATCGCCATCATAAGCTTGAAATTAAGCAAGGTGATGCAGTCGCCATCAGAGTTCAGCACAATGCCGATTCCGCGCCGATTGACGAGCAACGTGCAGCCGGCAAAGCGATAATGAAAGCAGTTGTTGATGCAAACAGAAATAAGAATATGGTGGCAACGATCAAAGTTCCGTTTGCATCTTTCCATACTATTTCTTCAGAGATTCAAAATTACCATTTTGCTCCGGTTTCTGATAGCGGCGGCGGAGAAGATCCCATCAATAGTGATATGAACCTTTTCCTCGAATCGGAGCCAGCAGGCTTGACACAAAGCTTTGCTCATTACCACTGATAAAGACGAATAAGGATCCAATCCAGGGGCGGCGCATGGCGTCGCCCTTTCTTTTCAGGGTCCGCTTTTTTAGCCATTCTCGCCCTAATTCAAGAGACTGATCAGTAATTATAAATGTGAGGAGAAACTGGGGAGATAGTGAGATGATGCGCAGTAAACGCGGCAACATGCTGGTTCTGTCAAGTGTTTTTATAGCAATAAATGCAGTAGGCATAGTTGTAGCAAGTTCATTTGGCACACTGTTTTTTGTACACAACCGCTTGCAAGCAACAGCAGATGAACTGGCGCTTGAAGGAGCTAAAAAGCTCAACGAGCAAGATCGCATGGGCCAAATGAACAATATGGTGGCAAGATCTCGTCAACTCATTTACGATGCCGACGATGCTAATATGGACGTTCAAGCGCATCTCACTCATCTTTCAGAAGTATCGAACATGCTGCATGAAGAAGCCCGCGAAGGTGCCAGCTTGCTCGAAAACGAGAGAACAAAGCTGAAGAACATAAGCAAACTGGAAGCCATAAGCGCGGTGGTTAATCGCTATAATGAAATCAAAAACGGACACAATCTGGTTCTGCCCTGGTTGCAAGCGGATGTACCAGTGCATCCTGTAATCAGATTTGGTTACACTGAGCACACGGATTCCAACGCAGCGGAAATGTCCGGCATCGACGAGCTCGACAACAAAGACAAAATGCAAGGCTTGATCACCACCGACGGCAGCAAGCTCTACAAGAAAAACATTGATGCCAGATTTAACAGCGGCAACGACACAGACTTGCACTTTCTTTTATCGTCATTGCCTGCGCCAGTGCAAAAGACAGTTTCCCCAGCACGCGCCATATTGGCAAAGAACTTCAAGCTAGGTCCCGATGCGCAGCTGGCATCAACAGTTCAAGTAGAACTTAAAATGGATGTTGATACCAAACTTGGTGCCGAGACACATTCAACCATGCAGTGTGTTGGAACCGCCGAGACCAATGGCGGGCAGCCGGTCCTCTAAAAGCATGGCAAGGGCGCTGAAAAGCGCCCTTATTCGCTCGCTATCTCCGCGAAATTACTTACTAAGGCTAAAAATCAGAATCTAGTTCTTTTTGACAGCAGTCAGGCGCACAGGCTGACGTCCACGTTGAACATAGCCGCTTGCCAGAGTGTTCAAGCCACTCAGATGCAATTCCGAAAGATCAACAAAATACGGCAGGACTTGTGGATTAAATTCCACCTTTTCATATGGCTGTCCCGATTCATCCACAAACAAACCGCTTACCTCATAATCCTGCTCGCAAAGATTTTCGATTTTAGGATTAACGAAAAAACCAATGGTCTGTCCTTGTGAAGTGCTCACCCGTGCCTTGACATCAGCCATACTTCTAAGTGCTCCCCTGTCTCATTACAACGAAATTTCAAACCATCTATGGATACAGATTATCTCAGATATTCACTGACATCAAAATTTAGAAATCAGGATCACGAAATGTGTTAAGAATAAGCGATTAAGACTCGACCAAGTGAAAGGCTCGTGCTTAAGTGGTAGATAGCCTGTACACCGTTACTAACAAAGAAAAAAAGGAGACGTAAATGGCCTACACAATCGTTGCAGACGTTTGCGAAGGCATCGCGGATTGTATTCCGGTATGCCCCGTAGAGTGTATCCATTGGGCCGAAGGCAAGACCAATGTCAAAGGCACGAAGTACACCTATATCGACGATAGCACTTGTATCGATTGCGGAGCCTGCTTGTCAGTGTGCCCAATCGAAGGCGCCATCCTCGATGAATGGAAGCCGGAGTTGCAAAAGCCGTAAGTTTTCGCAATTGTTAGCAAGAGGATGCCACCAGACATGATGGCATCCTTTTCGGTTTTAAACAGGATAAGAGATGGTAGGGGCGTCTCAAATACTGACGGACCAGAAATTGTCTGCAGCAATGCGAATCTGCTCCATTCGCTTCTGTAATTCCAGGCGAAGCTCTTCTTGCAGCTCGTCCGAGGCATCTTTTGGAACATAGAGCGGTTCGCCAATGATAAAGACAAGAGGAGTCGACCACCAGGGTGCACAAAAGCGGTCCCAGGATGGCATCCACCAGCAGGACCGAGCAGAGCAAACAAAGGGCAAGATTGGCACCTGCGTCATCTCAGCCATGCGAATCACGCCTGCTTTGACTTCAAAACGCGGACCCCGAGGCCCATCAACCATAAAAACCAGATCCTGACCCTTCTTAATTCCATCCATTAACTCAAGTCCACCTCTGACAGCCCCTTGCTTGGATGAACCACGTGCAATGGAAAAGCCAAGCCTGGCTCCAGCCCTTGCTATCATTTCGCCGTCGCGACTCGGACTCATCAAAATTGTTAAGCGTTTTCTGGGCTTGAGATCCAGGGCGCCAACCATGCGCCCATGATAGAAGGACCAGATCAACGGCTGCCGTGAAGGTCCTTCCTGAAGCAGCTTTGCCGCCCCCGGGGCGAAGATTTTCGTGACGCGATAACTGTCACCGAAGAAGTTTGTCCCATCACTGCACACATATTCAAGGAAATTCATCCTTATTGTGTCCAGTATTGGAAATCGGCTGAGAAGCTCTCTGCTGCGGAATAATTTTCCCATAAATATCTTTTATGTTACATGACAAGCTTGTCATCGCTGCAACAGTGGGCAAGCGATGGATCGAACTGATATTATTAAACACTGCCTATAAGTAAGACAAGATATATAAGTGGAACTACAGGAATGTCACTAGAAGCGCAAAAGAAGCAAACAATAGTTGAGACCTACAAAACGAACGCCAAAGATACTGGCTCGCCGGAAGTACAGGTCGCAATTCTCACAGAGAGAATCAACCAATTAACAGAACACCTTCGCGATCACAAGAAGGATTTCCACAGCAGACGTGGACTCCTGATGATGGTCGGGAAGAGAAGAAGACTGCTGCAATACCTCAGCCGTGAAGATCATGATCGCTACCGCAATCTGATCGACAAACTAGGTTTGAGACGCTAATTATTCGCAGGCGGGCATTTGCCCCGCCTGCTTTGCTTTTTGGGTCCTGGCTTCTGAGCCGTCCCAGCTAATAAAAGGATTTTGCAGACTGCCGTGGGCCGTCTGCGTTTGGCTAGATAAAGAAATATTCAAGCAAGGTGCAAGATGTCAACAGAATTACAAGAAAGAGTTCATACCTTTTCAGTTGAGGTAGACGGAAAAACCATTTCGTTCACAACAGGAAGAATGGCAAAACAAGCCAACGGTGCTGTAGAAGTGCGCTGCGGCGATACCCAGTTATTGGTCACCTGCACCGCAGGCAAGAATCCAAGAGAAGGAATCGACTATTTCCCCTTGCTGGTCGATTTCGAAGAGAAGCTCTATTCAGTGGGAAGAGTTCCTGGCAGCTTCACCAGACGCGAAGGAAAGATGCCCGACAAAGCGATTCTTGTCAGCCGCCTGATCGACCGCCCGCTGCGCCCATTGTTCAATTACAACTACCGCAATGATGTCATGATAGTTGCCATCTGCATGAGCGCAGATCAAGAGAATCCACCAGACACTCTGGCAATGTTCGGCGCCTCAGTTGCAATAGAACTGTCCGGACTTCCCTTTGCAGGTCCGGTCGGTGCAGTTCGCGTTGGTCGTGTTGACGGCAGACTCATCGCCAACCCGACATACGAAGAAATGGAACAGTCGGACATGGACATCGTTGTGGCCGGCACCGAGCACTCGATCATGATGGTTGAAGCAGGTTGTGACATCGTCAGCGAACGTGATGTGCTGGCAGCTATTGATTACGCTCACCAGATCATCAAGCGCCAGGTCGAAGCTCAACGTGAATTCTGCCGCCAGCTCGGCATCGAAAAGAAGGTTTTCGATGCGCCCCCAAAGAACGAAGAGCTCGACAACCTGATTAGAGAGCACGCCACAGAGAAACTGAAAGCCTCAATGGATGGTGTCACCGATAAGCTCACTCGAGCAGCTTTCATTGATGAAGCCAAGGCCGCAGTTGTAGCAGCTATCGAAGCTCTTCCAGAAGATCATCCATTAAGAACGGCAGAGAAGCTGCCACTTGCAGCCATGCTTGAAGAGTACGAAGCAGAATTGATGCGCGCACAGGTGCTGGAAAGCGGACGCCGCGCCGACGGACGTCGTTGCGACGAAATTCGTCCGATTACTGTTGAAGTGGGCGTGCTGGCTCGCACTCACGGCACCGGTCTCTTTACTCGTGGTACGACTCAAGTACTTTCAGTTTGCACGCTAGGCACAGGCGGCGACGCACAGAAGCTGGACTCTGTAGATCCGCAAAAAGAAAAAACTTACTTGCACCACTACAACTTCCCCGGCTGGTCAGTCGGCGAAGTAAAGCCAAATCGTGGTCCCGGTCGCCGTGAAATCGGTCACGGCGCACTTGCCGAACGAGCAATCATTCCAGTTTTGCCCAAGACCGAAGAATTTCCTTACGTACTGCGGGTTGTATCCGAAGTGCTCGAATCGAACGGTTCAACCAGCATGGCCTCGACTTGCGGCTCCTGCCTGGCATTAATGGACGCCGGCGTTCCACTCAAAGCCCCGGTTGCAGGCATCGCAATGGGATTGATTCTGGAAGGCGATCGCTTCGCAATTCTCTCCGACATTCAGGGTCTGGAAGATTTCCTTGGCGACATGGACTTCAAGGTAACAGGTACACGCGAAGGCATCACAGCACTTCAGATGGACATCAAGATTGAAGGCATTTCGCTCGACATCATGAAGGTTGCTCTTGAACAAGCACGCAAGGGACGCTTACATATTATGGATAAAATGGAAGCCGTAATTCCGGCTCCGCGCACCGAGCTTTCAAAATGGGCTCCGCGCATCATCACTATTCAGATTGCGCCAGATGATATCGGCACGGTTATCGGACCAGGCGGCAAGATGATTCGCAAGATCATCGAAGAGACCGGTGCCACCATTGATATTGAAGACGATGGCACTGTGAAGATCGCATCAGTTGAAGCCGGCGGTGGTGAAGCAGCCAGAGACACTATTATTAGACTACTGAAACGCATTACCGTGGGCGAGCTGTACAGCGGACGAGTCACTCGAATAATCCCTGTAGGAGCTTTCGTCGAAGTTCTTCCCGGCAAGGAAGGCATGGTTCACATCTCTCAGCTAGAGAATCGCAGAGTAGAGAAAGTTGAAGATGTGGTTTCAGTAGGACAGCGCGTCATCGTCAAAGTCAAAGAAATTGACGACAGAGGCAGAGTCAATCTCACCATGAAAGGCGTCAGCCCTGAAGAGCGAGCCACTATGGAAAAGAGTGATAACGGCTCCAAGAACTAAGCTGCAATCAAGAATGAAATTAAGGGGCGCCGTTTCTGTTATGGATGGCGCCTCTTTCTTCTATGAGCTAAGGGCCCGCCTTGCGTTCAGCAGGCCAGAGCCTGCAAAAAAAGAAATGGGAAAGCCGAAGCTTCCCCAAGTCGAAAATTAGGTTTGGGCTATTTCTACTTAGCCGCCACTTTATCCTTGAATTCTTTTCCAGCTGAAAATGCAGGAACCTTCTTTGCTGGAACCTTGATCTTCTGACCAGGCTTTTGCGGGTTGTTTGTTTCACGGGCCTGGCGCTCGCGGCGCTCGAAGGTCCCAAAACCAACCAGGGTTACTCTTTCATTCTTAGCAACGTTTTCAACGATGACATCGGTGAGTGCACCGATCATCTCTTCGACAGCCTTCTTTGTATTATTCGTACGAGCCGCTATTTCGGCGGCAAGTTCTGCTTTGTTCACTGGATTCCTCCCACTCGGCCACGGCTTAGTAAAAACCACGTAACCGGCAAGGATACAGCACCTTGAGGCATGAGACAAGACCGTACACCATAAAAAGTGGCTCTTCATAACCTATTTTTTCGCTTTGCACACAGTTTTGCGGATTCCTAGGGTCAATTTGATGAGCTATGACATTCACTGTATATATGATGATAGGTGCAAGACAAGAGAGAGCCTTCGATAAAAACGCCATATGCCGCGTTTTTTATCGCAAGAAAAATCTGACAAAGGTCATGGTCTTACAGCTCCTTTTCTGACTAAAGAGATTGGTGATGAATGAGTCTCTCTTGCTATGATGTAAAGTGCTTTCCGGCAAACAAAACAAATGGCAATAGGACAAAA
>JBIKOL010000288.1:0-10792 GCA_044358055.1 Obscuribacteraceae bacterium (SeqCode)
ATCCTCGTGAGCTTTCTTACGCGACAGAGAGAGGATTTGAGAGTAAAATTGAGAGCTTTCTCGATGACTTGGAAAATTACAAAGGACGCCAAACCAAAAGCCAGCGAGGATTACAGCTTAGAGAGCGTCAAATTAGCGAAAAGGTGTTGCATTTAGGAATTCCCGACAATGCATTAAATTCAAAACAAATCGCTGTTTTGGAAAATATTGGAAAACGGCTTGTACAGTACAACGAACAACTTCCTTTTGGCAGGGCCCCAATCAAAATCAAAGTGACGGTGTTGAAATGAGCAGAGAACAAGCATACGCAGCATTCAATCTTTTCGTTTTGGCTGATCGGGCAATAATTCCGACAAGCGCCGATACTCCGAGCCGCTATACGATTTCGATAGAACCAGTTCAAGTTTTTGATTATCGAGATAGGGCAACTTTAAAAGCAGCCTTAGAACAAGCGATTTCTCGTGGTATTCCCAAGATTCCAGAGCCACCATCCTCGGAAATAATCACTGACGAGGATGGTCCGACTGGTCTAAAAGACCCTATTGAACCCAGGTATGCAGGTGTCGCTAACTGGGACGACTTAGAGCGGAAATCAATTTTTTTCTGTATAGAATGCTATCCATCTGGCTATTTGATTGAGTCCTGGGGACGTTCAACAAACGGTAAATGGTCTGACTCTTTGTCGTTGGAAGTTCGTTTGCCCGCCTCTGTTGGTATAGACGGGCTAACAGATCAAATCATCAACCATCTGAAAACCAGGCGAGATTTTCCGGGTCTGATGTCAGCTACCGCATAACAATGAGACAGTAACTCAGGTTTAAGTAGGTTCCAAACGGGGAATCTCAGGCAACAGCGCGGTACTTTTTGGGAATTTCTCAATGCAAAACAGGCTCAGGGTCACAATTGTGGCTCTCTTATTGCTTATATCGCCTACCGCCAATTCACAGAGCAGTGATAGTCCGATGGACTATTTCTCAGCTGGGGAGTATAGAACTCGGCATCAAGATGGAGTGACGATTTATTCGAAGGACACAGATCCGCCTGGTGTTCACTGGACTCATCGGCGTTCTGCCGATACTCCAGACAATGGGATTTTCTACCCTTACCCCCCCAGGCGCCCACTTTACCCGAGAAGGCCGTTTGTAGTCGGCTCCCTTGTTGCTCCCGATGGAACGAGATATGTTCAGTTGTCGGATGGCTCGTGGTGGAATCAAGACACTGGCGAACCGATGCGCAATGGATCTTTGGATACCGGACCAGGATTTCCCTTTTACGTCGGACAAGTAGACAACCGTCCAAGACCCAGACCTGGTGTGGATATCGATCTTGGTGGCGGATTCTGGCTGTCTCCAGATAACCCCCAGTATGGTCTGAAATATATTCTTGGAAAGCATGGATTGGGCGCTAGCACGCAAACCAACAAGCCAGAGCTTGGTATCTTTAATACCGCTGACACTGAAGAACTCAAAGCAATAATCGCTGACACGGTGCACGAAGAGCCAGGTGTACCTGACAATACAAACCCTAACGACCCAAGAACGGTGTTCTGCGCTTACTTCGAAGATCGGTCCATCGCTTGCATGAATTGTCCCAAGAAGCCCATAGGGACTGTGTATTACAACCAGGGGCGCTCCGGCGTGCCAGCGCATTACGTTTGGGTTATAGTAAATGCATTGGGCGTTGTAATAGATGCATTTCCTAGTTTGCGTCGACCTACCAGGCAGCGATGACTCGAATAAAACTGGCTTACGAGTTGGACCCCGAAGCCATAGAAGAGGCCAAAACGACAGATCTCACGCAAGTTTGTCGTGATGTTTTGGCCTTCAGCGTCCTTTACGGTATGGTTACTTTCATCGTCAATGATGTTGATTTTTCCGAATTCACCGGAATTCTAGATTTTGCGGCTCGCTTCGATTTGATCATGAATCGGCTCTCTTCCGGCGAGGTGACCGAGTTGCGCTATCTCAATGTGGACGGCGGATCATTTATTGATTTCAAACGCACAGCCGAAGACGAGGTTTTCATCGGATGTTATTACAAGATGGACCGCGTGCCCGAGACGACGGCCTCTTTATCCGAATTGAAAGTTGCAGCGCGATCTTTTGCTCATAAAGTGTTCAAGGAATTTTTTGAAATGTATCCGGCGCTCAAGGAAAATGAGCAGCTGGAACAATGGCTAGAGTATATTGAGTTTCCTCATTGAATAGTTGTGAACCTGAAGTCCCAGCGTTCCTCCCACTTGCTGTTAGATTGGCGCTAGAAGCTCCTATAAAAAAAATCGGTTTGCGGTAAATGGAGGGGACCCGCGAGCGTTAGCGAGTGGGGAGGGAGCCGTTTAAGGAGCAAACCGCTACCTCAGGCTTGACCCACAAGCACACGTAGCGAAGCGTAGTGTGCGCCAGCGTTTGACCCCGTAGCTAAAATCGGAGTGAGAGACGGCGGCAAGAAACTCTTGTTTCACTTGCTGTTGAGTTGTTCGCCGTCGCTCCGTAGATTTTTAAGCGTAGGGAGTCAAACGCCTATATGGATTCGCGCGCACGCGCGTACATGCGCGATCTTTTTAAACTCTTTTGAATACCTTATGAAGGCGACCCGAAACCCCTTGGGAGACAAGACTTTTCGGGTCGCCAAGGGCAGGTCAAGTGTCGCACTTTGGCCGCCCAAGTGTCGCACTTTGGCCGCCCAAGTGTCGCACTTCGGGTCGTCAAGGGCAGGTCAAATGTCGCAGAGAGGCGGGTCAAATGTCGCAGTTACCAAGCGAATGTCCCCGCTTAAGGGCTTCCTCTTTGAGCATGTCTCTGCTAAGTCCACGTCCTGTAGCTTTTTTTGCCACGGCAGTCCATCCACGAACTGCAAATTCAGCACACAGTGCCGCCAACGGATCAAAGGCTTCCTGTCTAACAGCTTCCTTGACGGTTCTTGGTGGATGGGTAGTGATAAGTCGTTCCGTCCGAGACTTTTCTTCTTCGTGAATAATCCAAGCATCCCTTGCCATTACCCTTTGCTTGTGCATTTGCAGCAGGCGCTCACCAGCCTCAAATCTAATTTTTTGCGAGTCCAACCATTCCCAAGAATCGATAAGCCCGGTATTTGTAAGCTCAACCAATGCGGGTTTCAGTTGATCTTTGGCTCGTTTTAAATCGGAATGTACTTTGATTGCAAGTCGTTGGGAGAGCCACTCGTAATCGACTGTCCATGTGCTTCCGCTATTCTTGAAGAAGCGATAAGCTAGGTGCAAAGAAAGTGGTTTTGCAATGTCAGTGCGCAAAGAGCGCATATAGTCAAAATCAATCAGAGTGCGGAAATTGGTATTGATGTTGTCTCGTATAAACTCATGCAACTTGACCCGGGTTCTCTCAAAATTACCACCATTGAAATCCGGTTCTCCTGCAATTTGGAGGCTTGTTAGAAAAGTAAAGGTATCAACTACATACAAATTTCTCAGCTTGCTATAGAAAAAACCCTCTGATATGCAGGTCGTTGCCGCCAAGCGCTTAAGCGCTTCTTTAAGCATTTGAATGTACTTACCCGTGCCTGGTTTCCCAATAGATTGCAAGAACGAACGAAATGTACCTAGCTCTATAAACTCTGGCACTGAGCCGTTCGCCTGCAACTGAATATCAGTAAGCCTGTATATCCCTGTCATTACCTCTAGCTCAAATGTGCCTGGCAAACCCAGCTCTGGATCAGGATTCACCCGAAAAGACCGGTGTTTTATTTGATTATTAACCGTAACACTTTCGCTAATCTTTATTTGTCGAAAGCGATCCTTAGCCGTGTGTTGAGGCACACAGAACGGAAGTAGATAGAGCTGTGGCTCTGCCCACACACCCTGATTTTGCGTTTGGGACTTGTCTAGCTGGTTTATGTATAACTTTTCGAAGCCTTCAAGAGCATCAGAAACTGATACTAGGCTGCCCTTTGTTTTCTCAACTTTCATGCGGTTCTTTCTAGCTTTTGGCGTTCTTACTCTTGCGCCATAACCAGGAACCCGCTAGACTCACGATTAAGCAAAATTCGTTGTGCCCGTTACGGTTCGCCCTGGCGGGCGCTTCGTTCTGTGCAACTATAGCCCTATGACCGTCTCGGATCAAGCACTATGGGCGGTTTTATATGTGGTGCATATACCAGAGTTGACACGTGACCGATTCACGGTTACAAGTGAAACGGACAAAGTCCCTTATGACCTAGAAAGCCATGTATCGTGACCGATAAAGCTCATCGAATTAACAAGCGGGATACCGCGACTATTGAAGGCATCGAGATATTTGACATTGAGGACGGACAAGATCCGACCGTGACCGCAGTAGAGGTCAAGACGGCATCCGATTGGACCCCAGAGCAAGCGGCCAAAGCTTTAGGCAAGTCAGTGAGGACCATTCGAAGATTGCTTCAGGATGGCACTTTGAAGGGTTACAAGGTCGCCGGCCGACGCCGTGATGAATGGAGGGTCAAGCCGGTCAGCGTGTCCGCTTTCGAATCGGTCACCTTTCCAGCCAGTCCTATAGTCCGGGAGGAAAATGACCGACTATGGGAGCTGTTGAAAGAGAAAGACGCCAAGCTGGAGGCATTGACGATGCGGACAGGTTATCTGGAAGCGCAATTGGAAAGCTCCAGGGAGCAGATAAAACTACTAGTAGATAGTCAGAGAGGAAGCGGATCTTGGTGGGGAAGGTTTGTATCGTGGCTGCGAGGCAGTGACCGATAGTAGTAATTATGTTTCATTCCAGCGAATTTCGAAAGCCTCTACTGCCTTAGCTTTCCAGACTTTGTCCTTTCACCTTTAGAGTTATGGGGTACTCATCCCCCACGAGTTCGCCCGTTGCACTTCGCAGATCCATATTTTCGTGTCATCGCGAAAGCCGCGTTACCACTCCTTTTACGGGACAGATGAAGAAACAATTTCTTCATCTTGGTTAGCGCATATTTCAAAAATGGCAGCACCTGCCGCTTTTCGTTAATTGACACGGTAGATGTTAAGCGCCAGGACACATTGTGAACAATTGCGCAAATTGGCTCGCAGTCAGTATTTTGTAAGGGCAATTAATCAATCCAATTCCGTTCGAGGCGTTTCGCTCACAAAAAAAAAGACAAGACTACAAAGGAATTAGTGCCTCGCAAGTGCGAATTGGACGATCATTGCACCCATCAACCGAACATAGGACTTCAAATGAAACGACTCCTCAATCTGGCAGGGCTCGCGCTAGCTGCCATTCTCGGAAGTTTTGCATTATCAGCTCCAGCTCACGCTGTGCCGACTTGCACTGCTTATACCGATAGCACCGCCAGTTATCCGGCGGACAGTGCAGGACACGAACAAATCTGTTTCGCCGCGACCACTACCGACAAGACTACCATTGCTACCGCGGTCAGGGCACTTCCTCGCAAAGGCTCAAGCGGTCCGCTTCAGGCCTATGATCAGATTGCCAGCGCCGGCGTCAAGATCTTCTTCTTTAACAACAGTGCGGATGCCGCTTCGTATTTGCAGAACACGGCTCCGTATAATTCTTATCCGCCCTACGCCACGGCTGCAAACAATGGGCACTGTGGTTTCACGGCCAGCCTGGCTGACGGTTCTGGTTTGATTACCGGTATCTACAAAACTTGCAACTACAATGCCTCGATTACTCCTGCAACCGGTACCAATCCTGATTTGGATCATACGGTTAAGCATGAGATGGGTCACGCTTTTGACATTGTAATGGGTGTCATACAGGGGACCGTTCCGTCAGCGAAGAATGGATTCTCAGTCAGTCAAAATCCGCAAAACTATCTCCTGGACGGTTTGAATAAGCTTACCCCTTCTGACTGGAATACCAAAACGGCGCAGCAGAAAAATGATTTTGTCTGCAACATGTTCTCTACGATCCAGTTTAGCCCCCTGGAGCGGGCGCTGATCATCGAAGCCGGTGGCACGGATCCCGGAGCCGGTGCCTCTGTCTGCGTAACCAACGGCTCTACAATGACCGTTACCTCCACCTATTCTGGAAAGACGCCAACTCAGATCGCCAACATGATCGCGCCCTATTTCATTAGTAAGTCAAACGAAGCCTGGGCAGAAATCTTTGCAAGGAACGTGGGCGTTACCACGCCGCCTGCACCCGGCTTCTTGCAGCTTACTGATCGGCTCTTCATTACGCCGCGCTATGATTGTGCGAACCTGGACGTGTCGAAATACTCGACCACAAGCCTTCCGCCGACTCAGACTGACATCAACAATCACAGTTGCTCGTTCACGCCAAATGATCTGTGAGCAACCAATGATCTGTGAGTAACTAAATTACGGCTAGCGGGGTCATCTTAAGTGGTGCACTCCGCTAGCCTTCCCATTCGATGCATGCTACATTTTTGAAATGCTGAAAACACTGATTCGATCTACATACCCATCGCTTTTTTTTATTGCAGCAATCTTACTACTGCCGGTAGGAGATGCACGAGCAAGCAGGCTCTATGAGTTGAATCTACTTCGACAAGACCCTGGTTTCAAAATCGATCCAGGCTGGTTCTCGGATGCTGTGATAAAAGAAGCAAGCGATAATATCGAAAAGCAACCAGAGAAAAAAAGCATCTATCAATTTGAGATTGCGAGCGCAACAGCTCAACAAGGCAAGCTGTCATCAGCCCTTGACCAAATGGCTTTAATAGATGACCCTAAGCTCAAACAAACAACTGATTTTCTTGAGGAGCGAGCAGAAATAAAATCTCTTCTGGGGTTTGACGATGCCGCCCTGCAAGACCTAGACCGAATAGACAGGAATTTCCTAACCTGGAAAACTTTTTGGCATCGTTCATTGATCCTTGAACGTGCTGGAAAGCTAGAACAAGCGAATTTCAACTTAAGAAAAGCAGTTTCCGAAGCCCAGCGGCTTAATGGCGACAACTACCATGATGTTTTACTTGCATCTGCCAGACAGCGCAAAATTACTGCCTTAGAGCCAGACCATACAAAAGCTGCTCGCGTACTTTCATTTTTGGATGAGATTTTGCGCTTTTCAAAATGTCCCACGTTGGCTGAAACTATTCGCCTGCTCAAACTAGACGATAGAAGCGCTGAGCCGCAGCAAAACGGGGTCATTTCATACCGCCCTCTGTCTAGCAATTCACCTATAAAATATGCAATCTTTACACCAGACGGTCATCAGATTCGGTTGATTTTCAACAGCACAGAGTGCGGGATTACCCCTGGTGTTGTTCGAAATCATTTCAATGCATCAACAGAACAAGAACTATGGCCAGGAGCTAAAGGCGGGTGCGGAGCGGCGAACTTAACTCTATACTCAAAAAAATGCAAGCTCGGGAATGCAGAATTTGGGTTTGATGGTGCCAAAGAACCCTTTCTATACTTAAATAGCTTCTTCATTTGTTTCAAGTCTCAGTAACTACGCCAGTGTTGTTGATTGCAATTCCACAATTAGTCCTGATCCAGATATGTACTTGCGAATCCTTCCGCCCACTCGTTTGTCTGAGCTAGAAACTCTGTCTTTTCCCGGCTGCTAGGCATTTGTCCAGAGACTGTCAATTTAGCCAAGTCACTCGCAAATCCTACCGACATACTTGCTAAAAATTGCGCTTTAGCTGCCGCTCTTGTTGTTTTAAAAGCCAGTTTTTCAATGACGTCCAGGCGCTTTGATAGCTGCTCAAAGGTGTCTCTTTCAGCTGGTTTCTCATTCATGTTGACTCCGGTTTCTATAAATTCCCGGACAAGCTCCGAAACACTGATCTGCCGTCCCGCAGCCAGTTGCGTTAACTTCTCGTGTGTTTCACTATCCACCTTGGTTCCTATCATTGTTGTTTTAGCCATTGCTATCTGCCCCTGTCGAAGTCGTCTCTTCCTCGTTTTTTCTCTTCATCATCGCCCCTATCGCCGCGTTCCCCTCGGCTTCTCCCGCCGTCATCGCTCCTATCACGCTCGTGTTCGCGTTCCCGATCACGGTCCAGGCTAAATATGTCTCGGGTCATTTCACGTTCAAAGGCTCGGTCAATTTCCCTATCCAAGGACCTCTCACGCGCCATGTAGTCATTGCCGGCATCGCGCAATTCTTTCAAATCACCGCGGTCTAGATACACTTCTCCCCGTTGTTTTCCTGCCTCTATAGCCGCCTGCCTTCGATCGAACCGGTCAAGCATCTTTTCCGTTTTCAGTTCAGAAACGCTTCTTGAGCTATCTCCTATTAACTCTTTCACTCGCGGATCTGTTTCTGCTCGTTCCGAGCCACTGCCAAATTTTGAATCCTCTAGCCTTTCTTCCCTTGGGTCTAAAACCGGCTTTTCGTCAAATCTGTGCCCAAGAACCTCTTTAAGATCCTTTTCTTCACTGCTCCAGTTCCCGCTTATATCCCTCTGATCGCGCCATTTCCCGTAGCCCCCCTGGCGCTCGTGTTCGTGTTCCCTTCCCGGTATTTTGCCTGCTATCACGACATGCGCGTGATAGTGATCTGTGTTCTCATGGGTTATCGCGTACCAGTCCAGGTCATGCCCTAACCGCTCTTCTAGCGCTTTCATGCTTTCTCTTGTGTATTCCTGCAGATCAATTGAGTTATCCCCAGGGCTCAGGATAACCGTGTGCATTGCCGCTCTTTCGCCGCGTCCCTGCATCATCGAGTCATATACGTCTTTGCGTTCTATGCCTTCTTTGTCCCGATTAAAGAACTTCCTTTCCGGTTCGTTCTCGCCTCTCTCTCGCTCCTGGATGTATCTCAAATGCTCCCTGACTGCTGACCTGGAGCCCTTGCCTGCTTTGATAAATTTCGATTTGGCTACTACCGTCGATCCCTTTGGCGCAGGTGCGTACACTCTGCCCCGTGGGCCGGTTCGACCTAGCCGGATTTTAGCCTTACCTCCGCCTCCGCCTTTCTTCCTTGGCTCTCGCGTCTCATACCACATCGTCGCTGCTCAGCTCGTCTTTCATTTGCTTCAGTTGCTGCCCAGCAAAGTTTCGAGCTTCCTCATTCAGCGTTTTCATCTCTTCTTTGGTTATCTCGGTAAACTCTTTCAGGTGGTACCATTCCAGCCACAATGCTTGGGCTGTCAGCCTTACATTTTTCGCCATAAACGCACTAAATCGGCTCTCTATGCGCCTCAGGCGTTGCTCTACCTTATCGTATGCTTCGGTTAACCGTTGGTCTGCACGTTGCGTTAACCGTTCCTCCAAGAGCTTTCTGACCATTGCCGACCTCGATATTTTTTCTGCCCTCGCTATGCGATCTATTTCCTCTGACATCGCTGGACTTATGACAGCAGATACGTTTACAGCTGATTGATTTCGTGGCATGTTCACTCCTATATACTCTACTATGGTGGTTATCCTAAGGTCAGCGTAGCTCTAGCTCATTAGGAATACAAGCGCTATAGCCATAAGCGACATACTCTATAGCTATAGATGCCTGTAATACAAGCATTTATAGCTATCCTATTTTTCCTTTTATCCTGCCTTCAGCTCCTACGTCGCTTCCGGCTGCGAATGCTTGGCTTCCGCCTCAGTGCCCCTTCGGCGGTCGATTTTTCGACCGGCAAGGGAATCACCCTCCGGCAACCTCTTGACTGACCTCTACGGGCTTTTATGACCGTCTGCCGGGTATATATTTTTAGTCGCCCTGGTCCAGGTCTCTCTCATGCATGAATCAAACAAACCAGGCGATTCACCCGGTGATAAGTTTTCCGACCAGGCAGAAAAGCAAAGTCAAAAACCACGCTCCGAAGCTACCAAAGACCTCCAAACAGGTTCGCTAAACGACTCCATCAAGGCTTACCGCCTGGCTCAGCATGAGTCTGGCAAGAGCGGCGCAACTGATCAGTTAGGGGTATCAGCCAAAGACCTGCTCGGGGATGCAGCTCACAAACCACTAACCCAAGACAACGAAAAACTTGATGCAATGAGGGCAGAGTCAGACAAAGGCAACCTGCTAGGAGCTGGCGGCCGATTTGTCGAGAACAAAGTTATGTCCGGCGCTCCTACTACAGTAGAGAACGGCACCAGGTACTATCAAGGCTACATATCAAACGTCCCAGAAGTCACAAAAGGTATCCAATCGGTTGAAGATGCTAAAGAGCTTGGTACTGGCATTGGGCAAGGTTTGCTGAACGCCGCTCAAGACACCCTCAACTACCTGAGCCAACCAAAGTCCGTAGAAAACTCGCTTCTCCAGGTCGGTCCTGCTCTCGACAATGCAGTCAACTACTACGCCAACACACCAGCGGATAACGTTGGAAAAGACTTTCAGCAATTTGCTGGAACTGCTGCACAAGTGCTGGATAATACCTTGGGTCATCCCATGATTCCAAAAGACACGGGAAAGGATTCCGGCGAACTTATGGCAATGTTCATTCCAGTAGGCGCAAAGAAGCCCTTGACTCCCAAGGAGCTTGAGGCGCTGGGAGGAGCGCAAAAACTGGAGCAGCTGACTGAAAAAGAGCTTGAAAAGCTTGGGCTGGTCAAAGCAGTAGATACCGGTTTAGATATCTCGGGAAACCTGCTAAGTTTCGAAAAGTCCTCCGGTATTGAACTAAACACGGCTCGCTTGGGACAAGATGGTCTATGGCAAGAAGTCCCTGTAATTAGGGGAAACGACGTACATGTAGGGCTTGGTGAAAATCTACCGGCAAACACAAAGACGATTGATCGCATAGTTTTCCGTGATGGCGTAGCTGAAAGCATAAAATCGATTGATCCTCGTGAGCTTTCTTACGCGACAGAGAGAGGATTTGAGAGTAAAATTGAGAGCTTTCTCGATGACTTGGAAAATTACAAAGGACGCCAAACCAAAAGCCAGCGAGGATTACAGCTTAGAGAGCG
>JBIKOL010000223.1:0-10775 GCA_044358055.1 Obscuribacteraceae bacterium (SeqCode)
CCGGGCATCTCGAAATAACGGATCCTAAAGGACTAAGAGCTTCCGCCAATAGGTGGCTTCTTAATTCGCAAACCAGTAAGCAGTTGAACGTATTTTTTGTCTGCAGTACGCAAATCAGGTGATATGCGAACTTCACACTCCTGGTCGCCTTTGACCCAATGAGTGCTTTCATAACATTCGTTGGCGTAAACGCCGACAAGCTTCCAGTTATCCAACGCTAGATTTTGCTTATAGAAGGTACTGATTTGAGGCATTTGATCTGCTGTTTTCATCAGAACCATGTTTTTGTAGCCTGGCGGTCTGCCTGGTCTTACGTCAACCATTTCTACTCGTGCGTGTGGGTAACGTTTAACCGGAAATTTTGCTGGAAAGTGCTGAGGTTTGCCTTTCAGAACATCCATCGTTGGTGTCTGGTATTGAGGGCCCTCTGTTTCGTCAATAGCAGCGGGATCGCCTATATTGGCCTTAATTGAATTTCCTTCTGTGTACAGTGGCACATCCACCTTCTCTTCTGCATCCTTGCTGTTTCCACAACCACTAAGGCCCGCTAGAGCGAAAAGAAAGAGAATTGCAGGAATGGAATTATTTGTTGATCTTTTCATCGACCTGACTCCTCGGATCAATCAATGATATCTCAGTGTATTATCCAGCGCCAGGAGCAGCTTTGCCGCCCTTGCCGCTTCCACCAGCTTTGCCGGCTTCAGCTACTTTGGATGCTACCGATTGTGCTTTTTCCAGTGCTTTGCTTACAATTTCCCCTGGTTTGAAATCAAAGGGATTAAATGGAACGACCATCAATATAAGTAGAAATGCCACGAGATAATAAACTTCGAACACGTCAAATGGATTTAAAGCTCCTGACTCACATCTTACCGTCATACATATGAGGATGACATTCCACCAGAATTTCCATAGCGAGACAAGCACAACTCCATCAACCCAGGACGAAAATGCTTTTCGGAACAAGTCTTTCCCGACTCCACTGGGCCATGCGAAAAATGCGGCGGCTATTGGACCTAGCAAGAACAGGTAGCATACAGTCGCCAGCTGAAATGCATAAGCAATTGTCAGCCCTTCGCTCAAAATATGGCAGCACTCATTTGCCAGCTCACTCAATGCTGCGTCAAGTCCGCTTATCTGCTCGAGCATTGCACCTGCTTGCGGCATCCCGGCAAATTTTCCGCGCCATGGAGCCATCGGTACGTTGGGCAGGTTCTTAATCGGATTTCCTTGTTGGTCTGGCTTGAATATTTGAACCTGTTCTTGTGCCCATATGATGATTAGCGGAATGTTGACATATGGCTGACACGAAAACTGGAGAGAATTGCCCACGTCGATCATATAACTGACTATCATCTGTGTGGCCGGAATCAAGAAAATTGCCACGACCGAGCGCATTATTCCAGCAAACGGAGTCGTGCAATCCTCATCGTTTCCGTTGTGCAAGATTCCGAAGCTGACCATTGTTTTTGTGTTCGTGATCAGTGCACCTGGTAATAAGAACAATACTGCCATGGGGATGAAACATGCTTTGTACATCTTCATCACCATCCAGACTGCATTTGCATAAGTTTTTGAAACTTGATCTGGCGAGCATGCACTTCCTGCGTCTTCATTGGCCACATTAATCAGATTGAGCGTCATTCCATCAAGGGCGTTTTGCATGCATTCAAGAGTATCTTCTCCAGCACTGCTGGCAGACGACGCCTGATTACCGCAAGCGCCTGATTTACAACTGTTACCTTTGGCGTTGGGATCGCCCGTCATTTGCATCCCAGCCATGGCTGAGTGTGCCTCGCCCATGCCCTGAACCTGGTTAGTAACTGGGCGCCCTGGAAGTCCGAGATAGCCTGCGCCACCACCCGATCCACCGCCTCCTGAATTTCCACCCTGAATGAATGGACCGGCAGACAAAATATCGTCGCTTGGTCTGCCGATGCCGTATGGAGAAATAGTGTTCTGTCTGTCTACATCAGCATAATCGTTTCCGGCTTCTGCTCCGGTTGGGCGCTCGTCTTTGCCCCAATCAAACTTCACTTTATGTTTCATCATTGCCAGCGATTCTATGGTGAACTGGCTGCCACCACCGCCACTCTGGCCTGAGCCCCCGCCGGTTCCGCCGTCAGATTGGCGCATTTGAGCTTGTTGCTGCGGACTCTCGGACATTCCCATGCCGAATTGAAACTGGCTTCCCCTGCCTGAGCCCGGTTGCTGCATGGCCTGAGTGATATTGTCGTTCTTGTCCGCCTGTTTCAAGTCGGCGTTCTGTGCTTGATTGTTATAAGCTTTCTTTTCAGTGATCGGAGATTGCGGATTATCCGTTTTGGCTCTTGCATCTCCTGCGGCCAGGATAAATAGCAGGGCAGCAAAAAGCAAGAAGAGTGGAACTCGACAGCTTGCTGATTTGCTTGGTGCAGGCACGGACATATCCCCGTATCAAGAGTCCTGGAATGCTTTTCGTCTATTTCTCAACAAATCTCCAGCAAAGAATTCGCTCTCATGCCGGCTGTGTCCAGATTACACGTGGTAACGGCACCATTATGGCGCTAAGTTGTGGAAAATTTGTTGTAGCGGACACTCCATTTATATAAAAACTGCGTAGCTCTTTTGTACCCAAGAAAATCCGTTTCAATGCACACTGGACCAGCTTTTCTGCCGTTTTTTTTGCTTTTCTCAAAAAATTTCATGTTTAGGATTGAACTTTTTTGGGTAGCCAGACGTTTCTAAATCAGTCGTTCACTAATGGGAGATTTCCAATGAATAGAATTAATTGGTTTACTCGCACTTTTGCTGATCGCTGGGGTTTTCTTTCTGGTTCAGGTCGCGGAAGCGAAGGGCAACTATCAGGCCTGACAGCGTGTGGGTAGAACACGCTCACTGCACCTGATAACGTGCTGATTGTTTTTTGCTCGTTGCTTGCTAGCAGTCGAGGTCGTTGAAAGGAATCTCAATCCAGAAGGAAGAGCCATTGCCTTCGACGCTTTCTGCGCCGATCTGCCCGTGCATGATATCCACAAGTCCTTTGCATATGCTCAAGCCAAGTCCACTGCCCCCATAATACCTGCTTGTTGATCGTTCAGCCTGAGTGAATGGTTTGAACAGTTGGCTCATTGCTTCGGCTGCTATGCCAATGCCTGTGTCTTTTACCTCAATTCGCAGGGTTGTGCTGCCCACACTAGAGTCTTTTACGTGGCAGAAAATATCAATTCCTCCCTTTGATGTGAACTTTATCGCATTGAAAATCAAATTCTGAAGAATCTGCTTGCAGCGGTAGTCATCACCGCAAAGCGTCTTTGGAACATTATCATCGCAATGCACTTTCAAATGTAGATTCTTTTTTGCTACGTCTGCGTCTGCTAATCTGCAGACGTCATCCAAAATTGTCCTGATCGAAAATTGTCTGAAATCCAGTTGAACCTTTCCTTCATCCATTCTTGAAGCTTCCAGCAAATCGTTCAGGAGTTGCAGCATTCCTTTGGCGGACGTGAAAATGGTCCTTGCGATTTGATTGTTATCATGGCCCAGATCGTTGAGAGTGAGTAATTCCGCCATGCCAATAATTCCGCTCAGAGGGGTGCGCACCTCATGGCTGATCACAGAAAGAAAACGGCTTTTCGCCTGCAACAGGTTTTGCAGCTGGGTGATCGTTTCTGCAAGCAATCGCGTATCGTTTTCGCGCTGCTCTTCTAATTTTTTCTTCTCCGATAGATCGCGTGTAACCTTGGCAAATCCGATCAGCTGATCATTGTCATATATGGCAGTAATTAGCACATTTGCCCAAAACAGGCTGCCGTCCTTGCGTATACGCCAGCCTTCCTCTTCATATCGGCCATTTTTGAGCGCCATCTGAAGTTCATATTCGGTATGTCCTTCCCGTTTTTTGTCCTCGGGATAAAAAATTGAAAAGTGTTCTCCGATAATTTCTTCTGCCTTATAGCCTTTGATAGCTTCTGCGCCTTCGTTCCAGGTAAGCACGTTGCCGTCTGGGTCTAGCATAAAAATGGCGTAGTCCTTGACTCCATTTACAAGCAAGCGAAAAACTTGCTCCAGTTCGTTTACTTTTCGCCTTGCAGTCAGATCTCTAGTTATTTTGGCGAAACCAATTAACTCGTGCTGGTCAATAATTGGAGTGATAACAACATTAGCCCAAAATCTTGAACCGTCTTTTCTTACTCTCCAGCCTTCTTCTTCGTATTGACCGTTTTTGATTGCCAGGCGCAGTTCTTCTTGCGGGTGTTTGGCTGCTATAGCTTCCGGAGTATAAAACTTGGAAAAATGTTTGCCAAGTATTTCATTAGACCGGTAACCATTTATCCGCTCCGCTCCGTCATTCCAGGTTATGACATTGCCTGTGGGATCGAGCATGAAAATAGCGTAGTCTTTTACACCACTGACAAGTAAGCGAAAAATCTCCTCGCTGTGACGGCGAATCCTCGCTGTGCCGCCGGGTTCGTTTAACATTTCTGATCCCCACATGTTTCCTTTAGACCATGACCAACTATCAGTTCATGGCAGAGTTGTGCCAGACTGGTATCAGATACAATTATAACCGTATTGTTTGAGATGTGGCTCAAAGCGCGCTTAAATGGGCAATCTCCGTGCCGCATCTTCTGTAGATTTCTGTAGAAGTTTCATTCTAAAGACTGCTAATTACATATCATATTATGCAAACAAGAAGCTTGTACGCGAGCAAGAAGATACGGTTTTGCCGCTTGATATGCCGTTTTGAAGCAGAAAGGTCAGATTGAAAAGAGAACACAAATAAAAAGCCGATCACTATTTTGTAGCAACAAAGTCGTCGGCGATTATTTTGCCGTCCCTGACGCGGATGATGCGATTGGCATGATTTGCTGTGTCGGCATCATGAGTTACAAGCACCACAGTCATCCCTTCACTAACCAGCTTGTCGATTAGCCCAAGAATTTCTTTTGCCATCGTACTGTCTAGATTGCCAGTGGGTTCATCAGCAAGCAATATCTTGGGCTGGTTTGCCAGTGCTCGCGCAATCGAAACTCGCTGCTGTTGCCCCCCCGATAGTTGATTTGGTCTGTGATGCATTCGGTCTTTTAAACCTACCAGTGCCAATACCTCTTCTGCGCGTTCTTGCCTTATTTCCCTGGGAATGCCTGCATAAGTCATGGGTAGAATCACATTCTTTAAAGCACTCATGCGAGGCAGCAAGTTGAACTGCTGAAATACGAATCCGATCGTGCTATTCCTAACTACGGCAAGATCGTCTTCAGAGCAGTCTTGCACGGGCCTGCCGGCAAGTATGTACTCTCCTGTGCTTGGCTTATCCAGACATCCTATTATGTTCATTAGGGTAGATTTGCCTGATCCCGAAGCGCCCATAATCGCTACGTATTCACCTTGTTTAATGCTCAGGCTGACGCCGTTAAGTGCGTGCAGTGGCTCACCCCCCAGCACATATGTTTTAGTAACTTCGTGGATTTGAATCAGTCCGTCTTCCATTTAGTCTGACCTCAAAGCCACGATAGGATCCAGCTTCGCTGCACGTCTTGCAGGATAAATACCAAAGAAAAGACCGATAGCAATCGAAACGACAAATGAAAGAATCACTGAGATTGGTGTCACTTGAGTTGTCCAGTGCATTACGTTTCCAACGAGGGCTGCTCCACCAAGGCCAAGCCCAATGCCGATTAAACCACCGCTAAGAGAGAGAACAATTGCTTCAATTACGAATTGCGAGAGAATGTCTGAATACCTTGCGCCGATTGCTTTACGAATGCCGATTTCTCGTGTTCGCTCTGAAACGGATACCAGCATAATGTTCATGATGCCTATCCCTCCGACAAGCAATGAGATACCAGCAGTGGTGCCCAGCAAAATTGTGAAAACCTGCGTTACTTCTTGCGCAGTTTGCATGAGATCTGCCTGTGTTCTAATTGTGAAATCATCAGGTAATGGGGAGATAATTTTGTGCCTCATACGCAAGACGTTGGTTAGCTGAAATTGCGCCTGATTTACCTCATCCTCTTCTTTTGCTGTTACGACAATCGATTTGACTGCTCGTCCTGTGGAAGCATTAACACCAAACAGGGAGTTATAACCCGTTGTGAGAGGGACGATTACAACGTCATCGTTATCGACCCACTGGCTGACTCCCTTGTGCTCCATGACTCCGATTACCTGGAACAGCTCTCCTCGAATCAAGACTGATTTGCCCAGCGGATCCTCTTCACCGAACAAATCAGTTGCAACGGTATCGCCCAGCACGCATACCCGAGAATAACTATCCATGTCTGCCTGGTTGATGAAGCGACCTTTGGCTGGATGGAAATTTCTGATATCTGGGTAGTTTGGTTCGGTACCACTTACTCTGGTCGATGTATTTTGTCCTGAGTATTGAACTTGCAGCATCTGGTCGTATGTTGCTGCAGCATCACCTACCGCCGGACAGATTTCTCTCAACGCTGCTGCATCGTCGTAAGTAAGCGTTGCCGCGCTGCTATGTCCTTGCGATACGCTGGATGTACTGGCTGCACCTGGTCTTATATAGATGAGATTAGAGCCAAGCGATTGAATTTGTTTTTGTGTTTCAAAAGCCGCACCCTGTCCGATTGCAAGCAGAATGATTACAGCTGCAATACCGATAATTATGCCGAGTACTGTGAGTACGCTGCGCATGCGGTTTTCCAGGATGCCCTGCCAGGCTATGCCAACAAGTTCCCAAAAGCCCACTGCTTGCCTCGCTTATCTGGAACCACCGGAAAATGATCTGGGGATGGGTGCTGACTTGCTTCCGGCCGGACCACCTGCACCACCGCGGCCTCTGCCGCCGGGAGCTTGATTGAAATTGGTATCAGAACTGTAGCCTTGATCTTCTAACTGCTCTTTGTTCAATCCCAGGAAAACACGATCGCCTTCTTTCAAGCCACGAATGACGACTGTATTGCTGCCCTCTGATGGACCCACCTTCACCGGTTTGAACTTTGGTGAACCATCAGCTTCCGGGGTCAGGACTCCTGTTTTTCCGTGCTTGGACAGTATGCAGACTGTCGGCACAAGCAAGGCATCATCCATGGTGCCACCAACGAAGCGCGCGCTCACATTCATACCAGAGAGCAGCCGTTGCTTATTATCATCATCAATGCTGGTGTGCACTTCAAATGTGGTGACGTTCTGAGTGACTACCGCTTCCGGGGCAATCTGACTGACCTTCCCATGGAACGTTCTATCAGGAAATGCATTGGATATGATTTCTACCGGCTGACCGATTTTTATTTTGCCGATGTCTGTCTCCGCTACTTGCGCCACTATTTCAAGTGAGCCTGCCAGTGCAACAATTGAGCTCGAAGTGGCAGACGTAGTCGCAGCCGAGGTCGTTGGTGTGACGATCGCGCCAGTGTCGGCATATTTTTGAGTGATGACACCATCAAATGGAGCTTTGATAGCCATATCATTTAGCTGGCTAAGTAAATTGTCTAGAGAGCCTTTTGCTTGCATGATTGCATGTTTGGCCGCAAAGATATCCTCTTTACGGTTTCCAATTTTGGTTAGTTCGGCTTGTTGAGCAGCAGCAGCATGCTCAGCCTTGTTTTGTGACAGAATCTCTTCTGCTTGAGCAAGTTCTCTCGTTGCGGCCTCAAGCTGTGCGTGCGTCATTTTTGATTGCGTCTCTGCATTCAGACGGTCTTGATCGGACACAGCTCCCTGAGTTTCCAGATATGTTTGCCGTTCAGACAGCGTATCGTCTCGAACGGCTTGTTGCGCCAGCGATTCTACCTGCGCTTTTAATCGGATAATGTTATGTTCGGCTTGCTTTACGATATCTTGAGCACGCTTTACTTGAAATTTCGATATTGCAATTTCTTGAGGACGATATCCCGTTTGGATTTTTTCGAAATTGTCTTGCGCCATCAAATAGGTGCCACGAGCTGCTTCGATTTGGCCGAGCAAATTGCTATCGTCCATTTTCGCCAGGATCTGCCCCTCTTTAACAAGGTCGCCTTGTTTGACGTAGAGCTGCTTGATAAGTCCGGTAGTCTTTGGACTGACCTTCACTTCGGAAACAGGTTTAACTGTGCCTGTCGCGATGATGCGAACATTCACCGAACCTTTTTTCACAAGAACAGTGTTCTTTTGCCAGTCTTTGTTGTGCTGAGTGCTGTTGAAAAAGAATGCACCAGTGCAGCCTATAGCGGCTGTGAGCAGAAATGAGACATAAAAAATTGGGCGGGCAAACAAGCTTCCTTTTCGTGAACCTGTATTGCTTGTCGGCGCGCTTTTACTGCCTAACATAAACTTATCCAAATCTTGGCTTACAAGTTAATATTACACTAGAGTTCTTTGTACATTGATTGTATTTTAGCCAGTAGCTTGAACCTTCTTGCTGATTTGTACGTCAAAAGCCAGAGAAACCTTTGTACAAAAACTCAATGAAACTGGATATCCGGCTGCCAATTGTCGCTTTTACCATTGCCTTGCAGGCTATTCCGGCTTTTGCTGCTACAAATCTTGACAAAGCGCCTGGCGAACTCAAAGGTGCTCGAAGCACTTTTCACAGTTTCAAGCCGAAAGAACTTCCAGCAGAGCCGGCACGCGATCATGATGCAAATTCAGTCCTGGATCTTGGACCATTGCAGCAATCAATGATGATTCAGGTGTCTTCGACCAGACCAATAAGGCTTGAGGCAAGTTTCAACGAACCGCTGACTCTGGAACATGCATTGCGCCATGCAATTGAATACAGCCTGCCGATTCGCATTGCCAGAGAAAGTTGGTCTTATCAACGCTGGCAATTTTATGGGCAGCTCGCTGATTTCCTGCCCAACTATTCAACGTCGTGGAACCTGACGAATTCCTGGATTCATTCCAGCGGTAATTCCTCGAACGCACGTGTATATACCGACCGCATGAGCTATCCGCTATTCACTGGTGGTAATGTTGTCTATACCGCTCTGGCACAATATTATCGGGAACGCGGCTGGCGTCAGTCTTTCTTGACCAGCATCAATGATGCGCTTTTGGCTGTATATCAAAACTATATCAACTTGCGTTTGAACAACGCTCTCTTGCAGATTCGCAGCAAATCGCTGGAAGTGTCGGAAGCGCAATTGAAAGTCAATAACGCATTATATACTGCCGGCACTGGGACGCAATTTGCCATCATGCAATCGCGCACACAGCTTGCAGCCGATCGACAAGCTCTCTTGCAACAGCAGGTGGCTACAAGGCAGGCAGCTCTTGTTCTTGCGTATTCGATGAACGCGCCGCTTGGGGTTAATTTGATACCAGTGGAACAATCGCTAAGCGAAAGCAAAATCATCGATGAAACTATCGGTGTTGATGATCTTATTGGATTGGCTCTTTCGCATCGTCCTGAGTTGAGGCAATATGAACTCTTCCAGGTTGCAGCTGCTCGTAATGTACAGGTGGCTGCAAGCCCGCTTTATCCAGTTGCCGGTCTGTTCAATGCATATACGCACGCAAGCACGTCTACTTACAAGAGTTCTGCACAAAAAGAGGAAGCATTGATTGCTAGAAACGCCGCGTTTAGCCAGATAATTCAGGCTGCAAATAAGTCGTCGTCTTCCTCGTCGTCGGGTTCAGGTTCAGGCTCATCCGGATCCGGGTCGAGCGGTGCGTCAAGCAGTTCGTCCGGTTCGGCTGCGGCGGCTGCGGCTTCAAGTTCTTCTTCAAGTTCTTCTTCTTCAAGCAGCAATGCCAGTGCCGGTGTCTTTGGTGGTCTTACAAACACGTGGCAACAGGGGTTCTCAATGTCGTGGTCACTTCCAAATCTTGGTTTGGGAACTGTCTGTAATATTTATTCTGCACGGGCACTTTCACGGCAAGCCATGTTGCAGGCCAATCAAGAACTCTTGCTCGTGGATCAGCAGGTGCGGACTGCTTATCTTAATGCCGTAACTTCGAAAGCTCAAATTGATGCCACTGCCTATGGTGTTGCATCTGCGAGGGAAGCACTTCGTTTAGCCATGTTGAGATTGCAAACAGGTGTTGGTACAAACCTCGAACTTATACAAGCACAGAGAGATTTCATCACCGCATTGACGAGCCAGGCGCAAGCAATTGCGGCATCCAACCTCGCTCAGGCGCAGTTGTTGCATGATAGTGGACTCATATCCTATGACACTCTTGTTCGTGGTTATCATCCCGCTGCACCTTTTTCGGTGCCAAAAAAGGTGCGCCCATGATGCGCATACTATTTGCTTTTAATCCGGTGTCGGCTTTCTTCTCTCTGAGCTCATTTCTAATTAGTCTACCGCTTAGTAATTGTACGAGTGCCCAAGCAGCGGTTGAAGCTTCAAAGCCAGCGCCAATAATTTTGCAGGATCAAAACGAGAGTATAAGAGCTGAAAGCAAATTCAAATACTTCAAAAAGATACCAATTCCTGCAGAGCCAACGGCAAATCATGAAGCGAACAATACGATCGACATGGGACCGCTCAGACAATATTCACTTTTGCCTCTTGCATCTATGCAACCTGTTCGGCTCGAGGCTCGTTATAGCGAGCCTCTGACTTTGTCCGATGCCTTGCATATTGCCATGCAAAATAGCTTGCCTATAAGAATTGCAGATGAAAGCTTTCGTTATCAAAAATACCAGTTCATCGGAGAAATATTTGGTTACTTACCCAGCTTTTCTACTGGATGGGGACTGACAAATTCGACTGTGTCGCCAATTACCACTGCTGCAAATTCGCGAACTTACCAGACTACAGTGCGATTTCCTGTATTCACAGGAGGCAATGCTTTCTATACTGCGCTTGCGCAATACTACAGAATGAAGGGCT
>JBIKOL010000093.1:0-35313 GCA_044358055.1 Obscuribacteraceae bacterium (SeqCode)
TAGCGAAAATCTGGTTTTGTATTGTATTGGAAGCGAGTACCAGCTGCCCCCATTGCTGGATCTTTCAAATTGTTGCCGGTGCCGTCAGGCATGCGAGATACTTCTGCTTCTCTTCTATTTGCCAGCGAGTCTGGAACGTGTCCTGTTTTTCCATCCATTGGGTAGGAGGATTCGAGATTGTACTTTTCCAGTTCATGACGGCGGTTGCCCGGGCGGCTAAGATCTTTCCATATGCCAATTGGGCTGCGGTCTTTGCCGAAATTATCCCATGGCGTATCCTTCGTCAGTTTATCTACAACAGACATGCCTTTGTCGACAGCTTTGTCCAAGATATTAGTTGCTGTGTCTGTGACGTCCTTTTTTATGTTGTCGATAACACCTCTTTGGGATTGACCGTGAGCCGCGTCAGGACTTCCTTTGGGCACAAAATCCTTGCTCCAATCAGGTGTCGGGAAGTATTTGCGACCTTCAGGCTTTTCATTTCTATTGAAGCCACCAGGAAGCTGTATTGTCTTATCACCAATTTTGTACTCGTTCATTACTTCATTATTGAAATGATGAGACGCGTCATTTGCTGCCTGCTGCTGATTATCCTTTGGAGCGTCTTGTTTGCCAGCATCCATTTTGTTATCCATTGTCCAAAACCCCTTATCCTGTCTGTTGCAGTGATGAAATTAGCTCTTTTTGTTTGATTCAAGTGCGAAGAACAAAACATCAGCACGGTCTCCAAACGGAAGGCGTGCATACATCTTGCCGAGGTAAAGTCCCGGCTTCACTTCGCGAATCTCGTCTCTGATCCAGCTGGTAGCAAGAGACTTGCCTTTGTAGTCGATAATGATTGATTCTTTTCCATCGAACCAGCTTGTGCCTTTGTGAACATCGGCGTGCACGAAATTGTGCCCGAGGATTTTATTTACCAGATCACCGTTTTGTTCGAATACTTTGCCCTTCCAGAGCTCGTCTCCTATGGTGGAGAACAGTTCACCTGCTTTTGTGCCAGGCAGGAAGATGGCTTTACCGGTGGTATCACCCTCTGGGATGTCACCAGCAGTTGAGTTCTTATATATAGAATTCAAGGTGGATTTATCGCTGTCCGCGAGGCGGTCTAGTGTCATGCCTGGCAAAATCTTTGCAAGCGCTTGATCTTTGCAAGAATCAGCTGCCGGTGCTTGTGCACTCATGAGCATAATTTTGCCAAGGTCAAAAACTGGTTTGTCTTTATTGGCTTCTTCAGCGCAAACTTCTTTGATGTCTCTGTTGTTTTCCATGGGTTATTTACCAGCGAGGTTTATGACGGCTCAGTATTCAACAGCTTTCTCGCCTCAGAAAGCCGCTGTGTTTGAGATGTTACTGTTGCGTGAACCTTTGTTTGCTCTTGCGTGACTTTTTTGTGCACGGCTTCGCAGGCTGCAACGCAGTCCTGCATTATCTTTCCCTGCGGCGATAGTAGTTGTAAAGTGACGCGCAGGCTAGTGGTGATTTTACGAGCTGATTATTGAAATCCGCTCATAAAGCCGTGAAGAATTGAACTGTCCGAGATTGCGGCTGGGCGTGCTTTTCGAGATTTTGAGCGAGCCGGAAAATTGCACAAGACCGAAACAAAAAAGAAACGAAAAGCGAACCAAATGGTCCGCTTTTCGTCATTCGCCTGCAATTATATTGAGAATTGGATCTCGGTAGGATCTGCATCCGATTTGCTGATCGTTTTTGCTGGTCCCTACCAAGCAGCTTAGTGCGAATTTGCTGGGCGCCCGTGAGGCGCCCCTACCATACGGCGTTAGTGCGATTTCGCTTTTGCCCTGGCTTCGATCTTCTCTTTCGTAATTTGGCCCGTCATTATCTTGACGAATTCATCCTTAGTGATTGAATCTTTGCCGACTGATTTGAATCCGCTGTCGAATTGTCCTTTAATGAATACGCGTTCCATCATCCCAATTCCGTTAGCTTGCAAATATGCATCGATATCTGTTCGGCTTAGCGAATTCTTTCCATTGAACAACGCATCGACTTTAGTTCCGTCCAGATTGCCATCTTGCTTATACATTCCGCCTTTTTCCGGCTTCACATCAGCAATGACTTTTCCAAATTTCAACCGAGCCATTGCCGCTTTGAAGTAGGCCTGCGGATAGTTGTCTCCGATGGCTTCAAATCCATTGGTCAATTCTTCCATCGTTAGTTCGCCATCTTTATTGACGTCGAACGCAGCAAGCTGTCTTTGCAAATCGTTGGTTGGTTCCATATCGATTCCTGAATTGTTTAAAGGAATCGGGCCGCCCAACTTAACTTCACCGTTTTTGTCGACCTGTCCGATCGGGTGAAATGCACTTTGTCTGGTGTCGATTGCATCTTTGACTCCAGGCGCGTTGCGGTCGATAACATCTTTCAGACCGTTCAGTCCGCGAATGCGCGCGATGCCTTCCGGTGTGTATATTTCAGGTCTGAAATCTTCGGTGTAAAAGCGATCCGCTTGCACACGACGCGATGCCATAAGAATGAACTCGAGGAATGTGGACGCAGAGAATCCCATGGTCTTAGGTGTTCTATCCGGCCATTCAGAAAGGGAGCCGATCACGGTATCAACCTTCTCAATATCGTTGTTGTATACCTTGCGGACTGCTTCTCTCAATTCAACATTGTTGGGAATCAATTCTTCAAAGCTTTCTACTGGTTTCTCGTGCATCTGGCGCAAGTATTCGTTATAACGTGGCAGGTGCTTTTCACGTCCGCGCAGAATATCCACTGCTGCCATGTCTATGTAATTGCCGCGAATGTTTAAATCGCGCATGAAATTCGGATGGTTGCCCGCAGCAATTTGTCCGGCCTGGTCCACACTCATTGAATACAAGACATTGTCAAACCCGGCGGCATCGATAACTTTGCGAGAATTGCCTTGCAGAGCTGCACCCATTGGAATATCACCAATTTGCTTGCCGCTTGTGTGGTCAAACAAGGGTAAATTATCTGGAACAAGTCCGTGCATTTGCTGATATGACTGCACAAAATCTTCTTCCATTGCATATGGCCTGTCGGCCAGGTGCGTTTGGTGGCCCCAAATGCCACCAACTTCGTGCTCGTCAACTTTCGAGCGCCAGCCGACTTTTTCTTGACCGTAGTTATCGATCATCGCATTAGTCATGGTCGGGTTGTTCAATGCAACCGGCGTCCAATCGACTGTGTGGATTTTGGCTTTCTCTGCCGCGTTGATCAAACGAGCTCGGCTATAGATGAATTCATCATATTGCTCATCCGTCAATTTATCTGGAAGCTTATCGCCAAACATTGGATGCAAAATTTCAGGCAATTTGTCTTTCCATTGCGCAAATTGATCTTGCGGATAAGCCTTCGTCAGCATATCGGCAATTGAGTTGTGCTCGCGCACATACAATGTATGTATTACTTCGAGCATGGGGTTCCAGTTCTGGTTGAAACCTGTGTCGGGTACGCCTTCAGGGCCAATCGGCAGCAAGCCGTCTTTCGTCAGACGCATTTTGCCGTCTTTGTGTTCGCGCAGACGATCTGCTGTGGCTTTGTCAGACCCGTAAATTTCGGAGGCATCCCACCAGTGCGTAACAGTGTTTTCATAGGTCTGGCGAATTTGAGCTTTGTCATCGCCTTCAGTGCGTGTTCCATCCACAAGGAGCTTCGGGATCTTCATTTCTGTCTGACCATGATACTTGCGAATCGGATGATCTTCCGGTAGTGGAATGGTCCAATATCCGTCGGCAGTGTTCTGATGTTTGCCGTGATCCATCCAGTCGTGCACGTTGCCTTGCAAACTGGCGACACCAAGCAGGTTCATTACGGGCAACGCTTTGAATTCTTTGCGATCAAGCAGTTTAGCGGCATCCATCAAAGGTGGATCGTTAACGTCATAACGTAAGTCTGGCGTCGTGTTGTACTGAAAACGTGTGCCGGCTGCACCCATTGCGGGGTCTTTCAAATTGTTACCGGTGCCATCAGGCATACGTGAAACTTCGGCTTCTTTTCGCGCTTGCAGATAATCTGGCAGGTGACCTGTGCGCTCTTGTGGTGGATATGACGATTGCAGATTGGTTTCGAGTTGATTTCTTCGGTTTACCGGGCGAGAAAGATCTCTCAATTTGCTGATGATGTCGCGGTCTTTGCCGAACTGCTCCCACGGCTTGTCCTTTGTGTCATGATCAGCCATTTTGGCAGCTTGCCGCACAACCCAGCCAATTCCATTGCCGATTGTCTCTTCTATGCTCTTTTCTATTTTGCTGCCTGGGCTACGGGGGGACTCTCCCTGGCTGGCTTGTGGATTGCCCTTCGGAACGAGATCCTTTCCAAGATCGGGAGTTGGAAAATACTTCCGCTCTTCCGGTTTTTCATTTCGCTGAAAACCACCTGGAAGCTTTACGACCTTGTCGCCAATTTTGTATTCTTGCAACACTTCATTATTGAAGTGAGAACTTGCCTCGTGTTGTCCTTGCGTTTGAGCTTGTGCGTCCTTCGGGCTATCGCTTTTGCTGCCCCCATCCATTTTATTATCCATGAGAAACTCCTGATTCTTCTTTGATTAATGCTTTGCCTTCTTGTTTGTCTCGAGCGCGAAGTAGAGGACATCAGTATGCTGATGGAACGGCAATCGAGCATACATCTTCCCTAGATATAGCCCTGGTTTTACTTCACGTATTTCATCTCTCACCCAGCCGGCGGCAAGAGACTTGCCCTTGTAATCGATAATGATCGATTCTTTTCCGTCGAACCAGCTCGTCCCCTTATGAACGTCAGCATGGATCAATTTGTGTCCGAAGATCTTGTTTACAAGATCACCTTGGGAACCAAACACTTTTCCCGTCCAAACATGATTGCCCAGCTTGGAAATCAAATCCCCTGCTTCACTTCCAGGCATGAAAATTGCTCTACCGGTGGTATCACCACTCGGAATGGCTCCTGCCTTTGCATTCTGATAAATGCACGATAGTGTTTGATCATTTGCGTGCGCTAGTCCATCCAGTGTTAGCTTGGGCGTTTGCACTCTATCGCAAGAGCTGTTCGGGTTCACTTTTGCATTATTGAACAGTTCTCTCGCTTGATCTTCCAGTGCGGTGCTGCCTCCCTGTGCTCCCTGCGTAGGCTTGTCTGTATTTAGAATCTTATCCATGATAATTCTTTCCCACTCGTTTCTTGACGGCACAAACCCACAGCTTTCCCGCCCCTGGAAAACTGTTGATTACCATTTGTACGTTCACGAGACCCTGGTCTGCTTTACAGTGGCTCAGCTACTTTTTCGTTTTTTGCTTCGTGGCCAATGCAATACCAGCGGCAGTATAAACTGCCATCAGCTACCCTTATTTCGATGGTAGTCTAAAAGTAATGGACTGGCTAGTGACTTAGTGGTGATTTTACGAGCCGATTTGGATTATCCTTATCTAATTGCACTCTAGTTGCCCGCTGCGGATCCGCAAAAGGCTTTCCTAGAAACAGTTTCCGGAGACAAATTCATGCTTGCTTCTGGGTGCGAATTATAAGCAATTTCTCGGGTATAAAAACACAGTAGATACCGGGAACATTCCCAGACGATGACTGAACAGCTTCCTGACCTTACTGCTGCATCTGCTGAAGGTATATTTGCTGAAGCAGGTTTTCCGGCGCAGTATAAGGTACGCAGCGTTCTTGGCCAGGGCGGCATGGGCATTGTTTTTCGTGCTTTTGATCAAACTTTGCAACGAGACGTTGCAATTAAAGTCTCGCTTGCGAACGGAGACGAGGCATCAAGGGAGCGCTTTCTCAGAGAAGCAAGAGTTCTGGCACGAATTGATCATCCGAACATCGTAAAGATTTTGAACTCAGGTATCAATCAAAGCGGCGCTCCGTATTACGTAATGGAGTTGTTGGAAGGAGAGACTCTTGCGGAAAAGCTGGGAAAGGAAAAACATCTTTCGCTTGAGAAGTTTCAGCGCATTTTTGCCTCTGTGCTTGCTGGGCTCGACTCGGCTCATCAGCAGGGAATTGTTCACAGAGATCTCAAACCAAGCAACATCTTCCTTCTGCATCAGGCAAACGACGAAGGCGTGAAAGTTATTGACTTCGGCATAGCGCGTCTTGAGCAAGCTGCAGATGGCGATCTGGCGGGCAGGACAATAACAAAGACAAATGAGGTGCTCGGAAGTCCTTATTACATGAGCCCAGAGCAATGTCGCGGGCAAAGGGGTGATTCGCTCTCCGACATCTACTCAGTCGCGTGCATTATGTACCAGGCACTTGAAGGAAAGGTTCCATTCAAGGGAGAAACAGCCTTCGACACTATGGCGAAACATCTGAATGATCCTTTGCCGGAACTCAAATCGCTCAAGCATGTGCGAGGCGCTGCAAGTCTTGAAGCAGTGATCCGCCGATGTCTCGAAAAGGATCCTGCTAAAAGGTTCTCTTCTGCGTCGGAGTTGAGTGCGGCTCTTTCCAATATATTTAGCGGGGGTATCAAAACTCAACGGAAATCTAAAGTCTCTTTTATTGTAAGCACAAGTGTGATTGTCGCAGTAGTAGTCGCGGCTATTGGCGCTTTGCTTTTGACAAAACCAAGTGCGACTGATTCTGATTTGCACAAACAATCGGCCGAACCATCGAGAGCGCGTGAATTGAATGCTGTGACACGTAAACTTAGTTCACGATTGAGTCGTCTTGAAGCTTCTCTCAAAACCGAATCTTCAAATGACAAAAGAACCGATGACATTATTTCGATTCAAGATACAGCTGCGAAGCTGGCTGATGCTGAACTCGAGTTAACGAATTATTTGCCTGACTCTGAAGCAAAGCAGAGCTTACTGCAGGCGGATAAACTACTTTCCCGGGGGCTTGCCTACGATATTGAGTTGAGTGGGAAGAATGTTCTTTTGTTGAGTGAACGGGCACGTTGCCGCCTCGCTCTTAATCGAATCAAAGATGCAAGAACCGATATTGATCAGGCCTTTCAATTGGCGGAACAGATATGGGGTCAAGCAAGTGGACAATGGGTAGATGTATATCTGCAGCGACTACAACTGCTGATTGCATGCAAGGATTATGCGGAAACCTCGCTCAGGCTCAATAATTTGAAAACAATGTGGACAGGAAAATTAAATCCTGGGGATGGTGCACTCCACCGAACTCAATTCTTGAACATGGATGGACCTACTCGTGCGATGCTCCTCTACACAGCCTTTCAGCAATTAGAAAAGACTCGTTCAAACACTGACGCAGAACGCAAGCAACAAATCGCTGTTGCGCTTCAATTTAGCCAGCTGTTTATGCAAATACACGAGAAGAAGAGTGCGCTGGAGGCTATCAAGCTTGCGAGCACCCTGGAGGCAGCCATGGCAGAGTCAGCGGACAAAGCTACTGTGCACGGTTTGATTATGCAGACGCAACATTAGGGTCGTGCTTTAGTTGCCCATGCCAATCCCCGATGACAGTGTTTTTTGCAGCAAGGCCTGGACCAACTGATTCCCTTTACTATGATCCTATATATGGATGATTCCTTGATACATAGATCTTGCTTTATTGGCGAATGCAACCATATGCGGTACTGCAGATTTTATACTCGCTGAATATAAAATCCCCCGATCTCAGGGGAAAGATCGGGGGATTGCCAGACATGTGCCAATTAGCGCCAGGGGTTCTTATGCGGATTAGGGTGCTTCTGCATATATTGCGCTTAGAGCATTTAGTCAGGGGAACTCATGTCTGGAAGGTGTTGTGCTGTACGATCATCTTTTTAGCACGCTGAATTTTTCATCGCAAACGTAATCCGCGTAATTGTGAACAAATAATTTGCTCATGCTGCGTACGTACTCGTGAGAAGCGCTTGCTTGCGGCTTGTTCGCGATTATTTCTATTCACTAAGCAGATGATCTTTTTGAAGTATTTGCGAAGCTGCGCTCGCAAAAATAATTCTTAGAAATACCATGAATATTGGCGGGCAACGCCTCAAAGCTAATTCGCGCAATTCATTTAGATCCGTTTGCATCTCTCTTCATTGTAATGAAACATGATGTCAGGCCTTGCTGCAGCAATGCAGCGTATATACCGCTTGTGATATCTGAACCTTGCAACTAATGCATTGTGCGAGATATTTATTTTGTGCTCGTTTGAATTAACAGATTGTGCCTGCGAATTTTGCGTTAAGACAAGCTGTAATGCAAACAATGGAATAAATTGCCAGACCTATACTTCATTTCGTTCTGCTTCTGTATATAAAGACCGACTTTACGTGAAGTTCCATTGCCGCTCCATCATGCGATTTGCTGCAACATTGTGGGATGGGTCGTTTCCACGAAGCCTGCGTACCCAGTGCTCCGAAAAGAGGACCAGGGGCAGGATGACATGAAAACAGTCCGAAACCCTCCTCTTGACTGAATCTGCAGCTCCAAATAGTAAAACTTGCTTAGCATCCGGGCGCTTGCCAAGCCTTCTGCGCTAGGCTATAGAACTGTAGGATAGTTTCAAGGAGGCACGCGCATGCGCCATCCCGATGTACCCGAGTCACTGGAAGGCTGGTGGATTCTTCACCGCATGTATGATTTGGACAGGCTTGCCTGGGACAGATTGCCCGCCGCCGAGCGCGCGAGCATTGTCAAAGAGGCAAGCGATGCCCTTGATTCCTTGAAGAATGGACAGGATAGCGACGTTGGTCTGGCACAGATGCTGGGGCATAAAGCCGACTTCATGCTGACGCATTACAGCCGCAACTACGAAGGACTTGCACATGCGCAAATTCTTGTGGACAAACTGCGCTTGTCTGAGTATTTGATGCCGGCGGGTTCCTATGTTTCAGTGTTGGAGCTTGGTCTTTATGAAGCTACCGGCAAAATTCATGCTGCTCTTAAACAGAAGGAACTGAAACCTGGTTCTCCAGAATGGAACACTGCCTTTGATGAAATGCTTGCTGAAACAGCTAAGCATCCACATTATGGTGGCAGACTCTGGGCAAAAATTCCGCAGCGTCGCTATGTTTGCTTCTATCCGATGAACAAAAAACGCGGTGAAGAAGTGAACTGGTATATGGTGCCATTTGAAGAGCGTGGACGCATGATGCTTGAACATGGCAAAATCGGCCGAACCTATAGCGGTTTAGTGACGCAAGTTATCTCTGGATCGATCGGATATGATGAATTCGAGTGGGGAGTTGATCTCTATGCGGATGATCCAATCATCTTCAAAAAACTCGTTTATGAAATGCGCTTCGATGAAGCAAGCGCGAAGTATGGCGAATTTGGTGATTTCTATTCCGGCGTGCAATTCTCGCTAGATCAATTGCAAACTTATCTTGATGGTACTGGTGTTCCTGCATTGAATGTATTGCAAACCGCAAGCGCCGGTTAAATAGCGAGTAAATCTAGTTGTTAGATATCGCGCAGCTGTCGCTTTTATATGGTTAGTTGAATTTGTGGTAGGGGCGCCTCACGGGCGCCCTTTCCATAACTAGCATTGCTGTGGTATCAAATGCAGTGGCGTCAATATTTTATGGCATGACTTTAGTCAGGTAATCTTTCCTGAAGAAAGCACATCAAAAACCCTATTGTATGGAACACCGGCAAAAGCATAATGAATGCAGATCACAGTTGATGATGACCTTTGGCATGTGTCAAGTTTATCTAAAAACTGCAATATTAAATCCCGGAATTGGTGCGCTGGTGGGAGTTCCGCTGTTTTAATCTGCCTGGAGAGATAAATGCTAATAGAAAATGAATGTCACGGATTTGTCATCCGAAATTCGCATACTAATGCCTAGCAGTCCAAATTGAATTGATTAAACAAGTGAACAAAGCAGTAGTGCCCGCACAGGTACTTCTGTTGCCCGTTAACACCCCAATGGATTCTGGAGAAATAACATGAACAAGAACTTCGTATCGAAGTCTGGCTTTGCCTTGCCCATTTTGCTCAGTCTTACTGTCGGGATACAGCTCTACGGAAGTAAGGCTAAGGCTGATCCAGGGGTTCACACTGTTTCTGTTACGAACCACTCTACACTTGCGGGGCATGTTAGCACTACCGTAGTGAACCATCCCGGCAATTCATCGCTTAACCACACTATCAGCACTATTCCGACAATTAATCAAATAAAGGTTGATTTGAATCAGGCCCACACTCTGGTTCAGAATGGGAATGCTCTTGTTCACCAGGGAAATGTAAATGTCACGGCAGGACATAAAGATGTTCAGCAAGGACAGCAGCAAATTTCGCACGGTAATCAATTATTGAATACGGGCAACCATCTTGTGCAGCAGGGAAAAACCGACATCGCTGCAGGCCATAACTTGATTAACACGGGCTCCCATCAAGAGCAGCAGGGAGCCATCCTCGTGAATAACGGCACCTTGCTTTTGCAGCACGGGACACGACTGGAAGCTCAAGGAACCAAGCTCCAAGCCGATGGTAATAAACTTATTTCTGCTGGACAGAAGGATCTTGCTCAGGCCGCAATTCTAAATAAAGATGCCAAAGCGGATATTTCTTTGCAGCACAAACTAACAAGTGAAGGAAATTCGCTAATTAGCCGGGGTGAGCAACTGCAGAGAGAAGGGCATCTTGATTTAAACCAGGCTGCGCACTTGAAGCAAGACGGGCAGAATGATTTAGCCAGGGCGGCTAAGCTAGAGCAACAAGGTCGTGTAGAAATATCCACGGGCAAAGCGGATGAGGCTACTGGAAAAAACGACATTGCTTCGGGACATAATCTTATCAATCTAGCCGGTGGATTAAATAAACAGGCAGATAAATTGACGGCAGATGCAAAAGCCGATAACACTCTGGCTGCAAATTTGCAGGCCGAGGGAAATGGTGATCTTTCGCAAGCGAAATCATTGCGCGATACAGCCGTTCTTGATCAGCAGATAGGTGGCGTGCTCAGCAGTAGAGGCCAAAATGACATCGCTCAAGCAAATAAGTTGGAAGTTCATGGAAAGACCGCTCTGGGTGAAGCTTTGAGAATGGAAGGCAATGCGGATTTGAAGCAGGCGGCTGCTCTTTTCCAAATTGCAACGGCTGACAATAACAAGGCGAACGCTCTCAGCGCTGAGGGTAAAGCAGATTTGAGCAGGGCCGGAAATTTGCAAATCGAAGCAAAACACGACCTTGCGCAGGCCGGTGCGGATCGCCAGCAAGCTGCAATTGATTCGGAAAAAGGTAACGCTCTTTTGCAGACCGGCAACTCATTGCTGCACACAGGTATTGCATTGGAAAATAAAGGAAACGCCGATATTAAGCAAGCTGCAATTATCAAAGCCGAAGGGCAGCATGATCTGGCGCAAGCCAATGCTTTGAGAATTGAGGGAAATGCCGATATCCAGAAAGGTGGAACACTAATTCGATCCGGGCAGAAGGATTTGAGCTCCGCCAGAGCATATGGAATTGAGGCAGCAAAGGACATTAAGGAAGCAAATGCTTTGAGCACCAGAGGCCAATCAGAGATTAAACAAGGAAAGTCCGAAGTCGCAAGCGGTATTGCAACATATAAGGAAGGTGCTGCAGATATTTACAAAGGCAAGAGTGAAATAGCCCAGGGTAAGCAGCTTGAACAAACCGGAGCAAAAAATGTTGTTTCAGGACAACAGTTGGTGACAAAAGGGAACAACGAAGTCGCCCAGGGAACGACTGATATCAAGACAGCCAATCAGCAAATTAGCGCAGGAAAAAATCTAGTTGCAACTGGAAATCATCTAATCCACAAAGGTACTGCTCAGATCAATAAAGGGCAGCACGATATTCAAGCCGGCAATTTGATTGCAGTGGGAGTCGCTAATCTGTCCAAAGGCGAATTCGAAGAAGTCGATGGTCAGTACGACATTCAGCTTGGAAATTTGTTTAAGAAGGAAGGCTTTACGGGTCTGGGCGATGCCCTCATCAGCGAGGGACAGAAGGAACACTCCAATGGCGAGAGACTTGAGCAAGTCGGTGAAAACGAGATTGTTCAAGGCTTTAATTTAGCCAAACAGTAGTTACTTTAGGAGCCAGGGCGAATGGACTTCAAGTCGCCCTGGCTCCTAACTCAAGCGGTGCAGGTAAATAAAATGGCAACTGAGATGGCAATGAGCGGAGTCGGGTCTTATAAAACAGATGCCCTTGCTTCGAGAAATCTGCGAGCTAATTTTGCTCGCAGGAGGCAATTTGAAAGCAGCAGATCCTGTGAGCGAAACCTCATCTATCTCAGCGAAAATAATGCACTTGTTCGATTTCTCCTGCCGAGCCTTTTTCTGTTTTCTTGCTTTTGTGTAGTGGCAGCGCTATTAGTGCATGTTCCAGTTGCTCGCATTTTTAAGACCGAAACAAATCTGTTGTTGACTGAAGGAAGGCAGGAAGTCCAAAAGCATAAGAAGACGACTAAGGCTTCGCACATTGCACACCGGATCCGGAATTCGAGACAGCGTGAGTTTCATCGTCAGCTACAGAAAACGGATATTGCTTCAGTCACAAAAGACCATGAGATGAGTTTGCACGGGACGGCCGCCTCTGCTGAAGTGAAAAAAGAATTGGAGGACTCGTACTCACCCATCTCTTTGTCGTCCGCTGCAAAAGAAGAAAATCATGAAATTAGTCTATCCTTCCCCGTAGCGGGCCTGAAGGAAGTGGAACCTTCCCAGGCAGAAAAAATCTCAGAGCTAGAAAACAACAGCGCGACCAGTGCACACAATGATTTGCCTGCAATAAAAACGATTGCCGCAAAAGAAACTGCAAAAGGTAGCTCTGCTGAGATTGCAAACAAAAGCAAATCTGTGGAAAGCTCAAACCTCATAATCGATAAGGCAAATCAGAGAGTCATTATCGGCAAGAGTTTTTTCAAATACTCTCCAGATGCAGAATTGTACGTTGGAAAGGATGGCATATTTGTTCTCAGGCATGGAGACCTGGTGGCTGATGCAGCACAAGCCATGCTAATCAAAGTTGGTTCTTCCAGAGTTCTGATGAAACCAAAAACCACTTTGTTAATCAGCAACAGAGATGGAGCATTAAAGGTGCGCAATATGCAAGAATCGCGTGCATTTTCTGCTCACGTATTTGTTAACAAGCGCAGATTCGCACTATGTGCAGGCGAGGAACTTGTCTCTTCCGCTAATTTTGACAATTTGCAAAACACTGCCAGTGCCGACTGTGTAAAACGCAGACAGGTTAAAACGTACGAACTCGCGGACGGAACTAATGTAATGTGTGCTGAATTCGCTCCTATTACTGTGTTGAAAAACAATGCTCTGCTCAAAGCAATGGCTCATAGTGCAGATAAGGATGAAGCTAAAGTGTTTGGCAAAGTCATGAAGATGGCTGCCTGTATTGCAACTGTGATGAGAGCCCACGGAGAGTACGCCCCAATAGCTGCTCCGGAACCTAGCGGCAATCTGGCTTACTCTGGCGGCAACTAGTTGGTGCCTTTCGGGCTGAACGCGGTATTGTTTGTGTTAGTTAGCGGGCGGAGCCGCATTGACGGACTGTTCGACAGGATGCACTTTCGTACCGGGTGGCATAGAATCATCACTCTTCAAAGCAATGCGATCACCTTCTTTGATATCACCAAAGATTTCCACGAGATTGTCCATGAGTTGTCCGCGTTTTACTTTGACCCATTCGATTTCATCTTTATCGTTAATTCTGGTGACGAAGGTCTCAAGAGTTGAAGTAGTATTCACCGCGTTAGCAGGAACAAAACAAGATGGGTTCTTTCTCCTTGACGGCCAGTAAATTTCGCAGAACATCCCAGGCATGATGCGTCCATCTTTGTTCCAGTAATTCAGCTCGACTGGCATGGTTCTCGTTTTTTGTTCGAGATAATTCCCAATGCGTGCCACTGTGCCAACAAATCTCTCGCCCGGATGTGTCGAAACAGTAAATTCGACTTTTGCGCCAGGCTCAACACCAGTCACAACAACTTCCGGAACAGGCGTGACAATTCTCAGCAAGTCTAGTTGCTGCACGTGCACAATCGGCGGATATGCATCTTGTCCGCGTGGACCTACGAAACTCCCGACGTGCATGTTTCTGTCTGTGACGTAACCATCAAATGGTGCGCGGATAACGAGATAGTCGTGAATGTCTTTGTAGTTTCGGGCACCGGAGCTTGCCGCCAGCAATGATTTGTTTTTCACCGCTAGTTGTTTCTCGGCTGCCTCAACGTTCTTCTCCCAGGCATGAACCTTCTCGCGGTCTGCATTTACCTTTTGTTCGAGAACGACCACGTCGTTTGGTGCCACCACTCCTGGTGTTTGCGATGCTTCCTTTGTTCGAGTGTATGTATCGTTATCGCCGTCAAGTTGCGCTTTCGCTTCAAGCAAGGTCGCTTTTGCTGCTGCCAATCGAGACTCTGCCTCAACTACTTGTTCCTTAACTTCCTCGGCTCGTTGCGATGCCTCATCTTTTTGTGCACCAAGTTCAGGTGCGACAAGACGCACCATTATTTGTCCTTTTTTTACGGTAGACCCACGGTCGACGCCAATCCACTCGATGAACCCTGGCACCTTCGGGTAGACTGCCACGTCCTGGTACGCACGGATTTCTCCGGGGAACTGATCGGTTCTCGTCAAAATATTTTTCATCACGCGGGTGAAAGGCACGTCGATAAGCGCGTTGCTATCGGCAGAAACTAGCTCCTCCTTCTTCGCACAAGACGAAAGAAGCAAAATCGCGGAAATCAGGGTTGAAGCTAATTTTAATTTGGAATTCCTCAAGGCTCCTCCTATTCTCCGCGATCATCAGGGTGAACTGATGGCGACTTGATTGGGCTGTTCTTTTGAATAACTGCAAAAACCAGAGGCAAGACTGTCAACGCGGCCAGGGTCGACATGATCAAGCCGCCTATAACTGCACGTCCGAGTGGTGCGCTGGTTTGACCACCTTCGCTCAGCGCCAGCGCCATTGGTATCATGCCTGCCACCATTGCGCTTGATGTCATAAGAATGGGGCGCAAACGTTCTTGCGCTCCATGGAGGGCCGCTTCTGAAGAATTCTTTCCTTCCTCGACTCTGTTTTTCTCGGCAAAAACCACAAGCAGAATTGCGTTTGACACACCGACACCGATAGACATGATGGCGCCCATGAAAGATTCAACATTTATAGTAGTATGCGTGAGGAAAAGCATCAGCAAGACACCACTGGCGATTGCAGGCAGTGTGGATAGAACTGTCGCGGCAACTCGCAATGATTGAAAATAGCCTGTGAGCATGAGGAAGATAACGCCAACGGCCAGACCCAAGCCGGTGAAGAGGTGCGAGAATGTCTCGTGCAGAACAGGCACCTGACCTGCTATTTTTACGCGAACGCTTCTCGGTGGTTTGCCCGCTCTTTTTAGTGCCGCCTCAACTTCGTCACCAACATTGCCCAGATCCATCCCTGAAATATTTGCAGTGAGTGATACCAGCCGCATCATATTGTCGCGGTCGTATTCACCAATACACTTTCCATAATTCACATCAGCCACATCGCCAAGCAGTGGATGCAAGTTCTTTTCCGTTAGCATTGTGGGAAAGTTTTTCAGCGACTCAATCGTTTGCATTTGATTCTGTGGTACTTGCACCTGCACCTGATAAGCCACGCCTGTCTTTCTGTCCATCCAGTAGTTTTGCAAGATATAGCGGCTTGAAGATGTTGCCGGTACAAGGGAGGCTCCAATTTGTTCTGGTGTCAGATGGTATTGTCCTGCAAGCTCGCGATCTATTTTTACATCGACAGTTGGGTAATCCATGGGTTGACCGTACTGCAGATCGCGAAGATACTTGATTTTTGCAAGCTCCGCCTTTACCTTCTCGGCGTAGGCGCGGCAGACATCTATATCGGGACCTTTAATCAGAACTGAAATTGGCGTTGGCGAGCCGAAATTCATGATCTGGCTCACTATGTCTCCCGGTTCAAAAGAGAAGCTTATTGCAGGCAACTCTTTGCCAAATATGTCTCGGAGTTTATTCTTGAATTGATCGAGATCAATTTTGGCATCCTTGCGCAGTTTCACGTCCATAACAGCTTCATGAGGTCCACTGGTCCACAAGAAAACAGAGTTGAGCACAAACTGAACGGGCTGCTGTCCGGCATATCCCAGACTTGCCTGTACATTTCCTGGACCAGCCTCGCGCTTGATTATGTTGAGCACCTCAAGCACTTTTTTCTCGGTCACTTCTACACGTGTTCCGGTGGCGCATCTAATGCGAACGCGGAATTCATCCGTATCTGAATTTGGAAACATTTCGCGCCCAATCATTGGGAAGAGCAAAATTGCCATGCTTGTGAACACAATCAAGTAAATGGAAATGACAAGCTTGGGAAATTTCATAAACTGCTTCACGATGCCGGCGTGGAAATTTTGCAGGTGAGTAAAGAAGCCTTCCTTCTCCTCCTTCTCTTCTTTGTGCTTGATCAAATAAACGCACATGACCGGAACAAGGGAACTGGACATAATAAATGACCAGACCATGCAAAAACCGACCGACAGGGAAAGTGGAACAAACAACGAGCGCACAATTCCAGTCATGAAGAATGACGGCACGAAAACCGCTATGATTGACAACATCGCCAGTAATCGAGGAACTCTGGTCTCGATACCTGCCTTTAAAGTCGCTCTGGTAACTGGCTCGCCGCGGGAAAGGTGTGAGTGAATGTTTTCAATATCCACAGTCGCTTCGTCTACTAGGATCCCAATTGCCAGCGAGAGTCCTGAGAGAGTCTGAATGTTGATTGTCTGTCCAGTCAAGAACAAACTCAAACATGCGCCAAGCAAAACGCAGGGAATAGTTGTGACAACTATGAGCGTGCTTCGAAGATCTCTCAAGAACAGCAGGATCATCACACCGGGAAGAATTGCACCTAGAGCTCCTTCGAACAACAAGCCTGAAATTGAATCAGTTACGTGTTTTGACTGGTCAAAGTGATAGCTGAGATTGACATTCTTCGGAAGCAAATCTTGCATCGCCGGAAGGTGAGCTTTGAGCGCATTCACGACAGAAACAGTGGACGCATCGGCACGTTTAATCAGAGGAACATAAACTGTTCTTCTTCCATTGTAGAGTGCATACCCGGCAAGAATATCGCTGGCATCGGTGACGGTAGCAATGTCTCGCAAGTAGACAGAAGGACCCGGTCCCATTTTGATTGGTAAATAATCAAGCTGGTGAATATCAGGCAAGTCCGTATTAATTGGCGTTATTTGCATGTAATCGCCAATGCGCACATTTCCGGCTGGAACTACTTTATTGCCAGTTGCCAGCGCATTTACAATCATATCTCCAGAAATGTTGTATTGCCGCAGCTTTTCTGCGTTGACGTTGATAACAATTGTTCGAGCGTTACCGCCAAAAGGTGGCGGCGCTGTTGCACCCGGAATTGTGCCAAGGTCTGGTCGAACACGGACGAATGCGAGGTCTTGCAGGCGATCTATGCTCGCGTCCTTGCTATCGAGGACAAGCTGTCCTACCGGCAAACTGCCTGCGTCAAATCTCAGGACGAAAGGTTCCAAGACTCCTGGTGGCATCAAGGATCTAGCGCGCGACACCATGGCGACGCAGGTGGAAAGCGCTTCTGCCATATTCGTTCCGGGATGGAAGAACACCTTCATCATTGCTACGTTTTGAATTGATTGCGACTCGATATGATCGATGCCGGGGATGTAGAGGAAGTGAACTTCGTAAGTTGATACGATGTACCCTTCCATCTGATCCGGTGCCATACCGCCGTAACCCTGTACGACGTAAATAACAGGCAAGTTCAAATCTGGAAAAATGTCTTCCTTCATTGAACTTATGCCGAAGATTGCAACAAGCATTATGCTGATGATTGCAACAAACACGGTTATAGGATGTTTCATCGAGGCGATTTGCAGCCACATACTACTTGCCTTGCGCCTCCGCTCGATTTGCCAGATCCATGAACGGCTTGAGATCACCATGCGCATATGAAAGTGCCAGCAATGCTCGCCAGATTCTTATCTGTGCAACAGCATCCTTCACAAGCGCATTTTGCAAAATGCGTTGTGCTTCTGCAACTTCCAGTATGTTTGTCAGCCCAACGCGATATCGCTCGGTTGCTTTCAGCTCTGTCTCTTTTGCCGCTGTCACCAGAGCTGGTGTTTCTTCCGCAAGCCTGCGCGCATTGTCGAGAAGAACTGCCGCTCGAGCATCTTTCTTTGTAATTTGCTGAATAGCAAGGTCATAATTTGCCTTTTCATCAGCTTCCGTCTGGCGAGCCATACGTTCTCGTGCTTTGATTTCGTAGTAGCTCAAGAATGGAAAGTCAATACCAAAGCCGGCGACATAATTCGCATTCTGAGGAAGAACTCCATCTGCGACCGGGTGCCCGATTACACGAGAGCCGCTGCCACGAGCCCAAATTCCGGAGTGAAACCAGAGTCGGGGGCGGTACATCTTCTGAACTGAAATAACTTGTGAGTGAGCAGTGGCAGTTGCAGCACCTTTCAATAGTACAAGTGGGTGATTCTCAGGTGCTGCAACGAGAGGAATTTCACGTGATGGTCGCCTGATCCAGGGACCATTTTCGACGTTTATTTTTGCTCCTGCAATTCCCATGGTTTCCGCGAGATCTACCACCGCAAGTTGCGATGCTGATTGAGCTTCAATTAAACTCATTTTGGCCGCTGCGAGATCCGCATCTGCTCTGGAAGCATCAACGCCTGGTCGCAATCCTTTATTTACCAGTGTGTGAACGATCAAATTGTATGCGCGCATGCGTTCAACAACAGCTTCCTGTGCTTTGATAGTCTCCGCTGTTTCCACGGATGTTAAATACGCATCTGCTGCAGCGCTTGCGATATCCAGCTCTGTCAAACGCATATTTGCGTTTGCCTGCGACATCTGCGAACGCGCAACCATTACTTTCGAATGACGCTGGCCCCAGTCATAGATAAGCCACGAAAAGTTGACGCCATAATCGCTGGCAAAAATACTCTTAAACGAGGATGTGTCGTTCGCAGGACCTGTTTGAGTCGGAATGACATTTAGTGGCTGAGGAAAAATCGTTCCGGCTACGTTGTTTGTGGTAGTTCTTATTTCCTGTGCAAGAACATCGAACGAAGGGAGATACGCTGTTTTCGCAAGACTTACTTCTCCTCCGGTTCGGTCGACACGCGCTCTTGCCGCGCGCAAGGTCGGGTAGTTTTTTATTGCGGTGTTGACAGAGGCGCTCAGCGAATACACCGGCAAAATAGGTTCACGGAGCGCAGGGGTGTTTGAGTTGGAAGTACTGTCAGCTGCGCACTCTGCCTCTGTCTGCGCAAGACAATACGCGCACAACGTTATCAGGAGAAGAAGCATTGAGCGCCCAATCAACAAAGACATTAGTAAGTGATTTTCCCGAACGATCGAAGCGACGCCCTTGAAAGGTGCCGAAAGTCTGCACCAATCGCTCAAAGATTATCACATACCGAAGTCTTTGGATCCTTGATTTTGCTTCTATTGTTGCGGTTCTCAAGAAAAGAGACCGAGCTTTGTTGCTAATGCGCCCCTACAAGGTTCGTATTAGACGCCCCTTAGCAGGATCGATCTTGAACGCCCCTACCGGGTTCGAATCTTAGGCGCCCCTTGTAGTTCCCTGTTTATTTCTTGACGGAGAACCTGTACGCACTTTTGCTCAGATACGTCTCCCCTGGGCTGAGTACAGTCGAAGGGAATGACGTCTCATTTGGTGAGTTCGGGTAATGCTGCGTCTCCAGGCAAAACGCTGTTCGGAAATCGTCTTTGGCACCGCTCTTCAAAGTGTTCTCGGACTGCATGAAATTTCCACTGTAGAACTGCAACCCAGGTTCTTGCGTCAATACTTCCAGGACGATTCCCGAATCGTTGCCGATAGCTTTTGCGGCAAGTTTCATGTCTGATGTTTTGCCTTTGCGCAAAACAAAATTGTGATCGTATCCCTTTCCATTCTTGAGCTGCTCCGAATTTTCGTTGATGCGTGCACCAATTGCTGTTGGCTTTGTGAAATCAAACGGAGTTCCAGCAACCGGTTCAATTTTTCCAGTAGGAATCAATGTTTCATCAACTGGAGTGTAGCTGTCTGCTTCAATTTGCATCAAGTGATCCAAAATCGTGCCGCTGCCTTCACCGTTCAAGTTGAAGTAACAATGATTGGTCAGGTTGACGACGGTTTTCTTATCGGTGTGCGCCTCATAACTGATGTCCAATTCGTTGTCCTGTGTCAGGTGAAAAATTACCTTCGTTTGCAAGTTACCCGGGTAACCTTCTTCGCCATCCTTCGAAGTGTATTTCAGCTCAAGTGTTGAATCATCTATTTGCTTTGCGTCCCAGACTTTGGCATTGAAGCCACTCTTGCCGCCATGCAGTGAATTCGGTCCATTATTAATCGGAAGCGTATATTCTTTCCCGTCCAGCGTGAATTTGCCCTTCGCAATTCTATTTCCATAGCGCCCGATGGTTGCGCCGAAATATGCTTCATTCGCCTTTAAGTAATCGTCGGCTGTCTTGTACCCGATGGAAACGTCTCTGAATTTGCCGTCTTTGTCGGGCACTAGCAAACTGACTATGCGCCCACCATAACTGGTAATCGCCACGCTCATGCCGTTTTTGTTTTTCAAAACAAATAAGTCGGCTTGCTTTCCATTTATCATTTTGTGAAAACCTTTACGGTCGGGGATGAGGGAGTTAGCACTTGCAGTCGCTTGTTTGTTATTTTGCGCTGATGAGCAGACCGAGCCTGGCAGCATAGAAATGAGTGCCAGTGATATTGTGAGACATACCGTTTGTTTGTTCATTTCTTTCTCTATTAATTGACGTTCTATTTTTCCGTATTCAATTTTTTGATCAAATCAACTTCGTCTTGCCTGTATGGCTTACCGTCTGGAAAGAAGACATCATGAAACCATTCGATTGGTTGTTCTCCTCCTGGAACAGGCGTATCCCAGGCGTAAATGGTATTCGATTTACCGGAAACGAGACCCCAGTTAATTGCTCCTACGTTTTCCTTCTTTAGCATTGGGAGCGTATTTGCAAACCGGCAGTTTCTTGTACGCGCCATATATTCTGTACAAATTAAAGGACGTCCAGAAGTTTTCAGCAACTGTATAACGCGCAGGTGCCAATTAGGTTCTTCGTAGTCATGATAAGTTATCACGTCTGAGTTTTGCATTTGAAATGTATTCAGATGTTCGAGATCCCATAGCCAGACACCGACGCTAAGTGGTTGATCCGGATTCGCTTCACGCGCCCACTTAAAAACTTGGCTTAGTAACTGAGACGAGGCATCCTTTTTGTCGGAATTTCCTGGTTCGTTGTATAAATCCCAGAGCAAGATGCGTTTGTCGTGCGCGAAGGTTTTGAGCACGTCCTTTACATAAGTTTCCAGCGATGGAAAAACAGAAGGATCACTCGATTGTTTTTGCCCTGGATCTTGTATCCATCCAGAGTTGTGAATACCGGGCTTGGCTGGCGGTTGTTTGCCAGCGGCCGGTTCCTTGTTCCAGCAGTCATCGAAGAAGACAAAGATGGTTTGGATATGATGCTTGTCTGCAATGCTCAAGTATTCATCAATTCTTTTTTTGAATCCTTCTGAGTCTTGTTTCCATGCAAGACTATGCAAGAAAACACGCATGGTATTAAAGCCGATGTTCTCGGCAAATCCGAGTTCGCGATCTATCGTTGCTGAATCGAACGTATCTGCTTGCCACATTTCCAGCTGATTTATGGCGCTGCTAGGCAGGAAGTTTGCACCTGTTATCCACTTATGTTCGCTGTACCATTTATTGGCCTTTTCTGCTGTCCATCTGGCTGCACCTGTTGTTAATGCGGGGCTAGTGTGGCTGCCTGGAGTTTCTGCACTTACCGGGTAAGAAAAAAATATGGTGCTCACAAAAATGAGCAATTTACTAATGAAAACTGTGGCTTGTTTTTGCATCACTTCGTCTACTCTACTGCGACAATCTTGAATTATAAGTTTTTACCTGGGTTTAGTTGTTGTCTGAGTTGAAAAGATTCCTGTTGAAAACGGCTTCTTAAGCGCGTTCTAGCTAAATTGTTTCTAAAATTCAATTGAGTCGGAGAATCAAAAATAGTCCGAACCCCGATTCTTTGCTGGCTGCAGGTTGATTCCAAGCGGCTTTTCCAGTTCGAGCCAGCTGCGAATTGTCATGTACAAAGCCGCAAAGTCTCCGAAAATATTCTCGACTACTAGTACCATTAAAGTAGCGCGGCACTCAGTGCCAGCAATAATCGTCACTAGTCTGGTGAATTGGAAAGCATGATGAATCTCAAGAAAATCACTGTTCTATCGGTAGTCATTTGCGGTCTTGTTTTTAGTTCAGGAGCAAAAGCTGAAATGCAGAAAGTAGAGTTTCCTGCCGCCAGTCCGGGCTGCACATTAAAACAACGTATCGGACTCACTGATGTTGAAATAGTTTATTCACGTCCAAGTGTTAAAGGACGCGAAGTATTCGGCGGGCTCGTGCCTTATGGGAAAGTCTGGCGTACTGGCGCCAATCAGGCCACTAAAATCACATTCAGCACAAATGTAAAACTCAATGGTCATGAAGTTCCTGCAGGGACTTATGCTTTGATGACAATTCCTGATAAGGACGAATGGACCGTAATAATAAACAAAGGACCCGAACAATGGGGCGCATACAAGTACGATGAAAAGCAAGACCTTGTGCGCTTCAAAGTAAAACCCATCAAGACAGATCAGCTCATCGAAACTTTCACCATCGAGTTCAATGATCTCCGTGATGAGTCCGGCGAAATTCGTCTCGCCTGGGATAAAACAGTAGTACCAATAAAGATGGATCTTGAATTCGCTAAGAAATTGCAAGCTCAAATCGAAGAAGTAATGGCTTCTGACTCAAAGGAGAAACCATATTTCCAGGCTGCTCAGTTCTACCTGAATCATGGGCTTGATCTGCAAAAGGCAAAGAAGTGGGCTGATGAGGCAGTGGCGCAACGCGATGCGTTCTTCACCAATTATGTGAAAGCACAAATCCTTGCTAAACTCGGCGACAAAGAAGGAGCAATTGCTGCATCAAAACACTCCACAGAGCTGGCTGAAAAAGCCAACGACCTTGGATACGTGAAATTGAATGCAGACCTCATGTCGCATCTGAAGTGAGAATCGCAGATGCCACAAAACTCCCTCAGCCGCGTTTCCGGAGAATGTGGCGTGTACTCTTGCTATTTTGCTGCATGTGTTTACTTGCCAGTCCCTCGGGTGGATTCGCCGAAGCTCAAATGAAACCAGGAAACTCGACAGCAATATTGCATGAACTTGAAAGTCTTCGTCAGATGGGCAGCGTTTTGTATGTCGCTGCTCATCCTGACGATGAGAACACGGAGTTATTGGCCTATCTTTCGCGGGGAAGAAATTATAGAACCGCCTATTTATCGCTTACGCGAGGTGATGGCGGGCAGAATGTGCTCGGTCCAGATTTGGGTGCGAAGCTAGGCGTAGCACGCACTCAAGAGTTGATTGCTGCTCGTAAAATCGACGGTGCCCGGCAATTCTTTTCACGCGCCATTGATTTCGGTTACTCAAAAAGTTATGACGAGACTCTTAAAGTCTGGGACAAAAAAGAAGTCCTCTCCGACATTGTCCATGTCATCAGAGAGTTTCGGCCTGACGTGATTATTACTCGTTTCTCGCCCAGTCCAGGTGGAACCCATGGACATCACACGGCATCGGCCGTACTTGCCATGGAAGCATTCAAGCTGTCTGGCGATCCAAAAGCATTTCCAGAGCAGGGTTTAGCGCCATGGCAGGCACGACGTATTTTGTGGAACGTCTCCATGTTCCAGAAAGACAAAGCTGTTGGAATTGAAGCATTCAAAGAAAACATCGGTGGCAGAGATGCAGTATCAGGGGAGCTGTTTACCGATATTGCAGGAAAGAGCCGTGCGATGCATAAAACGCAGGGCTTTGACAATTGGAAAATATCTGGAGCCACAGGTGGCGATCGCATGGAATCATTCCATGTGCTGGATGGCGAAAAAGCAAGCAAAGATATTATGGATGGGATTGATTGCAGCTGGCATCGTGTAAAGGGTGGAGACACTATTGAAAAATCAATAGATTCGATTATCGCTCATTTCAACAAGGAAGATGCTGCTGCGAGCGTTCCTGCGTTACTTCAACTGAGTCATGAGCTGAATGCGTTGAACTCGAATGATCCTGTCGTCAAAGAGAAGCAGGGACAGGTCGAGCATATCCTTCAAGACTGTCTGGGCTTGCAGGTTGAATCAACAATTTCGGAACGTGATGTGGTCCCAGGCGAGACGATAAAAGTTCATCATGAGGTTCGGCTCGCTTCCAAATATCCTGTTCGCTGGGTTGCGGTGCGCTATCCTTCTTTGAAAAAGGAACTAAAAAAGGGGGTAATGCTGCATGAACACCAGAGCACTACTCTCGATTCCACTGAAGTTTTGCCCGTTGCTACGCCTCTTACGCAGCCCTGGTGGCTCAGAAAAGAAGGGACGGCTGGGACCTTTGGCGTAGACGATACGCATTTGATCGGGGCACCCGAGAACCCTCCGGCTTTTCCGATGGAAGAAATTTTCGAAATCGATGGACACACTCTTCTCGTGCACGATGAGCCGGTTTTCAAAGGCAAAGATGCTGCCGGCAAAATCACAGAAGAACGAATGAATGTAATTCCGCCGGTATCATTAAAGTTCAGTTCAGACATACTTTTATTGCACCCTGGTGAATCCGGAAGCGCCGAAGTAGAAGTAAAATCTGCCCGTGCAAACTCTAGTGGTCAGTTGCAACTGAACTTACCTGCCGGATGGAAAAGCAGCCCTCAAAGCCAGTCGTTTCAATTGAGCAAGGTAGCTGACAGTGTGAAGCTGAAGTTCCAGATTATCGCTCCGAAAAATATGGATCTCGCTAAAATTACCGCCTGTGCTGAGCTTAAAGGCGCCCGTTATTGCAATCAGCATGAAGAAGTAAGCTATACGCACATTCCAATCCAACTGCTGCAGCCTCCTGCTGTTCTGAAAGCAATCAGCCTTGATATGCAAACCCGAGGGCGCAGCATAGGGTACCTTCCTGGTGCCGGTGATAGCTTGCCTGAGCATCTTAAGCAAATGGGATATGAGGTGCGAATGCTTGACGACGCCGATTTGAAGCCGGAACAATTAAAAGGACTGGATGCTGTTGTTCTGGGTGTGCGAGCTCTAAATGTGCGCAACAAAATTGGCGATGCGATGCCGCTCTTACTTGATTATGTCGAGAATGGTGGCACGCTCATTGTTCAATATAATCGCCCGGACAATCTCAAAGCAAGCAAGTTTTCCCCATATGATATTCATATATCTGCAGATCGAATTACCGATGAAAAAGCCGCACCCACATTTTTAGCACCAGATAATCCGGTGCTGAATTCACCCAATAAAATCAGCGCTTCCGATTTTGATGGATGGGTGCAGGAACGTGGCTTGTATTTCCCAAATCAATGGGACGAACATTTCACTCCCATACTTGCATTCAGTGACCCGGGCGAGGCGCCTCTCAAAGGTGCTTTGCTTGTGGCGCAATATGGCAAGGGCCATTACATTTATACCGGCCTCGGGTTCTTCCGACAGCTCCCCTCTGGTGTACCAGGAGCATACCGGCTCTTCGCCAATCTCCTCTCGATTAAGAAATGAGCAAGCACAGCGATAACGAATCCCCGGAAACAGAAAATACAGGATTACCCTGGCCGAAGTCCTGGAATGGTGCCTACACTTTCGTTATCTGCAGCTTCGTTATTTGGCTTAGTTTCCTTATCCTGTTGACGAGGTTCTCTGGATGAACAACCTCGACACGATAGTGCTCCTGGTTTCGATTCTCGGTATCGCTTTTTACGGCATCTGGCATACACGCGACAGGCGTGACTTGCATAGCTATCTCAAAGGAAAGAAGCAGACTCCCTGGTACGCGATCGGGCTTTCCGTTATGGCGACCCAAGCCAGTGCGGTTACTTTTCTTTCTACTCCGGGTCAGGGGTATCTCGGCGGACTGAGTTTTGTCCAGATTTATTTTGGAGTTCCGCTGGCTCTAATTATCATTGCCAGGTCTTTTCTGCCGATATTCAATAAGCTGAACGTTTACACTGCATATGAGTATTTAGAAAAACGCTTCGATGGGAAAACGCGCCTTCTTGGTGCCATTTTATTTCTAGTTCAAAGGGGGCTGGGGGCCGGGCTGACAATCTATGCGCCTGCGATTGTCTTAACTACAGTCTTTGGCTGGCCGCTTCATCTGACCATCATTAGCAGCGGATTGCTTGTCACCTTGTACACTACGCTTGGTGGAAGCGACGCAGTAACGCTGACTCAAAAATATCAATTTGGAATTATTACTGCCAGCATGATTGCGGCAATGATGCTCATTATGTCCAGCTTGCCTGCACAACTAAACATCAGTGACACTCTCAGCCTGGCGGGCGGATTGGGCAAAATGAATGCGGTGAATTTCTCCCTTGATCCGCAGGAAAGGTACACGTTTTGGTCAGGGCTGCTGGGCGGTTCGTTTTTGATGCTTTCCTATTTTGGTACTGACCAGTCACAGGTGCAACGTTATATAACTGGATCCTCCCTGCGCGAAAGCCGGCTCGGTTTGCTTTTCAATGCCGTGTGCAAGATTCCAATGCAGCTGTTTATTTTGATGATCGGCGTTTTGATATTTGTGTTCTACCAGTTTGAAAAACCGCCATTGTTTTTTGATAAAGCATCCGGTTCTAATATTGAAATCGTGGCTGAGGAGCAGGACAAATACTCGAACTTGCACGAATCGAAGCGAAAGCAGCTTATGCAGTGGCTGGATGCAAGACATCGAGGCGATGATGCTAATGCTAAGTTGGCATTCGCTCAGGCTCTCAATACACAAGAGCAAATGAGTTCTATTAGAGATAGAGCCAGCGAAAAAATAAAAGCAGCGAATAAAGAAGCAAAAAAAGCTAATGATGCTGACTATGTTTTCATTACCTTTATACTGCAGCAGTTTCCTCACGGTATGATCGGCCTTCTGATTGCGGCGTTCTTCGCTGCCACGCTCTCGTCTAAAGCTGCTGAACTCAATGCGCTCGGAGCTTGCTCCAGTGTTGATATATATCGCTTTATCTGGCGCAATGCAAGCGATAAGACTTGTCTTGTCGTCGCTCGCATCTTTACGGTCTTCTGGGGGCTTCTCGCGATCTGCGTTGCTTTGTACGCACATCTGGTTGAGAATTTGATTCAGGCGGTGAATATTCTCGGGTCTATCTTTTATGGCGTTATTCTGGGGATATTTATGATTGCCTTTTTTGTTAAGCGAGTTCACGGCAATGCCGTTTTTTGGGCTTCACTGCTTTCCCAGGCATGCATATTCTGGCTATTTGCAATAAATCTTGTATCTTATTTGTGGTATCCATTAATAGGTTGCACAATCTGTATCGGTCTCAGTCTTTTGTTTCAAGCATCTATCGATATGGGCAAAAGGCAAAGGCAAGATGAGGGAATCCTGAAATCATGAGTGCACCGGTAATATGTTTCGGACAACAACCCTGTGGATTCTTTCCTAAGCGGTTTCTGGTGGCGAAAATTAAAACTGCGAAGCGTTTACAGGCTGAAATTGGTGGCGAGATTGTTTTCTTCTATCATGACAGCGATCACGACCCGCGCGAAACCAGAACGATACTTCCGCACCGCACGACAAATCAGCCTGCCATGCTGAATTTCGCTTTTGAGAACAAAACTCAGCGCAAATTCTCACCGTTATATCTGAAGCGGATTCAAGCCGGCTGGCAAGAGAAGACGACAGCGCAGTTGCCGAACTATGTTGGGCATCCGCTCATCAATATTTTCAAGCAAGTAAATGCAGGCAAGGTAGCTGATTTCTGCCTGGAAGTTTATAAAGGAATGGGTTTGCTTGACGGCATAACGGTAATGCGCTCGAGCGATCCCGAATTTCGGGCTCGGGCTTGCGATTTGCTTGATTGTTTTGTAGATATACCTTACGAGAATGAAATTGTTCGTGCTCGTTATCTGGACGGGCAAATGAAATTGCACGAGGGTGGAGATGTTTACATCAATGTTCCTGAGCAAGAGTTTACGAAGGTTCAGGTGAGCCCTGCTCGCGACAACAGATTGCGCTGGATGCAGTCTGTGATACATTGCACTCACTATGTTGCAGGCGCTGGAGAACAGGGTTATTTGCGCAAGGAAGACGCCCCTGAGATAGAGTATGTGGAAAGAGATAGCGTGGAGAGAGCCGATGATGCCTACACCGAACTCCAGTGAAAATTCAGTACTCGTGTTTGGTGCACACCCGGACGATATCGAATTCGGCTGTGGTGCCGTCATCGCCCGAGAAATTCAGACCGGTCGGTCTGTTTATATGGTAGTCTGCTCCAAAGGCGAAGCGGGCACGAGTGGCAGCGCTGAGCAGCGTGCGCAAGAATCACTGGAAGCCGCCAGATTACTCGGTGCTCAATGTCAGTTTATTGAACTCGATGGCGATGCGAAACTTCAAATGCGCAGTGAACATACGATGAAAATTGCCAGAATAATTCGGCAGGTCAAACCGGCTACAGTTCTAGTCACCAGCTGTGTTGATAATCAGCATCCCGACCATGCGAGATTGGGTCAAATTGTGCGCGATGCAAGCCGGGCTGCCAGATATGGTGGTCTTGCTGATCTAATGGATCTGGAGCCGCATTCAATCGAGCAATTGTTTTACTATGCGGTGACGCCCGATGGCGAACCAAAAGACGAGCTGCCCATATTAATTGATGTCTCGGCCCCGGAAATCATTTCTTCCTGGACTGCAGCGATGAATGCGCACCAGTCACAAGCAGGTACGCGCAATTATATTGACCTGCAGCTGACGCGCGCTAGACTATGGGGTGCCAGAGCCGGCGTTGACTATGCTGCAGCTTTATTCTCGAACGATCCGCTCATATTTTATTCCCTTTCACACGCCGGCAGAGGAGTGCGACATTTCTGATGAATAGAGAAAGACCGTTGAAAATAGGCATCACCTGCTATCCAACCGTGGGCGGCAGTGGTGTACTGGCCTCAACTCTTGGACAAGAACTGGCAAAACGCGGGCACGAGGTTCACTTCATTAGTTATGAGCGCCCTTTTCGACTTCCGCCATGCTCCCCAAATATTTATTTCCACCCTGTTGTCATCAATGACTATGGCTTGTTCAAATATCCGGACTACACTTTGCCGCTGTCCGTAAAAATGGCAGAAGTAAGCCGTAAGTACAAACTTGATGTTCTCCATGTGCATTACGCCGTGCCGCATGCAACTGCCGCCACGCTGGCTCTATGCATGTTGCAATCAGAACATCAGCCGGCGCTTATTACAACATTGCATGGTACAGATACTACCTTGCTTGGTGCGGATCCTGGCTATGGACCCGCTATTCGTCATGCACTTCAGCAGTCAGACGCAGTAACGACAGTCTCAAAATGGCTTGAAAATGAAACACGTCGTGTTCTTGGTTTTGATGGGCCAATCGAAGTGATTCACAATTTTTTTGAACCAGGCATTCCGCAGCGTTCTCGTGAGGAGGTGAGACAAGAACTCGACGTTCGAGATGAACAGGTGCTCTTGATTCATTCTTCCAATTTGCGTCCTGTTAAGAGAATAGATCTTCTTCTCGAAACAGTAGCTCATCTGAAGAAGGCGAGGGGGGAATCATTCAAGCTTCTTGTTCTCGCGGGTTCGTGTTTTGCACCTTTTGTTGAGGTTGTGCGCCGCCTGGGTTTGGAAAATTCCATTATCGTTCGAGAGAACATCACTGATATAGAAGACTACGTGCAAGCGGCTGACATTGGTGTATATACAAGCGCGAGCGAAAGTTTTTGCCTTAGCATTCTAGAGGGAATGTTCTTCTCCTGTCCAAGTGTTTCCACTTCTGTCGGTGGAATTCCAGAGGTTATTGAGGATGGAGAATCAGGCCTTTTGGTCGCTTCGGGAAACTCTTTGGATCTTGCTGCTGCAATCGACAGGCTGATCGAAGACAAGAGGCTGCGCCTAAAACTGGGTAGCTCAGCAAAAGCTCAAGCGCGACAAAAATTCTCCGCCGAAGTAATCGTGCCGCAATACGAAGCTCTATATCGGCAGCAGGTTAGCAAATTAAGCGCTGTAGTTTGAACTGACTATTTCAATTAGCTTCCCAACAACAGGCAGATGTATAAACAGCCTGCTGACTGGCTTTCTATGCGATTGCTCAAGTGCTTCTTTGTAAGCGAGCAACTGTGGTGCAAATGAAAGTGCTTTCTTTTCCCAGCTGTCCCTTGCTCCGGGAAACGATTTGTGATCGATCACATGCAAGTAGTCCATGGTTTCTACGAGCAAGTCGATGGAGCCGCGAAGCCTCTGTTGACCACGCTTCGCGGTCACGACGCATTCTGTATAGACATCGTATTTGCCAAATTCGGAATTCAGAAAATTTGAAAGACGATCGCTCATGCAAATTAAATCAACACCTGATAGCTCCTTGATTTCCCATATTTCGAGTAAACGATTTGCTTGATCTAGTCTTCTCTTTTTCTCATTTTCGAAATTGTCGCTAGCTAAAAATGCATGAATACATTCGCCGAGCAGAGACATGTCAGCATCGCCAATTTTCTCAATTCGTTCTCCTAGATCGAATGTTTTGATGGATAGGGGATATTCACTTGGTATTAATGTCAAGCCGCTCGGTCTTATGCTGTACTGTGGTTTAGAGGCGTCGGCATCAGCACCTTGATTGATTGATTTGGGAGCAAAAATTTGCGGCGCTACTTTAAGTGTATTGAACTGTTCTTCATTGCTTGCATAAGATGACACTTTCAAGACATGTGTTGACCTGTCCTTGCGTTGCGTTTTCTCAATTTCAATTTGAGCTACTCCGTCTTCCAAATCGGCGATCTTCAAAATCGGCTTGCCGCCGACGCTCAGTTCATCTAGCCACTGAGTACCGCTGTTATTTTTTTGCCGGCCAATAAATGGTGCAAGAACAAGCAAATCTCTTGCTCGGGTCATTCCTACATACATAAGCCGCGTGTTTTCCGCCAGCGCTCGCCTGCTTGTTTTCGCAAACTCCGGAGATAGGCTTGCGTTATTTTCGAACTCTCCGTCCTTTTCAATCGAGCCAAAAGGCCAGGGCCAGAATCTAATCCATCTGCCCTTGAGAGGGTCCCCAATATCAAATACCGACTCGGCAGATTCCACATAGATTTTGCACAGATCTTTGTGTACCTTTGGAGCAGACTCCGCATCCAGATCCGTCAAAATAACGACAGGCCACTCAAGTCCTTTTGCACCGTGATAAGTGAGAATCTGCACCGCATCAAGATCTGTACTTGCCGGTTGATCGCTTTCTTCGAGTTGCAAAAGATAGGAAAGGAAGCCAACGATAGTAGCTGGAGTTTTGGATAAAGAACAAGTGACTTCGTACTCTACAACAAGTCCTCGGAGAGCATCCAGCTTTGCTAATCTTTCAGGCACGCTTCCCCAGCGATAAACCATATCCAGAACCAAGCCTTGATTAAGAGCCAGGTTCAACGCATCATTGATTGTGCAATTTGGCAAAAGTTTGCGGGCTGCTTGCAATTGTTCATTGTGTGGAAGAAGCCTGTCTTGTTGTCTGCCTGCATCCAACCATTTGGACAACCAGGCTGATTGATTGCCCTTATTGTAATCATGTGTGAGATGTACAATTTGCCCAAGCGCAAACTTATCATTCGCATCAATCAGGTATCTCAGCGTAGCAACAGCCAGAATGCATTCCGGCGAATCAAGCAATCCATCACGAATCATCGCTACCGTTAGACCAGCTTTCGCCAGCGCTGCTGCCGCTTTTGCACAGTGATCATTTTTTCTGCAGAGAATAGCGATGTCAGAACCGCGAACTGGTCTATCAACACGCAGTTCAGGATCTTCGATTGTACTGGCGTTGTTCTCCAGAAAAGTTTTTACCGCTAAGGCTAAGGACGCAAAACAATCGTCGAGATGAGCACCATTGCAATTCCAAAGCTCCTGGGTAGGGCTGCTTGAACTAGCTCTGGTGCCCGACGGACGAATCAGAACATCTGCTTCATCGATACCGAAATTAGGAAAGACACGTCCAAAAATCTCATTGCAAAAATGAACCAGCTCAGGACGCGATCGGTACGAAGCTTCAAGCGGATCCATGCGCTTAAACACCGATGCCGCTTCCTGCATTAGTTGTGGATCTGTTCCGCGGAATCCGTAGATGGCTTGTTTCACATCTCCAACCCAGACGCATCGTTTTGAAAGCGAGGCAAGCCTTAAAAACAAGGCAAGTTGTATCGGGCTTGTATCTTGAAATTCGTCAATCAAGACCAGATCAAGCCGGGAGCGCAAGGAATCTTTCACTTCTTGCTTGTCCAGCAGGGCAAGGGTTAAATACTCCTGATCAATAAAATCAATAAGCCCATGGGCTCGCTTATAAGATTGATATGCGTCCAGGCACTCCGCCGCGCACTCAAAAATCTCCTGCAAGTACGTTTGCAAATCATCATGAAGCCTTGGGTGTAGGTGCACAATTGCTGCGGCGCTCAGCAAATTCTCTATTTCCGGCTTGCTTTTAGCACCAATGGATAGTTTCTTCATAGCCGCCCAATCATTCCATCTCATCCCTTCTCTGCGGGCACGAGAATGGCAGTCGCGAAGAATTTTCAGTGCTTTTGCCGTTAGCTCACTCTGGTCGCTGCTAGTGTCGATTTTGTCGATTGTTCTTTCAAGCTCAAACAAAAGAAGCTCGTCGAGCTGATTAGCGTCAAAATGTTGCTGCGATTGCCCCAGATATGGTTTCATCGTTTGCCATGAACTTTGAGCGCTTGCTTTTAGAGTTGCTGCATTCAGAGCATTCGCTCTTGCCAGCGAGCAAATGTTGCGTACGTGTTCCATCCAGTGAGCGCGCTTTTGATAGCGTGATTTTGCTGCTGCATCCGTGAAAGAAAGACGGCGTGCCACCACTTCTATGCGTTGTGCGTAAGCGTCAATAACCTTTTCGCTTGCCAGCGCAAACAGATTGGCTGCCATTTCCTCTGGTATCACTTCTTGATCAGGTGAAAGCCCTCCCTCCATCGCGTAATCGCGAAGCAAGCTTCCGCAAATGCTATTGACAGTGCCGACATACCCCGCAAGTACAAGTTGTGCTTCTTCCATCTTTCCCGATTGAAATAGTTTTTGTCTTATGCGCGACGACAGTTCATCGGCTGCTTTATTTGTGAATGTGCAAACGATGATTCGGGTAGGGTCGATTGGCCGCTGCCCCTCGGCACCTTCAACCGCGCGCAAGAACTCCAGAGATAGACGCGTTGTTTTACCGGTGCCGGCACTTGCTCCGACAATTTCTACTTCTGCCAGGTCTTTCTCATTTGCTTTGCTCATTTCAGCTCTTTCTTCGTTGCTACACTCATGTCAGCTCCGTCAATCCGCAAAAATGAGAGAACTCACAAAAATTACAGGGTGGTTCTGAAAGAACTGGATGTACAAAATCTTCTAGCGTTATTTCGTCATGGTTGATTATTCCCGCAGCAATTATTTTTCCCGATTGCAATTGAGCAAGTTCGCGCTGATAAGCTTCAAGGGTGAGCTTCCACGTTTCATCGAGATCTCGCTCCATTTTTCTGATGAGTGTAAATCTTGGAAAAACGCCATCGGAAGTAAAATACAAATCTCCTTGCCTGAGCATGAAATATCCGGCAGGGGGTAATGGTTGCTGCAAGTTCTTAAAAAGCGGGACAATATTAGATTGCTTGCTTTGCTCATCGCTTTCTTGAGCAAGCCAGCTGTAAATTGCTAATTGAATGGCTGTGCCTTCGACCAGTCTTTTGCGATAAAAATACGGTGATGATGACCATTTGAGATCGAGCACTGCTCGCGTACCTGATGGCAGTCTCAGCAACATATCTAGTGTGCTTTTCAGAATTGTTGTCTCATTAATTTTTGCAGCCAGTGGAATTTCAGTATCTTCCACTTCGGCGCCTGAGTGATTCAAAAATTCAACCAATTGCTCTATTGATTTCGGAATAGCTTCAGTAGCTTCTCTCAATTGCGGACGAGCCCCCGGCAACAAAAGCGTTGCTGCCATTTCCGGAATTAACTCATTAACTCGTCGTGCGGCGTATTTTCGCGCTTCGTGTACATGCCATTGCTTATTCGCTTTATACATTTCATTGACAATGGCATGCGCCAGTACGCCAATCAATTGCTGCTTTTGTGGCATGGCCAGAGATTTTGGCTCATACATGCTGCCGGAATATCTCAGTACCCAGGCTAATCCGCATCCGAGAAGTCTATCAATACTTGAGAATGATTCCCTATTTTTAGCTTTGATTTTCCCGGCCGGAACTTGCCATGTTCGGAGCGGGGCCGGAAGCGGAATTGCTTGGCTTTCAACACATTCGATTTCTGATCGGGCGAAATTCAAACCGCTTTGCGAAAATAATTCGCTTGATTTGGAGGATATCTTTTTTATCGAATGCCCGTCCAGCGTGCAGACCAGCTCGTCCCAAATTGGATGTGCAACCGCTCGTTCTCCTGCCACAACTCGTGGTTTTATCAGGATGAGTTGATTGGCAGCGTTGAGCAACGGCATCGTCCAGCAGAATCGCTCACGTTTCAGACGTTCCGCAAGAGTTTCGAGAATTACACCGTGCTGCCTCAGCTGCTCAATTTCGAATTCCGACCAGACTGATCGTCTGGGAACAGACCGATCGGTCTGTGCAAAGCTCCACCATACTACAACAGGCGCTTTGTCCCAAATTTGACCAGGCTTATCGACCAGGGCCCAATCGGCAGCTTCGGCCCCGCTGACGGACGACCCATACGAAAGCACCGCTTCTACCATCTTATAGACCTGTGCCATTGGAGTTTGCTCTTCGGGCTCTTGCAAGAATAGCTGCTTGAGCAGGCGTGCTTGACCCGCGCATATCACATATATTGTTGGATCATTTGTTCTTTTCTGTTTGTCTTGAGCCCATTGTTCCACTCTCTGGCAAATTTCAGTAGCCTCTGCTTTAGCAATGAAATCAGTGCCGGCAGGCACGCATTCGTGAAACCAAACTTTATGCTGCTCAATCTTTTCCTTGGCAATAAACGTAGCTGTATCTCTTGAAAGAAAAGGATCATCTTTCAATAACCAGCTTCGTTGTTTATCAAGGCAATCGCGCCATGCCTTATTCCAGGATTCGCCGTTGAGACCGGGAGCGTTTCCAATTGCATCAAGGAGCTTTTTTGAAACCCACTCAGGCAGAGGACCTTCCTGGATTCTTAGAAATTCAACTATATTTACCGGGTCTAGCGGGCGGCAAGCAAGTTTGAATGATAGCGGTAAAATTTGTAATGCTTCCTTTAATTGCGACCGAGCCGCATTACCGATTGAAGGAAGACCATAACGGCGGCATGCTTG
>JBIKOL010000094.1:0-34750 GCA_044358055.1 Obscuribacteraceae bacterium (SeqCode)
AAAACGAAAATTTGAATACGGGCACCGCTCGCGAAAGAGAAAGATTGCGTGGGCTCGTATTGCATTTGCAAGGAATTTTCAGCAAATTAGAGTCGTTGCGCTTCCCGGTTATAGCTGCAATACAGGGCGCCTGTATAGGAGGCGCTCTTGATCTGGTTTGCGCTTGCGACATGCGCTACGCTTCTCGCAATGCATATTTTTGCGTTCAAGAAACCAATCTGGCAATGATGGCCGACCTTGGTGTTTTACAGCGCCTGCCAAAACTTATTCCTTCAGGAATTGCCAGAGAATTGTGCTTCACTGGTGAGAAACTGCTTGCTGATCGCGCCTATGAACTCGGACTTGTTAGCTCTGTTTTTGAGACTGAAGAGCAGCTTTATACTCACGTTAAATCAGTGGCACAACTTATCGCCAGCAAATCGCCACTTGCAATTGCAGCGACGAAAGAAGCAATAAATTTCGCACGAGACAATAGTGTAAATTCTGCACTTTCACATGCGGCGTTAATGCAAAGCTCGCTTCTGGATGGATGGGATCTCGCCAATGCGGCGACTGCAATTAGCAAGAAAGGTACTGCGGAATTCGAAGCCTTGCTTGCGGCGGGATCGCTTTAAACACATCGCTCCGACACACCGATCTGAAATTCACTTAGAAGCCACCTGAAAGTTTCAGCAACCGTCGTTCCTGCCAAGGATCGAATCTTAGTTATGGTAGGGGCGCCTCACGGGCGCCCTCTAACAGCGAATGTTGACGGGCGCCCGTGAGGCGCGCCTACCAAATCTCCTGAGGAGGCTGCTTTTAGCAACTAAAAGCGTATCTAAAATTAGCGTACAGGGAGAACTGGAATCTTCAGATCCTTAAGTGGTGAATCCTTGGATTCCTTCGTTGCAGTCGGGAATGGCGGAATCAACTTCATATCTGTTCGCTTCTTCTCTGGCTTAGCATGCTGCTTCTGCTGCAAAGCTGCGGAGCTGTCGTAAGAAGAGGAGCCATGAGACTTGCGAGCTTTTGCAGAAGCATCTTCAATTAAAGGTTCATCCAAAACTGGAGATTGCCACGAATCATAAACTGCCATTGCAATCTTAGGGCTGCTGCTGATCTCTTCTTCAGACAATCCAGAAACTGCATTCGGATTGCTCTCTCCATCCGGAACAGGTGCAGGCACAGCCGGAATTATTGGCGTCTTCAAAGACAACTGCGGTGCTGCAGACTTCACACTCGATGGTGCACTAGCTGCAGGACTTGCAGAACTTGATCTGATTACCGGCAAGCTCAGCGGATTAGTCTGAGCGCGGAACGGATTAGATGCCAGCGGATTATTAACCAGCTTGGTTATCTTGTTGCTTGCAAGCAGCATTTCATTCTCACGAGCAGAATTCTGGTGTGAGTCTTCAACTACAGTTTGCTGAATCTGATTTGTTGAAGCAGGCAGACTTGCAATTTTTTGTGGGGCTTCGGCTGCTTTAGCAACTGTTGCCGGCCGGGCGGTTCCTGATTTGGAGCCGCTTTCGAAAGTATCCATCTTTGCTTCAGAAATTGCGATGGAACCATCCTTATTAGTAAGGTGCTTAACTGGCGCGGTCTTTTCTGAAGCAACAGTACTTTCAGCCGATGCTTTTTCACCAGAAACGCTGGGCAAAATTCCCAGTGGTTTGGCCAATTTCGCGCTGACAGGTGACGGCACCGCATTCGGTGCAACAGGCTGCATCTTAGCAAGAACAGGAACCGGCGAGGTCATCGACCCTTTCTTCTCTGAGGCTTTCAATGCTGTCGGCGGCAACTCAGCAGTATGAGAACGAGCCGTTTTCTGTTGCAAGGGCTGCATCAATTTGTTGGCAGCGGCACTGTCCATCTTAGGCATCATCGGCTTCGGTGGCACGTAAATGAATGCCATCGTTGAATTTGTGCTTGCAGAACTTGGTGGCGCTACAGGAATTGAAGAGACTGGAGCTTTTATCGCAGTGAGACCGCCCTTTGCAGGAACTGGCAGCGAAGCTGGCGGCAACGCTTTCATCGCGGCGGCCGGTGCGGCGATCTGATGACTGGCTGAGCTTGGCAGCGGAGCTGCCGGCAATGCTTTCAACGCCGGTGCCGGTGAAGCTAATGGAGCGCTGGATGGAATTGGCAACGGAACTGGCAGGGAAGAGAAAGCTACTTTGTAATCTTGTTCAGTCTTCTCTGAAAGAGCCTTCAATCCGGCGTCAGCTATTGTTGGAGGCTCTTTCTCAGCAGAAACGCTAGCACTTGCTGTCGCGACTGGTGTTTCCGCAGGGGCCTCATCTTTAGCATCAGCAATAACTGCATCTGCCGCTGTGTTGACAGCTGTGCTTGCATCTGCCAGTTCAGTATTCATCTGAGACTTTGCATTAGCTTCAGGCTGATTTGCAGCGGCACCTGACTCTTGCGCGATCATATTGTTTGCCGCGCTCTCATCGCCAGACTCATCCTCCGCAATCACAGGCATTTCACCATCAGGCAGCTGACAGGTTTCCGCAAGCGTACTGCTTTCGATGAAGCCGTGAATCGGTTGCGGATTCATTGCAATTTCCGGCTCCGTGGGAAGCTCGGCTGAGGGTTTAGTCGCTGGACCTTCCGGAACAGTTTCTTGTTTTAACTGTTCTCTGATTTGCTGCAGAGTCGCAGTCAAAGGTGGTTTCGCCATGGCAAAACGCATACCGAAGAACATACGGAAGTCCATACCGGAAAGCGATGGAGTATTGTGAGCATGAAAGTTCCAAATCGGTTCAGCCCTCATGAATGCTTGCAGACCAGGATATTGCTTCATGATTCTGCGAGCAATTTCAAAGTCCGAAATCATAACGTAGCTGTTTTTAGGAACTGAGGCATTGTGGTGGAACGGTTCACGGAAGTTCTGCACAAATGTGCTGGAAGCAGAGAATGTCCAACCGTTCTTCTGATAGAGGCCGCCCCATGTAAAGAATGGGTCTAATTCTCTCATTGAGCCATTGCCGATAAAAACATTCTTTCCGCGAATCTGCATCAGAGCATTTACGAATGCAACCGTTCGCGGATTAACGATATAAGATAACGTCACGCCCGGAAGGAAGTCGAATACAGAAGGTTGGTGCAATTGCCAGAGTTCTCTTCCTTGGACTTCAGCCTGCAAGCTGCCTTTGCTACCCAGCGGCCAATCGTGCTGCACGCCAATCGCATAGGAGTGAATAACGGTATTCAATACATTGTTATGCGACAGCTGGTCGCGAATCATAAAGTAGTTAGTGAACAATCTGGTGTGCGGCGTGAATGCCCAACCACCAGAGACGTTCGGCAGAATACGGAAAATAGCGTTGTTACGAGCAACCTTGCCGAGAATATCGTAAAGCCCTGCTTGCTGGTTGCCGTTCAGAGTGCGCCAAATAGCCGGTCTTGGAAGCTGCGCCAAAAGGGCACGCTTTGTCGGAAACTGGAACGGGTTGGTTTCATCACGACCCGTGATTTCAACGCTGGACGAAAAGTATAAATTAGAAGGGAGACGCTGCATGATCTTCAACTGCAGCAACTCACCGATTGGAGTTTTGTATGCTTCGCGGTCAGCCAGAGGCACTACGTCTGTCGGAAGAATTGTCGTGCCGCCAACTGTTTGCGGTGTTGTCGTGGTAGTGCCGGTGGTACCGGCCGTTTGTGCCATCGCAGATAGCGGCAAAAGAGGAGAAACGCCTAACGCAAAGGCCTGGCAGAGCAAAGCGCTCCGCCAGGTAAACGTAGACACTGCCTTCTTAGCAGACCTGCGCTCAGGTATCTTAGCCAAATGTACCCCTTATCTAGACAACAGACATCAAGGCGATGTCGCTATTTTACTTACCGCCTGCTGCAGGTTTTTCAGCACCACCAGAGCCGCCGCCGGTTGAACGGAGAGCTGCTGCTGGTGAGAGAAGCCTGACACAAGCATCGGTGATGTCTTCGCCGCTAGAAACGATTTTGTCGCCGCCCCAGAACACGCCGGCACCATCGACGACCATGTCGAGTCCTTTTTCCTTAGCTACTTTGGCAACTGCTTGAGCGATTTGCTGGTTAGCAATTTGTTGTTGTGTTTGAACCAATTCGATAAGAGCACGTTGCTTCGCATTTATTTCTGTCTGAAGCTGTTGCGCTTTTTTCTCCAGTTCTTCTTTCGGCTTTTTCTCTTCTTGCAACTTTGTGAGTTGCTTGTTGCCTTCTTCAACGTCTCTACGAAGCTGGTTTTCAGCCTGGACTCTCAGTGCTTCAGAACCGGCTGATTCTGGATAAGATGCTTTAACAAGAGCCAGGTTGATATAACCAATTTTTACTGAGACTGTGCTTGCGGAACCTGCTGCAAAAGACGGTGCAGCGGCGAAAGAAAACAGCACAGAAAATGCCATGAACTTAGTAAGGAAGTTTGACCTCATTTTTTTACCTGCAAAAATATGCCAACAGACACAGCCAATTATACACAGCTGATATCAATTCATCCAGTCTAAATGTGCTTGGCTGGCTGATGTCCGAAAAAATTTGACAAACCTTGACAATACCTTGTCAGCAGTATTCCGAAAGGGTTACGAGCGCCTTGCGGCCAATGAATCCGTCGTCTGCCAGATGCCAGTGGGTAATGTCATGTTCACCCAACTGCCAGCAAAGAAAATATTTGAACTCACCATTTTGGGCGGGGAAATCAATAAGTCCCTCTTTTATTTTTCTCAGAATGACCCCATGAGAACTAACCTTGTCAACCCATGATTCCAAGCAGCGAATAAATTCAGCCTGCTCTCTTGAAAGCTCACTTATCGCCAGCTCGAAATTTGCCCTTTGCTGTCGGAATTCGTCCAAATTTTCGTCATCATCATCATCAGGAATCTGGCATTCATCGAGGGCAAGTTCAGCCTGCAAATAACGCCTGTTCAGTTCTTGCAAGCGCGTGGATTTATCATCTAGTTCTCGATTAGCCTTGACAATCAACTCCTGGATTTGCGGCAAAAGCTCTCTTGCTTCGTCAATAGTGAAGTACTTCTGTTTCATCTTCCCAATCCTGCCTGACCTGATGGCACACTAATAGATACCCCCCTTTTTGCATTACAAAACCTGTTTACCTTTGCCTTTTTCTGGCATACAGGCTGAAAACTCTCAGTTAAAATCGGAGCTTCCGCTGGAGGGAAGCTTGTGAGACTGGTTGATTTAACGAGAAAACTGGAAATTGTAGATAAGGAGAAATTTCCAGCTCAATTGATGCCTCTTTACCGCATCATTTCGCCCGAAATAGAGTACATAGATCATGCTGCCGGTGCAAAGATAATGCAGCAGATCTTTCAGTGCCAGAGCTCAGATTTGCCCTGTGGAGAAGGCTGGGCGGAAGAAAATGTTTCCATATCCAGCCATCTCGGCACTCATGTAGACGCTCCCTGGCATTACGGCAGTACAAGCGGTGATAGGCCAGCAATGACGGTCGATCAAATACCGCTGGAAGAACTTTACTGCGATACCTTCGTTCTGGATTTTTCGAGTAAGAAAGGCAGTGGCTCGGCAATCACTGTTGCTGATATCGAGACTGAACTTTCTCGCATTGAACACTCGATTAAAGACGGTGACGCATGCTTAATCAGAACCGATCATGACAAGTATGCTTTGAATGATCCGATGCGTTACAACTACCCGGGTCTCATTGGCGAGTCAGCCAGATGGTTATCAGACCATGGCGTCAAAGTTGGTGGCACCGATGCGACAGGATGGGACAGACCGTTTCACATTATGGTGGCAGATTGGATGCGCACCAAAAACAAAGAGAAGATCTGGGATGCGCATTATGCTCATCGTGCACGTGATTTTTATGTCGTGCAACAGATGTGCAATCTGGATCAGCTCCCGCCGCATGGATTCAAGACTGCATTCTTCCCGTTGCCATTGTCGAAGGCGAGCGCTGCGCCTGCACGGGTGGTGGCATTCATTCCATAAGATTCAGCATCAAAAAAATCACCAAACAAATTTTTGTCTGGTGATGTTCAACTAGTAAAAGATATCGGAGCCGCCGGTTGGTTAATCTTTCGCACGGCCCATACGATAGAGCCGGCGGCTTCTAATGGCAGAATATATGCTTCCGCAATTCGCGACCACAGGGTTTACCCTAGTATCGATCCCTTGACTTTACTGAAGAGAATATTGTTGAGCTTGCGGGTACAAGATTTCGAAAAGAGTGTGCATGACAAGTAAGCCTTCCCCGACAGATTCTAAGTGGCTGCGACATCTGGAAATGTCAGAAGGAAGATCTGGCTACCAAGCAACGATCAGTTATCGCTATCACGAATTTACAAAGCACACACTCGAAGGACTCTACTCTAGTTCACACAGGCTCGACTGGGCCCTGCAACCTGATCCATTTCGGCATTACGAAGGAAGCTCATGCATAGCGCTTCCCGTTGAAAGTGATTTAAATCATCTCGGGCTCTTCGAAACTATAAATAGAATGCATTTGCTTAATATTCGATCTGAGAAGAGATTATCAGAAGGCGAAAAGTCAGTCGAACTTAAGCTTAGCTCGCTGTCCTCTTTGCTCTACTTCAGCATGTCTATAAGCGCATGGAAGCAGATAAAAGGAACTGAGCAGAAATGGGCACTGCGGGTAAATCCATCTTCAGGAAATTTGCACCCAACGGAAACACATATATTAGTAGGCGAAGTGCCTGGTATCAGTTCTGGTGCCTACCATTATTATGTGAAAGAGCACAAGCTCGAGAAGAGATCCAGCGGGAACACTCTTGAATCGGTATGGTCCAAGTTAGAACGCGATGAGGGAGCACCACCGCTGATGCTCGCTCTTACTTCGATATTCTGGCGAGAAGCTTGGAAGTATCGCGACCGGGCTTATCGTTATTGCCAGCTGGATCTTGGACATGCCGCCGCAGCGATCTCTCTGACTGCAGCCAATCTTGGCTGGCGCGCTGAAGTAATTGCTGAGTTCTCGGACCAAGAAGTCTCCTCTTGCCTGGGCTTAGGCATCGACCGCGACGAAAAACCAATGCTTCTGATTCCCATCTATCCTGACTTGAACAACGAAACCGAAGCTTCGCTTGGCATCCCTTTCACCCCGTCCCCTGCTAAATGCGCGGTCTATAACTCTTCGTCTAAAACCACCCCCGGGATCGCGGGCGTCCCGCCTGCATTTACCGAACAAGATTCCTCAAAATTCGCTTTCACCGGCCACCCCAACGTCCTTTCCAGCTACGAACTTAAATACTCCTCTATCAATTCCGTCTATCAAGCAGGCTGCATCACCCAGGATGAATACCGGCAACGCCGGTCCAGAAACATTGAATTCAAAAAACCGGAACTTCATCCGGGGCTCGAGACGATCGAGCTTGCGGGCACATCCTATAAATTAAAGTCCGATCCATCCTTTCACCAGACTGTCCGTACAAGACGTTCAGCTGTGGACATGGACGGTCAAGCCCGCAGCAGCCTGGCTCGTCTTGGCCGCATTTTAATCGATTCCAGCCGGCAAAAAATTCCAGAGCAATACTACATTCATATACTTATATATGTTCATCGAATTGATGGGCTTGGCACAGGGGTTTACTATTTTGATCGAGAGGAGCTGACGCTTACTCTGCTCCACGACGGCGATGTCCGTACACATGCCAAATTCGTGAGCTGCCTTCAGGACATTGCATCTGACGGGATTTTCGCTGTCTCATTGCTTGCAGATATGCAAAGCGCTTTTGAACATTTTGGAGAAAGAGCCTATCGCTATGTTCATCAAGAGGCTGGTTTCATTGGGCAGCTCTTCTATCTCAGCGCCAGAGCCCTCGATATTGATGCCACCGGTATAGGCTGTTTTATCGATGATGAAATAAACAATGCTCTGCCCCGGGGTATGGAGGTGGTCTACAACTTTACGTTCGGTAAAGCTGTCCTGGACCCGAGGCTAACGGATCTCCCTGCTTACGATTTTGCGGACCCGGCATTTGCCTCAGGCGATGAGCCTGTGAATTGAGAGCCCCTTTGTTCCCTGATTGAACAGATTCTCAGCTTTAAGAAAGATGGAACAGGGCTGGAACACCCGCGGCAACAGCTCGTCAAAAGATCTATCTTTCCTGAGGTAAAAACCTATGAGTTCATGCGGGCGCAAAGGCCTTAAGTGCCTTTCCATTTTTTTCGTCTCCATGCTGCTGCAAGCCTCGATGCCGGCTGTTTTTGCACAGGACTACTACCAGCCCGACTATGCGGCTGCAATATCCGATCTCGAAGCTGCTCGCGAAGTCATAATGACCAACCAGGCTGGTACGGTCAACGCAAAAGAGCAAAAGGCAGTCAGCGAAATAGACACAGCAATCACGGAACTGAGCAAGTTAGCTCGAGCCTGTGGCAGCAGCGAGCATCCGGAAAAGTTATTTCCTAACTTCGATCCGACAGAAAGATTGAACGAAGCGCTGGATCTTCTAGACAAAGCTCATTTAGCGGTGTACCAACGCAATGCCAGCGGACCGCTCAACGAAGTAATGGCTCGTATTGATACCGCCATTGGTGTAATCACAAGCGAAAACACCTAACGGCTAAATAACTTTTCAAAAAATCCTGCCTGCTTTTTGTAAGCAAACAAACGTTGCTCACCATGCCTTTTGATTTCAGTTCCTGGACCATATCTTCCCCAGGAGAAGCCCTCTCCCGTTCTTGGTCTGCGAAGATCGATGAACAGGTATCCTTTCTTCAAGGACTGGGCGAAATTGCTGAAATCAGGATCGCCAGCTTGTATTGCTTTCTCTGCCGTGATCACGTTGGGGTTATCGTGATAAATTTGGTAAGCATATTTTTCGATAACCAGCTCAATCGGGTTGCCCTCTTCTTCACAAGCATTTGAGATCAACTGTGCGACAAACTCCTCAAAAGATTTTGCCTGCCAAACGATAACCGGCGGATCATGACAGGCATAAAAAACTGGCCCCCAATCCTTGGAGCCCGGATGGAGATCTACAACCCAAAAATTGCCGCTTCCGTCCCCAGCAATAGGCAAGGCGTGGGGAAACACATCATCCATTCCTAAGGCCTCATTCAACGACAAACCGGAAAAATCAATCTCCTGCAAGCCAGGTTTTATTCCTCTTGTCAGACTGAGAACATCCCTCATCACGGGCGGTATCATGCAAGGAATCATTCCCTGCACCGTATTTAGTTCCTTCTGCGTCAAGCCAGGCATTAGCTTGCCGGTAATCAGCTTGCCCTTCTTTTCACCGATTTCCTTGCCATCGAATTCCTGAAGCAGAGCAATGATACTCATCTGTATGCTAACTTGCCTTTTCTTTCTTGTCTTCTTCTACCGCCACCAATTCAACTGCAGAAAGATTGTTAGCAGGCGCTTTTATACATGCACAAAGCGCGATTAGCAGCCAGAACAGAAACTGAACTTGCGGTCGATAATAAACGGTATCAACGAGACCATGAATCATCATGGCAAACAGCGAAGCAGCTGCACCAGCCGCCAACCAGCGCTCGCTTCCATGCTTATTGTTCCAGAAATTTTCGTGAGCACGTGCACAGGACGCCAAAATCATCCAGCCAAAAACGCCAAGCCCAACGATGCCAGTTTCAACTGCGACTTCCAGCGGTACGCAGTAGGTTCCAAGGGCATCAAATCCGCTGCGCATATACAACCCGTAGACCAGCTTGAAAGTCGAGTTGCCGGGTCCAACTCCAATCCACCAGCTGTCCAAAAACATTTTGAACGAGGAACGATAAACGTTCAGGCGATAGGCGTTGGAGCTGTGCTGGGTGTCGAGGATGGATAAGAGACGATGTTCGAACGGATGAAATTTAGGGACGAAATGAATAGCTAACGCTATTGTTATCGGAATTATTATCAAAGTAAGGATGAGGGGAATGCGCAACCTTGGCCGAGTCCCCCAGAGAAAACTGAGTAGCACCATACCAAGAGCCGCAGCTCCTGCGGCTATACCCATCCATCCGCCACGGCTGCCTGTTAGTACGGCACAGGCAGCGATAATTGCCGTACCCGCTAGCGGTGCTAAACAAAGAATTTTTCGCCAACCTTTCTGGCACAAAGCCATGAACGTCATTGCAGCTGAAAGCGGAATTAAAGGCACGAGGTAACCAGCAAGCAAATTTGGGTTTTTCAAAGTCGAATAGACTCTCGTTGTTTTGTCTTCAATAGAAGGATCTTCCCAGGTTGCAAGCGGCGCAACACCAATCTTGTACTGATACAATCCATAAGCGGATACCAGCAGTCCGGACATCAATAAAGCCGAAAGAATAATCAATGAACGATTTCTGCTTGACTTTTGCAAGACGCCTGTAAAAACGAAATAGGCGCAAAAGTAAACGGCCATTTTCGAAAGGCCGACTATGCTGGGCAGAAGATAGTGAGATGCGGCGGTGGCAATTACGTTCATAGCAGCAAAAGCAAGAACAACAAAATCAATTGCGTTGGCTTTGTATTTGATGCTCGGGTTCAGCAAATAAGCCAGGAGGCGTAACGCGAAAGCTCCAGTAGCAAGCATAGCCAGATATTTTTTGTCATCAGCAAATTGTGGCGCCGGTAAAATCAAGAATAGCAATGCCACAAGAAGAAACGAGCCAAATTCGCAAAATGTGCCCAGTGAACTCAGCTGCGAAAGGTGTTTTTCACTAAATGAGCGCAGTCCGAGCCAGAGAGAGAAAAGTTTTGACTCGCTAAGAACTCGCGCCCAGATTTCGTCAAACTTGCTCAACGAAAACAAGGGTACTATGTTTTTTTCGAATCGTTCTAAAACTTGCATTTATCAATCCGGTTTAGCGCCACTCGCTAGATCGCAGGCTTTCCGCCGGCTTCTAGCTAGATAGAATTAGCATTAACGGCAACGACTACACCCTGAACGCGATAACTAAAGCTTTCAAGCTCAACGGTGTTGCCGATTTTGATTTTTTGTCCGCGAACAACATAACCATCGTTGGTACCTTCTGCTTCATCGCTGATGGTCACTTCAAAGTCATGTGCAAGAGGCGTAGCCGGGTCATCAAATGCTTTTACGCTCTTGCCGTCCGGCATAAGAAACGATGTTTTCTTTGGGTAATGGGAAACCGCAGTAATTACCATAGGCGGCTCTACCGGTTGATTTCTGATAGTCAGAGAAGCTCTTTCACCGTTCTTGAACATCTTGTCCGGATCTTTTGTCTTCAAGCCAGAGAAGTAAATAACGATGTTGATTTTTGCCTTACCTGTAATCGCGCGGTCAGCACCGGCACAATGCGCTTTCGACATAAAGAAGCCAGCCAGTGAAAACATCATCACAAGAACTATTGCAAAATCCAGTGGATTAAAGCGACCCATAACCTTCATATGGCACCTGCCTTAGTAAAACGGCTTCAGTCTAGCATTTTTTGCAAATGCGGGCTGCCGTCTATCTACACTGATAGTGGGCTGCATCTATATCTCCTGCATAGCAAAGTACATAGCACCTGGACTGGATCTGCGATATCAAATATCCACCTATCTATAAATGGAAATGAGTTTGCCTTGGAAATGAGTTTGCCTATTTCAATCAAATTTGACCTGCGGACTTCCGCAAACGGGTTTCGCGAAAACGCAGATTGGATGCCGCATCGGCACTTTTATTAAAAACCAGTCCAAATGCCGCCAAGCTCCGCCAATAAAGCGTCCGCAGACAGTCCACCGCTTTTCGTTTTTTAACAAAAATAGCGCCATCTCCTTGCAAGACAATTATTTTCGGCTTTTTAATAATCGAAGCTCAGAAAGGAAAATTGGCCGATTTTTCAACTTCTTGGCAATACCCAAAACCCTTATCCCACAATGACTTCCAGAATTCATCTCAAAGCGTGGTGAAACTACGTATGAGCCCTGTCCAGGAAAATTTTGATTCCGGTACATGCAATCATCAGGGAGCAAGTTTTTTAGGGGATCAAAACCATGAGCCACGAGATTAATGACAAAGCAGTAGTCCACGAAAACAACGAATCAAAAATCAACTTTATTTCCGTCCACGACCATAACAGTGAGAAGACCATTGCTGGTGGTGACGATATGCACAAAATGCTCGAGCACAATGAAGCCGAGATTGCAGCCGCCAGAGAGCGCGTTGCTGATATCGCCAGAAGAGTTGCCGGATTGAAATCATCCTGCGAGCCCGGTCATTTTGAAGCAATGAAAGATTGCATTTCACGCGGTGCGGCTGCCAATGAGCCTGCATACGTTGAAATGGCTAAACACATAGGCTGTTAAGTGACGCCGGACTGCATTATATATAGAACGTTCCAAACGTCTCTATCAGACAGTCATCTGCAGTCCGCGTTAATCTGCGATTTTGAGATTCTCTAGAGCCTCAAGCAGTTCAGTTTGATTAGTTACAGCAGTTCCAACTTTCTTGACCACAATTCCCGCAGCCAGATTGCCGAGCGCCATCGCTTCAACCATCGTAGCACCTGTCACCATAGCTAGAGTCATGGTTGCAACCACAGTATCACCGGCGCCGGTCACGTCAAAGACTTCACTTCTATTGAACGCAGGCAATTCGAACATCGGCTCATTCTCATGGAAGAGCACCATCCCTGCTCCACCTCTGGTCAAAAGCAAATTATGCGCTCCACTGATTTGCAAAAGCTTTTTGCCAGCCTCCGCAACCGTTTCTTTTGATTCAATTTTGAACCCGACCGCGGCTTCAGTGTCAGGCTGATTAGGTGTAATCAATGCGGCACCGCGGAACCTGGGGAAATTATCCTGGGCATCGACAACTACTTTTAGCTTTTTGCGTTCGGCTATTTCCAGTGTTCCTTGCACCACAAGGTCAGTAATCAAGCCGCTGCGATAATCGCTCAGAATCACTGCATCATAAGAACTGGCAACTGACTCCAATCGATCGAGAACTGATTTTGCAACTTCATCGTTCAATTTTTCGTGTGAGATGCGGTCGAGCCTTATAAGTTGCTGCCTCAGTGCGTGCGCACTGGAAAGAATTCTTGTCTTAACCGTTGTTGGACGAGCAGGATCTTCTACGAGTCCATAAGATATGCCGGCTTTTTCAAATAATCTTCCAAGCTTGTAGGCATATTCATCCCTTCCGCAGACGCCTATGGCATGGCAATTACCGCCAAGTGCTGCCAGGTTGGCGGCTGCGTTGGCCGCACCACCCAGGATTAATTCGGTTCCAACATGTTCCAGAATCAAAACCGGAGCTTCGCGAGAAATGCGTTCAGGACGTCCTTCCAGTAATTCATCGATGAGCAAATCACCCAAAACAATGACCTTCCCGCCGCTAAGAGAATTTATTCGGGAACGCAATTTCAACTTACTCAGTGCGCTATGCGCCGGCAGATGTGCTGCTGGAGTGCTGATTCCTAGTTCCTGAGTTTGCATCCGCTCTAATTCCTTGAACAATTGTTTCCCAACTTGGTTATTGGGATCCAGTCCCAAAATAAGATCACGCGCTTTCTTTGCTTCCTCGAGATATTTCATCTCCTGGTACATCCGCTTTAGCTGCAATGCAGATTGAACTGCATCAGGAATACTAGTCGCGCTTGATAACCGGTCTCTGTTTGAGTGCAGCTCCTTGAGTTCCTTGTGCGATAGTTTATGCTCATCAACCAGCTTTGTGTCATTCAAAAAATTACTAATTAAATTCTTCAACTCATGCTGTGGTTTGTCATGGTCGGGTTTGAGGAACTCGGACTTCTTCAAATTGAACGGAGGGCCTTGCCCAAGGGGAAAACCAAAAGCCGTTTGAGAGCGGGGACCTTTGAACTGTATATCTATCTTGCTCAAGGATGGATCATCATTCGAATCCTTCTTGTCTTCATGCTTTTTTTGCAAGGCATTCGGATCTATTTTCGAAGCAGTTTGATTATCAACCTTGTCAGTGGACTCAGACGGCTTGTCCTGCTCAGGAGAATTCGATTTGGATAAGTCACTCATCTTGGCCACTACCTCGAGCTTTTGCACAGAAAAGCTTGCCATACTCTATTTTATATTGTCGTGCTTAAGTAGACTTATGTTAGAATCAACTTGTTTTACTAGTATCGCATTTGGTTGGTCGTCATTTATCGGGCTGGAGAGGGGAATATAGATGGCGTTTGCATTTAAGAAAATTCTCTTGGCAGGACTTGCGTCGTTTGCGGCGCTTAGCTTCGCACAAGTTTCAGAGGCACAGCAAATTGCTGAAGAGCCTGCACTTCGCAACACCTTACCTGGAACGGCCACAACTAGCGCCATAACTCCTGAAAGAGTAAAGCGCGACTACTGGATAGCTTTCAGACTGGCAAGAAATCCCTGGTTCGACAAAATTGCCGAAGCAGACCCACGCATCGTAGCTGCAGTTTGTCAACATAACGGAGCAGCCAGGCAATTGGCGATGCACCGTCACCTTGACAAAATCGCAGAGGCAGATCACTATCTCTGCCGCAGACTGTGCCAATGGGAAGGGGCAACCCAAAAACTCATTCGCAATCCTTACGCTGATGTAGTTATTGCATTAGATCCGCAAGGCATGGCTTTTGCTATGAACCGCAAACCTGAGTATGCACGCTTGCTTGCTAAGCATCCAACAATGAATTTGCTGGCTGACTACAACCGCGATTTTCCACGCGAAATGCAACGACACATCAGGTAGTCTGATCTGCCTGGTTGATTCATAAATGACCCCTGACTTAGTGGCACATATTATCAAAGTGGTGCCAATTGGTTTTGTGGCGGGTCTTCTTTCTGGAGCTTTTGGTATCGGTGGTGGTATCGTCTCCGTTCCACTGGTAAAGCAATATGTAGGCGTAGATGCTCACGTCGCAGTGGGCTGCAGTCTGGCTCTCATCCTACCCACTGCGATAATGGGTGCCTACAACTATCTCAAACACGGTAAGTTACTCGTCCGTCTGGCAACAGTCTGTGCCATTCCGGCAGCCATCTGCACAAGCGCAAGTTCTTACGCAAGTAAATTCATACCTGGCAGTGAACTGATGCTGGCGCTGGCAGCCTTGATGGCTTTCGTTGGTCTCGATTTTGCAACTGGGATGAGCAATAAAATGCGCCAGAAGACTTCGGCGCTGGATGAACCTGCGGTGGAACTTCCAGACTTCGTTATGGACAATAGCAAGGTTTGGAAAGCATCGCTAATAGGCATTCTTGTCGGGCTTCTTTCCGGTTTGCTGGGAGTGGGCGGCGGATTCATTATGGTACCGGCCTTCTGCTATTTTTTGGGTTTGCCATTAAAACTGGCCTTCGGAACATCGCTGATAGTGGTGGCAATAGTTGCCATACCGGGAACACTTGTCCATTCACTTGAAGGACACGTGCAACTTTGGATAGTTTTGCCAATGCTCATCGGCTCGCTGCCGGGAGCTTGGCTAGGCAGTTACATCTCGATAAAAACTCGAGACAGCCATTTGCGCTCTGTGTTTGGAGTGATCTTGCTGATAATGGCGATTTATTTTGCCTACCGAGAACTAATGTTCGATCACCACTAGCTATATTTCTCCGCCTGCAACTTATACATATTGGCGTAGCTTCCATTCAGCGCCATTAGTTCATCGTGTGTTCCATCTTCGCAGATCTTGCCATTCTCTAGAAGAAGAATACGATCGGCAATTTTTACAGTCGAGAATCGATGAGAGATTAGTACCGTCATCTTTCCTTCGGTCAACTCGTGAAAGCGCATGTACATGTCATGCTCAGCTTTAGCATCAAGTGCAGCAGTCGGTTCATCTAAAATCAAAAGCTGGGCGGAACGCTCATTTATATGCTTCTTAATCGCTTCATCCGCTGAGCTAAGTTCATCACCAGGCACTCGCATGAACACACGTGAAAGCGCTATCTTTTGCCATTCACCACCGGAGAGATCTGATGCATCCTCTTCTATTCCGAACCACTTTCCTAATAGAGTGTCGAATTTCTTGGGAAGCTTTTCAATGAATTTATCAGCGCCACCACGCTCAGCGGCTGACCTTATTTTGTTCTCGTCATCGATAAAATTTACCTGACCTATGCCGATGTTTTCACCTGCCGTAAGTTGGTAGGCGGCAAACTCTTGAAATATTACCGATAACTGCTCGCGCCAGCTTTCAATATCAATTTCTTTCAAGTTGATTCCGTCGATAAGAATTTCTCCAGCGCAAGGATCGTAAAGACGAGCTAACAATTTAACCAGAGTCGTCTTGCCTGCGCCGTTTTCACCTACAAGTGCAACAGTTTTGTCTGTAGACAGCTTAAAGCTCAAGTCTTCAAAAACAAATCTCTCTTCGCCTGGATACTGGAATGAAACGTTTCTGAATTCAATCCCAGTTTTGATCGGTTTCGGAGCTTTGAAAGCCCAGGTAGGATCAGGAGCTTTCATAGCGGGCTCCCGATCGAGAAATTCAAAAACATTGCTCATAAAAAGACAATGCTCGTAGATAGACGACGCTGAGTAGATCAAGTTCGAGATTCCACTCGTAATTTGACTAAGCATTCCGGAAAGAAGATAAAAACTACCTACCGTCATCGCACCGAATGCGGTGCGCAATACCAAAACACAATATGTCACGCTTTCGGACAAGATGCGAATAAAACCAAGAAACAGACCCTTCTTCCATTGCGCTGAGCGCAGTTTATAATGACCGTCCAGATAAGCCTTATATGTCTCTCTGTACCGCTGAAGAAAAAAGCTTCCCAGCGAAAATATTCGAACTTCCCCCACGGTTCGTTTATTAGTCAAAGTCCATTTATAAAAGCCCAACCTTCTTATGTTGGGATTGTCCCACCTCGATTGGGCCCAGACCTCCTGACTGTGCCTTGTTTCGAGAATCAGCCCCGGCAGAGCAAATGCAATCAACAACAAACAAAGGACTGGTTCCAGAAACAGGAAAGTGAAAAAATTTGCCGATAAATTTATGGAGTCGCGAATGAGGCGGGTCAATTCTCTCATCATTTGCATGGGACGATAGTTTGATTCCTGTTGCGCTTTGTCCATTTTTGATTCAAATTCCGCGGATTCGAAGGTAGCCAGATCTATAAAGCTGTTCGCTTTGGCTAAAATGCTTTCAGTCATACTCAGGGTGAAATACTCTGCAAGTTCCTCTTGCACGAATTCAACGGTGCTGTGAACCAATTCTCGGATAAGGTCAAGCACAGCCATAGCTAACAAAAGGGGACCAAGAGCTGAGTTAAGCGCGTAGGCGAAATATTCGCTGAAGTTTGCCGTTGAGTGTTCGTAAAGTGGGTTGGCTAATATATCGACAATACTTTTGCTAATCCAGATATTCGCGACGGGAAAAAGTCCCATAAATCCGGTGAGAAGAATCGTCATAGCAAATTTAGACGGTGATGCCTTCCAGATCATCTTCAATACTCTGGGGGAAATGGCAAGCACTTTTGCTATGGCTTTCAACTCTTCAACCATCTTTGTTCGATCGAAGAAATTTCTGTTTTTGTTTTTGTCTTTGTCTTCGTTTTTGTCTTTGTCTTCGTCTTTGTCTACAGGCATAGCTGAACTCGTAAAAACTCTTGTCCAATTTGATCTACCCTGAGGGGTTCCTGTTGACATTAACGGGCTGAGAAAACTAAATATCGAAATCTGGCAATCTCAGTGCTCCTGGGGAATAATGATCACGTTATAGAAGGTTAGCTAATGTTTCATCACAAACTGCTTGAGCTGGAGGCGGAGATTGCTGCCAAAGAGCAAAGCAAACACGAGCTAAAAGACTTTAAGCCTGAATGCGTTGGGCTGCTCGAATTCGTCGAGAAGGAAGTCGAAGTCAAGCTCGGGGACAAGGTGCCGAAAGATTGGGTCGGCTGGATTTGCTATCGTCGGAACAACCAATCGCTGATTATCTTGCGCGGAAGAGCTTTCAAAGAAGGGATGTTCGGAGGAACGAGAGCTGGGTTCGACGTTCCAATGGGACTGGACAGCGTCACGGAATACAGGCGTGGATTTGACGTCTCGCCGCCGCAGGATTTGGACCATTTGCTGGTTAATTTTGGTATGGACGGAGAGAGAATTCGTGTCTTTCTCTGGTACGGGGAGAACATTGCTCCTTACAAGCTAATTTTTGCGGCCGACCTTACGGATGAACCCCACAAAGAGCTTGCTGAAGCAATAGTCGAGGCTTGCATCTGGATCGCAAAGAGGCCAAAGCACGAAACACTCGAAGCCTTTCTTCAAGCAAATCGGGGCTGATTTCTGAGATAATCTACAGCCACACGAGCTTCAAACTTCCAGGAATCTTGCCATGAATAAAGATTTGCGCGTAACAAGAGATCCAAAATACATGGGTCGACTGGCTCCAATAGATCTGCCATCAGATATTCCTGAACGCTGGCGCGGAACGCCAATTGAAACACTTATTCTTTCGCATAATTTTGAAGAACCAATCGAAGTAACTGGCGAACCGCGTTTGCTGATTTCGACTTGTATCGAGTTTCGCTATCAACCTAAAGTACCGAGTTCGTTTGCGTACATGACGCGCAGAGCAAGCGGGCGTCTCGTCGGTGCGGAATTTGCAGTTGCATATACATTTGCAAAAGGTGTGGAACATATCGCACTCATTGGACACAACGATTGCGGCATGACGAAAGTTGCCGAAAACAAAGAAAAGATGATCGAGGCACTTGTTGAGCAAGGCTGGTATCGCGATCGCGCAGAAGATTTCGTGTCTCTGAATGCTTCTCGATATGCCATTAACGACGAGATGGATGCGCTGAAGCGCGAATATTTGAGGTTGCGGCGTTTGTTTCACAAAGTGGAAATCGCACCTCTATTTCTTTCGTTAGCCAACGAAAAGATCTACATGCCTATGTGGTACCTGCAAATGCTAATCAGCGGCGAGGTCAACAAACCGGTCGGCGAAAAATCCGACGTAAGCGACGAAGATCTGCTGACACTCGACTAAATGTCCTGCTCTATCTGATTATAAATAACGTTGAGATTTTGAACATCACTTGCATTTTCCTGGGATCAGGGTCCCTTCAGGGCGAGGCATGGCCTCGCCCCTACACATAGGTCGTCTGCATTTGCCGAGTAAGTCTGCAATTGCAGAGTAAGTGTTTAATTACAGAGCACCATCGACACAGAATATCAGCAGGGGCGAGACCATCGCCCGCACACGTGATCAAACCGGGCAACTATGCGGGGTGCTCTTCTTTTTGCTTATCTATTTGAATGGTGCTCGGTTGAGCTTGAGTATTAGTTTTGATTACTTCGCCCACACCCTCGGCTATTTTCTGGACAGCTCCAGGTCCCATACCGGCGCGCTGAGCAAAGCTTAGAAGCTCGATTGGAATTGGAAATATCAAAGTGCTGTTTTTCTCAGCCGAAACTTCCACCATCGTTTGCAACTGCCTCAATTGCATAGCACCAGGCTCGCTGGAAATCTTTTTTGCAGCCATTGCAAGTTTTTCTGCAGCCTGCAATTCACCGTCTGCCGCAACAATTTTCGCGCGGCGCTCCCGCTCGGCTTCAGCCTGTCTTGCCATCGCGCGTTGCATCTGTTCTGGAATTTCAACGTCTTTCACTTCGATTGCGTTGACTTTGATTCCCCAACCTTCCGTCTGTCGGTCAATAATTGCTTGCAACTGAGCATTGATTTTGTCGCGCTGCCCAAGCAATTCATCTAACTCATGCTGACCCAGAATGCTGCGCAATGTAGTTTGTGCTATCTGGCTTGTGGCAGTGTAAGGGTCTTCAATTTTGGTGACGACTTTGTACGGGTCAACCACCTGAAAGAAGCATACCGCCGCGGTTTTTGCCGAGATGTTATCTTTAGTGATGACTTCCTGCATAGGAATAGCCATCGTCACCATACGGGTGTCGACCTTTTTGTAAGTTTCGAAAATCGGCATAATTAAAACTGGACCCGGACCGCGTACACCAGTAGCTCGTCCAAACCTGAACACAACCAGTCGATCATACTCATTGACGAACTTAAGGCTTGATATCATCAAGGCTATAGCAAAGAATATGAGTCCGAAAAATACTTCCATATCGCCACTCCCGGCTAGAATACAAATTTGCTTCCAGCTTCATAATACCCACTTATCAATCATCTCGCTTAATTCTGCAGATGAAAAAACCGGAGCAGCCATGTCGAGAGGGCAAAAGCTGAATATAACCATCCCGCAGTTGCTTTTGCGTTTCGCTCCAATGGCTTTCTGCCGACCATGATTGGAGCAATTCCTGATTCATGAAAGGCTCCATATTGTCAAGCTTAAAGCCGCTGTGCGTCTGAATAAACCAATCGATATTGTCCTGGTTCTCTTCTTTTTCCATCGAACAGGTCGAATAGACCAGCACTGCTCCTGGCTTCAACATTGCAGCTGCATTCTCAAGCAGGGCACGCTGAGTTTTGACGAGCGATTCTATGTCCTTTTCTTCACGGTGCCAACGGAGATCCGACCTTCGGTTAATGACACCAGTACCGCTGCATGGTGCATCCAGCAGAACTGCGTCAACGGCTTGCTCGGGTTTGTACTTTGTCCCGTCAGCAACAACTGCTTCTATGTTAGTAAGGCTCAAGCGGCGGCGTTCTTTTCCAAGTAAGCTAAGGCGTTTTTCCGAGTTATCCACGGCAACGACACGGCCTTTGTTTTCCATTATTTCGCCCAGTTGCAGGCTTTTTCCTCCGGGTGCAGCACAAAGATCCGCGATAGTTTGCCCGGATTTAGCAGAGAGAATCGTAGCAACAAGAGCAGAGGCGTCATCTTGAACAACAAACAAACCCTCGTCATAGCCAGGAAGTTTGTTTATGGGTCCGCTGAAAGGGCCTCGATCAAGCACGATAATACAGTCGGGCATTAATCTTGATTTTTCGACTTTCATACCTTTTGATCTGAATATGTCGATCAAACCGTCTGTTGTAATGGACATCTGACTGCTGCGCAAAATCAGGCGAGGAATGCTCTGGGAATACTGCAGAAGTTTTGACGTTTCTGTTGGTCCGAACCGTTCAAGCCAGCGGCGGATCATCCACTCAGGAAGTGAGTACCTTTTTGAAAGACGTGGAAAATCATCATGGCTGAAGTTAAAGTCCGTGGATTCGACGCCGGTTGCGGCTGCGGATTCGACGCCGGCTGTGGATTCGGACCCGGTTGCGGATTCGGCTGCGGATTCGGATCCGGCTGCGGATTTAGATCCGGCTGCGGATTTAGATCCGGTTGCGGATACATCGGTTCCTTTCCTGCTGCGGTCAAATGCACGAAGAACTCCATTGACGAATTTCGCAGACCCCTCGTGTCCCATTTTTCGCGCAATCTCAACAGATGTGTTCAACACCGCTGATGGTGGCATATCTTCCATATGCATAAGTTGAAAAAGTGCTGTACGCAAGATAAGCAAGATCGGCAGATTCAACTTCTCCAGCTTTGTCTTGCTGAACTTTCGCAATTCCTCATCTAATTCAGTCTTATGGCGCAAAGTGCCCTGTACGATGTACGTAACCAGAGCACGATCCTTTTCGTTCAAGCTGTGTGCATTGAAGGCTGCGGATGTGGCTTTATTCGCAAAAGCGCCTTCCTGCTCTACCTTGAGCAGAATCTCAACTGCGACTCGTCGCGACGCCAATCCTTTCATTGCATTTTCAAGCAGCAGCCAGGCTTCAGTCGCAGTCCGTTAGCCCAGCTTAAAGCTTGCATAGTTCCTTTGTTGGCGGGTTTAACATCGACAATCTCAATTGCGTCAGCTCCATCGTTACCGCAAGCAACAACAAATTTTCCACTTGTGGATATTACTTCGCCGGGAACTGCTCTGCGTGAATCTTGCAAGAGTATGCGTGTCTTCATCACTTTTACTGCTTGCGAGTCCAGATGCGTGTATGTGCCAGGCCAGGGAGCTAAGCCTCTAACAAGATTATGAATTTCCTCGCCTGGCTTGGTCCAATCAATGTTGCCCTGCTCCTTAGTCAGGCGCGGTGCATAAGTGGCTTCTTCATCATTTTGTTTGAACCGTTGCAGAGTTCCGTCGTTTAATTGCTGCAGCGTTTCCATAAGCAAATCTGCCCCAAGCAAAGACATTGCCTCAGCAAGTTTTTCGGCGTCCATTTCCTCAGTAATTTCAATTTCTCGCTTCAAAATCATATCGCCAGTATCAATTCCAGGGTCCGAAAACATCGTGGTAATGCCGGTAACTCGCTCCCCATTGATGATTGCCCAATTGATGGGCGCAGCTCCGCGGTATTTTGGCAAAAGGGATCCGTGCACATTAATAACACCGTGAGGAGCCATTTCTAGAACGTTTTTTTTCAAAATCTGACCGAAGGCTGCGGTCACGAGCACATCAGGGTTCAAATCCTTCATCGCCTGCACTATATCCGGTGCCTTCGATAATTTCTCCGGCTGCAAAACAGGAATATCGTGATTTTGTGCAAGTATTTTAGTCGGCGGTGCGATAATTTGCTTGCCACGCCCGGCAGGTCTGTCAGGTTGCGTCACCAGGCCGACAACCGTGCATTGCTCCCATTGCAAGAGCCTTTCCAGCGAAGGAACCGCAAACTCAGGCGTGCCAAGAAAAAGAACTCTCACATTTAAGCCTTATTCAGCTAATAAATTGAACTTGCTAATATGATAAACCTTGAGGCGCCGGAGTTGACGCTTGGCAAGCAAGTATGTTCATCGTAGTATACTTTGCCTGCCGTAGCTTCGTTGACAGCCGGCACCAACTCTACTAAGAATCCTTAATTCTGGAATCATGTCACGCCCAATCCCTAAGACAATTTGGACCCTCGTTCCGGCAGGCATCTGGTTGTCTCTTTTCATGATCGTGCCACTGGTCATCATTATCGTGTTCAGTCTGGGCTACCGAACTGAGCTCGGTACCTTTGCGCCAGCATTCAGCTTCCATAATTACGTTCGTTTTTTTCAGGGACCCTATCTCCACTGTCTCTGGAGATCACTATCATTGTCTTTTACTACAACATCACTTTGTTTGTTGCTGGGATTTCCTGTTGCAGCATGGCTTGCTTTCAATATTCCAAAAGAAAAGCAAAATCTTTTCATGGTACTGCTGACGGTGCCGATTTCGATATCTTTTCTCTTGCGAATTTATGCCTGGATTACGATATTGCGCCCAACCGGACTTGCAACAGAATGCATGCACATGATGGGAATATTGCAGCCGCCGGTGATACTTTACACTCATTGGGCTGTCCTGCTCGGTATGGTTTATAACTATGTTCCCTACATGATTTTGCCGTTGTATGCATCACTGGAAAAGCTGGATCTGCGCCTCGTAGAAGCAGCGCACGATCTTGGAGCAACCCCGTTCCAGTCTTTTTTCCGTGTTGTGATTCCGCTCAGTTTCCGAGGAATAGTCGCCGGCGTCATTATGGTTTTCGTGCCGAGTCTGGGTGATTACGTTACGCCGGACTTAATGGGCGGAGCCAAAAATATGTATATTGGCTCGCTCATTCAAAATCAATATCTTATCGTCAGGGATTGGGCATTTGGCTCGGCGGTTTCTACAGTTTTGCTTTGCATCGTCGCCGTGGCTGTCTGGTTATATTTGAAATATGGTGACAAAGAAGCTGTTGCTTGAGGATTACGCCCTGGTCACAAGCATTTTTAATAGCAGCCTTCCCGCAAAAAACCCAACTTGCTATATGATTTTAAAATGGCAATAGTTGAACGACAATTCGGGAGTAATTCGTTTGTTTTCGCAAAACGCTATTGGAAAACAATTCCAATTGCAGGTTTCTATTTTGTTTTAGTAACCCCTTACCCTGTGTCGGCCGATGAGATTCCTGCGCACAAAGCAGGTCAACCATACAAAGGCAGAGTGCAGGAGCGGGCACAGGTGAGGCTTGTGCGTCCCTTACCGGATGCAAAATCAGATTTTGCCATTCACAAGTCTGGGGCAAGCAAAAGCGATTTGCAGGGTAAATCACTATTTCAAGAAGATACCTTTATAAAGCAAGGAAACACCAGCAGCGCTCCCAAGCCAGATAATAGCAACGAACACGCGCTCAACGCCTCAGCCAACAAGACTGAACAGAAGAGCGAGAAAAACGAAAAGGCTCCCCCAGAACCAGTTAAATCAAAAGAGCTTGCAGCACCTGAAGAAGATTATTACCCAGCATCACATCGGTACAATTCCAAGAAAGTATTGATCAGACTGAAGCGCTATCGAAGTCAATCGGAAATGGAAGTTGTATGGGAGGCAGCTAGAGCGGGTTTGCGCTGGCTGAGAAAGGGTGCCGATGTAACAATTCTTCTCGATATGGATGGAATAAACGCAGCCAGCAAAAGCGAAACAGGCTTAGCCTATTATGAACCGAATAGAGGAAACGGGAATTCATCTGGCGAAAAAATCAGTTCACCACAGGACCAGCTTACACAGTTCATTCAGGCTGGCGGCAAGCTTCTTGCCTGCGATCGCTGGGTTAAACTTCGCGGACTGTCGCCAGGCTCTTTAATTAGTGGAACCAAACTTTTGAGCGAAGACGAAATTGACGACATTATGCTTGATTCGAGCTATAACGTCGTTTATTACTAAGGACGGATCTTCTTCAAGATCGAACCGAGGCGGTCGTAGTCATCTCGAAGCAATTTGGAAACGATCTGCCCCGCTTCAACAAGATATTTGTAATCATCTCGACGAGCATGAGCAGCGTTGCGGATGGCTGCTGCGATCAACTCATCACCGGGGACGCCCGGCACCGATGTGAGTGAGCGCAGGAAATCCAGATCTTCACTTATCTGCAAAAGCTCTTCATTTTCCAAAGGATAAACAAAATCATGCACCTGCGGTGGGTAGGGTGGCAAAGCACAATTCCAGGTTCCGCCCTGCTGAAAGCCGATTGTTGCGATTTTCCATTCGGTTTTCAGCAAAGCAAAAATTTGGGGCTGTTCGCGTTGCAGTTCGGCTCGGGTCAAACCCAAAGCAGTTGGCTTGTGGTATGGATCTTGCGGCCCAGTCACAATGTCGTAGACCACACCAAATACAAGCAAATTGCGATCTTCCGATTTGCTTTTGAGAAAGCTGCCAAAAAACGGCACCACATTCGGTACTGAACTATCATTTTTCTTGGCAGACGAATTGCCGTCATACTTCCAGGCTTCTGCAGAGAAGCCCGTTATGCTGGATGAAAGCACCTCGCCAATCGCCTGCATCTTGGACGACCTAATCTGTAGGTGGATTTATTTTGTCAGGATTGAACGCATCTTTGGAAACTTCTGGCGTGCCTTCAGGTTCCACTGCAACAGACAGTGTGATTGTCGTGGTTTTATGCTCATCGGCAGAAAGCATTATGCTGCCTTCCAGCTTGTCTTTTTTTGCATTTAAATTCACAAGCGTGGGCAAAACTTGCTGTTGGCTCACGGTCCAGCCAGTTTTCTTCAATTCGGCAAGATAGAACTCGGACACTTTGCTAATTGGATCGCTTGTGGCTAGCATGCGAAAACTGTTTTGTTCTTCCTGGCTGCTCGCCTGCACTTCGCCTGTGGATTTCGCATTGGGATAAATCGGAAGCAAGAAGATCTGTTTTTCGGCCTCCTTACCACCAACGAATGTTTGCGTCATACCGCCTGATTGATAAGAAACCTTATCATCCGAGCTGGAACATGCTGCAAGGGTCATACTTGCAACCAGTGGAATAAAAATCCGCATCTTTTCGATTTTGAGCATTTGCTGTTCTCACCGAGACAGAATATATTTTATCCTTGAACTGGTGTCTTCTGTTATCAAATGGTTAGAGTCTTGACGATGTTGCGGAAGGTTTTATTCACGCTATCTACAATTGGATTTATGGCAATAAATCCGCCAAGCGCTGAGGCTCAGGATGTCACGGCGGCAGCATCTTCAGGAGCAGCAGCGGCGGCGGCTCCGACAGAAGTACCTCAGTCTGTTTCGCCGGCACAAAGCCCCATAACGCACCATCTACCCCAGTTTATGGGACCAGACACCATTGCAGATCTCGTCGATCAAGCCGCGCCGGCGGTCGTTAACATTGTCTGTTCAAGCCACATCACGCGCGACCAAGTCACGCGGATGAAGTTAGATCAACGCGGTCGCGAAGACGGTGTACGCAAGTTGAGAAAGCATTTCGGGCTCGATATCCCCAGCGATGAAATCGGCAACACCATCAAAACAACCGGCGCTGGAGTGCTAGTGCGTTCTGACGGATTCATCTTGACCAGCCTCCACGTTGTTAAAAATGCTGAAGAAATCAAAGTGACCTTGAAAGACAAACGTTCGTATGACGCCAAAGTCATCGGCAGAGACTCCTATACAGACCTGGCTGTCATAAAAATAGAAGCGGTAGGGCTGCCGACCGTAAAGTTTGCTGACGCTGATAAGCTGCGTCTGGGTCAATGGGTGGTGGCAATTGGCAACCCCTATGCATACGAGAATTCCGTATCAGAAGGTCTGGTCAGTGGTTTGCACAGAGAGGCGAAGAACTTCTCGGAGGCTTTTGGCGCGCGTTCAGGCGCTCTGACGTTCATCCAGACGGATGTTCCGTTAAATCCAGGCAGTTCCGGTGGTCCTCTTCTCAATATGCAAGGTGAAGTAATTGGCATCAACAGCTTTGTGCGGGACGAGGCGCAGAATATCGGATTTGCCATACCCTCCAATACAGCCAAACGAATAGGCGAGGAGCTGATGGCAAAAGGCGCCGCGCCGCATCCTTATCTTGGCGTGGAAATGAGAGATCCCTCTGAAATGCCGGAAGGAGCCGGCATTATCAGTGGAGTTGAAATTACCAAAGTCAAAGTTCCCAGCCCAGCAAGCAATGGTGGCATGCAGGTAGGCGATCTGATTGTCGAGATGGATTCCACAATCGTCCATACACCAAAGGATGTGAGCCAGGTGATCGCAAATCATTCAATTGGTGACCACATAAACGTCCATATAAAGCGCGCTGGTGCAGACAAACACATCAACATCAAAGTCGAAAATCTCCCCGAAGATCTAGATTAGTAATTGCACAGACGGGCTCTGTCCGTAATCTTTGAAAAACTTCGTTCAAACGATTTCGAATTCGCGGTATCCTTCTATAGGTTCTGGCGGCATAGCCAAGTGGTAAGGCAGAGGTCTGCAAAACCTTTATCCCCCAGTTCAAATCTGGGTGCCGCCTCCAATTCTTTGTCAGATTAAATACGATTCGCCGAGACACGCCCGTCGCCGAGACTCGCCGTCGCCGAGACACACCCGTCGCCGAGACACGCCCGTCGCCGAGACACACCCGTCGCCGAGACACACCCGTCGCCGAGACACACCCGTCGCGGGTACACGCAGACACACGTGTGTGATACTTCCTTGTCCGTGCCGCGTGCTCGCGTGGTCTTCTTTCCTGCTCAGTGCCATCTTTCGCTAAGAAATCGGCGCTTGAAAGTCTTGCTGTACGGGGCAAAACGGGTGTACCTTTTCTGCGTTCACAAGTGCTGTAAAACGGTCTTTTGCGCTCAGAAAGGAAGCAGAAAAGGACGTTTTTTAGGCATTAAGTGAGCGCAAGCCACCCCTTGTGAACGCAATAAAGGGTGTAAGCTTAAGCCCAGGACCCGGGAGCGCCCTTGTCGCCTCTCAAACTCGCACCCGCCATGCTCGCATGAGTCCCCATTACGGGGCTAGCTGCGGCTCGCCGGCTTCTATTTCGGCGGCCCCGTCGAACTTACTCCAAAATGAGCGTCCAGAACAAATTGTCTCAGCTCTTCACAAATAGATGTGAGACATATGCAGTAGATTGCAGCCCCGGGGGGTTCGAGGTAGAATGGTCATTCCCATGGACGGTTGGCGCAGTTGGTAGCGCATCACTTTGACATAGTGGGGGTCACTGGTTCGAATCCAGTACCGTCCAAATCTTAAAAAGCTGAATATACGGCAGGGCGGCGCAGTGCGTCGCCCTTGTGTTATTGTTGGGTTACTGCGGGTCGGCGACGTACTCCTTGCACGAGACGAGAACACCAAGTGTTTTCGCGTTTGGATTTACTGTGCCGCAATGCCAAAAAACTCCCGATTCTCTTCGGATATTTGGAGCAATCTAGCAAGTATCTGGCTAAGCATGCTCTGGTTTAAATAGGGATTTTCAGCTAGAACATATATCTGATTAAACAGGGCGAACCCGCCAATGATATTCCTCAGAATTAGAGCAAGTAACGCGCCCTCTTCCGTGTTGACTGCAAACGTATCTTTGAATTTATTGCTTAACTCAGGAAGTCCGAAGCAAAACAAATACAAGAATAAAAATCCAGATGCTTGTGGAAACGCCTTCGCTTCGCCAAGAATCAGACGAAAATATTCCCCTAAACATTCTTGCTCGATTGTTTCCAAAAAGGAAGAAATAAAACTGAGAAGGTACTCCGGTAAACCCAGCTTAGAATCAGGCAGTTGCGTATGTTTCAGTCTTTCTATAACTGCATCCGACAACGCCGCGTAGAGCCCATTTTTACTTTCGAAATAAGTATATATCGTTTGCTTTGCAGTTTTTGATAGAAGCGCAATCTCGTCAACGCTAGCATCGACATAGCCGTTAGCAGAAAAAACTTTCATTGCAGCGATGAAGCAATCAATCTGCTTCTGCTCCATTTGTTTTTCACCTTTGCCAAAGAAGTCTTCGACACTGCGCTGCTTTGGTTCTTGATTTGGGAGATCGAGAATTTCGGAACGCACTTTAATCAGGTAAGAGAAAAGCATTGAAACAGTATCGAAGTAACGTTCAGGGCTGGGCAACTTGTGAGGATAAAGGACACCCAGGTTGTTCAAAGTAGCAAAACCAGTTACTGCAGCACGGAAACACCAGGCAATTGCAGGCGAGGGCAAGCTTGGAATTGCGCTCTTTCGATCGTAATCCTTGTAGTGCTGATTATCTATATATTCCGCTACAAAATCGACAAAAGGCATTGGAATCGACTCTGCGTAAATGTGCTGAAGCTCTGGAAAACGCCTGCACTCTTTCACCAATAAATGCAGAAAGGAAGTAGTTTTGGTATCTGAAAGAAGTTTGAACTGGTGCTCCGCAAGTGTTGCGAAGAATTTTTCAGGTTCCAGAGAAAGCCAGGAGTGATCAAAGTCGGTTTTATTTTCCTGGATAAGATGCGCAATTGCTGCTTTAAAGAGATCATCTTTATTCGAAAAGTAATTGTATAGAGTCTGCTTTACGACGCCACTACGAGCCGCCACATCGTCAAGATTAGTTTCGGCATAACCCTTGTCCACGAAACATAGCGCTGCCGTCTCTATTACTTTATTGCGCTTTCGCATCAAATGCTCCTCGAGGGAAAGAATCCAAGATGACTCTTGAACTCATTCCCTCTGAAAGTTTAGCGCATTGTTTGCGATCCATTAACGTCCTTTCGGAGTTGATGGTTGATATTCCGCTGGTTGCTGTCCATCCAGTCTTTGTGAAGCTCGAAGTTCCGCTGCAACGAAATCACGGATGTCTTTTGCACGCAGGAAATCAGTTTGCTCTGGCTTCGAAAGACCGTCAAAACGATGGTCATTATAGAACTGTTGCTGCTCAGGTGTGCGCTTGTCGGCTGACATACGGTGGATATTCCACCACTGTCCATCATGCTCCCCGAAGTTAGGATACTTCAAATCACTGTTGAAGAATGGAACATTTTCTTTCGCTGGATCCACTCCTTTTTCCTTTTGAAGGAATTCGGCAGCCTTTTCTTTTGCGCGAGCAATCGCATCTTCAGTAAATGATACACCTCGCTCTGCAAGAGGTTTGCTGCTTGGTGTGATCAAAGTGCCGGCATCCTGAGCGCTGTGACGAGCAGAACCAATATTGGTGGAACGATCAATTTTTGGTGTTTCTGAATCAACACGACGGTTCATGAACCATTTGTCGGACTCAGGACCGCCAAGCCCTGCAATCTTGCCAACTCCACCAGGAGTGTAGTAGTTATCGATTGTGTCACCATCAATTACAGCACGAGAGACTTTGTTCCAAGGGTTAGTTTCGTTTGGAACATACCATTCTTTTGCGCCACTCATTTGCAAGAGTGCTTTTTCTTCGGCCGTAAGCTTCAATACACTGGATCCATCTGCGGCTCTTTCTTGTGGGCTTGTCAGCGGGTTTGACATTTTCTTCTGCAGTGAAGCGAGATTAGTTTCTTGCTCCGGGGTTAATTTGAAATTCAATGCAGCTTTGATGCGGTTAGCGTATAGGCCGGCCATGAATTCCGGAGGCCCAATCTGATGCTCGCGGATTGCATTAACTACGCCATCTAGACGATTTCGGTTGAACCCAGCACCGAATTCTTTTCCAAGAACATGATCTGCAGCAAGCGCACCGTCCATATGATGCGTGAAGAAATTAGCTTTCGACTTTACTGCATCAGCAAACATGGAGGACAGCAGTGAATCTTCTGTTTGCATCGGCGATAATTTTGCATTTTTTGTCGCGTCGATGACACGACCAAATTCGCCTTGTGTGTGAATCCAGTTGCCTTGCTGATCCGGCTCTATGTGACCATTAGAACGTTGGTTTACAAAATGCTCTCGAACCTGGGCAAGGGAATTTAAAACGCGATATTTCTGCGAGATTGAAAGATCAGAATCGCGGAATTGATCGAGCACACTCTTGCCTGTTTCGAGAGCTCTAATTTCGCCGAGCTCTTTCAATGTTTGACTGCGAGCGCGTCCAAGTTCCGCAGGGGCATAATCAGGAAGATTGCCTGATACATTTGCTCGCCCACTTTCTGCAAGTGGGCGTCCGTCCACATCTACTCCACCATTTTTGGATGTGGACGGAGCCTCACTTTTGGCGGCTTCGGGGCGCATTTCTAGAATCCGACCATTAGCATAAGAAAATCCTGCGTTCATCACAGTGAAAGAGGTAATTGCCTCGAGGTTTTGCTTGCTGCTTGCAAATCCTTTGCCCGAGAGGAGTGATTCTCCGTTTGCAGCAACCAGTCCTGCCGGCACGCCGGAAAGAACGGCTCTGCTCATTTCAGATCCCAGCACACGCGATGCAACGGGCAGGCTGCTTGCAGTTCTCTCGCTCAACGCCTTGAGTCCCATTCCGCTGGCGCTCAGAGTCGAGAATGTCGCGCCTGCCACGGCTACGTTTCTTGCTTTTGCTTCCCAAAAATTCGATTCGTCTGCTTTTACAGGTGAGAAGACTCCGGCATAAAGCATCCCCGTCATACCTGCTTCCGCCATCTTGATACTTCCGGCAGTGAGAGCTTGTTTGGTGCTCAGCGCCGCCATATTTTCACTCATGGCTAAGGACGCTTTAACGGCATAGTTGCTTTCCATTGCGGTGGAAACGCCTTTGTGGAGGACAAGCACTGGAAGGACAGCACCTAATCCGGAACCTGCCTGCTGCGCCAACCAGTTCGTTGAGCCAAATTTTGCAGCCTCTGGGGCATCCATAAAATGAACGGCTTTACGGGTGTCACCATTCGACTTGCCGTCTATCAGCTGTGCAACGCCCTCCACCGGAGCTTGAGTCAATGTATAAGCAAATGATCTGCCAAAGTCAGCCAGAGCAGACGGTCTCTCATTAGTATTTAGAAGCGAGGAATGCTTAAGTTCGACGACTGCGTCTGTTTGTGCCTGTTTAATCTCGTCCATTTAATTTCAGTTTCCTTTGTGGGTGTCGATGAATTTGTCGAAACTGCCAGCTTGATATCTAGATTAGACTCCCGAGTCTAAAATTCAATACGTAATTCCCGCAAGCCGGATCGAGAATTTCCCGGGCCTCACGCACGCGTTGCCCGTCGGTGCAGCATCTTGGACTGAATCCGTGAATGAAAAGAGAATAGATTGGGACTTTGACATGGCAGTGACACCGTCGACCATTTCTGACGGTTCCAAAAGCGTTGTTGTTTGAAGGGCGCCCGTGATGCGCCGCTACCATAATTTGCAGCCCATAGAATGAATTCGAAGGTCTAATGCGAAGAACGTTATAGGAATCGATTAGTTCTTACGCAAAGTCGCTGGTTCGTTGACGACGTGTTTTGGTTTTTGGCCGGAGGCGTAGAGTTTGATGTTTTCAATGATTCCACGGGTGACTCCCCTCCAGGACTCATCAGTGTTACCGCCTACGTGTGGTGTAGCAACTACGTTCTGCTTGAAGATTGGATGCGATGGATCGAACGGTTCTACCGTGTACACATCTAGCCCTGCACCCGCCAGATGCCCCGACTGAAGCACATTTAGCAGGGCGTCAGTATCGAGCACACCGCCACGCCCAACATTTATCAGGAAGGAACCTTTTTTCATTGACGCAAGAGTCTCGGCATTGAACAAATTCCGCGTTGATTTTGTTTCGGGAACTGCAAGAACAACGAAATCAGCATTTGCTACCGCCTCGCGGATTTGTGCAGTACCGAACACCTTTTCTATTCCAAGACCGGGCGGAGCACCATGTTCTGGATGCTCTCGCACAGCCAGCATTCTCATACCGAATGGGCGCAGGCGTTCAGCGAGCCCTTTTCCTATATCTCCAAGACCGACAATGCAAACTGTTTTGTTCAACAGCGCCATTCCAGTCGGAAGAAAAAATATTCCGTCCGCAAGATTCTTTCTGGCTACATCAAGCCTGCGTCCCAGCGTCATCATCATTGCAATGGCGAGTTCAGCGACTGATTCTGTGTTTCCAGATCCGGCACCGGGTACATTGGCTACCCACACACCATATCTGGTGGCAGCTTCTATGTCTACATTATCCAGACCCACACCTAGCTGCTGAATCAATCCAAATTTTCCTTTTTCAATAATCTCCGCGGTAATCGGAGCCACTGACGGCACAAGAACATCTACACCATCTAGACTTTCTATCACCTTTGTAAGCTCACAGGCGACAACTTTCGAACCTGGGATTTGCGACTCGAGCATATCCTCCGCTTGTTCGTACTTTTTGTTGCAAACGAGTATTTTCATGCGAGTTCTCCGAAGAACTTACAATTTTATTCTCATGGCATCCAAGATTCTCGCTTTGCATGCTGGCGCTGCGATCATGCCGGGCGATGCCTGGCATAGCCCTTCCACATAAGCGACCTGGCGCTCGCAATCACGAGCGACGCCTGGCATAGCCCTTACACATAAGCGACCTGGCGCTGCAATCACGGGCGACGCATGACCAATGGGGAGCCTAAACACACAACAGAATTGCGCTCTTAATCAGCATAGCGCCGCACATGGCACGATATAACAGGGAGTTCGGATCGGTTGGCGCTAGTTTCGCGAGGCTGGAAAAGCTCGTGGGCTCACGGATGACAGATCTCGAATGCGGCCGTATGATGCGCAAGATATCGGGTAAATGGTACAGCGAGTCTTCTTTTGAAGTTGACGCGCTAAGGAGTTTGTCATGCACAGGAATGCAACTGAAGAACAAGATCATCAAGTCAAAGAGGCTATAACAGCATTCAGCAGCGAAACGCTCAAAAGAATTCATGATGATTTGGCGGGCGTGCGACGTGCGGATAAAGACCTGTCGAGTGAAATGAATAAAATCACCGTGGTCTGCGAGCCGCCGCCGGTAACACCTCGCTGCCATCCTGTGGAGCTTCCGCCAAATCCGCTGATGGTTCACATCTCCATGGGCAACATGACCCGTGCGGCAGATACATTGCAAAAGGATGTCGACGAACTAAAACCGCTTGCGTATGTGGAAAACGACAAATTCGGCACTCATGTAGACGACCTGGCAAGCCAACTGAGCCAACTGAATGTTGAGATCAACAAGTTGAAGGTTCTAACCGGCGAGCCCGATGAGATGCATGATTCGGAAAGAAAATACGATCGCGCCGCTATATTGAAGGAAACAGACGCAATTGATGCAATAAGTAAAGCCATGGAAAAGACCCGCAAGAGACTGGAAAAGGATCAACACTAGATCTTTTCGCTCCCTGCATCCGGCTAATAATTCTTGCCAAAGTCGGCTAATAATTCTTTCGAAAGTCGGCTAATAATTCTTGCCAAAGTCGCTGACTCACTCACCCAAGAGCCAATTTCAGATCTGTTGCGAAGACTTAAGGCTGAACTTCCGGCTTCAGTGCGTGCACCGCTGGCGGTGGTGGCAGCAACATGTCGATCTTGCTGATGTAAGTTGCCAGGCTGCGACCCTGCTGCCTTAATGCATTCATTGTGGGCATCAGATTGTTGCCCAGTGCTTTGCTCAGACTCATAAGTTCCATTAAAGCAGGACGTGCTGTTGGGAATAGCACCGCAGCTGGTGCCTGCTCGGTTTCCACTCCGGCAGCTCCAACTGCAACTGGGACCCTGCTCGGCTCTTCTTCGCTTGCAGCTCCACCTACGACAGTGTTCAAGAATGAATTCAACAGCTCTCTGTCGATTTCTGAAACGGTGACGATGGTTACAATTTTATTTGCGACCGCATCCTTGTCTCTGCGCAACAAGAAATCTTGAACCTCAGACGGCAATGGCAGTTGAATTTCCTGGCGGCTGCGCAGTTCAATAATGCGCTTGCCGTCTTCTTCGTGTTCAGTAATGTTGTCCCTGTTTATATCCGCAATTAACCAGGCTACATCAGAATCATGGAAGAGTTTTTCGGCAATTTCAACAAGCGAATCATTGTGAGCAACAATCATAGTTGGACGTTTGAAGAGGCTTGCAGTTTGATTGTTCGAGGTTCCGCTCTTATCGTTTTCGTCGTTATCGGCTTGATCTTTTGCATTACCGTCTGCATCAGACAGAAGGTTCTTCATGTCGTTAGCTGCCAGTTCACCATCGCTCAGATAAGTTAGCTGGTCTGGTCGTTTCTTCGCGATTGCAACCGACGCAATTGCTGCTGCAATGGCGATTTCTACACCAGTAAGATAGCGCTTGTTATTGCCCTGCATGTTGTTTTGCAGTTTGATCAACTCAGTGAGTTGAAAATCTGATGGTCTTACTCCATCCATTATGATTACACGCCCAGT
>JBIKOL010000233.1:0-9650 GCA_044358055.1 Obscuribacteraceae bacterium (SeqCode)
TGTTCCAATGACGCGGGAAATGCTGCAAGAGAAAGCTCGCAGATTGACCACACTCTTAGTCAATGGATTGAAAAACTACAAAGTTTGAATCTGTAGATCAGATTAATAATCGCGCTGTGAAAACGGCGCTCGTTTTGGCGCACCTTCGGAGACTCTCATGGCAAGCGGGACATTCTACCAACAAGAACTTGCTCGCAAGATTGCCAAAGAAGGCGAATCTGTGCGCTGGATGATTTTGCTTGGTGTTGCCGTTGCTGCTTTGCTTGAAGTGATTGACACCAGCATCACCAACGTTGCACTTCCGCATATTCAAGGAACTCTGGGTGCCACCACCAGTGAAGCCGCCTGGGTCGTCACCGCGTATTCTGTTGCTAACGTCATCACAATGCCACTTGCGGTCATGCTAGGCAATTTGTTCGGCAAGAAGGGCTATTTTATTTTTTCGGTTATCGGATTTACTGTCGCTTCGATGCTTTGTGGATTCTCCACGAATTTGATATCGCTGGTACTTTCACGGGTGCTCCAAGGCTTGTTTGGCGGAGGATTGCTTGCCAAAGCACAGGCAATTCTTTTCGAAAGTTTTCCGCCTGCCAAACAGGGCATCGTGCAAGGTGTTTTCGGAATATGCGTCCTTGTTGGTCCTGTGCTTGGACCCACATTAGGTGGATGGCTCACCGATAATTATGATTGGCGCTGGATATTCTTCATCAACTTACCCGTCGGCATACTCTCAACTATTCTCTGTTCAATGTATTTGCCGCGCGATGAAGAAATCGATAAATCGAAGTTTTCGATTGACTGGACTGGAATTGCTACACTCAGTGTTTTCCTTGGTTGCTTGCAGTATGTTCTCGAAAAGGGACAAGACGACGACTGGTTTTCCTCGAAAGCTATTGTGACCTGTTCAATTGCGTCGTTTCTTGGGTTTTGCTATTTCTTGTGGCATGAACTGAGGACAAAGCATCCTGCAGTTGATTTGAGAATTATGCGCTTCAAATCTGTTTCTGTTGGCCTGGCTTTTCAATCACTTATAGGTTTTGTTTTGTTTGGAATTAGTTTCGTGCTGCCCAATTTTGCTCAAACTATGTTGGGTTATACGGCACTGCAATCAGGACTGTTGCAAGTACCCAGTGCCATTGTGAGTGCAGTCATGTTTCCAATTGTTGGCGCAAATTCAAGCAAATTTGATGCTCGCGTGCTCGTAGCTTGCGGACTTTGTCTGCTTGGATTATCGAATGGTCTTTTGTCTAAGTTGACTCTTTTCTGGGGCTGGAACGATTTCTTCGTGTCGAGCATACTGCGTGGAGCAGGAGTCGTGCTGGTTTTTCTGCCGTTGACGCTTGCGGCGCTTGGCGATTGTCCCCCTGAAGATTTGCAAACCGCTTCGTCGCTTTTGAGTTTGTCACGCACGCTCGGTGGCAGTATTGGAATCGCGATGATTGCAACATTGCTTACCCGCCGCGCTGATTTCCACCGTGCAGTTCTTGCTGAAAAAGTAACACCCTACAGCACCGAAAGTATGAACAGACTTGCTGAACTCACTCAATTATTCCAGCAACATGGTTGGTCTTTCATTGATGCAAAACAGCATGCACTCAGCATGATGTGGAAGCAAATCACAGCACAAGCGTATGTAATGTCTTACGCAGACATTGGATGGCTCGTTACCGCATGCATCCTGGGAAGCATTCCGTTCTGTTTCTTGCTGACCGCAGGAAAAAGAAATGCTCCCGTAGAAGTACATTAACAATGAGGCGATTGAAAGAAATGGCTAGCAGTATATCTCATCTTGAACAAAGAACCGCATTGCCTCCAGTACTGCCGAAAAGCAGATTGCGTCTGCCAGACAAACGCTTGCTCGGATTATTGGTGGCAGGAATTATTGCGACTCCTGCCGCTTACAATGGATGGCAGCATTATACTTCCGTGGTCAGCACAGATGACGCATTTGTCAGTGGGCATGTGCACCAACTTGGTGCGCGTGTTCAGGGCACGGTCTTGCAAATCGCTGTTAAGGATAATCAGCATGTTACTGCTGGTCAGCTGCTGGTGAAGTTGGACCCTCGTGATTTCCAACTGAGCCTAGCAAATGCAGGTGCTGCCGTGGAGAAAGCCAAGATGGAAGAGCGCGAGGCTGTGCTCACCGTGAATAGCAACCAGAAGACCGTCGCGGCTAACAATTTGCAAGCTGATTACATGAGCAAGAATACTGATGCAGGTGTCAGCCGCGCCCAGGCTGCGCTTGAATCAGCGCGCTCCGGAGTTATAACTGCACAGGCATCGATAAAACAAAGAGAAGCAGAACTGGAACGTGCGCGTGCTGACTACAGCCGCTATGAGTTGTTGCTTAAAGTTGGCGCGGTGACAAGACAAGACTACGACCAGACCAAAGAAAGCAAGACAGTCGCTGAAGCGAATATGCTTGCGGCTAATGCGAATTTGGAACAAGCGAAGATTCGCGTCAGCCAGGCAGAAGATGAGTTGACCCAGGCAGAAGCTTCTGTTGTGCAGGCGAAAAGCAGCCACGAAACTGCACAAGCATCACTTGCACAAATGGAAACCGCAAAGAACGATATCCTTGTTCAGCAAGCGGCATCCAAACAAGCTCAAGCGCAATATGACAATGCGATGACGCAATTGTCATACACGAACATAGTGGCACCGGTGTCTGGAAGAGTTGGGCATAGAACGGTGGAACTGGGACAGCAAGTTGAGCGGGGTCAGGCATTGCTCAGTATAGTCTCTGACGAAAAATGGGTTATGGCGAATTTCAAAGAAACAGATTTGCACGGCATGAGACCCGGCCAGCCTGTCGATGTAAAGGTCGATGCGATTCCGGATAAAGTATTTCACGGAAAAGTAGAGTCTATTTCACCGGCTTCTGGTGCGCAGTTCAGTCTCTTGCCGCCTGATAATGCAAGTGGCAATTTCACCAAAGTCGTTCAGCGAATTCCTGTGAAGATTGTGTTCGATTCGGAGAGCATCAAAGGCTATGAAGACATTCTGGCGCCGGGCATGTCCTCTGAGGTGGAAGTCCACGTGAAGTAAAAATTGCGGGAAACGCAATTCGCTGCTTAGATTAAACGAATATTGCACGAATTAGTCCAGAAAAATTCCCTTTCAGTGTATTACCCTGAGGAACCAGCTGGACTTATTCATGTTTCGCTTTGAGGAAGATAAAGCAATAAGCTTCATAAATTCTGAGCTATCGCTCGAATCAAGCGCGAAGTTCATTGATGAATTGGCAAGGAACCCCTCGCGGGCAATTGTTAATGAGGCGCGGCAGGAGTTAAATTCTGCAAGCGACGTTAAATATGTGCATCAAAAGAATACACCAGCCGGCGAGCAGTTTGACCCGCAAATAGCGCATACTGATTGCTCCGGATTTGTGAGCAAGGTTCTATTCGATCAGTGTCCGCGGCAATACAACGAGATTGTTGAATCGACTCACCCATGGGCTGCGCATCCGCTCGCGATGGATTTCACACATTTCTTCTCGTCGCTGGATCAAAATCCACAAATGGGATTTGAGCAAGTGAAGGATCCTGCGCTGCTCAGCGAGGGTGCCATAATTGCCTGGGCGAAGCCGAATTATTCTGGGCGCGGTAATACAGGACATGTTGCAATTGTGGATGGAACGCCCGGTCCTGAGCATCAGGAAATGATCAATGGTCAGAATTACAATGTGATTGATGTTCCAGTAATCGATGCGTCATCCGTCTCTCACTTCAACGAAACACTTCCACCGAACGCGCACCAATCTCAACGGGATGGATTAGGTAAAGGCGTAGTTCGTGTGATTGTGGATTCGAATGAGACGCCGATTGGTTATATGGAAGGAACCTTTTCGAATGAAGAGAAAAGGGCGATTATAGAACCGACGATGGGAGCTGAAATCAGCATGGCCAGGCTTGTTTAGTGCAAGCGATTCAATTGATATGCAGCTGATGATGACATGTCTACCGCGCAACCATTGAAATTTTTTCGACCTACATGTGGCTTATCCCACGCACAACGAAATCTGCATACTTGATTCCTATATGAATTTGTTATAATCGCCGAACAATCGAAAATCAAATACCACAAGAAATTGCATTACTCTGCTCCCGAGTAATGTCTGGTGTCAGCGTGTTTGTATGGAAGCGCAGTGCAGTTGGCATTGCACTGTTTATGCTTCAGCAATTTCTTTTGTTTGATTGCTCTTAGCGGGCGGGTAATTTCTCTTGCAGAATATTGTCGCGCCAGTTTGGGCGCTCCACCGGGCGTGAAGTTCGTGTTAGCGATAATGCATCAGCAAGGTGCTTCGCCGCACCTCAGCTCTGCTGCGCATATTTGCAGTTTCTTGTGAGGTCATCGATATGCAAACATTAGAACACCCAGATCTAGCGGAGAATCCAGGCGAAGAGCCAAAGATCTCCGGTTTTGATTCAGGCAACAGATCTTTGTTTAAAGAACCAACTCTATATTTATCAGTTCTTGGTTTTTTGATTATTTCATTTCTTGCATTAGGAAACACACCAGCACTTTTTTGGACTGCGTTCCTGGCATTATCTGCTGTCTCCGTTATTTTTCACATATTTGCGGAGCGCTTCATTTTTGCAAGTAGGGCCGAAACCCGGCATTTTTCTTTGCCTTATGAAGGCATGTTTGTGGTGACGTTTGGTTCAATTCTGCCGGGAATAAGTTTGCTCGCGTACTCACTTTATTCACTAATCAACGCAAACCATCCAGTAAATTATCCACTCGAGTTCGGCAAAATACTTCTATTAATGACAGTGCCTGTATTCAATTTCATCGTATGGCTCTCAGTGCGAAGGAAATATTTGGCTCGTCCCAGGGTCGCAGGCATGATGAACGGTGTCTCTTTAGGATTATCTCTTTCATGGTCCATCATTTGGCTAAAAACGTGTTTCTTTTCCTCTGCGGCTGCCAGCTGTAAGTTTGGATGGATGTTTTTGCTCTGCGTATCTCCGTTTCTGCTATTAGCCGCAATCTTCTTGCAAAATGATCTGTGCAGAAAGACTGAAGAAAAAATCGGAAAGATAACGCTGGCATTTTCTCTGCTTGGAATTTTTTTGTCTTTGCTTTTTGTCTTCACTCCTACAATCCATATCATGGTGGTCCAAGCCGCCATACAGGAGGCAAGAAAAGCAGAGCCCGACAAACTTGCGCAAAGTATTGCCTATTTGAAGAGCATTGCTTCCGATGAAGATATCCGTCCCTCCGAACACGCAGTTAGCGGATTGGGTTTAGGTGGAATGCTCATTGCAGATCGAGGGTTGGAAAGCGGGCAAAACAAGGATAAAGAGCTATTCTTTAGAATCAAAGGCATTCCTTATAACGAAGTCGGACAACGCCAGTACACACCCGAGACATGGAAGCCTGAAGAAGTAAAAAATACAAATGAATTGATCGGTGCCAAGGTCGCTGGTTTATCTCTGGCTAAATCTCAGATGATTGGTTGTGTTGATACCCGTGCAATGGCTGCAAGGTTGGATTGGGTTTTCACTTTCCATAATGCATATAGCTCAGGCGTGACACCTAGAGCGGAGATTGCATTGCCACCTGGTGCTGTAGTAACAGATGCCACTATCTGGATGAATAGCCAGCAGCAGGGCGGGATTATAGTGCCAACTCAGGTTCCGAAAGCCACACATAGAACGCCTGTACTAGTGAGCTATTCTGGAGAAGATAAGGTTCTTATTAATTGTCCTAATGTTGCGGGCAAGGGAGGTAAAGCCAAGTTTCGCATAAGTTTCAGCATACCTCTAAATGTAAAAGGCGAGGTCCTGGAAAGCAGCTTGCCGAAAATTGCGGAAAGCAATTTTAGTGAGCCCAAGCGTACCCATTTGCATCTGGAGTCCGAGTCCAGATTCATTTCGCAAGATGGCATTAGCAGGAAGGGAAATGGTTTCTCGTTTGATTCAATACTTAAAAGTGTTAATCCCGATGAAACGCCAAACTCGAAATTCGAGCTGCTAAGAACATCTTCTCCATCCCGTTTGGCATTTCTGGACAAATCGTCAAAAACCAAGCGATTTATCATTCAGAAAATCGAGAGTCTTAGAAATTATCAGCCTGAGCGGCTGGCAATTGTGATTGATGGTTCTGAGCAGATGAGACCTCATTTACAGGATCTAAAAAAGGCTCTTTCGAGCTTGCCAAACAAATTAGGGTCGACGGTATATTTTGCGAAGACTATCTCTGCAGGTGACGACATAAAACCGAGCACTTTGACGGACGCCATGAAGCTTTTGGAAAGCAAGAATTTCGAAGGCGGGCAGGAAAATGGACAGGTTTTGAGGGAAGCTATCGAAACTATTGCTGAGAGATCTAATGGTGCCGTTTTGTGGATACACGGTCCCCAGCCTCTAGCAGATGAGTCCATCAGGTTTACACCTTTTGACCTGGGCAATAAAACTTATCTCTATGATTACGAAGTTCAATCGGGTCCAAACGCACTTGCCAAAGACCTTGGTATCGGTAGTATTCAAAACTCAAGCGATTTTATCTACAGATCTGTGAAAAGTACCGCTTCAATTCAACGAGATGTAAACGGGTTGATTACTGCCTGGGTAAACCCTAGCAGCGGCGAGTCCGTGCACAGATCGATCAGCGTGGATGCGAAAGATCACGAGCTGCTGACAGATGCATTGTTTACCGATGTAGTTAATTCCCTGTGGGCGAGAGAAGAAGTGTCCCGTCTGTCGGATATGGGCGCACTGAAAGAGGCTCAAGAGCTTTCTGTCAAATATCATATTGTAACGCCGAGCGCGCAGATTGTCGCGTCGCTGGATAGCGCTAAGACAATGGATCCAAGCCTGGTTCCAGATGACGATAAGAGCGAGAATCGTATTACTTATGTTGGAAATACTGCGATTTCAACGAAGGGCTTGCCACAGAAGACAGTACTAGGCGGGCTGAGTTTGAGAGAATCTTCTTATGTAAGTACTCAAGGCGTCTCCGGTTCGTTTGGAGCGGTCGAGCACCGTAATGGGCAGAGCCACGAGCCTGGTGCTCAAAGCCAGGGCGGGGGCGGTTTAGTTGGTGCTCCTGTAGATCCGCGCTACGGACAAAACAACGAAATCGGCCAATTAGCAGATTATGGCTATGATACCGCGCGTGATATCTCTAGAGTTGTCACAGCATTATCCACATTATTTGCAATTCCGATAGGATTGTCTTTAATGCGGAGACGAAAGGGTGCAAATTCAGTACAAGGACCGCAAATAATAAAAGGGCTGGCTCTAGCATTCTCCATACCCACAGTTGTGCACCTTGTAGGTACTTATTTGATCAACAACTTCGGAGGGCTCGGAGGTGGACTCTAGCTCTAACTAATTTTCCCAACACACACGCAATGTCCGGGAGTAATCTCGGGCATTTGCGTTTTACCTTTGGAATATTGAAAGAAGCCAGCAGGATACCGGCTGTGGAACTGCTTAGCGATCAACATCTGGTGCAATCACATCTAGTGATCCAAATGTCGCAATGAAATCTGATATCAAACTGTCGCGAACAATTTCCGGCAGTACACTCAAGTTTGAGAATGAGGGATTGCGCCACTTGAAGCGATACGCTTTTTCTGAGCCGTTTGAAACGATGTAGCAACCGAGCACTCCTCGTGGTGATTCAACCGCAGCAAAACCCTCGCCTGCTTTTATGCGCAAACCGGCGTTTTGCTTTTTGATCATCAGTGGCCCCGACGGCGGAAGCATATCCATAGCTTGCTTGATCAGCTCATTAGACTGACGCAGCTCCCGCGTTCTGCAGATATAACGATCCCAGTTATCTGAAGCATCCTTCTGGGTGGACGGTGTTAAAAACTGCAACTTCGGATATACAGAGTATGGTTTGCATTTCCTCAAATCGTAGTTCACGCCTGAGGCTCTCAGGTTAGGTCCAGTTACGCTATATTCTATTGCCAGAGTACGGGGAAGTACGCCGGTGCCTTTAGTTCTGCCGAGAAAAACCGGATTGTCTGTCAGTATCGCTTCGTAATCATTCACGATGCTATCAAATTCCCTGGTGAACTTTTGCAGATTTTGAAACCAGCTTGCTTTCGGTTCACGCAGCACTCCGCCTATGCGAATATAGTTGAACATCATTCGCTGTCCTGATATTTCTTCCAGCAGATCAAGCAGTTTCTCGCGTTCCCTGAATGGATAAAACGGGAAACCAAAAAACGCACCCAGATCCATCGCAAATGTAGCGAGCCAGAGAAGATGAGAAGTAATGCGGTTCATCTCAGACACAATCACCCGCAAATATTCTGCACGCTCTGGAACTTCAATTTGATCCACCTGTTCGGCAGCTCGCGCCATCGCCCACGATGTGAACATGCCGGATAAGTAATCCACGCGGTCGATCAGCGCCTGGTATTGAAACCATGTCCGATTTTGTCCCTGCCACTCTTGTGCTCTGTGCAAATGTCCGACGACTGTTTCAGTATGTTTCACTGTCTCGCCGTCGAGTGTAAGCACAAATCTCATCACACCATGGGTCGATGGATGCTGTGGTCCCATGTTGATGATCATTTCATCCGTTTGAAAAATGTGTTCTTGTCCCGGCGGAGCTTCTGTCTTTTGCACAGCTCTGTTGCGCACAACTTTCAGCGGAACTTGTCGTTCAGTGTCTTGTTTTTTTCTCGCGTACATTTCACATCTCGCACGCAGCTACTTGCAGACCGAGACGGGCTGCGCGGAGAGCGGTTCCCGAGCTGAGCATGGGGCCTGCCTATTTGCATGATGAGCGCACGGATGAGGATGGCAGTACACAAAATGTACACGTATTAGTCCGGACTTATTTAAGAGCTGCTCTTTAATATCGAGCTATTGGAACGGGGGGAGTTTAAGATGGTCCAGGGGAATCAATTGCCACTTGAGTCGAAGTCAGAGGCTCATCGCGACAGTCAATCACCTTTTGACGAAATTTATCCGGCACCAGGCGGAAAGATGGAGTACGCCAGGAGTATGGATTCATCAATGATGGCTCTCTTCCCGAGTTCGGATGATCTGCTAAAGCAGATTTTGCCAGCGGAACGGGATCTTGTAGGAAGAGTACAGGGAAACTATGGTGGAATAACAGATTCAACATCCTTCCCCGTGCCGGCTAAAACGCCAGAAGGATCTCGAGATCAATCTGGCATTTGCCCTGTAGTCTCTCATCCTTTTTCCGTGCAAGATATTCAAAATTCCGGAATAAGAACTGCTCAAGAATTGACCAATCGAGATATGCAGTCTGGCGAAGCCAATTACGAAATGTTGAAAATTGACAATGCGAAGCAATTAGAGCTGGACATCAATGCTTATGATAAATCAGGCGGAATGGGTGGAGTTCAGCAGGGGCAACTGAATGATTGCTGGTTTGAATCTACCGTAGCAGCTCTGGCGTCCACACCTGCGGGCTGCGAGAAGATTTCGCAGATGATCACCCAAGATAGAGATGGATCTTACACAGTTACATTTCCTGGCGACAAGGGTAATCCTATTACTGTTACGCAAGACGATGTGAATAATAATCCCAACATAAGTGATTCTGCACCATGGGCAAGAGTTCTGGAGGCAGCGATGAATAAGCGGGAACCTGATAAAGTTGCTCCAGATGGTAATGGGGGAAACGTTAATGAGGCAATGATATTGCTTACTGGG
>JBIKOL010000133.1:0-25090 GCA_044358055.1 Obscuribacteraceae bacterium (SeqCode)
ATACCAGTCGGGTTGATCTGGCATGGACAATTGCGCAGAGCTTGCAGGAGGGAAAGCCGGTGATTGCCACCAGCAACAGCGATGTTCAGGAGCCGCTTATTAATAGCCACGCTTATACAGTCACCGGATATGATGCCAACACTGACTCTGTGACATTGCGCAATCCCTGGGGATATAATGGCATTCCGGCCGGGGAAACAAAGGATGGTGTCACCGCAAATGGTGGTGGATTTATTACAATATCCATGGATGAATTTCAGCAGAAGTTTAATTTTCTGCGGACTTCGACTGAGCAGGCTGCGGTGGCTTAGGCTTCGGAGCGTTTTATGTTTAGTTTATGGATCTGATGAGAGGGCGACGCATGGCAGCGGCCGTACACATATGTTCTACAGATCTACATCAATTGTAATATTGGAATAGGTACGAAATGCCTTTCAGAAGCCGGCGAGCCGCCGGCGCTCCCGGGGATCTGAGATTATGTGTAGGGGCGATGCCATGCGTCGCCCTGTGTTCGGTGTAGATTTACAGCGTTGCGATGTCGATTACGAAGCGGTAGCGGACATCGCTTTTTAGCATGCGCTCGTAGGCTTCGTTGACTTTGTCAATGCTGATGATCTCGATATCGGATGCTATATTGTGTTTGCCGCAGAAATCGAGCATCTCCTGGGTTTCAGGCAATCCGCCGATTGCGGAGCCTGCCAGTGATCTTCTCTTGCCGATGAGGCTGAAGGGATCTACGGGCAAGTTCTCTCCTGGTGCGCCAACAAGAACCATCACGCCGTCGCGTTTCAGCATTGCCAGATATGCATTTATTTCTGAAGGCGACGATACGGTGTTGATAATCAGATCGAATTGGTTTTGTGCTTTTTCAAGCGCGCCAGGGTCTGAAGTCGCAACGAAATTGTTGGCACCCATTTTCTTTGCATCGGCCTCTTTGCTGTGCGAACGGCTGATGACAGTGACGTCAGCGCCCAACGCATGCGCGATCTTAACCGCCATGTGGCCCAAACCACCGAGACCAGCTATTGCAACTTTTTTTCCAGGACCAGCATTCCAGTGCTTCAGCGGTGAATATGTTGTTATGCCTGCGCACAGAAGCGGTGCTGCTTTGTCCAGAGGAATATTATCTGGAATGTGCAAGACGAAATGTTCGTTCACTGTAATGTGGTTGGAATATCCGCCGAATGTTGGTGTCTTTCCATCCAATTCGACATCGTTGTATGTAAGCACGTTTTTGTGCTCGCAGTAGTTCTCAAGTCCTTCTTTGCACGAGGTGCATTCTCTGCAGGAATCGACCATGCAACCGACACCTACACGATCACCAGCTTTGAATTTTGTGACCTTGCTTCCTACTTTAGAAACAACTCCGGCAATTTCATGTCCTGGTACCATTGGATAAATAGAATTGTTCCATTCATTTCTGGCCTGGTGAATGTCCGAGTGACAGATGCCGCAGAATTTAATATCGATGAGAACGTCATTAGGTCCTGGTTCTCTTCGTTGCAGATCAAACGGCTTTAGTGCCTCAGTGGCGCTAAAAGTTGCGTATGCTTTTGTTTTAACAGCTGTTTCTACCATTTCTTATGTTTCTCCTCGTGAATTGAAAAATGCTGGCTTAGCGATTGGTCATGCTTTCCATTTGTTCTGGATATCGCGCGCCTGCGATGTTTATTTTTGCTGCTGCATTGTCGATTTCTTTTAGATCATCTTGTGTTAACTGCAAATCTACAGCTCCAATATTTTCAACAAGTCGTTCCAATTTTGTCGTTCCAGGAATAGGCACCATCCAGGGCTTTTGCGCAAGAATCCATGCAAGTGCAATCTGAGCTGGAGTCGCTTGCTTGCGTTTTGCAATGCCATCGAGCAAGTCGACTAGTGCTTGGTTTTCCTTCATGGCATCTTGAGTAAAGCGTGGAAGCCGATGGCGAAAATCATTAGTATCAAACCTGGTGTTGTGATCGATTTTGCCTGTGAGGTATCCTCGTCCGAGAGGGCTATATGGAACAAAGCCGATTCCCAGTTCTTCCAGGGCGGGCAATATCTCTTCTTCAGGTTTGCGCCACCAGATAGAGTATTCGCTTTGCAGAGCAGTGACCGTTTGCACAGCATGTGCTCGTCGAATCGTTTGGGCGGATGCTTCCGAAAGACCGAAGTGCTTTACTTTACCTTGTTGGATCAGATCTTTTACTGCGCCTGCCACTTCTTCAATTGGAATATTGGGATCAACACGATGTTGATAGTACAAATCAATAGCTTCAATTCGCAGTCGTTTGAGCGAACCTTCCACGGCAGTCTTGATGTGTTGAGGTGAACTGTCGAGACCAGTCCAGCGAACTTCGTCAGTGGGTTGCTTCTTGAAGCCAAACTTTGTCGCAATGACCAACTTGTCTTTAAAAGGAGCAAGTGCCTCACCAACCAGTTCTTCATTCGCTAGTGGACCGTATACTTCGGCAGTGTCAAAGAAGGTTATGCCTCGATCTACTGCAGCGTGCAAAAGCTTGATCATTTCCTGTTTGTCTTTTGCCTCGCCATAACCAAAGCTCATGCCCATGCAGCCCAGCCCTATAGCTGAAACTTCCAGATTCGATTTTCCTAGTTTGCGTTTCTGCATCGTTGCTCCTTTGACATACGCGGCTTTATCCATAAGCTGAATTGCTGCATGGATACCTGGCGCGAGTCCTATTCATTTATATATGGATGAGCAGTTCGCCCATCAGGTGCTTGTTCAAAACTACAAGCAAGCACAATTTATGCTTCAATAATATGCTGGAGGAGGGCTCCTGTGATATAACAAAGTTCCAAATTGATTGGACGATTCTCCGAGAATAGGACCTTAAGAAAATATGAGTTTGCATGACGCACGGACTGAAGCTAATAGAGAAGAACTCGCCAAAAGGCTGGACGCTCACTGCGCCCTGGAAGGGGCGAACCTTGTTGCAAAAGGTCTACACTTCTACAAGTCCACCTGCTTGACCCAGCCACACCATGGTCTGTATTCGCCGTCCATCTGTCTTGTGGCTCAGGGAGCCAAGGACGTCACAATTGGCGATGAACAATTTCGCTATGACCCCGCGCATTTTTTGCTTTGCTCCCTTGATTTGCCTGTGGTGAGCCAGGTGGTAGAGGCTTCAGAAGAGAAGCCATATTTGGCTTTAAAACTTGAGTTTGATCCGGCGCTTATTGCTTCGGTTAGTGTAGAAGCAGGTGTGCCAGGAGGGCATAGTGATTCGAGTGTGCGATCAATTGCCGTAAGCAAGTTGGAAGGCGATCTGCTGGATGCTATTGTCAGACTTGTGCGCTTGCTGGAGAATCAGCAAGATTATCAGATGGTATCGCCACTGGTGATGCGGGAAATAATATATCGCTTGCTGATGAGCGAGCAGGGCGCGCGCTTGCGACAGATGGCAGCGTTTGGTGGAAACAGTCATCGGATTACTAAAGCTGTGCATACCTTGCGAAATCGATTCAACGAGCAGTTGAGCATCGAAGATCTCGCTCGTGATCTTGGTATGAGTGTGTCAAGCTTCCACCAGCATTTTAAGACTGCTACTTCTATGAGTCCTTTGCAGTTTCAAAAACTGCTTCGCTTGCAAGAAGCCCGAAGGCTTTTAATAGCAGAAGATATGGATGCCAGCAGTGCAGCGGGACGTGTAGGTTACGATGATGCCTCGCAATTTACTCGAGAGTATAAACGCTTATTTGGCGAACCTCCAATGCGCGATGTTGGGCGATTTAAAAAGTTGGCAGCCAGTAATTGATCTTGCCCGCATTGTATTGTATGTGTAGGGGCGAGGCCATGCCTCGCCCTTTTAAGAAGGTTCTCTTTGAAAACGCCCGGCGACGCATGGCGTCGCCCCTACACATATCACGGCATGATATGTTACCTCATGCATCTCAAGCGTAATATTGTTCTCTCAATTGTGCCATGCGATACGCTGCAGTTCCTGGCCTGGATGCTGCTATCGTTGATTGATTGCCCCAGGTGGCGACGAAACCATCGCGACCGCTCATCATATCTTGCAAGTGTGCTTCCTTCACCGGCTTAAAATGCTGTGTGTTGTGCCGGTCCGGGTCACCAATTATGTAATCTCCCTTTTGATCCCTTCCAGCAATGTAAATGTAGTGTGGATTTCCAGTGTGTGGGTTAATAACTCTTGCAACAGCTGAATGACCCTGATCAAGTTCCTTTTTCAGATCATCCATCGTTTGATTTCCCACACGATCATAATGATATGCTTTCGCATCCAAACCCTGCGTCTGAAGCTTGTCGGCTATTGACTGGAGATCTCCGCGGTAGCCATGGGAAGTAGTGCCGGCTAATTGCTTGAATTCTTGTGATTCTTGTCCGTATTGAATTGGACGACCAAGTGATTGATCGCTCACGGCCATTGCAATTGAAAATGCTGAGCAGCTAACCCCATCGTCCTGATGTCTGTAAAATGTTTTCAAATCATCGGCGGTTCTTGTGACTCTTACGCCATCAGGCAGACTGTCGTTGTTTGCATCTTGTTTGTCGCTGGGCCTTGTTTGCTCTGGTGGCTTTTCCTTTTCTCCTGGTTTGTCCTGCTTGCCTGGTTGATCTTTTCCTTGTTGGTCTTTGCCTGACTGATCATTTCCTTGTTGGTCTTTGCCGGGCTGATCATTTCTTTGTTGATCTTTTCCTGGTTGATCTTGTCTGCCTGGTTGATCTTGTTTTCCTTTGTCGTCGCCTTTTGATTCGCGCTTCTCTTCCTTTCTAGTATTTCCAGGCTCAGGTTTATTGTTAGGCTTTTCACCTGGTTCTTTTCCTTTATTTTTTTCGGTGTCTGTTTTCTCTGGTTCTGTATTCCCGTTTTTGTTTTTCTCGGGTTTGCGCTCCTTATTCTCTGCGTCTTTATCGGATTCTTCGCCGTTCTTGTTTTCCTTGTCCTCTTCTGATGAACCCTCGTGATGTTTGCCTTTACCGCGTCTGCTGTGCTTCTTGTGGTGCTTTCCGCCTCTTCCGTTTTTTTTGTGTGCGCTATGTCCGTGTTTTTGTGATTTGTGGTGCTTTTCGTGAGCTTTGTTGTCTCCGTGCTTTCGACCGTGTTTTCCTTGATGCTCTGGGGCTTTCTCCGCAGCTTCTTTGTGTGGAGCTTCTGCGGATTCACCTTTCCCCTGATCTCGAGCTTCGAGTTTGTCTTCATGTGGCTGTGCTTCCACAGGGGGAGTTACTAGTTCAGCTGTTCGATGCTCCTCTGCGGCTGGAGCTTGAGCTGGTTTTGCCGCGGAATTCTGTGAAGGCAGGTCTTCCGTCTTACCCTGCTCTTGATTCTTTTCTTGATTATTCGAATTTTTTTCCGGGGTTAAAGCGCCAGTTTTGCCTGTGCTATCGGCTTTGTTTGCAAAAATGGATGTATCTGGAAATCCCATCGAAGATAATTGTTGTTGCGCTGAATTAGAAAACACTTCCTGGTAAATGTCGGACATCATAAATGAAGCATAGGCTTCTGTGCGTAGATTGTCTCCGGCTGTAGCCGGGTTCGTGGATGCCCGCTCCACGCGTTCAGCTGGTCCTTGTTGCTCTGTTCTACCCATAGGACTCCCTGCGCTCGTATTGACGCGCGCCAAAAAATACGGTGGTGATACCGCAAGTGGTGACTGTAATAACGTGCGCGGGAATGTAGCTCGCATGACGAGCAGGTGATATTTACCTGAAAATTGCAATTCAGGTGTTGGCGGCGTAAGGTGTGCGGCGCCGGTGGTAATTAGGCTGAGGGCTACGATGGAAGCTTACGTCTGGGGGACTCGCAATTTTCCGCTAAGACAAACAGATGGGGATGCTGTTTTCAATTTTAACCAAGTAATTGGAAGAGCAGTATAGATCATGAGTTGTGGATAATTTGTGGAATTTGATTTTTTGTTCTTTAGACTGCATCGATCTTGTCAGCTACCTTCGGCTACCTTATGCGAATGGGCGGGCCTTTTTAAGCAGGATCTCCTTAAGGAGGGCGACGCATGGCGTCGCCCCTACACATATCGGTCCGCCCGAACACAAATCGGTCAATATTTCTCGGGGGTGAAGACAAGAAAATACTGATAAGGCAGAAGCTTGATGTCTTCAGCGAGGGCAAAGCCAGCGTGTTTCATTTCCTTCTCGAGATCTTCCTTCGTAATGCGATGATCTGCCGGCGGACCTTCGGGCGATTCCAGTGTGAAGTCTATAATAGCTACGCGTGCGGACGGGCGGAGAATCTTTTTCATTTTCTCGAAATAGTCTATGCGATCATCCAAATGATGATAAGTGTCAACTACCAGAACGAGATCTAGTTTACCGGGCAATTTCAACTTGTTGCTTGGAATCAATACGGCCTTATGATTCGGAAGATGCAGTTTCTTGCTCTGCTCTTGCATGTAGCTAATCATCACGGGTTCCACATCGGCGCCATACACAATGCATCCCGGATAGGCTTTAGCAATGCGAAGAGAGAAATATCCAGTACCTGCGCCGACATCAGCGATGGTATCTGTCGCGTTGATCTTCAATGCGTGAATAACTTCAAATGGCTTTTGCCAGGTTTCTCGGGACGGATCTTCAAATCGCTTAAGTGACTCCTCGAGATCCGAAAAGCTGCGATGATAACCGTGCTTGTGATGCATGGATTCCTTCTCGTCTTTTGCTGTTGTTTCCGTTTGTGCAAGACAGTTTCCGTTCAAACAAAAGATGAACGCTGCCATAAATATAATTAAGTGCCATGTAACTTTCATCAAGGTTGCCGTAGCTCAGGAAATCAAGTCTGTAAATTATGGCACGTAATTCTTGCTTCGGGCCAGGCTTCTTCCCGCTTTCATTTGCTAAAATAGCCTGTCCCTTGAGAATCCAACATATGAACGCTAAGCAAACATTTCTCGTGCTCGTGGCTCTTTCCATGGTTTCGGCGCCGGCTGGCTGGTCGGCTGATGATGCAAAGGACAAGCTTGCGAAAGCCAACCAACTGATTGAGAAGGGCAAAGCCAAGCCTGCCGCGGTTCTTTTGCGCGAGGTTATACGGTCCAATCCGAATATCGCCGAGGCGCACATGCAGCTTGGTGCAGCGTTGGCAGCTACGGCTGAGAATGACAAGTATGACGAGGCTATTGCCGAAGAACAGCTGGCAATCAAGCTGGACCCTAAGTCCTCCGGCTCACATAGAATACTTGGCATGATCTATGCCAATCAAAAGAAATTTGACCAGTCGATTCCCTTATTGAAAGAGGCTTGCGCATTGAAGCCTACCGGCTTTGCAGCTCATCGCGATCTTGGCACGGCTTATTTATCATCTGGAAAAATGGATGATGCTATAGCTGCATTCGAAAAAGCGGCTCAAATAAAGCCAGAAAGTGTCGAAGTGCACACTAAATTGGCTGTGATTCTCTGTAAGCAAAAGAAATATTCGGATGCAATTAGTGAAGCAAACAAGGCCGTTAAGCTGGGTGAAAATCAGGCGGAAACTCATCTTGTGCTCGGAAATATCAAATTGGAATCCGGTGACTATGCCGGAGCTCAGGCGGCTTTCAAAGATACAATTGAAAAAAATGGATATGACTATCTGGGCATGAAGAATCCACTTACAGCAGCGAGTGCGTTCTCCGGACTTGGCTGGGCAATAGCATCGGAAAAAGATGCTGATAAGGCTAAGCTTGAGGAAGCTGTTTCTTATCAAAAGAAAGCCGTTAAAGCGCTGGAGGGATTTTTGCCTGCTTACATACGTCTTGCGGAATTGTATGGAAAGCAAGGGAAGAATAAAGACGCGGAAGCGTTATATCAAAACATATTCAAAGCCACCAAGGGTGATGCCGGCGTGGCGGTTTCTTACGCAAAATTTTTAGAATACACAGGTCGTAAGAATGAGGCTAAGGATATTTTGAAAAAGGTTTTGGAGAAGACGCCAGATAATAAGGCAATCGCGGATGCTCTTGCCGCCCTCGACCAGACTAAGACCAAGCAGTAATCGCCGAATTTATGGTAGGGGCGCCTCATGGGCGCCCTGCTAAACGCGATCTTCAAGGGGCTCCCGTGAGGCGCCCCTACCATCATCTATCTCATGCCAGCTGATGCGCGCTCAAACTCAAGGCAGGAAGCTCATGCCTTGACCATTACTGCGCATGAACATCAGGAACTCTTCTTGATTCAATGGTCTTGCGATGAGAAATCCCTGCAATTTTTTGCAGCCGAATTCTTGAAGTATTTTGGCTTGCTCTATCGTCTCAATGCCTTCGGCAAGCGTTTCATAACCAAGTGCTTCGCACATTCTGATTATGGCTTTAACAATTGAACGACTTTCTTGCGAAGTGGCCAGATCTTTCACGAACGATTGATCGATCTTCACCTGATCAACCGCGAACTTGTTTAGATAAGCGAGCGAAGAATAGCCGGTGCCGAAATCATCAATCGCAAGGGTGAAGCCGTAGTCTTTCATGTTACGCAGTACAGCCGCTGTTTCCACAGGTTCCAACATGGCTGAACTTTCGGTTATCTCAATCAAAATGTTCGCAGGTGGAATTCCAGAGTTTTCTACCGTCTTGTACAGCTCACTCATGAACATTGCATCAAGCAAAAGGTTCGCAGAAATATTTATGGCAATGCATGATAATGGCATTCCCAGCGAGCGCCATTCCTTATATAGTTTGCAGCTCGCCTCGATGACCTCAGTGGTCACCTGACTGATCAATCCAGTTCGTTCTGCAACTGGTATGAACTCAGCCGGACTAATCAATCCACTCTGAGGATGATTCCAGCGAATCAATACTTCCGCTTCTTCTGGCTTCATGTTCTCCAGGTTCAGCTGTGGCTGGAAAAACGGTATCAACTGTCCTGCACCAAAGGAGTTACGCAGATTATGTTCAACCCAGAAGTGGCGAGAAATGTTGTTGTTCATTGCCTGTGTGTACAGCTGCGTGTCGTTACCCCCACCTTTGGTTGCAGAGGTAAGAGCTATATCTGCATTCTTAAACAAAGTCAAAGCGTCAGCGCCGTCATCTGGAAAAACTGCTGCGCCAATGGAAATTTTTGGCGTTATCACCTGACCATCGATTTCCATCGGCGATTCAATGCTGTTGCGCAGCGACTCTAGTGCAAGTGCCAGATCTAGTTCATTGGCGCACTCCGCACAAATCATTGCGAACTCATCTCCACCAAGACGAGAGATTTCATCGTCTTGTTTTTGAATGAAGGACAATCTGTCGGCAACCTTTTGAAGTATTTTGTCTCCAGCCTGGTGACCGAGAGAATCGTTCATTTCTTTGAAGCGCTTTATATCAAAGAACACAAGACTGAATTTCTTTTCTTGATCGCCATAACGTTCAATCATATCTTCGAGTTCTTCGATGAACGAGCGCCGGTTATTCAGTCCTGTAACAGCATCTTCGCTAAGTAAGCGATAGAGTTCTTCCTGGGATGACTTCAAACTAGTCAAATCTGAGAGTGTCAAAACGTAATTTGTCACATGGTCGTTCGCATCAATTACAGATCGCAGATTCGCCCAGAGGGGGAGCAACTCGTTTGATTGCCTGCGAGTGACAAACTCTCCAGACCAGCTTCCGTCTTGCCTGGCAATACGTTGAATCTCGTTCCACGAAGTGCCTTCGGAAAGTGCTTCTTGTTGAGGTGCGAACACTTTATTCAGCAGAGACTCTGGTACATCTCCTGTAAGATCCCAGTACGCTTTGTTTGCGTATTGAACTATGAATGATCCATCGGTAATAACGATGGCTTCTTGAGTTTGTGCAAATACCTGGCGAAAAATATTGTGCCGTTGCTCACTTGCGTGAATTGCGCTTTGATCCGTGAACGCGCACACGACATATGGGATTTTGCCGCCAGCATCAGTTAGAGGGCGCGCATTTATCTTCAATTGCACTCCATCCGGCTTGTGTTGATTGCGTAAAAACACTTCTGCATTCTGGACACTCTCACCACGTAGTGCTCGTTGCACGGGCATCTGCTCATAGTTGTATGGCGTTTTGCCGTCGGCATGAAAGCTTCCAAAAAGGATGAATGGGCTTGACGGTGTGTGTTGCGGTTTGACTGCGCTGATTGTCTCTTTGAAAGCTCTGTTGATTTTGCCTATGTTCCTGCTCTCTCGGAATGGGGGGGCAACGAGCCCTTCGCAACCTGCGCCCAGCATCTCTTCGGCAGCACGGTTAACTTTGACCAGCTGAAGGGACGCATCAACCACGATAATGCCTTCGGACAGCGTATCTAAAATTGGGGCCAGCTCGGTGAGGTTCATAAAAGCGAATAAGTTTTTCTTTCTTGAGGAGGTCTATTTCAGCCTCCCTTGTCCCTTCGACAAGTCGTCATGAGCGAGTCTACTCTACTGCGCCAGTTTTTCCATGAACTGCCTCTATAAAACTGGGTTTGCCGTTCATTTACGAACCGATCTTCCCTCGCCCGCAAAGGGTACTGCGGCCGCGTCACCGATCAAAATTTCCAAAAGCTTGTTCCGAGGCGCAATATTTTTGTCATTGTCTGTCATTACGTAACGATCAATCGGTAGCTTCTCTTCTTTGATCATCTGATTCAAAAGACGTTGATAAGCCTGTCCTGCGGACTCACCGTTCAAAAGTGCGTCAAGCACAACATAGAGTTCGGGGAAGCCTCCATTAGTGTTCATGTGACCATAGAATATGCTGGCACCATTTTCGATCGCTCTACCGAAGAATGGCTCCCGACGGCGCGGGTTCGGCAGTACATCAGAAGTGTATGGCACCGCGGAAAAACACGAACCGCACAAAACAATGTTCTTGTCGAGCTTGATGTCTTTCATGCCCGCAACGGACAGGCTGCAAGTCATGCCGGGCATTCCGTGCCCAAAAAGAACTAGTAAGTTTGATTGACAGATGGCATTTTTCAGATTGGCTGGAAGCTCAGGAATCATGCCTTCGTCTGGTGCGTTCAACACTCCCAGACTTCCAACCTGTGAATATTGTTCGTTTGGAGCGGAGGCGGTTTTTACAACAATGCCACCATTCTTGATGCCTTGCGCATCAAACATGTCCTCGAGAAATGCTGTTTTTTCCACGGCGCGTAAGCCACCGGCGGACTCAGTGGTTGACTGGCAAATCAAAACCGGCGCCAGTGCTTGTTTGTTTATTGGGCTGAGCTTAATCGAGTGATCTACCAGTGATTTGAAGGATGGGAGATCCGGTGCGACAAAAATAGAAGGATAGACATTCAATTCGCCGCCACCTAGTTTTGCTAAGGATTGCCAGAACGCTAGCATTACGTTTTCGCTGTAATTGTCCAGTCTTGGCGCAAATACGACGTACTGCGGATCTAACTTTTTCAACGATTCAATAAAGTCCTTCTGCGCTTTATCTTGAGCAATCAGGTCTCTGCTGTTGTCCAGCTGCAAAATTTTTCCGGAGTGAAATTTTGCCAGGGCGTTAAGAGCTGACAAATAGGCAGGATCTTTGAGATCTGTGACGATAACATATGCATCGCCCTTTGGCACACGAAGCTGCGTATTGTATGTAAAGGAGCGATTACTTAGTTGAGCACGAGCTAATTGTTCGCTAGAATCTACGCGAGTGATTCCGTATTGTTGAAATAAATCGCCCCCTGCTATTACAGCTTGGCTAAGCGACAATGCAAGAATCAGGCTGATTAATACTCGCATGAATTTAATTCAAAAGTTGATTTACATTATCAACCGGGCGAGCTAGAACTGCTTTGCTGCCTTTCTCGACAATCGGTCGTTGAATCAGATCAGGATATTTGACCATCAATTCAATAAGTTCATCATCTGAATGTTCAGGGCTTGCCAAATTCAATTCTTTGTACAAGGATTCTTTTGTGCGGATAAGATCGCGCGCTGACATTCTCAATTTTGACAAAAGCTCTTTCAACTTTTCCTTACCGATAGGCTCAACGTAATAGTTTATTTTCTCGTATTCAGCTCCAAATTCGCGAAGCATTTTGTCGAGCTGTCGACAAGTACTGCAAGTTGGCTTTTCATATACGGTTATTTTTGCGCCCATGGGAAACCCCTGTTTGTGATGATTTCAGCGCCAGATCATAACACATTCGGGTCTTCAAGACGCTTGCAATGGCGCTTATTGGTAATGTTCATGCAATAATTACGTGCATAAATGCAAGCTTCTTTGCAGGGACAATTTATGTCAGCTCCACTTGTTCTGCTTTATTCGAACCGCTCTTCTGAATTGAATGAATACCAGAAATTGCTGGAGAGCGCACAGCTGAATCTCAATTTACTTGTTTGCGAAACTGCAGATGAAGTAAACGATAAAATCGATCAGGCAGAAATAATTTTTGGAGTTCATTTGCCTGCGGATTCTTATCGCCGAGCCAAAAATCTGCGCTGGATACAATCGATGTGGGCCGGGGTGGAAGGGCTGTTCAGCGCCCCCATCGCATCAGAAGTGTTGATAACAAAACCCTGGGGCGTATTTGGAAAGTTTCTCAGCCAGTATGTTTTTGGAAATTTGCTCGCGCAAAAAATAAAGCTAGAACAAGCTCGTGAGTATCAGTTGAAGCAAGAGTGGCATCCTTATCGCATCGAACTATTGCAAGGCAAATTGATCTGCGTCGCTGGTTTAGGTGATGTGGCTGCCGACATTGCAATTGCAGCCCGAGCGTTTGGTATGACGGTCTGGGGCATGAACAGCGATGGTCGCAATAATTCACTTGCCGATAAAATGTTCGCGAGTTCGGAGATCGACGAATTCGTGGCAGCGGCTGACGTTTTAGTTTTAACATTGCCTGCTACGCCAGCGACTCGAGGAATGTTCAATAGAGCCGTTCTTTCGAAGATGCAGAAGCATGCTTGGCTCATCAATGTGGGGCGCGGCGCATTAGTAGAAGATGCGGCTCTGATTGAGACTTTGGAGCAGAAAAGAATTGCTGGAGCGGTGCTGGATGTATTTAATGAAGAACCACTTCCTCCTTCGCACCCTTACTGGACGCTTGAGAATTGTGTGCTTACTCCGCATGTTGCAGGTCCTAGTGTTCCGGAGGATATTTGCGCTTGTTTTGTGGAGAACTTCAAGCGTTATGAGAAAGGCGAAGAATTAATGGGGTTGGTGGATCGGTCCAAGGGCTATTGATTAGGGTCGGGATTCATCAATCCAAGGAGCAGCGAACGTTTTCCTGCCCAGTTTTAAGGAGCGGGCGGGACGCCCGCGCTCCCAGGGCATCCGCTGGATTATTTTTCTTTCTTTTCTCGGTGAGGGCGCACTAGCATGGTGTTACGTTTGGTAGACCCGGGCGGGTGGCATATTGGTGTCGGTGCCGGGGGTAGTCTACAGGTTTTTCGTTCAAAACTTGTTCAGGATTGAACATTAAGCTAATCAAATAATCTTCCAAAAAGACGATTTTTCTGGGTTGAGATGTTCTTGGGTAATATGTCAAAAGACAGGTTGAAAAATGCTGCTCAGCTGCGGCGTGCAAGAGGAGCCACTGTGGTTCTGGTCGCCCTTGCTGCGTTCTTCATTCTTCTTCCGCTCGGCTTATTCTCATTCGAGATTTCTCGAGTTTCTCTCGCGCAGCATCAATTGCAAAACGCAGTTGATGCTTCCGCACTTGCTGCCGCATCAGGCAAGGTAAACGGGCTAAAAGATCCCGACGTAAAAGAAAGCGGATTAACGATGTTTCGTCGCAATCGAGTAACGGTGGTTTCGCTGAAACCAGCCTACTTATCAAAAACCGCAGAAACCGATAATGCACGCGCCAATAAATCCATTTACGGAATGGAAATTGATGACGCCAAAGGACGAATCAAAGCCGTTGGCGCATTTGGTTATGTTCCTGCTTTTGCAAATATCTTAGGACTGGGTCCAGTTACTATTCGTGCAACGGCTTATGCCGGAACAAAAAATACCGGTGCCAGTGGATTCGGTGACATTGTAATTGCTCTTGATATATCCGACTCAATTAAAGGTGGTTGCGGTATCAACGCCCAACCTGACGGCAGCAGCTCCAAATCATGGGTTGTGCGCAGGCACACAAACGTGAAGGGTACTGTTCCCAAATTCACTTACACCACAGTTACTAAATCGGCTGGAAAAGGAATGCCACCGAAAACTATTCAAATTACTCCTCACATGTCAAATTCACCCGCGGGATTGCACCTCGGTGGCAACTTCTACCATGCGATACCTAATCCTGCAAAAGTTGATTTTAAAGGAAACAGCAATGCGATCTTTAAAAAATTCGGAGACAAGCCTCTTGAAGAACAGGTTGCATTCCTGGTGGAATCAAAAATGGGTCACTTGAACGAGCTTGGCGATAAGAGCAAGTTCGATCCCGATAATAAAGTAGACAAATTTCACCTCGGCGACACGGCATTGAAGAAATATTTGCCGTCAGTCGGTGATGGAACTCTAAGCAAAGGCAATGACTACCGTGCTGCGTACGATGAGGCTGCGCTTCCATTTGTGCATCCCTTGTATGAAGAAAAGCGTGATTTGAAATTTCTTGTCGAGCAAATCGTGAAACAAAATCCTGATGCAAATATTGCTCTCGTCGGCTTTGCCCCTCGCGCCGGAGGACATTTCAAATCACCGCCCAAGCCGAAGAAAGGACAGCCTGCGCCTGCAATTAATTTCCCACCCGAACAAGGTGTTTCTGGTTCGGATTATGGTTACGGTGATAGTGCAATTGGCAAGACCGCAAAAATTCCATTTGTGCGTTTTACAAAAGATCACGACAAGATAATAAAATCTGCAGAGCTTTGCACTACATTTGCAGGCACCAATACGACCGACGCCTTAAATGTTGCGCATGCATTGCTTACAGAAAACGGACGCAACCTCAAGGGTATTCCTCAAGCATGTTTTCTGCTGACTGACGGTATTCCCACAGTCGGTGGATACAAAAAAGCCGCGAAGAAATTCGGAAAAGACGGCATTCCAATTAAAGCGATTGGTTATGTTTGGATTGGTTACTCACATCGTGGCGGCCCGAAGGTTTGCAAGAAAATTGTAGCCCAGGGCGGCTCCGGCAGTCAGTACATTCAAATCCCATACACCAAATTCAATCCATCCAAAAAGAGTGACTTCAAGGGTGTGTATACGCCAGGGGATAACGAAAAGGCTCTGATGGATGCATTCAATACCGGACCCGCTTTGACGACGAACTAGTAATTGCGAATGTTTGAGAATGAAATTATGAGTATCAAAAGAAACAAAATTCAAATCAAATATCTGCGACGCAATCAAGGCATGTCCACGTTCGAACTGCTGGCTATAGGTTTTATCCTGCCAATTCTCGCGTTGGTTTGTGTGAATATCGCGGTTCTTGTTTTTGCTGCCGGAATCAATGACTCGGCATGCAAAGATGCTGCACGAGCAGCAGCTCAGAGGGCAACTAAAGAAGATGCGCTTGATGCTGCAACTGCCATTGTCGGCCAGTATTCAGCTGGAGGATTGTTGGGCAAACCGCAAATTGTTCCTGAAGCATTTGAATTTGATATTCAAGCTGATGATGAAGGAAATCCAGTTTTTGGTGGAACTGCAAAATTTCCAGGTGGACCACATGTGACTGTCGGCACCAAATCTGAAGTGAGGCTTCCTGCTCCGCTTGTGTTCAATGGTGCGGCGCTGGTTGATCACCTGGAATTTTCTGCGCAATATACTTTTCCCATTTTGAATCCGAGTCAAGATGATGACGATGAAGAAATAACGGTATCTAACGGGCCAGATAATGCAGCTAATGCTGCGAGCGCTCGTGAGGATCAGCTTGCACAAGAAGCCGAAGACGCTGAAGAACAGGCGATGCTTTCTGCAGAAGCTGCAGAAAAGGCAAATGCTGATGCTGCGGCCGCGAACGCGACTGCTGCTACATTGGATGCTGCTTCGGCAACTGCGGCCGCAAATGCTGCAGCCAATCCAACGAACTCTGGTTTGCAATCAGCCGCTGCTAGTGCTGCTGCGCAAGCAAGGGCTGCTGATGCAGCCGCTGCAAAAGCGCAAGATGCTGCTGCAAAAGCAGATGCGAAAGCGCAAAATGATGCCAATATTGCATCTGCAAAAGAAGCTGCCCTGCAGGCTGCCGCTGATGCTATCGAGCAAGCTTATTCTGATCAACCCACAGAAACTACCGGCGCCCCTGCTGATGAATCAAGAGGAGACGTCGATGCTGGTTCATAAAAATATGATGAGAACAAATTCTGGGTCAAGCACAGTAGAAATGCCGGTCGCTCTGATTGTTTTTCTCTTCTTCATGTTGTTTCCATTGATTGACCTGGCAACAATAGCACTGCGTTCTTGCGTCATATATTCTGCTGCTTTCAACGGTGCACATGCAGGAGCGTTAGCGCCGACATTTCTGAATAACATCTCAATAAATGATCCGGTGACGGGCAAACCTGTGCCAAAGCTGTCTGCAGTTAATGCGGCTGTATCGGCGGCTCAAGGAAGCAAGACTGCTGGTTTATCCGGTGTTGATTATGATGATCCAGATATCAAAGTTTCTATACAAGGCATTCCAGTAAAGGCTTCGGATAACCTTCAGGAAATTCGTCTGGCGGATCGGACACCTGCTAATCTGGTGGATCCAGCTTACATTTATCAGTTGGAAGTAACAGTCAGTGGACGCGTCCAGCCGCTATTCGTGCTAAGCGATGGCATCTTTGGAAAGGTTCCTGGATTGACTGTGCCATTGCCTGTGACTGCATCAAGCCGGCAGATAGTTGAGAATCCCTCAGGTTTAACTCGTTAGTGATACCCCAATCGCACTTTCAGGAATACGACCAATGACTAAGTTCTTCAAGCCAATTGCAACAAGTTTACTATTTTTATGCGCTATGCACGCAGCCTCTGCTGCGGAATCATCGCAACAAGGGAAACCGGTTGTGTCTATGGTCAACGCACCATTTTCACATGGCGACTTTGCCCAAAGCTTGCCGCTACCCTCATCCTTTGGACCGTATAAAGCAAAGACTTACGGAATTGGAGTTTATCGTGGGCGCTTTAAAGTAAGTGCCGATGATGTTAAAGAGCGCATTTATGTTGTAGTGCGCACGCAGCAAGATCGCAGCCACAAACTTGGTTGGGTGCGTGTATTTGTCAATAATCAGTTGGTAGGAACTGAAGCTTCTATGAGGGACAATCGAATCATTGAAGAGGTGACAAAGTACGTGCAGCCTGGCGAAGCGCAGCTAGTAGTAATGGGAACTGCAAGCCAGGATACAACCTTTGATTATTATGTAGTGCCTAGAGACAGTGTTGTAAAAGTTGTTCAATCCAGACCTATTGGTGTGATGATGGCAACTGGAGGACCATACACTGCTAGTGGTGGCAAGCAAGAGACGTTCAACGAGCATTTTGAAGTTTACAAGCCGCAGCTTGCAGAGAAGATTATTCTCTCGTTTCGTACTAAGGAAACGAAAACGCAGCGATTTGGCTGGGTGCGCGTAATGGTAAATGGAAATGTGGTGGCATCTGAGCAGAGCCTCAAAGCTAATGAAGCGACTCTCGACATCACAGACAAGCTCATTGAAGGTCAGAATAAGGTTGATGTTATGTTTGCAGCCGCAAGTGGAGCTGGTCTTGACTGGTTTGTCACACAGGTGCCAAAATTCGGACCAGCGGAAAGAGAGCCCGCAATTGCTGTTCAAAAGAACGCTCCGCACGTTTCGAAGATGAGCCCATCGAGCGAAGTTGGAGCCGGTGAGTTGCTGCAAATTGAGGCGAGCAACCTTGACCCACAGGCAGCAAATAACATCGTTTATTTTGGAAATATTGCGGTGGCAGCGAAGTCGGTCAAAAACAACTGGCTGTCTGTTGATGTGCCGAAAGAGGTTCTGAGTGGATTGTGCAATGTGCGCGTCGCTGCTTCTGGTGCGAAATCGAATGTTATGCAACTGACGGTCAAAGGCTATCCGCGTGTGAGTGGTACCAGTGTTGCCGAGGCAGCACCCGGGCGCGAAATTGAAATTCAGGGCGAGAATTTTCCTGATCGCATTAGCCAGGTGAGAGTCACAATCGGCAGTTCAAATGCAAAGGTGATTAAAGCTGATAGACAAAGAATTCTCATCAGTGTTCCAGATTTGCCTGACAACACCTATGCGGTGAAAGTTATTGCAGGGCAGTTCAGTTCACCGGACAATGTTAGTGTTAAAGTAAATAGTGCGGCGGTTGAACCCTTGAATGCAAAAGTTACAGGGCAGGGGGCGGAACAATGAGAACTAAGCAAAACACGGGAAACTATCTTCGCTTATTTATTTCATTGCTTGCAGTTGCTGGTATCGCTGCTCCCGCATTTGCCGAAGACAAACAGGCTCATTCGCATAAACATGATAATGCTGCGCCGCCATCTCAATTTGATGCAGACAAAAGTAGCAAATTCAACGAAGCCAAATGGCGAACGCTTACTAATGACGGAATTGCTGCTTTAGATCAGAAGAAATACGAGAGTGCAGATAAGTATTTTCAAGCTGCTGTCAGAGAGGCTTCAAAATCATCCTTGATGAGCACCTTCATGATCGATTCTCTTGTACATACGGCCGAAGTTTATCGTCTTACTGACAGAAAGGATGAAGCAAAGGAAACATTCGACCAGGCTTTAGCTCTAGTTCGAACCCTTGTGCCGGAGAAATGTCCTTTGTGCGGATCTGAGAAAGATTCCGTGCCCGTTATTTACGGCCCACACTCTGAAGAGCTGGACGAATGGATCAAAGCCAAAGCGGTCCAAATGGGCGATTTCACAGACGTAACAAAAAAGGGCCGAAAAAATCGCCCAGAATGGTACTGCCAAACCTGCGAAAAGGCTTATTAGAAATTATCCGGTTACGACGCAGCAATTTGGACGTACCAAATTGGTACGTCGTGGACGGACGTACCAACCGGAACGTACCAACCGGAACGTACCAAGCGCAACGTACCAAACCGGAACGTATCAATAAGTGTAGGGGCGAGGCAATGCCTCGCCCGCGTGTGATCAAAACCAATCCCTACCGAACGCTTGCGACCTTCGCGCGTTCTTCAATCAACGAATGTCGCTTGTTTATCGCGCTCTTCTCATGGCATGGAACCGCCGCCGCATGCGCATTATGAATTGCATCAGAAGCCATAGTGAATAAATCAGTGAGCATTCCAAAGACGTAAATGATTACAAGCGGAGTAAAAATGAATGTCGCAAGCACAATTTTGTCGCTGCTGAGGTAGTGAGAAAGCATTTCCATTTTTGTCTCCTTTTCGGCGGCGAGCCGAAACAAGGCCTTCAGCTAGCGCTGGACCTTTTTTACTCAATTGCCTGGTCCTCTGGGTCGGACCTGTATAAAACCTGGTATTCAATCTGCTTACACTTATATACTAGACCGGTCGTCTAGTTGTGTCAAGCCTTATTATCGCACGCTCTAAAAGCTTCGTTCCTAGGCGCTTTCGGGATCTATCGCTAGCTCTTTGTAAACCATCAACCGCCTGGGCTGCGGATCTCAAAAGATGGAACCTGCCGTTGCCTCCTCCGTCGGCTTTCTGGAGAATTGTGGTGATGAAGAAGCGGGGCATCTACTCGAAGATGATTAAATGCAAGAGCACAGGGATACCGCCCCCTGTGCTCTCTTTTGCGTTTTGGTCTGGGCTATTTTGCCGCGATGTCAACGCGCAGTCCATCAACCCAATTTTTGTGCTCGTCGGCGTAATAGAGATACGCGCGGCTGGCGGCTCCGGTGTAAGTGCCAGGCACCGCGGCGATTACACTTATCGGCACCTGAACTTTTGCATTCGCTTGCAGTGAGCGCCAGTAGAGCACCACATCTCTGCCGAGCACTTCGTACGCATCGATGGTGCCTTTCTTGACCAGCTCTTTTAACTGATCATGTCTGGGTTCCAAACCACCCGGTAAGCCGATTATGGCAACAGGCGAAGGAAGCGCATCTTTTGTTTTGTTTGTCACGAGGACACTGGCTTCGGTCGGTGCGCCTTCGATTAATTTGTCTTGCGACAGTTTGACGTTCAACGCGAGTTTGCATTCATCTGCGCTTGCGGGTGTTTGTGCATTGTAGCGAACGGACATCGAGTATGGCATCGTGCCACCATTCTCCATGCGCAACTCTAGTTTGTGCACTCCAGGCGTGAGCAGTTCCGTCATGTTCGGAAGTTTGATTGCTCCTTCAGTCGATGGAGTAAATGCAACCCAATCTCCGATTGACTGACCGTCTACATAGAGACGCACTTTTCCTGCTGCTTTCGGACGAGCTCTTTGTTTGTCATAGTTGACTATCGCTCTTAGTGCAAGAACCGTTGCCTGTGTCGAACCATAGCGTCCAGATTTACATGAGTCAGCAAGGAACTTAACGCTTTTCTCGACGCAGCCGGCATAGGCAGGTTCTCTGAGCCAGGCAAGTGTGGCAAGCGAGGTGCCTTCTACTTCAAGTGATTCTCCGGAAGATCCGACGATCGAGCCAGTGATACCACCTACGCTACCGTTATCTTTTTGTCTCGATACGAGTTTGTCCATCAACTTGCGTGCTTCATCTTTCTGTCCTGCAAGTTCAAATGCATTTGCGGCAAGTGCAAGGACATACGAGTTCTGGCTCGCTGCTGCCGCTGTTTTCAAAGAGGCGAGTTCTTCTTTGAGATCTGAGGCTGGCTGTCCTGTTTCGAGCAACGCCCAGACGATATAAGCGTTAGAACAGTCTTTATCTTCAATCCATGTGTGCAGCGAGCGACGTTTGCGACTAAAACCTCCTTTGCCGTCTTTCTGTTTCATCAGCCAGGTGCGAGTGGTGGAGATCATGTTTTGATCTACTTCGCGTACTTTAGACATGTCGCTGAAGTGAAGTAAACCGAATGCTGTGAGGGCTTCGTGTCCAGGATTCTCACCGAACCATTCATATCCACGGTCTGGGCACCAGAAGCTGACCAGGCGTTTGTAACCTGCATCCAATTTTACTTTTGATGTTTCGATCAACTTAGGTTCCACACCTGTATGTGAAACGAAATACTGCTGGGCCATTGTGAGCGGATAGCTTGTCGATGAAGTCTGTTCAAAGCATCCATACGGATCTTGAATCATTCTTTCGAGCGCTTCGCTCAAATTTGCCAGTGGCGTCGGGTAGACTCCAGTATTTGAAATCATGCTTTGCGGCACAATTCCATTCGGAATTGTTATGGTATGCACCACTGGTTTATTTGGTTCAATCATGCCGCCGAACGCGACTTCAATCGGAAATCCTTTCGGCTTGACTGAGAGTGTTTTCACTACCTTGTCTTGAAAAGGACCAGCCGTGGCTGTGAGAGTGAACTCCTTAGCGCCATTGTTGAAGCCAACTTTGATTGGCTGGATATAGCGAACCCGTTGTTCTGATGCAATTTCATGCGGGGCAGCAATCGCTGGTTCCACAATGAACTCACCTTTTAGTCCGACGGATTCTGTGGCTTTGTTGAGCGCTTTGTCAGAGGAATTGACAAGGCTAACTGGCAACAAAATTCTGTCTCCGGCTGTAACTTCCAGAGGCAACTTCGCTTGTGCGTAAAAAGGTTGAACTGATTCAATTCCCGCACTGGCAGCGCCAACATTGCCGGCACCAGAGTAAGCATCCGCAAATGCTTTAAATGTTGTGACACTGTCGTTTAGCGCAAACTTTACAGTGGCTTCGCCCGTCTTTTCATCGGTTTTAACTCCGGCATTCCAAAAAACCGTTTCGGTAAAATCAATTCGATCTGTGGGATTGCGATTTGGTCTTGCTTGATGAGCAAATTCGCGCACCCAGGCAAGATTGTTCATGTTTGCTGATATTTGGTCAGCGGCGAATGCTCTCTTCTTTCCGGCTTGCTTGTCGAAAGCGATTGCTTCCTCCATGTCCTTGTCGCCCGCTGCCACCAGGACTGCTGTCTTTCGCAGGAATGCTCCCTGGGCAAATCCAGCTGCCGGTGCTTGTCTGAAGTCACGTACTACTGGTCTGTCGTCAACGATTTGGATTTCACGACGTTCGTTGAAATTCCCCGCTTGCGCTCGGCGGGGAACAGGCGCTGCTGCTGCAAATGCCACGTTCATATGAGCCGCACCTTTTGGTAGTGCCATTCCACCGAAAGCCATTGGAGGTATCGGACCTCCACCTCGATGCGCCGCATGGTCTATGGCGCCCGCTACCTGAATTTCAGCAACAGAACGATATTCCAACGCAACACATCGTCGAGCCTTATCGCCGTGCTCCTGTACAAACTTAGGCAAATCAACAAGCGAAAATCTCCTCCAACCCTGCGTTCCTAAGAGAAGATCCGTGGCAAGTGGTGCCTTTGGATTTTTTGCATCCATGTACACATGAGCATCTGCAAGATCCTCAACCTCTGGCTCAAGGAATGCCATCACCGGCAGACACGGAGCTTGTTCCCGCTTTTCGATCATCTCAAGAACGCTGTCATCTGTAACCGTTACACCAACAACGGCTGAAACCGGTTTGTCATTCTCATCGGTCGTTTTTACTGTGAGCTGCGCGTTTTCGCCTGGCACGTATTTATTTTTGTCAGGCTTGATGCTAACTTTCAGTGGATGAGCTGGTTGGCGGAATATAACGCGTTCTGCAATGGGATCGTTGTCTTTATCCCAGACCGTCACTATAAGCACACCATCCGCATCTTCCGGCAAGCTCAATTTGATTGGATGGAGTGTTCCCCTTGCTGCTTCCTCATCATTGACTATTGCAGCTGCCAGTTCTTCTTCATGCTTTCTCAACGTAACTCGAAATTCTTTTTCCGAGCAACCTACGTGAACATTGACTGCTTGATCTTTGCCGTACACATCTTTATCAGCATGGATGACTGCGCCTGATGATTTTACCGCTGGCAGCTTGAATTTTGTTTTGATACCGGCGGGTTGTTCAATGGAAATGTAATAGTCTTTGCCTTGTTGCGGCGTGAACTCGAACCTGCCTCTACCTTCATGTTCTGTTTTTAGATGTGCCACCACTTTGCCGGAAGTTTCGCCTTCAGTCACTCTGGCAACGAGATCTGCAGGTTTTCCATTAGGTTGTTTCGCTTGGATGTAAACTCGGTTTGAAAAACCTGAGAGAAGATCTCCACCTTCAGGATACATTTGCAGATCCAGTGTTTGCAAAATTATTGGAATGGTTTTTGAAGCTGTTTCGACAACGCCGCCATCCTCGATTGTGAGCGCGAGCGTTCCTTCGCCTCGCGGAATTTCGTTCGGCAGATTGAAGCTGACGTTGCACAATCCATCTGCGCCCACTTTTGCACTGCCTGCATTTATGGGAATTCCGTCCACTTGTGCTGTGACCGTTACTTTTGCTCCCTCCGGTACGCCTCCTTCCGCGCGTTTGACATCGAGAGTTGCGCTGACTTTATCGCCAGGAGCATATCCGTCACGGACAAAAGTAATTTGTGATTTCAGACGTGGCGGTCTGTATGCGCGAATATCAAATTTACGCTCTGCAGGCGAATGACCTTCCCAGGGGTAGGTGGCAATTACTTTGTACTCCCCTCCCGCTTGCCCATCTGGAACATCCCAGGCGAAAGACCAGACGCTATCTTGAGCGGAGACACTGCCGCCGGCGACCGTATCACCTTTTGGTCCTTTTATTTCGATAGTCGCATTTGCCGCACCGTTGGACAAAGGCTTGTGATTGTTGGCGTTGAGAATAATTCCTCGAACGTAGACTTTTTCCCCTTCCTTATATATTGGTTTGTCGGTGCTTATAAAAGTCTGGTAGCGCTCGCTGCCGCCAAGTTTCTTGGTGAGTTCCTCGTTCTGCTTCGGCTTGTCCGGCTTTGCTGCACTTCCCTCTGTTTGCTGCGAGCGTACGGAATTCCAGCTTATTAAGGCTGCGCAACATGCGATTGAAACGGAAGTTCCCAGAAGGATTCTATGGCGCGACATTTCAGCTACTCCTATTCCTGGACATAGCCTATTATGTCATTGACGGAACTTTGTACACAGGAGCATAGGCAGGAGTTAGATACAGGGAAAACCCCGTCGAACGGTAGATAAAATCCGCAAGTCCTTGATTATACAGAGGTTCCGAATGTTAGTCGGAGCACATGGCGCCCATTAACTCGATGGCTATTTTTGAGATCATTGTGGGGGCATGCAATGCATACCCGCTTATCCGGTTATAGATTAGAGTAGTTTCAATTTCGAAAGCTGCTCTGATTTTTCCCAGAGACGTCTGGCGAGTTCTTCATTTTTTGATTGATTTGATGATTGAACCAGTGTTGGTTTGCCGTTAAGTTCCATGAATCCATCTGGACCAAAGTAATTTCCGTTTTTAACTGATTCTTCGAGGCAAGCATGAATGATAGGCAGCGCTCCATCAGCTTCTGATTGTGCCCAGAAAGCGGCAAAGATGTCGCTGACATAAGTTCGCAACGAAGGCATTCCCATGCGTGGTCCGCTATTCAGAATATTTGTTTTCGAGACGCCAGGATGCGCCGCAACGCTAATTAAATTCAGTTTCTGTGCGCTTGCGCGGCGTGCAAGTTCATACGCAAAGAGCAGGTTGGCCAATTTAGTCGTACCATATGCAGACCAACCTTCGTATCGTTTAGCGCCCTGCAAATCATCCACGTTTACTTTGCCGTATTTGTGTGCAATTGAACTTACCGTTACTACTCGGGCATTTTCTGCAGCAATCAATAAAGGCATAAGTCTTGCTGTTAATGCAAAATGTCCGAGATGGTTTGTTGCAAATTGCATTTCAAATCCATCGTCAGTTATTATGCGCTTCGGTATTGCCATCACTGCAGCATTGTTTACCAGCAGGTCAATCTTTTTGTTTGATGCAAGCATCCGCTCGGAAAACTTTTCCACTGAAGAAAGGCTTGCGAGGTTCAACAATGAAAATTCCAAATCTGCATCTTGCACCAGTCGCATTATTTCTCTCACCGCACCAGATGCTTTTGCTGCGTCTCGGCAAGCTAGAATTACTTTATAACCATTTTTCGAAAGTGCTATCGCTGTGTTGTAGCCAATGCCGATATTCGCGCCTGTGACTACGGCTGTTTTACCATTTGCTTGAAAAATTGATTTCGGTTCTTCTGAAACACCGGTTTGCTCGCTTACGGTCATCATGCTTCTCCAGCTAGCTCGCATTTGGGCTTGCAATCGTAAAATTGATTCGGCAGGGGGGTTGCTTGAACAGCTAATTATCGCATGTGGGAAGACTTCGAGCTT
>JBIKOL010000225.1:0-10532 GCA_044358055.1 Obscuribacteraceae bacterium (SeqCode)
CAGGGGCGCTCGAAGATCTGATCCGGTTATTGATCATCCCGGGAGCGCCGGCGGCTCGCCGGCTTCTAATCTTGCCGAATTGCTTCTTAGATCAGAGCGCCCCTTCATTTGCTTGAACGTTATGCAGACTTGATCTGAGCTTTGACTTGATCGAAGGTCGGAACTTTTACGTTCATCGGAATCGGAATTATGTCCCGGGTGCTCTTCATCTCGCCAGGAACTAGGTTCATGATGCGAGTCGCCAGTGAGCCACTATCAGCTTTGTATGCTGCCAGAAGCTTCTCACCGTTGAGCGAGCCCCAGCCAGTCACGGCATCCCAACCTGGTCCGGTGTTGTATCCGTTGTTGTTGCCGGAAGTGACGTCATTGAAAAATGGTGCTGTTCCAGCAAGTCCATTCTTGTACAGGAAGGGATTCATGAATCCGACCTGTTTGCCATCACCCAGTCCTTCGTTCAGACGCACTGCTAGAGCCGCATAGAGCGGAGCAACGGCGCTGGTTCCACCCATAACGGTTTCGCTTCCACCCACGCGAATTTTGTATCCGGTGACCGGGTCTGCGTTGCCCGCAACGTCCGGAACGCCTCTTCCCAGCACACCCGTGTTATTTGCGTTAGGTGGCATCTGAACGCCTTTCTGATAATCCGGAACTTCGTCCGGGCTGATGCCGCCACCACCAGAGCCTCTGCCCTTGCCGTTGTTCCAGGCGACTTCGCTGCCCAGCTGTCCGTTGTTGATGGTCAGGCGAGTGCCACCAGTACCGGTGACATACGGATCTGTCGCTGGATAATCAACCTGGAATGTTTTACTTGGAGCAGCGTCTATGGCACCATCATCTCCCGATGCAGCAAAAACGCTGATACCTTTGAGTGCTGCTTTCTTGAACGCCAGGTTCATTCCGCGCTTGCCCTGATCTGACCAGGATTCCATCGGGGCGCCCCAGCTGATGCTGATTGCTTGGTTAGGTGTTTCAGCTTTCTCGGGGAATGTGGCACGTGTGATTGCATCCATAAAGCCTCTGTCGCTATTGGGAGCAAATATCACGTTCTGTTTTGCATCAGGAGCGACGGCTCCAATGATTTGTGAATCGAGTGCAACCTCACCGTCTGCTCCGGCGTTCTTTCCTGCAATGCTTGATGCGCCGTCTACTTCAATAACGTTGATTTTTGGCATCGGTAAATTGTGCTGTTTGTAGTAGGCTTCCTCATTTTTCAAATCTATGCCTCCACCGAGTTCAATAACAGCGACTCCCTGTCCCTTGCCTGTGGTTCCTTTGGGAAACTGGTATGCATCAGCAACTTCATTTGGCATATAACCTGCCGCGCGTTTTGGTTCGGACGGCCCCGGAGGCTCCACCGGGCCAGTCGGCTTACCTGGCTCTCCGCCTGTTGGTGCGGGTCCATCGCCTCTCATCGGATTGGCAGCGCCGGCTGCAATTTGATTCAGCTTGACTGAGTATTGATGGGCTTGTGGGCGGTCGTCAATTCCGAAAATACCTTCTATGTGATTTGCAAGCGTCGTCGGGACAGAAAGAGCACCTTCTCTTCCGCGCACTGTTATGCCGTTGCCGAGGTCATAATTGTTGATTTTCGTTTGGAAAGCATTCTCGAATTTGCCTGCTGTTCCGCTAAGAACAACGCGACCGGAGCGCAGATCTGCCTCGCTTACTTTGAGCCCATTATCTGCGGCAAATTTGTTTACCTGATCCAATGATTCTTGAGTGGCGCCAAACTTGTCTGAGAATTCGGCGTCGCTCATCGGTGTTTGTCTGCCCAGAGCAATTCTCTTCAGCGCGCGATCCATCGCCAGGTCGCTTGCTTTTGATTTGAGTTGAACAGTCACATCCATGCCGGTGTCAGCGGGGACTGCCCCGGATAGGACACCGAGCGGCTTTGCACGCTCGGAGGCTCCCAGTTTTTGCACATCGCCAAGGCGAGAATCAAGGCTGAGAGAAGCAGCTGTCTTAAGTGGATCCGCGCTGGTGATGCCCATTGCATCACTGAGCCGCCCTGCCATTTTGCTTGTTTTGTCGCCAACACCATCCCAGAATGCTTGCTTTGCGTCAGCAAAACCATCCAGTCTTTCTGAGAGTAAAACGCGCTCTGCACCGGCTGCGCCGAGTTTGTATCCTGCGGCAGCCACAGCGGAATTCACAATAAATGAGCCTCCGACATCGCCCAGATGGACGGCTGCAACATCGATGTCCTTCATTGTTTTTGCCTGTCCGGCGAGTTTATAAGATTGGATGAAGGGTTCTGCTGATTTATATGTGAAGTAGGCTCCGATGGCTGCGCCTGCTATCTTCCCTGCGGCACCTGTTTCCGGGAGTATCACTTTCAGTGCTGCACCCATTGCTGCTGCACCTGCAACAGTCTCCAGAGTCTGCATGGGGTGCTTGACGTCTTCCTCCACGGCGTGTAACATCCCGGCTGGAACATTGCCGATGCCCTTGAGTGTTACAAGACCATAGCGTCCAAGTAAGCTGTCTGGAGCCTTTGCTGGAGCCAGTGTGTCCTTGCTTGACACCATCTCCAGTGCCAGCTTATTGATTAGTGCGTCATGATTGCCGTCCGTAGACGCAGTGTGTTTGCCGACCCCGGAGTCTCCTGCAAAGCTCTCCACCATAGCGAACCTCCCGATAATTGCGCCGAAGCGGAAGCCGATCCATCCCAAAATCGGCTTCGAATGCTATTTGTAACTTGCGGCGAATAAATTCCTTCCTGTTTTTGACTATATCCGTGCTAAATCAGGTTGTCGACAAGAAAATTTTTGCTGATGCGCTTTAAGTGCGGTAATCACGCAACTCCGATTAGTGCACGCTCATAAAACCCGGTTATCAAGCGGAAATCGGGCTCTCGAGTCGAGATTTTTGACTGCAAATATCTGCTTTCTTAATGCGTGCTAAGAATCGGGCGCGGTTCTCAAGTGTCGCTAAGGCAGGCGATTTCAGTCATTGAGATTAGTGGAAACTAAGAAAGGACTTAGCGATGTAAATGTAATGGCACGCTAACAATCTTCGTGCTGTTTCCTTGTGGGTCACGCGTTTGCAAGATCACACAAATCCAGTCGGAGGAATTTCCTTTGCTTGCTTTGCCACTGCCTTTGGTGGCAAGTTCACTCACTTTCAACTGTGCTCGGCCATCCTCACCGGTTTTCAATGTTTGCAGCAGCTCCGGATTCGCCAGTGGAACTGTGCCTATTTTTTTCATAAACGATATGCTGCGATCTGTTCCACTTAAAACCGTCACCGTGGACTCAGGTGCGGGATAGTCAATGGCAATGTAATCGCCCTTGCTATCAGGCACAAGCTTAGCAATATTAGTGCTGACACGCATGAATCTGTCAGGCAGTGCAGGCGCAATTTGCTTTTTCTTTTTCAAGTAATTTTCCAGGACCGTCGATAAACGCAAACCTGTGTCTATGACATCTTTCGCGTCTTTAAAATCATACCCTTCCCCGCCGTTGAAGCTGAAGTCGTTCATGGCAATTCGATAAAGTTCATCAGCGGCAATTGGTTCGTATACGCCTTCTTTATTTTGGGCAAATGCAAAAACAATCCGATGTCCCAGCTCAAGTGTTGGATCCCAAGCGAATTTGAGTCCATGCACGTCAAGAAAACGACCACCAGTTTGTCCCCCAGCTACTGCCGACATCGCGTTCTCCAGGGCTCTCATCAGAGCTTTGCCTGTAACGGTTGCGACAATCAGTTTGTTTTGGAACGGTAATACCTCGCGCACTTTCTCAGGTGTAATCTCCCCCTGTTCGAGGGCGGATCGCAAGCCACCGCGATTTTGCAAAGCAATGGTGGCGCCATGATCGATCGAGGCATCAAATAATGCATCTGTGACGAGATCCCCTATGCCGGAATCTGAGGGAGACATCTTGAATCTGTTGTCGAAATTCGCTTCGGCAATTGCCAGAACCGTTTTTGTATCGGCTTCAAATGGCTTGCCCATCTGGCTAACGAAAGACCGCAATTCTGGATCTTCGAATACTTTATCCGTGATGTTGATCAGGTGGTATTTGGTGTCGGTCATATCCAGGCGGCCGTCTTTGTCAAATGTCAAATCAAGTTTTCCGAGCGCACGACCATAGCATCCGGTTTGAACAACAATCGCGCTGCTTCCATCTGCATGCTTAACCACGATTGCTTCATCCAGGCGAGTGTGACTGTGCCCTCCAACGACAACATCCACTTCAGGTATTTCTGCAAGGAGCTTTTCCAGATCAACTCCACAATGGGAAACCAAAATAATTTTGTTGATGCCCTGTTCCTTATGTTTTTGAATTTCGGCTCGAACGGGCTCAAGCCAGTTTGCTCCAGCTGATTTGATTTGCAAGCCTTCCATGTGAGGTTGAACTTCCTTGAGCGCCGGAGTCATGACTCCAATAAAAGCGACTTTCTGCCCGCCTATTTCTTTGATAATGGAAGGTTTAACGGTATCTTTAAGGCTTGGCTCGCTAGAGACATCCAGATTGCAAGATACGACGTCGAATTTGGCGAGCTTAAGCTGCTTGCCTAAATTGGCTGGACCTTCATCAAGATCGTGATTGCCAATAGTCACGATGTCGTAGCCGGCTTTATTCAGGCATTCGATGTCGGTTTGCCCTTTGTAGTGCTCGAAAAATCCAGTTCCCTGAAACATGTCTCCGGCATCGATGGCGAGTACTTTGTCATTGTTTTTTTTGTTTGTTTTGATCAAATATCCGATACGTGCCAGCCCGCCGACGGTTTTTCCATGATCAACGAAGCTGTCTTCATGCGAATGAAGGTCGTTGCTGTGTAAGATAGTAAAAGAGAATTTCTCTTGACCTGTCTGGTTTAACGGCCAGCAGGGCGAAGCCCAGAGGGGGAGGCTAAGAGCTGCTATGAGGGTAAGAACCGTGAGCTTCGGACGATTGCTTAGCATGGCAAGCGGTCTCCTTTTGGTCGCATCAGCGCAAGTTGCAGATGCACAAGAACTGCGCAAGATCTCCAGTCAGTTTAAAACGGAACCCGGCTGCCCTGTCGATCTTGTTTCAGCTAAAACTGAACTTGAAATCGATTCCTTTGGTGCACCGTCAGCTTGCCGAATCTATCTCGACTTCAAAAATTGCTCCGCAAAGCAAATTTCAGCCGTAAAGTTCAGAATGGGCTACATCGATGAGCAGGAGAAGATCAGACGAACCTTTGTTGGAGATGATGCACATCTTATCGCACCTGAGGGGCAAGCGCATCAGCAATGGCGTGTAGGGGTCGATCCAAAAACCGCATACGTTGTAATACGAGCGATTGCTGTTAAATATGGCGACGGCAGCGAATGGCGCAGCGAAAAGTTCAAGAATCCGCGGGCCACGCCTGAGGGAGCCGAAGGTGCGGATCCTGGCAGCGCTGAAGTAGGTGCAACAGATCCGGATGGTTTATCTGCCGGAGCTAAGGAAAAACAGTCGGCTCCTGCATCAAATGATCAGCGAGGATCGTCAAGTGGTTCCGCCGGTGGTGCCGGCGAACCTGCTACGACGCCCTCCGGAAGCGATTCTTCATCGAGTACATCAGGGCAGTCAGATAAGTCGGGCGGCGGATATTGATCCCGCCGATCTATTTTTAATGCGATTTTGCAAGATTTTTTGCTTCTCAAGTGGAGCATATATGCAAATGTGTAGTAGTGTATATCCACCGTCTTAATCGAGAATAGTCACGAGAGGAGCTACGCATGACTCCCCATATCCGTACCGCGTTTGTCGGTTGCGGAGTGATTGCCATCTGCATTGCGATGGCATCGCTCAAAGGCCACCAATTACTACTGGCGTTCGCCGCTGCAAGCTTGCTTGGAGCCGTCTGGTCATGGCTGCAACACGGCAGCAAACCGCGCCAATCCGCCACACCACCTGTCGAACAACCGGTTCGCCGTCGTGTTCGCCAGAGTGCCACCGTCTACCAATTTCCCGCCGCTAAACAGTGGCAGAATGTTAGCGACGCCAGTTCCTAATCACCATTCTTCGGAACGTTAGCGACGTCAGTTCTTAATCACCATTCTTCGGAACGTTAGCGACGTCAGTTCTTAATCACCATTCTTCGGAACGTTGGCGACGCCAGTTCCAATCACATTCATACTGTAACCTTAGCGATGCCTGGAGTGACCGCATGAGCGAGGGAGCTATTGCATCCCTGAGCATGATTTTTTGATTACTCGAACATTTTTGCTAATGATCTTATTCACTCGGGCTGCTAAGGCACCAGATATGGTGGCAGATAGTCCGCTGATAATTCCTTACCTGATTTTTTTTGCGGCATCAAACCAGCAAAAAAACTCTGATAAAAGCACACATTAGCTCATGCGAAAGTTACCGATTTGACAGCGCTAATAGCCACAGTTTTGCCCCAATATCGCCACAAACTTAACTTGATTATTAAGCAATTAAAAAGCCCGAAAAGCATGAGAAAGAGGTGCTTTTGCTCGTGCCGCAGTCTTTTGACAGCTTAACCTTTAACCCGTCCTTAAACCAGAAAATGGAATGCTAGTGGTATGGAAAACGAAAGGTATCAAAGAAAACAATGAGTTTCTTAACTAGTATGGCAGTTGTGGTTATTGCGACAGCCATCGGCACATGGATAAACGACAACACCAAATTGTTTGGTGATTATTTAAGCGATGATGATTTGAACGCTGCCGCCTGAGTCACAACGGCCGCTTCAATCACTGCAGGTTCTGGTCCCCAGTTGAATACTGCTTTCATCATTGGTGTTAACCAGTGACCAACAATTATTTGTTTGAAGAACTCCTCGTGTTGCAGTTCAACATCTGAGAGTTGCATCAGCTCGTCTGCCCATTCATGTAAGCCAAGTGCTTCTGCGTGATTGGCAGCTTCGATGTATTCATGTACGTTGGAGTGTTCCAATCTTCCTGCAAAGTACATCGGGAAAAACCATCCACTTATAAAGCAAGCAAGATAGACGATACATCCGACACTGCCCATTAACAATTCACGAAATTTGCTTGGCTTTTCACCCAATTTTTCCAGCATTTCGCCGACTATCGCGCGGTGTTCCCATTCATCGTTCTCAATTTTGGCGATGTCGGTTTTCTCTTGCGGATCACTCACCGAGCGCCAGTGTCCGGCATAAGCAAGCGCAGCAGCTCTTTCGCCCGAATATGCCATCTTCAGGATGCTTACGAGCATTTGCCTTTGTTCTAAGTTGTCCATAACAGTCGAGCCTCATATATTCAATTATTGCTCTGCTGCAGACTGCAATTACTTTTTTTAGCAATGAGTTATTTATTTGAACGCAAACAGTCAATCACCTGATGACAAAGCGGTCTTTGTGCAAAGCTGCAAACTGGACGAAATTCAAGGAGAGGGATAAGATCAAATCTATAGTTTTAAGCAAATAGCTAGTGGGTAATGGGAAAAGTGGATCCACAAACCATACTAAGATCAGTAGAAGAGAAATATGGGAGTTGCCAATCGTATAAAGACATTGGAAAAGTATGCAGTGACCGCAAAAACTCTCATAATATTGATCTCGAATTCAATACCTTGTTTCAACGACCAAACATGCTTAGATTTGACTTCCAGTCAAATTGTTTGCCGTTCGATATTCCGGGTGAATGGCACAAGCTGAATAGTGATGGGCGCCTGTTTCACATCGACAAAGGCTTGTTTTGCGAGCAACAGCATCATAATTCTGTTTATTCCGCGATCCATGCAATTACGCCTCTTTGCGAAACGGCGGCTTCAATGGTGCTCCCTCTTTTATTTGGCAAGGAACAGTTTCTAAAAGCTGCTCCAGTTCAATTACAGGATAGCTACAGAACTATTCTTGACCTGGAAAACACAAAGTTGCTAGGCAGCGAAGAAATTGATGGAAACAAGTGTTTCGTGCTGGATGGCATTTGGATTTCATCCAAAGAAATACGATTGTGGATCGCGGAAGGCGATTTCGCGATTCTCAAAATCGAGAAGCAGAACGCAGTCACAGGCGAAGGCCTGAGAGATGCTCTTTCGGAAATAAAAGGAGCGATAGACTTTAGCGAAGCGCACGATGAAACTGAGGAAGGCTTTAAGCACATCCTTGAACAGCTCGCTTCTTTCGATGAAATGTCGATTGAGGACGAGCATTGTTCATCACATGAAACGGTCTTTAGCTTTAACGATGTTTTGTTTGATGAGCCCGTTGCTCCAAACGTTTTTGTGCACTGATCCAGAATAATATGTGTAGGGCCCCGATGCCGTTGACTCGCTTGCGCTCGCCAACGGGTCCTCATCGGCCATGCGTCGCCCGATGAGATTCGCAGCGAAAGCGCATCCAGTCTAAACTCCAGCTCATCTCGATCTGCTACTTACTTGCAGTATTGAGCAGGGAATTTTCTTTCCATAGAGGGAATTAATTCGTTGAATATGCGCTTGCAGAGCGCTTTCTCGAGTTCCTCTGAATGCAGCTTTCACTGCTAGTGGGGAGAATACGATTGTTCGCTTCCGATGCGCTTATTACATTTGCCTTGGAATAGGTAAGGATCTTGGGGGATTAGATATGGATAAGTGCGAAAACAACAAGGCGGCGAAATGTGAGGAGAAAAACGAACCCTCGCAGCTTCTGCTCGCTGATGCATCTGCGCCTAAGCTTGGACCGCGTTCAAGAGAAGCGTCTGCAGATGCCGGGAGACCCGTGCTGCCGCCATACATTTTGGAAGAGTTGTCGAAGCGCAATCCGACAGACAAGTCATTTGACAATACGTTGCAGGTAACTCAGCAGTTGCAGAATGAGCAGGGCGGCTTGCAGCCACGTGGAGTTGAGCGACATACCAATGGCACCAGAGAAGTTTATGACGCGAAGGGCAAGGAAGTTCATCCTGGCGACAAGGCACGCTTTGAAGGCGAGGCTGCAACAGGAAATAATGACGTAGACCTGGTCTACGATTACACTGGAAAAGTTCGCGATTTTTACAAGAACGTTTTCGGCAGAGATTCAATTGATGATCAGGGCATGAAAATGATCTCGACCGTTAATTACGGTGAGAATTTCCAGAATGCATTCTGGAATGGCAAGCAAATGACCTACGGGCATCCGAGTGAGAAGAGCCCATTCAAGACGTTTGTGCTGCTCGATGTAACTGGACACGAAATCACACACGGTGTGACACAAAATACTTCCGGTACCCTTTACTGGGGGCAAGCTGGTGCACTTAACGAGCACCTTTCTGATGTTATGGGTGAACTGGTTCAACAGTATTCATTAAAGCAGACAGCTGATCAGGCTGACTGGGTTGTCGGTGATGGCATATGGAAGGATGGTATCAAAGGCAGAGGCATCCGAGATATGCTTCACCCAGGAACTGCCTTCGATGATCCCAAAATCGGAAAAGATCCGCAGCCTGCTCATATGAAGGACTACGTAAGAACCTGGAAAGACATGGGCGGCGTGCACTATAATTCCGGCATTCCAAACCGCGCATTTGCGACGTTCGCTCGCGCCGTAGGTGGCAATGCATGGGATAAACCTGGCCACATCTGGCATGAGGCCTCTCAGCACATGGGCATGCTGCCGAGCTTTGCCTCATTTGCAGAAGAAACAATTAAAGCCGCTAAGAAGCTTGGTTATACCGATGAGATTCCGAAACTGAAGGCTGCCTGGCAGGAGGTTGGCGTTCTACCGGCGAACAAAGCCAAGGATACTCTGACTCCTAGAGTACCGATGGATCCTTCGCAAGATAAAGAACGGGATCCAAAAGGACCCATCCCGCTGAAAAAAGCCGGTTGATCTCAGAACGTGAACATAGTTAAAAGGGCACCTGAAAATGGTGCCCTTTGAGTTAATGCCGCGCATGCTACAGGCAGCAGTAGAAGTGATAGAATCGTTATTGCGTCTTACTATTAGCTGTTTAGCGCTGCCCAGGGAACCCCACGAAAAAAGCATGTTGCATTGCCGATTCCTTTTTTCTGTAATTATTTTGAGCCTAATTCTTTCGAACCAAGTGAATGTGGCGTCAGCTAGCCCTGACGTGACAAGCGCTCTGGAACCTGTTTACGAGCTCAAGCACTCTCGCAAAGGGCATGTGGTTGACTGGTTCAAAAAATACGATCAGATTCGGCGAGATGCTGAAATGTCTATTGCTGACAAATTTCAAGCAATGCTTCTTGCTACTGGAAGCCCAGGCAAACGGAATGTAACTGTTGCCAGTCACATGGCGGTGAAATACAGCGTGGCACTTGCTGAAATCAAACGTTTGGAACCTTTGCCCGAAACAAAGGAACTGCAGGATGGTTACACGGAATATTTCCACAAAGCTTACAAGCTGCTGCAAGATGCTCTAAACGATCAAGAGCTGAAACCACTAAACAGCAAAGGCTTCATAGATGTGAAGCACCAGTTGGAAGAGCTGGATCACAAAAACAAAAAGCTGGACGACTCTCTTCGCAAAGAGTACGGAATACCAAAGCACCGGCATAGTTAATACCATGCCGATTCATAGTTAGAAAGCGAATGCCCCGGGAGCGCCGGCGGCTCGCCGGCTTATACAAATGATCCAGATTACGGCCTGAACAAAAGCCGGC
>JBIKOL010000095.1:0-34630 GCA_044358055.1 Obscuribacteraceae bacterium (SeqCode)
TTCATTCAGATTGCCAGAATAATTTTAAGTACAGCACATAAACAGCGGATGAGCTTCACATATATTGAATTGCGCTGCTCTTAATGCTCGCCATATTTGCGCGCTTTTAGATCGCCAGTGACACAATTTAAGTGAGCTAACAGGAAGCGCTGCCGGGGGACCAATTCGCTTCCAGGGCACATATGCAAATCCAATTAGCTCGAACGTGGTGAACATTAGCCAAACTATGACCGTTACCGCAGCTGGTGGTATCACTAACGGTGACCAGCTTATGTTAATTGTTCACGACAAAACACGAACTCAGGCGCAGAGCTTTTCGTACACGATAAATAGCAGCGTCGACACAAGCACCACATTGATTGCCACGCATTTTGTGTCCACAAACAGTTCGGCGTTGTCGGCAATAGGGGTGACCGCCACTTCAGCTGGCAACGTAATCACCTTAACTTCAGGTTCTGCCAACGTAACGGCCTTCACTGCCTCTACAAACACGGGCGCGACGGAGCAACGTGCTATTGGAACTAGCAAAGGCGCGCAAGGAACGATCGGCCCATCCAACACTTTCCAGGCTACTCCGATTCTTGCAGGAGGAACTTCATCAACGTCTAATACGGCTTCAGTCACGGCGCTGAGTGGCGGCGGAACATCCGCAACCAACAATTACAACATCAGCATCAATGGCTCTACGCCTTCAAGCCTGAGCTACGACTCTAATGGAAACATGACGAGCGACGGCACAAATTCCTACAGCTGGGATGCTGAGAACAGATTGGTGCAAATCACCTATCCCGGCTCCGGCAATAACACCCAATTCGTGTTTGACCCCTTAAGCAGATGCGTAAAGATTGTGGAAACAACCGGGGGAAGCATCACAAGTACGCAGCAATTTGTATGGTGCGGAGGCCAACGATGCGAAATGCGCGATGCAAGTGGTAGCCTCAGCAATGGCAAGCAATTTTTCCCTCTCGGTCAAATCAATTTCAGCAGCGGAACTGGAACGAATTACTTTTACACGCTCGATCACCTTGGCTCTGTGCGCGAAGTCACAAACAACGCTGGGTCAATCCAGGGCCAGTTCTCCTATGACCCCTATGTGCCTACTGTGCTAGCTGGCACATTCGTCCCAGACTTCGGGTATACAAGGTTCTACCAGCACTCCCGCAGCGGACTGAACCTGGCGGTCTTTCGTCCATATTCTGCCCCCCTGGGAAGATGGATGAGCAGAGATCCGATCGGTGAGAACGGTGGAACGAACTTATATGGGTACGTCGCGAATAATCCCATTAGTAGTATGGATCCGTTAGGCTTAGCCGACACCGCCAGTGTTATGGGGGCTTTCTCTGCGGGATTTAATAGTGGCACACCTCTGGGTGATCAGATGGTCTTAGGGCGGCGATTCTTTGACACATCGGATTCCACTGACATGGCGGCGCTTTACGTTGGCTCTTATGCCAGAGCAATGGTGGATATGGGCGTGGGAATCGGAATTCTGAAACGCGGTGCCGGAGACGCTACAGAGGGACCTACTTCCTGCCCAAGAATCGTTAGTCGATATACGCTTCTCACAAGACTCAATCTCTGCTCGGTTCAAAGATGGCGGTTCTGTAAATGACCTGATTGACGGATTGAAGAATGGTACAATCAATCCATCGGACATACCTGCTATTCGAATCGTTGAACGGGACGGGAATCTGGTCACACTGGACAATCGACGACTTTATGCATTTCAACAAGCAGGCATCGATGTCCCGACGATTTGGGCAACCCCAGAGGAAGCCGCGAGCCAGGCATGGAAATTCACCGCCGGACCAAATGGAAGCTCAACGATCAGGGTAAGAGGACAATGACGCCGGAACTAAAACCAGTTACTGATACACCGCGATTGCACCAAACTCCGTTAGCTTCAATCACATACGGAGGTGGAATACTCAAGCTTACCGTGGATGATGAGTCAGAGAAGAGATATGAAATATCGTTCTTTACTTGTCAGGCAATGAGGCTTACTACTTCCGATTGCTTCATACCACCGCAAACACTATTTTTTGAAGGTGGAATCCATCAGGGCAACCGTGTCATGGAAGTAGTGGGTTCAGAATGGATTGCTCAATTAAAGGACACCCTAAGTAATGTTGACCACCATGCAAACTTCCTAGAGAAGTCTCGGCACTTCATCGTTCCGCTTGCCGATGATTTTTTGGAAGTGGTCTGTTGGAAGCTCGAATCCAACAGAATTGGTATATGAGTGTTATAACGATAATTCAACTGTTGGCCTAAGCAATTTAGAAGCAAAGATCACGTCCTCCCACTGCTTCTGTCGCGCCACCGCAGCCCGTCTCTTGACTTTGTATTGCATTTGTTGTAATACGGTAATGATACCAAATACGGTGTAAGCTGATACTGCAAATGAGCACACAAAGCACCAGTAACTCTCCACAGGATGGACGAGAAATTGCAATTGCCCTAATCAAACATTTTGAGGGTTGCAAGCTTCATGCTTATGTTCTGCCAGGCGAGAACTGGGCCACAATCGGTTGGGGACATACCATCCCGCTGGCTGACGCTGACAAAATTATCACACCGCAAGAAGCAGATAATTTCTTGCAATCAGACCTTAACAATCGTGATGCAGAACTAAAAACCCAGCTCGGCGAAGTTTATTACGATCTTACCTCGGGGCAGCTTGCCGCGACGCTCAGCTTTAAATATAACTGCAGACCTGACTTATTCAATAAGTCCACATTTCTCTATTTACTTAAGAACCGGCAATTTGATCAAGCCAAAAACCAGCTCCCTCGCTGGATCTATGATGAAAGGCATATTGCATTGCCTGGGCTTATTCGCCGCCGAAAATGCGAGGAATTTATTTTCGCTGGTGGCACCATCTCCCAGTTGATTGAACTCAATTGGTATCAGTGAGGTGCGATCATGCTATTTCAAAAACCCGACGATGAAGAAAAACTATGCCAGGTGCTCAAAGCTTTCGTTGAAGAATGGGGGCCAGAATCAGTTACTGTGGCAGTGCCAAAACAATGGCAGGAACACGCATCCTCAGGACTGGGAAGAGTAAGCCTTGAATGCACCACAGAAAGAAGCATCCACATCCGGGTTGTATACGAAGCAATAATGCGTGTCAGCTAGTAGTAGAGAGAGTCGCCTTTTGATGCTGCCCGCCAGTTCTCCCGCGAATCAAGATTTGTTTGCACCTACGATTATGATCAACGCTCCGGATGTGTATCTGAATTCTCCGACTCAAATCCAATGTATCAACCGGCCATTAACCCGCATCAACAACCCGACTTCATAGAAAGTCAAAGAGTTGTGCTCGCCTTAAAGTCTCTGCCTAAACCTCAACGCGATGTTCTTATACTCCAGGCACAGGGATTCTCATACGAACAAATCGCATCCATCACTCATTGGATTTCAAGAGTCTTGAACCTTTGCCGAAAAACCATCAGAATGGATTAGCGGAAAAATCAGCTCGCCGCAATCCCCACGCGAACTAAAATTCAGACCCCTAAACACCGGCGGCACCACAATCGAATACAACTGGACTATCGATAATCCCCTGGCAGACCGATGGTGCGATCGAATAAAAAAGACCGCCAACGAACGCCTCCGCAGCCTCTGCCTCAAACTCACCCAAGACCCCGACTACAACAACCCACTTAAAAAAATGCTTTCTTTCCGAAAATGGAATCACATTCTTAGAAGGTACATGGGGCTAGCGCTTTTAGTGGGAAGCGTGTCAGCAACAGATATGCCGGCATTATCGAAAGCCGAAGAGAAAAATACTTCAACAAGCAATCGACATTTCAATTCATAGTAGTACCGCTTTTATTCACGTACCAAAGCCCTGATCTAGATCGTAATTGATCAATTGGCGTTAAAAGACGTTCAATTTTAGGCAAGAAGAAAAATAAGAGTCCACGGGATCTCTGATATCATTGACCCTTGGAAGCAGCACAGAGGAACGAGTTTATGAGCACCGAAAATTCCGACAGTTGCAAATCTTCCGATTCAATCGAAGCAATAATAAACCGGCTCAATCCTGATGAACTTGAGAGCCTGAGACGCAAATTGAACAAGAGCTTTCTTGCAAAGCACCTGCAAAAGCTCTTTGAGTCTGTAAGCAATGACCTCGATGGAAGCACTAAGTCTGGGGTCTTGGGCATGAAACTTGCTGTTTTCACACAATATGTGATTGACCGATTGATAACAGGCGAGGTAGATAAGGAGTTAAGGCTAGTCTTAAAGGAATTCGGTTCGGTGTTACTTCAGGCTGTTTCTGCTCTGCCTGATCTTGAAAAACAAACAAATCAAACCAAAGTAGAACTCGAAGACGCCTACGAAGACTTGCAAACCAACCTTATCGCACTTCGCCAGTCTGTCGCCATGGCTATTGCCACCGAAAAACAGTTGGAAGAGACGGTTCGCAAGCACGAGGCTCAGGAAATAACCTGGCAAGTGAGAAAGGATAATGCCCTAAAGATCGGTGATGAAGACCTTGCAGCCGCTGCCGAAATCCAACGAAGCCATTTCGAAACAACAGCAAAAGTACTTGAAGCAGAGTACAAAAATCAGATGCAGAAGTCAGCTAAATTGAAAGAGCTCATGGCGCAAATGGAAGAGAAAGTGCAAGATGCGTACACTTCCAAGCAATTGGCTATTGCAAAAGAGCGCTCCGCAAATGCAGCACTGGCAGCGGAGGAGACGTTGTCTCGTTTCGACTTTCAACGGATTGAAGCAGCTCTGGACGCAATGGAAAGACAGGTTCTAGAAAAAGAGCAGCTTGTCGCGCTGGAATCTCAGAGCCCAACAGTTCAATCAACTCAGCCCAGTGTTACAGATGTTTTTGACAGAACGATCAGGTCCGTGGAGAAATTGTGCACCCTGGTCGAAAGGCTCGAACGGACAATAAAGAGCGTCGAGCCCTCGGAGTAGCTTCTGTCCTGCTGTTTCGATTTTACGTGCGCGGCACCACCGCTCGCTCAAGCTTTGCCTTTGTTCCAGATTTCGGATACACCGGATTTCAAAAACTTGAGTTTTAGATTGAGCCGCACTAGCTTTGAGTTGCCGTCGTTGATAGCGGTTCTTCTGTTGACCAGCCATCTGAGTAGAGCGGGCGCAAACTATTAACAGCAGCGCCGATAGCAGAGCCGTTGTTCAGAAGTGTGGCACCAGCTGGTCCAAGCATGCCGATACCTGCCATGCCGAACCCTGCAACATTTGGAATTATGGCCAGGGCGAGATTCTGCTTTACTAGTTGCATGGCGGCCCGCGCGATTCTTATGGCTTCAGGCAGGCGGGCAAGATTGTCGTCGGTAAGAACGACATGAGCGCTGTGTCTTGCAGCATCAGTAGCACCATGCAAGGAAATAGCTACATCAGCATAGGCAAGTGCTGGTGAATCATTGATGCCATCACCAATTACCGCTACAGTGTGTCCTTCCGATTTCAGCTTTTTTACAAGCTCTGCTTTGTCCTCAGGGAATGCTTTAGCTATTACTTCGCTGATTTCGCATGCTTCCGCTATACGTGATGCTGCTTCTGTTGTGTCGCCTGTTGCCATAACCAACTTTTTCACGCCCAGGCGTTTCAGTTCAATGATAGCTTGTTTTGTTTCAGAGCGAAGTCTGTCAGCATATCTAATAACTCCGGCAACTTTGCCATCGACGGCGACGAATGAAATCGATTCTCCCAGCTTTCGCGCTTTCAGCTCCGATTCTCTAGTCTCATCTATTTCAATACCTTCTGCTTCCATCATGCTCTTGCTGCCGACTAATACAAGATTATCTCCAACTCTCGCTTTAGCACCAAGTCCTCGCAAGAATTCAGACTCACTACGCTCGCGGATGTTTAACCCCTTTTGCTGAGCGGCTTTAACAATGGCACGAGCAGCTGGATGGTGCAGGCGCATCTCTACAGCTGCGGCAAGGGCAAGCACTTGATCTTCAGTGCGTCCATTGAACCGCGCCACTTCTTCCACTTTTGGTTCACCAGAAGTAAGCGTGCCTGTTTTGTCGAAAACTATGGCGCTTACATTAGCAAGGCGCTCCAGCGCAGCACCATTCTTGATCAGAATACCATGACGACCAGCTCTATGCATTGATGAAAGAATGGCTGTCGGCGCGGCAATTCTGATGCCAGTGCAAAAATCCAAAATAAGCATGCTCATCATGCGACTGATATCTCGGGTGAACAGATAGCAAAATCCTGATGCCAGGAAAATTGGCATAACAGCCTTTTCTGCGATCGAAGAAGCATAATTGTGAATCTTGGTTTCGTGGATGGGAGCGCTTGCAACAGTTCTGAGCACGATGCCTGCTCTTGTGTCGGCTCCTGCAGCTTCGCAACGAACGTAGATTTTTCCTTCTACTGCCACCGTTGAAGCATAAACTTTGTGACCGGCGTCCACTTCAACGGGCATCGACTCACCAGTGAGCTTGGACTGATCGATTGAGGCCAAGCCCTCAATGACTACTCCATCGACTGGTACCATATCGCCCGGGTAAACTACTACCATATCGCCTGATTTTACTTCATCGGCTGCAACGCAAATTCTTTTGTTGCCACGCATGAGCCAGGCAGAACGCCCAGTCAGTCCGAGCAAATCGGTGACGAGTTCCTGGCAGCGGCGGGCGGTTTTTGCTCTTATCACCTCACCAAGCGCGATCAAACACGTCATGAATCCAGCTTCAACAAATCTGCCATTTGCGATCATCAGCGAAGCTGCGGCGCTGTCCAGGGCATCGATTCCGAGTTTTCTCTTGATTGCAAGTGTATGCAGCGCTCTGGCAAAAATTGGTGCAGTTGAGGCTGATAGAAAGCAAGCGGAGACAGACGCTGGTGCACCAACAAGCGGCAATACAAATGATGCAGCGCCGATGGCAAGTTGCATGCCCAGAGGCAAAGCTTGATCCAGCGTCAGAATGAATCTCTTGAGCCAGCGCATCAGCCATGGCTCCTGCATGATTCGAACTGACGAGACATTTCTCAGATTAGTATGTGGACCGTAGCTGAGATTCTTGATTGCCGCAATCAAACTAGTCTCATCAATGATCTTACGGTCGTACTCAATGATTGTCGATCGGCACCAGAAGATGTTTCGAACGCTTTTGAATCCTTTGAGATCAGCAAGCGCATCAAGGCAAGCACTTGCTTGCTTGAAATCATTTCGAAAGCTCCTGACTCTCAGTCTCAAGCGACCTGGAACACTGTGGACTATCTCAAAATCCAGTTTCTTTTCTTTCTGGTCGCTTCGCCGCGCGATGTCGATGCTTAATTGTCTTTCGCCATCGCGCCATCTACTTTGCCCGCTACTACAGCCATCATCCGCACTGTCTTGTGATTCTGCTGTTGAGTCAGTTTGTCTAAGAGCATTCATCTATGTTGTATTTTTCCTCTTTTGTTGAAATGGACTGAACCATCTGCGTTTGCCAGACGATTGCCATGCAGATGGTTCAGTGAAGCTATGAAGGAGCCAAATTTTTAATGTTCAATTCTTGAGCAAGATCCAAATGCCGCATGACATTAATACCATAAGTGCTTCTTTAATACTAACTTTGCCCAAAATAAGTCGTGCGAGTTGTCCATTAATAAACATTTTCGGCAAAGTTGTACAAAAGTTCTTGCCTGCCATGAGCAAAAATGGCAAGAAGCACTGCTGGAACAGCTGTTTTCCAATTGTTGAGGAGGAAAACGTTGTGCGATTTTGAGAGTATGGTGACTCAAGGTGTACTGATGCGAAATCTTCTTGCCGGACTGTTCCTGCTTAGTTTTGTTGATGATCTGATTGTAGTTGCTGTATTGCTATATCCAATCCTGGCGAAAGAATGGCGCTTGCTGCTTCACGTGTTTTAGTGGCGATTGGAGAAGACCATCCATTGTTCACAATGAGCAAAATTTTTGTTGTTCATTCGGACAAGATAATTGTGCACAAGTTTGTTTGCGCACAGTTGCCGGTGCCTGTTCGTTTTTACAGCCAAACAAGATTACACAATTGCGCTGGGGAACGTTAGTTCCTTGCGGAAGAAAAGGAGGTTAATCATGAAGCGCAACCGCAAGAAAGTATCAGTATTCGACAGAGCTTGCGACTCTGTATTTAATTGGGCTGCCGGAAAGCTGATTTGCACTATTCCGGTTCTTGGACCAATTTACAGCATAGTCTCACTTGTAAATGACGTCGCTTCGATCGAAAAGGAAATCCTAAATCGCAAATAAGCAATAAGATTTGCAAGAATCAATGCTCGAAGTTGAACCGCACGCGCTGCCACACCCTGGGGCTGAGAACTTCGTGATTGTCGTGCACTAATTCCACGGCAATTGTATGCTCGCCTGTTCTCAAATACTTGTTGCCCTCCATTTTGCCAAACAGCAATTGGGTAGAATCGGTAGCTACTTCGGGATAATCATCAAGAAAATAATGAATGTGACCGATTGCCTTGGGGTTAGGCTTGCCAAAATACATTGTTGGAGTTCTTAGTTCAAAATTCTTGATCTTCACTTCTACGAAAATAGGGAAATCTTTGATTGTATATCCGTTTTTCGGGCTAATAATTTCCAGCTGCGGTGGCATGGCTTCTCGCAACTTCGCTGTGTCTTGGATTCCCGCATCCTCAGTTTTATGAGCCGAATTCTCAACAGATAAACCGTTCGAATGACATTCGGGAGGCCCATCAGCCCTTGAGTTCGGCTCCATTGCCTGATTTTTTCCATCATGCAGCTCAGCATTGCGCTGAAACCCAGATTTGTCTGAGTGATTTAATTCTTCCGATAAAGATACTGGAATCCACACAACAAATGAGAGTAGTATTAATACCCGAATAGCTGAGCCGTTTTGGAACAGACCATTCAAATTGATGTTCATTTTGCTTCGGCCTTTGCCACCGTTTTTTGGCAGCCAGTATTTGAAGGAAGAGTATGCTAACTCGGCGACAATTCTTGCACAATTTAGGGCTAATGGTGGGAGGCTCTTGCTTTATGGGCAAGGATAGCCTTGCCGCAAGCCCATTTGCCGATAGCCCCGGGGAGAAGCTCGGTGAATTAAAATTTGTCAATGAGGGAGCATTCAAGCCGGGGATTCGATTCAATCGCGGCTTGGATGGGCGTTTCTTTACTGATTTGTCTTCCATAAAGCCTGGTCAAACTATCGTTCCGGTTGATCAGTTTTATATAAGAACTTTTCCTCCGGACGGAATAAATACTAAGGAGCCCTGGATAATTCGCCTTTCAGGAGTGAAAAAGGAAGTCGAGATCCCAATTGAGGAAATTTGGAAGGACTCACGAGACATGGGCGTTCATCTTATGGAATGCTCGGGCAATCCTCGGAGCGCTTCCTTCGGCATGATAAGTGCGGCTCGCTGGTCAGGAGTTCCTGTAGAAGAGGTTCTACGAAGGCTTCCAGATGACTCAGCAGATAAACACGCATTGAGTTCGCAAGATCAAAAACAAATTTTGATTAGTGGTTTCGACGAATTCACTTCTCACTCGGACAATTCTCTGCCTGGAGCAAGCTGGATATTTAATTTGTCGCAGCTCATCAGCGCCGGGGCTTTTTTTGCGACTCACATGAATGGCGATAAACTAAATGTCGATCATGGTTACCCGGTGCGTTTGCTGGTGCCGAATTGGTATGGTTGCACTTGTATCAAATGGGTCAACCAAATTAAGATTGTGGGTCATTTTGAACGATCTACTGCACATATGCGAGAGTTTGCCACACGCACTCAACAAATCGGAGTGCCTGAATTAGCCTCGGATTTTTTGCCGGCATCTATTGACAGGGCTGCCATGCCGATACGCATTGAAAAATGGCGAATCCAATCTACGCTCGTTCACAGAATAATAGGTATTAGCTGGGGGCAGAATTTTTCAGATGAAAATTTGGCTATTCGCTTTCTAGAGAAGCAAGCGTACACTCCAGTCAAAGAATATGAACACATCAAGGATTCTTCCTGGTCTTTTTGGGCATTCGACTGGCAACCGCAAGAACCTGGCTTGTATAACATTCAACTTTGCGTCAACAAACAGTCAACGCAGACAAGGCGCTTAGATCAGGGATATTACAATCGAAGTGTCTTGGTTTAGACCTTCTGGGCGAGAGTACTGCGCACAATTTGCGGCAGCCAAGTCAATTTACGATGCCACATGCGAGCAATAAAATCCGACTGCAAATTTGCGCATGCTTAACCGATCAAACGAGGGTATAGAGATCATAGTTGCGGTGAACACCATGAGCGCTTTCCAAGAAAACCAACCAATCCAATGCCCTCAGAAAGAGGACAAAATCGTCTGCTATTTCTGCAAGTTGCTTGAACTTCTCAATTCAAAGGGAACAATTCTTTTGTGCTCTCTGATCTTGCAAGTATTTCTTCTGGATGGGGTGGAAGCCCAGGGCAACAAGATTGAAAAGCGTAAATTTCAGCAAATGACTCCGATTCAAGATAAGGCTAAACCTACGGTTCTGATTGGTCGAATTCAGGAGATTGCAAGCCCCACGCCCAGGATGCCTGAAGCAGCAAAAAATGAAGTTGTTGATTTGGGTCGTTTGCCCCCCGCTCAGAATAATCCGAACACTTATCCAGCCGATTTTCAAGGACTATGGAGCGGAGATTTCGTTGTTACAAAAATTCCAGGCGCCACCGCCAGCAATGGCAGCATCCTTTATCCGGGACGAATCGGATCAGGACAGGTCGGTTTCAGCAAGTCCGCAGATTCGCACATAATAGTAGACCCACTGCCGATAGTTTACTTTGAGACGACCACTCATGGTCGTGTGCATGTTGGATTTGGTACGGCCAATCATGTTCATCTGACTGACGGGTCTTTGAAAGACGCCACAATTTTGAGCAATAAAATACGACTACTTTCAGATGGACATACGATAGAGCAACAAATATTCGAGGAAAGCGAATTTTACCGCCCACGAACGCATGAGCGATTCAAAGCCGCACGCGAGTCTGTTTTTCAATTCTCCAAAGAGAAATCTGGAATTCTAGATGTGAACCTTGCGGCTGTTGAGTACAAGAGGGACGGCACCATCATGAGCCGCATTATTATGCATGGGCGGCTTTTTAGACAGAATGCTTTTGTGCCTGAAGAAGCGAAGCAGGACAAGCCAAGCCCAAGCAATAATATGCCACCGAAAAAGCCAGATTCGAACGGAATGAGATCACAGCTCGATCGCATCTGATAGAAAAGCAGAGCTTCCTTGCTCAAACCGTCCATTGGTCTACCTATTTAACAACGGTCAAAGAGGTTTTCTTCTTCCTGGGTTTATTCTTTTGCTTTTTGTCTGCTAACAGCTCTGCAAAGGACTGAAGCACTTCCTCCTCCATATCAAAAATACGCCAATTCACATGACGCGCGTCAAAGCTATCTGGGTCGAAGTTACAACCTATCCAATTAAGCATATCTTCGTGCTCTTCGTTTAAAGGATCTTCAATAGCATTGACGAAACGCAGATAGCCGGGGACGCCGCCGACGTCTTCTGGCGGACAGGCTCGTTTTCCGGCAATGCAGCGAGCAAGAAAGAGTGAATCTTGCTCAGGAGTTTTAATGTCCTCAAGCAGAACTTCATGCTTCCAGCAATCGCCCCAGTCATATTCGTAAGTAAGATAGTCGCCGGGTGCTTTCAACAAATCGCTGAGCAAATATTCCGATTCATCTTCGTACTTTAGACCCTTTGCAATTTCCTGGTCACTTGCGGTATTGCTATCGGTGATTACGCGCTCGCCTAGCTTGAAGCTGTGCAGATGGCTGTTGGTCCATCCCATGACTATCTGAAAAATCTCATGAACAAGTTCGAGAGGCATTTCGGCGCCGATGACGATGCGACGCCAGATAGGGAGAGGCGCATCAACCAGGACAATTTTCAATTGATAGATTTGTTCGGGAGTTTTTTGAGATTTAGATTTCGCCATTGCTTGGTCTTCTTTTGGTGTGGAGCTTAATTATACAATTAAGCTCCGCACTGCACACCAAAAAATTTTGTGCAACGCACTCGGAAGCCGGTCGAGCCTTATTTCGTAGTGACCAACTCTTGTACAATGTCTGCGTAGAGCGCAGTAGAGAGGTAGCGTTCGCCGGTGCTTGGTAGAACGCAGACGATCATCTTGCCTTTGTTCTCTGGTTTCTTCGCTAGCTCGATGCTGGCCCGAATCGCGGCACCGCTGCTGATACCAGCGAAGATGCCTTCTTGTGTCGCGAGCAATCGTCCATAAGTAATCGCGTCTTCGTTCGAAACTTGAACTACTTCGTCAATCACGCTGAGATCTAATATCGAAGGAATGAAACCTGCGCCGATTCCTTGAATCATGTGCGGACCTGGTTTCAATTCTTGACCGGCTAGCCTCTGTGTGATCACCGGGCTGTTTGTCGGTTCAACCGCAACAATTTTGACGCCTGGTTTGCGTTCTTTCAAAACTTGACCGACACCAGTAATGGTGCCACCGGTTCCAACACCTGAGACAAAAATATCAACTTTGCCTTCGGTATCACGCCATACTTCTTCGGCTGTCGTTTCGCGGTGAACTTTGGGATTGGCCGGATTGTCGAATTGTTGCGGCATGTATGCATTCGGAGTCTTGGCGACAATTTCTGCTGCTCTGGCGATAGCGCCACGCATTCCTTCGGGACCAGGGGTAAGTACAATCTGCGCGCCCAATGCCGCGAGCAATTTTCTACGCTCGATTGACATTGTCTCGGGCATGGTCAAAATAAGTTTGTAGCCGCGTGCCGCAGCGACAAACGCAAGCGCGATTCCTGTGTTGCCGCTGGTCGGTTCGACCAGTGTGCTTTCACCGCGACGAATCAGCCCTTTCTCTTCAGCATCATTTACCATCGCGATGCCGATGCGGTCTTTTACGGAGCTGAGAGGATTATAGAATTCGAGTTTACAGACAATCGTAGCTTCCAGACCTTCGGTAAGTTTGTTTAATTTCACCAGAGGTGTTTTACCGAAGCATTCGGTTATGTTGTTCGAGATTGTCATGATCCCTCCTATTCTTTTGAGGCTCCTTCAAGGATGCGCCCATTGTTTTCAGTAGCATATGAAAAGTGATTGTGTCGTAGAAAGCGGCGCAGGAAATCACAGGCGAGCAAGCTTTGAATTGGATTGCCGCCGTTCACTTGCAATGCTTTTGTCAGCAACGCTTGCTCGAACATCATTTTGCCTGAGCATAGTTGGCCGAAACTTTGTGCGTTGAGTACAAAGTTTACTTGTGCTTTTCCATTTTCTGGATTGAACGGAACCACTTGCGCTTTGCCATTGTCACTGCTGAGCAACCAGTGGCAGTCGTCTTGTTCTGAAATCTGGAATGCCAGACCGCCGTTGAATCCGGCAAGCGCTTTGAGCATTTTCTTGTCCAGATGTTTCGGCAAGAACTCTTCGAAATATTCCCGAGCCTTCTCTTGTGAGAAGGGAGCGCGTGTTTGCTGAGGTTTGTTCTGTCCCCAGTTATTCTTCTCAGCGAAATCAATGATCTTGTTGAAGTAATCTCCTGGTAGCGCCATTGGTGCCTGGTGATATTTTCCGAGAACCTCGAACAGGTTTCTCGTTTTTACCTGCATGTTGCTCTTCAAAATGCTGCGCAACGTGCCCGGCAGTTGGAGATTATCTTTATCGTTCACGTGAACAATCTCGAGCCCCATCGCGCGGCCGAGTTCTTGCATCCACTCTTGTCCCAATTTAGATTGGGTGGAAACAAGGTTGCAGATGGTTGGGCGGCTGCTGTCCTCGACGAGCTTTACCAGCAATTCTGCTGCCATATCACAAGGCAAGGTCCACATAATCGAATCAGGATTGTAGGCTAGCTCGACTGATTTATTTTCTTGCTCGCCCAGCTCCACTTGCGTGATGTGCAGTTCTTGCAGCAGTTTGTATAAACCACTGAAGTTTGAAGTTCTTCCATCTTTTGAACTTCCCATGATCAATGGCAAGCGAACCAGATGCCAGGGATTCTCTTGTGTATTGATCGCCTTCAGCAATTTCAATTCGTACTGCTGGCAGACACCTTCGAAATGTGTTTCAGGTTTGCGGCGCTCGAACTCGATTTCTTCAGGAACAACTCCGTCGGCTTGAATTCCTCCCCACAAAGAGGAGACCAGAATAAAAGGAACTTCCTTGAGTCTGGCGCGAATTTTGTTGAGTTCATCGGCTGCCCATGGCGCGCGCGATACTCTTGGTTCATCGTAATTTGTGGGCAATCCCATAAAAAGCGCGACATCATATGTGGTGCCACGGTGCGCTTCATCACCGTCAAGAAAGACGAGATTGTCCGCATATCTCTTGAACTTATCCGCACCACCAAGTGCTTTTTGCACGCTATGTTGTGCCGAGGATGCAAGGTCAAGTGGCGAAAGCGATACTTGCAAAACAGATTTGCTGGCAAGGTGAACTTGCCATCCGTTTTCAAGCAATGCCGCTAACAAACTTGCCGATAAATTGGAGATGGGTCCCCAGACAAAGGCTGTCTTGCTGCTCATATTCCACCAATATTTAACGCGATGTCATTTCCGAGCTCTGTTGAGCCCTAGTTTCCGCCTGTCCGCTAAAGATAGCACAGCCGGAACTCAACCTGATGCGGTGGCTGGTCAATATTTACCTTATTGAACCAAGTTGAGCACTCGACAGTGCAGCGGGCGATGCCTGGCCGATGGGGGCCCTAGACGCAGACTGAGTTCGTCTACCTGGAAAGTGGGTTGCTGAAGTCCATGTCTGCGGGGATCGTCGCGGTGCCTGCGAACTGATCGCCCCAGCGTAAGCCATCCACGCGGGAATAGACCCTGTAGCACTCGTAGGGAATGACACCCAGAGTGTAGACAGCGCCGACCCCTTGCAGGGCATTGGTCACAACTGTACTTACAAGCTCATTCGGGAAGATGTGCAAGGCGAGGTTCGAGAAATACAGGACCATGTAGGGTCCGAAGATAATTGCGTTTCTTTTTATAGACTGTATAAGCGAACACGCTTCGCCGGTCTTGATGTCCACAACCTGGAGTCCCATCAGGTTCTTGCCGACGCCGCGCCCGCCGAATAGCGAATCGCGGACGATCAGGAAAACAACCATTACCAGCTGGTCGTGAATATACATGTTAATGAATGGAATGCAGTTTACGAACATTCCAAGAAGATAGCCCGCGAAAACATCGATGAGCACGGCGACAAGTCGTTTTCCAATATCTACTTGCGCCGGGTCGACAGCCAGCATCTCATCATCGCCATATTTATTGAAAGCTGAGAAAGTAACGCCACGCTTGCCTTGTGTCGCCGGAGTTTTTTTCGCGTTCGGTTTACCGGCATCACGGTAGCGCTGTGCTGTCCGATTTGCCCATTCCTGATCGGATTCTTCCTCAACCATTTCTGGCTCTTCGTCTGGTGTTGGCCGGCCGCGGAAAGACCTTGACATTTCCTGCTCCTGATAGGGCACTCACCCCTCTTATGCCCTCTGACTTGAAAAATACATCAGATGGCTAAATTCGGTATTTTACCGGACGCCGTCCTGGAAAAACGTGCTGAATGTAATCAGCCGGCGAGCCTTAGCTAAACTTAGACAAAGCAAGCTTGAACAAATAGAAAGAAGTGGCGCTTAGGGTTGTCATGCCTAGTAGCATTGCATTTTGATTGCTCGCGTGGAGGTAGCTAAAAATGAGTTCGACAGTAATTGTTGACGGGTTGAGATCACCCTTCGGAAAATTAGGTGGAGGTCTCAGTACACTTTCTGCTGTCGACCTTGCTGTTCCACTTTTGAAAGAGCTGATTTCGCGCAACAAAATCAATAGCGAAGATATTGCGGAAGTAATTCTTGGACAGGTCATTCAAGCAGGGTGCGGTCAAATCCCTTCGCGTCAGGTGCTTTTGAAGGCTGGTTTGCCCAATACTTGTGAATCAACAACTGTCAACAAAGTTTGCGCCTCGGGAATGCGTTCCGTCACTATCGCAGACTTGCGTATTCGAGCTGGTGACGGCGACATGCTCATCGCCGGCGGCATGGAGTCGATGAGCCAGGCTCCTTATCTGGTCGATGCAAATTCGGCCAGATTCGGCAAGCGCATGGGACACGTTCAATTCAAAGACTCAATGCTTGCAGACGGTCTCGAATGCCCTGTAACTGCTGTGCATATGGCAGTTCATGGTGCCAAGGTTGCAGAAGAGCTGAAGGTCTCCAGAGAAGACCAGGACAACTGGGCTCTGCGCAGCCACCAGAGAGCGTTGAAAGCTATTGAATCCGGTCGTTTCAAGAAAGAAATTCTTGGCGTCACCATCAAACAGAAGGGCAAAGAAACCGTCATTGATAGCGATGAAGGTCCGCGTGCTGACACAACCATTGAGGCTCTTGCAAAACTGAAACCAGTGTTCTACGACAAAGGAACAGTTACTGCAGGAAATGCACCTGGCGTTAATGATGGCGCTTGCGTTCTACTTGTGATGAGCGAAGAGAAGGCGAAGAAGCTCGGTTTGAAGCCGCTTGCCAAAATACTTTCGCATGCTTCACTTGGTCAAGATGTTCCATATCTGGCAACGGCTCCTGCGCTTGCAACGAAGAAAGCTCTTGCAAAAGCTGGTCTAAGTGCTGAACAATTGGAATTGATGGAAATCAACGAAGCGTTCTCGGCCGTTGCTCTTACGTCCATGCGCATGTTGGGACTAGACCCGGAGAAAGTGAACGTGAACGGTGGAGCTGTTGCTCTCGGACATCCGATTGGTGCAAGTGGCGCGCGTATCTTGTTGACACTTGCAAAAGAAATGGAAGAGCGTGGTTCTAAATACGGTGCGGCAGCAATTTGTTCTGGAACTGGTCAGGGGGATTGTGTAATCCTCAGCAGAGAAGGGCTCTAATCGGGCGAAATTCTCGGGGGCGCCCGTGAGGCGCCCCTACCAGAGAAGCTGAGGCGACTCCTCCATTGGACAGCGAACCATTTGAGCCGTAACCAGAAAAAGAGCAAAGGGAGCCCGGAGCCGGCAAAGGAGCCTAGGGATCTCAACATAAACGAGGAAGGAATGGCTGAGTCAACTGCAATCGAGAGAGCTGAACTAATTAAGAGAATCGATGAACTCCGCAAAGAGGTGGAGCATCATCGATTTCTTTATTATGTGCTGGAACGCCCCAGCATAAGCGATGCTGAGTTCGACAAATTGTTCAGAGAACTGCAATCGCTGGAAGAAAAAAATCCGGATCTCATCACTCCGGACAGCCCGACTCAAACGGTAGGCAGCCAGCCAAGCACTGATTTTAAACAGGTCAGGCATCGAATTCCGATGCTGAGTCTTGCCAATGCAATGGGGCACGATGACCTCGACAAATGGCAAGAACGCATCGCCAAAAACCTCGATCTCACCCCAGTCCAAGCCAATCAGCTGGCATACGTGTGTGAATTGAAAATCGATGGACTTTCAATCGGATTAAAGTACAAGGACGGCAAGCTGATTGAAGGTGCCACCAGAGGTAATGGCGACGTCGGTGAAGACGTTACGCTAAACCTTAAAACAATCAAAGACATTCCTCATGAAATCAAAGCGCCAGCAGGAACGAAATTGCCTGAAATGCTCGAAGTGCGCGGCGAAGTTTTTATGCCGGTTTCCAGCTTCAATAAACTGAACGCCGCACTAGAAGAAAACGGCGATCAACCATTCGCAAATCCGCGTAACGCCGCGTCCGGATCTCTCCGGCAAAAGGATCCACGCGTGACCGCGAGCCGAAATCTTTCTGCATGGACTTACTTCGCATATTATGTCGACCACGAAATAAGTGAACCCGATACGCACGATGAAACGCTTGCTGCGTTGCAGTCATTCGGTTTGCCGGTGAACCCGCTTCGTCGGCGCGCAATTGGAATAGATGAAGTGAAAGCATTCTGCGATGATTGGGCGGAGAAGCGTCACACGCTCGATTACCACACGGATGGCGTTGTGGTGAAGTTGGATGATCGTTCACTCTGGGACGCGCTTGGTACTACCTCGCACAGCCCGCGCTGGGCAGTTGCATTCAAATATCCGCCCGATGAAGCTGAGACTGTGGTAGAAACGGTTGAATTCGATCTCGGCCGCACCGGTGCCGTCACACCTGTTGCCTGCCTAAGACCTGTGAAGCTGGCCGGCACCGTCGTGAAGCGTGCTTCGTTGCACAACTTCGACCAGGTTGAGCGACTTGACGTTCGCGTCGGCGACACCGTTGTGGTCCGAAAAGCAGGAGAAATTATTCCTGAAGTTCTGCGTGTTGTAATTGAGAAAAGACCGGCGCAAACAGAAGTGCTCAAGCCGCCTTCGAACTGCCCATATTGCGGCACCAGGCTCGAACGCAGCAGCGAGGAAGTAGTTCTTCGTTGCGACAATATGAGCTGTCCGGCGCAGGTGCAAAGAAGACTTACACACTTCGTTTCTCGTGATGCGATGGATATTGAAGGATTCGGCGAAGTGCTTGTGAGCCAGCTTCTGCAGCACCAGCTACTGAAAGATCCTGCTGACATTTACACACTCAAGGAAGATTCAATTCTCAAACTTGAGCGCATGGGCAAGAAATCGGCAGATAAGCTCATGGCAAACATCGAAAAATCAAAAACAAGGCCGCAGCCCAACCTGATATATGCACTCGGCATACGCCACATCGGAGTGCGAATGGCAGAAATTCTGGTGGAGCATTTTAGCGGGCTGAAAAATTTAATGAACGCCACATTAGAAGATCTCGACAAGATCGAAGGCGTTGGACCCTCCATCGCTGAGTCGATTGTGCAGTTTTTCCATGATAAGGAAAATCGTCGAATCATAAACAGGCTGGCAGATCTGGGAGTTAATATTGAGGGCTCGGCCGAAAAAGAACAGGAAAAGTTGCCTCAGACTCTAGCGGGTAAGACATTCGTTATAACCGGCACCCTGTCTATGGAACGAGGCGAGCTGGAGCGCATGATCAAAGCCAGGGGCGGCAAACCGACCTCGTCAGTGTCAAAAAAGACAGATTATCTTGTTCTGGGCGAGAATCCGGGGTCTAAGTTACAGAAAGCCGAAGAATTAGGTATAACAATAATAGATGAAGATCAATTGAAAGCCCTTCTGGGAAACGCAGACTAAAAGTGAAGACCTTCCAATTTAATTCCTTCGGCGCCGCCGCCTTATTTACCGTCCTTGCTATGGGCGTTATCGGGGTGCTTGTTGTGTTGCCAATCGCTAGCATTCAGTGGACATGGAACGAGTTCGTCCCCGGCAACTCAGTCTTGCCGTCCATAGATGTTTGGCAAGCAATTCTGCTTTATCTGGCCGCCGCAACAGCACTGTTCTTAAGTGGTATTATCCAGATTGAAATAGACACGGACACCGAACGCACAGAATAAGGGTGAAATGAAGCTCCGATTTTTGTTCAGACCGGCAGTTACTATTGTTCTCTGCTCGATTTTTGCTGCTCTAAACTTATCAGCCGCAGAAGCGAAAAAACGTCATGACTCAGCCACTGTGGAGCCCACTGAGCTCCATATGAAAGAGGGCCTGAGGCTGATGAAAGGCAAAGATTACGAAGGCGCTGCCGACGAGTTTTTGCAAGCCTGCTATTTCTCGCGCAACAACTACTGCCCGCAAGGCTGGCTAAATCTCGGGCTTTGCTACAAAGCGCAGAGGAATTATGCAAAAGCAATTGAACCTTTGACGAAGCATCTGGCACAGACAACGGAAAAGGCGTGTGATGCGCACGTTGATCTTGCCGAGTGCTACATCAATTTAGGTGAACTCGACAAAGCGGACAAACAAATAAACGCTGCGCGAATTGATGCTGAGAATAATAATCCGCGACCATGGTATGCCATGGGAGAGCTTTACGAAAAAATGAGCCGATATGGTGAGGCGGTAGAAGCCTATCAGACTGCGCTCGGCGACAGACCGTATAAATTTACGGAAGCCTGGATGGGGAAAGCGCGTTGTTTGATCAAGTTGAACCCGCCTAGATATAACGAAGCGTTGAAAGAATACAAAGACATCATCGAGTCCGCTGTGAAAGGTGTGGATTGGGTTGAGCTCTACTACAACATGGCGATGTGTTTATACAAGAGAGGCGATCACCAGGGCGCGATCGACCACTTGCTAGAAGCCTTGAAAACAAATCCGGATCATTACGAAAGCCATTTGACTCTGGCTCATATTTTTGATGAAGAAAAGCACATTACTTCAGCGATTAATCAGTACGAGCATGCCTTGCGTTGCGCGAGTAAGAACGTTAACACTGACGCGATAAACAAGCGAATCGTCTATTTGCAAGCGCAGTTGAAATCGGATGAGCGAGACAAAGAAGTGAAACCTTCACCTTACATGCGCCAGCAAGAACAAGAGCAGGTGCAACAGATGCCAAAACCGAAAGGCATTCCGACTGAGTCAGGCTTCTGATCGGGGATTCGCTTCCACTTTCATCATCCTTTCGGATGACTCGCAAATAATCTTTGACTCAGCATATTGCACTATGCGCCGGCTGGCGCTGCGCTGCCATAATTACAATGCTAAGTTGAGAGGATTGGAATATGAAACTTGTCGTCGCAATTGATGGTCCTGAATGTGCGGCTACAGCGCTTCAGTATATATTGAAAGGCAGATATGACTCGTCCACCTACATTTATTTGCTTCATGTGATTGTGCCGGGATTTGCAGATGTACCCGTAGCCGGGATTCCTGATGTTGTAGAAAACGAGAGGAAGGAAGAACAAGGCGTATTGAATGACATGGCAAGAGCTTTGCGCTCGATGCTCGGCGCAAAGGTCGCTACCGATATTTTGCAAGGCGAAATTGCCGATGTTATAGCTGAAATGTGCACTCGAGTCGGCGCTGATGAGGCAATTGTTCCCAGTCATGCAAGACATGGTTTCGCTCGTTTGTGGTTCGGCAGCGTTGCTGATGAGATAGTCGATGCAGCGCCTTGTACTGTCGTTGTATTGAAGATGCCGCCGAAGGGGCATGATCTCGAGCAGCAGTCAGAGCATCATGAAAGCATGATGTTTCGGAATTGAATTTGAGTATCGGAACTGATCGTCGCCCGGTCTGCTTATAAATTCATCGTGCGGTGGATGCCGTAGATGATGCTCCAGGGATGGGGCGGGCAGCCGGGGATGTAGACGTTTACCGGGATGACGTTGTCCACGCCGTTGGCTTCAGTGTAACCGTGGTGGTGGACGCCTCCAGAGATGGCGCAAGTGCCCAGTGCGACCACAAGGCGTGGTTCCGCCATGGCGTTATAGCAGCGCAAGAGCGGATCGTGCATTGCTTTTGGAACTGGACCTGTCACCACGAGCACGTCTGCAAATCTTGGTGAGGCGACCACGTGAACGCCGAATCGTTCCATATCGAATATGGGATTTCCTGCGGCGCCGATTTCAAGGTCGCATGCGCTGCAACCTGTTGATACGACACGTGCTGCGATTGATTTCTTGAAGATACTGCGCGATTTTTCGTTAGTGGGATCCGGTGGCGTTGATTTGTTACTAGCTGAAATTACAAGATCTTCTCGCTTGACTCGAGCAGTCATTGTGCTTTTGTTTTCAGCAATGCTGCCTGTCGGGCATACTTGCGTGCAGGCGCCGCATGCGATGCAGCCACCTAAATCGATTGATACAGATCCCTTCTCGTCAATTTTGATCACATCTGTCGGGCAAAGTTCAACGCATGCATTGCATTCTTCAGACATGCATGGAGCGTCAGTCACCGATGGCAAGCCGCGTACATGGCTGTCCAGATCCGGGAAGAGCTTCTTCGCGGTGACGACACCATTGCTGCAGAGATAAGCTAACAGATTTATCATTGCCTGCTTTTACCTTAGAGATCGTGGCCACTGTACGAGAGCGCGAAACTTTTGTTGCAGAGAGGAAAGTCTGCAACAACATTCTTGCGGACGGCAATTGCAAGTGCTGTCCAGTTGTTGACGCTTGCATCTTTGATGGCATAGCGTTTGATTTTGCCGTTCTCATCAGTGAAGACGAGATGGATTAGCTCGCCCCGATGTGACTCGACTATGCCCAGGGCGGATTCATTAGCTGGAAGTTGCGCTGGTAATTTGACGAGCGTGTCTCCGTCGCTTATGGATGCACAGATCGTCTCTATCACATCCAAACTGGTCATTAGTTCTCTGGCGCGAACCTGCGCTCTGCAAAAAACATCGCCATCTGGCTCTGTAACCACCGGCGGTGCTATCTCGGGATACAAACCATGCGCAAAATGCCTTCTTGCATCATAGGAGGATGCGCTGGCTCTTCCGCCGATTCCCACAAATCCAAAATCGTTTGCAAGTTGAGGCGAAACCCGTCCCGTCTTCTGCATTCGCTCGCAGACCGCCTGGTTGCCTAAAAACATATGCAGCAATTTGCTGAGTTCTTTTCGCAAACTCACAGCTCTTTGTTTGAGTTCACCCAGAACCTGATTGCCGGGATCTTTGACTACTCCACCCGGGCAAACATATGCTCTCAAAAATCTTGTGCCGGCGAGAAGCTCGCCCATTCCCAGGGCTACACCACGCATGCGAGCCATGGATGAGGATATGGCGAGAAAGCCGATGTCACCGGCAAGTCCGCCAAGATCGATAATGTGCATCGCCAGGCGTTCGATTTCCAGTGCAATGGTTCTCAATGCGTTTGCTCGTTTTGGTAATTCAAATTCGAACAGAGATTCTATTGCAACTGCGTGCGCTAAAGCATTGGCGACTGCCATATCGCTTGCCGCTGATTCCGCCACAAAACGAGCCTTTTGCCAGGGAACTTCAGTCAGTCTTTTTTCAACGCCTCTGTGCACGTAGCCTAAATGAATCTCCAGATTTAAGATCACTTCGCCCATGCAGCTGAAACGAAAATGTCCCGGTTCAATAATTCCCGCATGGATTGGTCCCACCGGCAGTTCATATATGCCAGTGCCTTTTACTTCAAGCGGACGAAATACTCGGTGTCCATTTGTTGGAGCCGGTGGCGTATCGCCCAGGTAAAGAGGAACAAGTGCTGGGTCGTATGGCTCGTGCAGCAGATTGTGCTTCAGTCTGGGGTGACCTTCCGGCTTAATTCCGAACATGTCCCAGATGGAACGTTCATACCAGTGCGCTTGCGGAACTACTGATGTGATTGAATTGTATGAGTTGCCTTCCAGAGGCGTTTCCCAAATTGTGGCGGAATTATTCTTCGTATCAAGCGTCAGCGTTATAAGCTGCGAACCATCAATCGAAGTAATTAAACCGAGTCGCTGATGTTCATGATGCAGCCATTCACGAAGCTTGTTCGCGCGGTCGTCCTGTGCAACTGTAATCTTTGCTGCTTTCATCAAGGTGTCACGAGTAGAGAAGGTAATGAGGTAATGCCGCAGACGATAGCGCAAACGACAAGAAGTGCTGGAACCAGACTGCTTGCCACGGGGCGGAAATTCCTTGTCGTGTTTTTCGGTGTGCCGAAGAGAATGCTGGCAACGTGAATGCATACAGCGATGAAGCTGAGTGCAAGAGCTACGATCAAAATTCCCACCACAAGCCAGTGTCCGTAGTCTGCGCTGCGAATGAGAATGAGTATTTCGCTTGTGAATGCACCAAATGGTGGTGCTCCAGTAACTGCAAAAGCAGCAAGACAAAGTAAGACTCCCCATGCCGGTGACGCGCTCAAGACACCCTTGATTTGTGCAAGTTGTTTCGAACCAGTTGCTTGAACAACATTTCCGGAAAGAAGGAAGAGGGCAACTTTGGCCAGGCTGTGATTGAGTGCTTGCAGGAAGAACAATCCGCCTGAACCCAGCGCAATAGCCACCAGCATGATGCCGACGTTTTCGATACTCGAATATGCCCAGAGGCGTTTGATGCCTCGCTGGTGAACCAGGAAAAGACTTGCCGCAAGTGCCGTGACCGCACCCAGAACAAGAGGGATGCTCATTGCCAGCAGTTCATGGCCAGTGGAACTTACAATCTGCGATATTCTCCAGATTGCAAATAATGCACAGTTCAAAAGCGATCCGGAGAGCATTGCTGAGGCTGGTGCGGGTGCTTCTGAATGTGCGTCAGGAAGCCAGCTGTGCAGAGGAAAGATTCCTGCTTTTGTGCCATAACCGACCAGGCAGAAAATATAGCCGAGGCGCAAGAGTGGATATTGCAACATAGCTGAACCCGTCGCCAGTTCTCTCCAGTTGAGTGAGCCGTGAGGGAGGGGGCCGTATTGGCTTGAGGCGAAAATTAAAATTGTGCCGAGAAGAGCGAAGGCGATGCCGACACTGCAGATGATCAAGTATTTGTAGGTGGCTTCCAGTGCGTGCTTTGTTCTGGAGTAATAGACCAGCGCGGCAGATGCCAGCGTGGTCGCTTCCGTGCAGACCCAGAGAATGCCGAGATTATCGCAGAGGAAGATGTAACTCATGGCGAGGAGGAAAAGCGCGGAGCATGAGTAGAAGATTCGCTCGTGATATGGTTCGTAGCCTGTGGATATTTGCTTCTCGCGATCGAAGAAGCTGTCGGCGTGGCTCAGGGCGCAGGAGCAGACGAAGGTTGTGAGTAATAGGAATAAGGCGCTGAGACGATCAGCTGTGAATTCTGGGCAGAGTTGGATTGTGGAGATAGAAGCGGGCGGGACGCCCGCGATCCCGGGGAGTGATGGAGCGCCGGCTGCGACCCCGGGGAGTGCTGAAGCGCCGCTTGTGATTCCTGGAAATAACAAAGGAAGGAAGAGGTAAACAATTACTGGAAGCTGCAGCCAGCACAGAATTGGAGCAAGCTTGCGTGTGACGTTGACATTGCGAATCATCACCGCAAGTGCTGCGGCTAAAAGAGGAAGAGCGCTAAGAATTAGAAGCTTCGTCATTGGCGATCAATCCTTCAATTCCACAAGTTGAGATACGTCGATGTGCTCGAAGCTTTTCTGAATCTTGAACACGAGTAGCCCCGCAATCATCACGCCTACGAGTACGTCGAGTATTACTCCCATTTCCACAATCATGGGCATGCCGCGTGTTTGAGTGAGAGCGAAAAGATAGATGCCGTTTTCAACAACCAGAAACCCGATAATCTGGCTGATGGCTACGCGCCTTGTCAGCATCAGCACAAGACCAGTAAAGACAAGCGATATGCCCGACATTGCTCCAGGCCATGCGCGCACCTCTCCCGGTGGAACGGGCAGTCCTGTGACCAGCATGTAGCTTATTCCAAGCAGTGCGATGCAGCCATGCATTGCCAGTGGTGCCACGATTTTAGTTCCAACATCATTTTGAATTTTGACATGGTCGATTGTCTTATTCAGAAATACTGGAATGCAAATGCCTTTGATCAAAGCGATCGCTCCTGCTACGTAATAAAGCGTCGGTTCACCGCGAGATGCTCCCGTAAACGCTGTGGCGACGGCGATTAGCATCGTTTCGATTGAGTAAAGAAAAAGATTCGCTCGCAAGCGGAGTGAACCTGCCATCAGCACTGCCACAATAGCTGCGCTCATTACTACTATTTCGCATTCGCTGAAATTCACTTCAGAATACCTCCGCCTATGGCCAAGAGCCCTGCAAGTAAACTCATGGTCATTGAATAAGCAATGAACTCCGGCACTTTCAACCATTGCAGTTTGACGGCAACGCCTTCGAAAATTGCAACTGCAGCAGCGATGGAAAGCAGAAGCACTATGTTGATACCTGCTTGCATGACTGCTGGTAATTGCCAGATGCCTGGTGCGGCGTGCATGTAGCACTGAGCGCTCAGTCCATAAAGTACGCTCATTCTGAGAGCGTGAGCATATTCGGTAAGCGCAAGATTCTTGCCTGAAGACTCGAGAATCATTGCCTCGTGAACCATGGTCAGTTCCAGGTGTGTTGTGGGGTCATCTACTGGCATGCGTGAAAGTTCCACAACGCTGCAGAGCAATATCGCAGTTCCGGCTAGCAGCCAAATCGCTTGATAGTTCATCAGATTGTTGTTAGTCAAAGCAAAAATGGTGTTGAGGTCGCTTGTGTGCGCAAGCACGCCGAGCGATACCAGGCTCAATATCATAGAAGGTTCCACAAGTGTTGCCAGCGTTGCTTCTCTGCTTGCACCAAATGCACCAAAAGCCGAGCCGGCATCGAGCGCTGCCAACATGGTGAAAAGGCGGCCGAATGCAAACAGATAAATCACCAGAAAGACATCCGAACCAGGGAAGTTTGGCTTGAAACAGAGCCAGGGCACAAAGGATGCAATTACCAGCATGCTAGCAAGATTGATCGCTGCACTAGAGCGAAAAATCCAAGTCATCGTCTGGCTGATGGTTTCTTGCTTGCGAAATAGTTTTGACAAATCATAAAGCGGCTGCAATATCGGTGGACCAATGCGATTTTGCAAACGCGCCTTGACCTTTCTGATGGTGCCGAGCGTGAGGATTGGCAAGAAAAGCATGCTGATGATAAATGCTAACCAATCTAAGATATTCGAGTCAGTTCCAGGGATAATGAAAAATAGATTCACAATCGAGTCCCCAATACCAGCAGTAATACCAGGCTTAGACAGAGATAAAGCAGATAAAGGTGAATGCTTCCCGCTTGTAGCTTCGCGACCCAGCGAGCAGCCAGGCCTACTAAGCCAAGTGCCGGACGATATACCTGATTCTCCAGAATCGATACAACGTTTGCTTCGACTTTTATTTTTTCTGGAAAATGACGGCGATCTTTTCCGCTGATTTCGAATGCTAGTTTGTATCTGAGAATTGGGCTGAATATCCAGGCAAGCGGTTGAGCGAACGAATCCGGCGCAACCTGGCAGCGCGGTGTCAGCTCGCCAAAGCCGCATTCCCAGGTGATGTATTTGTTCAACTTAGAACGATTCAACACCGCGGAATAAACGATGCCGATAAAGGAAAGCAAGGCAACTGCTATCCAGGCAGTTGGAATTGTGAATGCCGCTTGCACTGTCGAAGTTTGATGAACTGCTGCATCGCAAGTGGGTTTCAAGAAGCGCAATACATAAGGGACTGAGACTCCGACAACGGCGCATGCTCCAGCCAGTAACATTTGTGCTGTAAGCATCCCCGGACTTGCTTCTTTTGCTTCTTCTGCTGCTTTCGAACGAGCATTACCAAGGAAGGTGATGGCGAAGGCTTTGCAAAAGGACGCTAGAGCAAGCCCGCCGACGATGCCGAGAATGCACAATATTGTCAGAGCAACTCCTCTGCCGACAAGTGTTTGTGCCTGCCAGGCGCTCTGGAAGAAGCTTTGATAAATGAGCCATTTGCTGCCGAAGCCGTTAAACGGGGGAAGTGCACAAATTGCTGCGCTGCCGATCAGGAAACAAGCCATCGTCCAGGGCATATTTTTTGCCAGGCCGCCGAGGCTTCCCAGGTTCTTCGTATGTGCGCTTGCGTCCACGCAACCTGCGCCCATGAAGAGCAGAGATTTGAACAGTCCGTGATTGATGCAATGGAACAACGCCGCAGCAAGCCCAAGAGCCGCAATTTCGATTGCACCATGAGTTCTTGCGAGAAGAGAAATGGAGATGCCCATCAAGATTAAGCCAACGTTCTCGACGCTGGAATAGGCGAGCAACCTTTTAAGGTCGTGTTGAACAAGTGCGAACAGGACGCCCCAGAATGCCGAGACTGTTCCAAGAAAAAGAGCTACACACGCCACCGCGATGCTGTTCAAATCGCCAAAAACAAGAAGGCGAATGACTCCGTAAAGTGCAACCTTGATCATTACTCCGCTCATCAGAGCTGACACCGGGGCCGGTGCTGCGGGGTGAGCGTATGGCAGCCATATGTGGAATGGCCAGATTCCTGCTTTGATGCAGAATCCCAATAAAATCAGGAAGGCGGCCATATAAGTTGATGGGGTTTGGAAATGCCAGTCGGCGAATTGCCAGCTATGGCTCAGGTGGTGCATCCAGAGGAAGCCGGCCACAAGAAATACCGTCGTAATTCTGGTGGCGCCCATGTAAATCATTGCTGCCTTCTGCACCTGATGATTTTTGTGTTCCGTCGCGACGAGCGCCATAGACGAGAGTGACATCAATTCCCAGAAGACGATGAAGCTGATCGCATCGGCGCTGATCAGAACGAAAGCCATCGAGAGCAAGAAAACGAAAAGGGCTGCCCAGTACTGTCCTGCATTGATTTTTTCTTTTAGATGTTCCAGGTATCCCGGAGAAAACAGAGAGATGGCGATGCTAACGACACCAAGCAATCCAAGAAAAATCGCAGAAAGCATGTCGAGCGAGAAGTGTATGGGGAATGGACCTATCGAGATAGACGCCGGTGGCTGCCACGAAATTGGTAATATGCCCGCGCATAGAGCCAGGGAGAGGAAGAGAGCTCCGGCGATCAGGGTGATGGAGGAGCAGAGGCGGTTGCTAATTTTTGGGCGCAGGAGTGCGAAAAGGGCAGAAAGAAGAAGTATCAGGCCAAATGCATTTGAAAGAAATGAATGAATTGAGTTCATCTGGTCTACTCTGAATGTCGAATTCGTTAATTAAGCAAGCATGCATTTAACTAATTGCGCAATTTCGCAAGTATATCGTATGATTATAGCAGCAATCAAATCTTTCTTGCAGGAAATTTAAGATGATAAGCAGGCTAAACTCAGTCCAGTTGGCGCATGTGGAGTGCATTTCCAATCACGAGCTGGCTAGTCGGCTCATGAAAGACATAGCTTCAGGTGTGGCATTCGTTACTTGCTCCGAGCTGAGTCAACTGAGTGTATTTCCTTATGAGCCAAGTAAATCGGTTTCGGTCTGGCAGAACCTGGGCGGTTGTCTGGATGACCCGCTTCTCTTTGCAGAAACGGTTCTCAGCAACAAGATAAGCAATATTGTTGTCCTGGGGCACTATCCCTGTGCACTGCTCGAGTTAGCCTTGAACTGGGATCCGCTGGCGGTGAAAATGTCCAAGAAGACCCTCGAAGAAGCGGCAGCCAGAGTATCTGAACTGCGAGCCTCTATAGACAATAAATTCGGATTATCAAGAAACGCTGAAGTAATGAGAAAAGCTTCAGAAGAACACGTTATTTGCCAACTCAGTAAAGTGGCTGCCCTTTTGCCCGAAATTGAATCGCGCTCAGGGCGGACAATTCGGCTTCATGGCTGGCTTCTGGTCGACGAAGAGTTGCGTTGTTTAGATCCGGAGCGAAGGCAGTTTGTATCTGTAAGGGATATAGCATACAGCGTCCCTTGACTGGCTGAAGGCGGATCCGATGGGATTCCTGCGAAAACCAATGTACAATGGGGTACAGGCTTTTTGCGCAGGTCGGCAATGGCAAAAAAATTGGCCAAATTCAAAGCAGATTTTTTCAAGGCTCTAGCGAACCCTCTCAGGATTCAAATTCTTGATCAGCTTCGCGAGCAGGAATTGACGGTTTCGGAAATACGAGATCGCCTTGATGTTGAGCTGCCGAATGTTTCTCAACAGCTCGCGGTATTGCGTTCAAAAAATCTGGTAGTTGCGCGCAAGCAAGGCAACAACATTTACTATTCTTGCGTTGATCCGACTGTGTTCAAATTGTTGGATGTGGCGAAGGAAGTTTTCAACAATCATTTGATTGATCTGCAAGAAACGCTGAGCGGCGATCTTAGTTAATCGGAATGTCTAAAGAAAGGGCGACGCATGGCGTCGCCCCTACATATAGATTGGATTCGAATGGATCCGATCCGTTCCGTTGGATCCGGTCATTCTGGAGCGAAAGCCCCGGGAGCGCCGGCAGCCTGCCGGCTTCTATTCCGGCCGGATCCGAAGATCACGCTTTCATAAGCCGGCAGGCTGCCGGCGCTCCCGGGAAAGAGAACAACTGATCAGTTACTTACCGGTGTAAGCAGGGGTGCGTTTTTCGAGGAATGCAGTGACGCCTTCCTGGAAGTCGTCGCTGCGTCCGGCGATTTCTTGCATGTGTGCTTCGTACTCGAGGCGTTCTTCGAGATCCGGGAAAATCGCGGCGTTGACTGCGCGCTTTGTGAGACCGAATGCCTTGGTCGGTCCTTTTGCGAGTTGCTTTGCCCAGTTGAGTGCTTCTTCAAGAACTTTCTCTTGCGGAGCGAGCTTGTTTACGATGCCCATTTCGAAGGCTGTTTTTGCGTCGAGTTTATCAGCTGTGAGCATCAATTCGAATGCTTTGGTGGCACCCAGCAGGCGTGGCAGGATGAATGTTGCCCCGCTGTCTGGAACCAGTCCGACTTTGGTGAACGATTGGATGAAGCTGGCGTTTTCCGCAACAACGCGGAGATCGCAGGCAAGGGCGAGGCTGCTGCCGGCACCAGCTGCGACACCATTGACGGCGGCGATGACTGGCTTTTCCATTCTGCGGATTTTTATTACCATCGGGTTATAGCGACGGCGGATTGATTCCGAAAGCGATGGGCGGGCTGCACTTGCATCGCTAAATTTACGGTTTGCAAGATCTTGTCCTGAGCAGAATCCACGACCGGCACCTGTTATTACAACGGCGCGAACGGAGGCGTCTTTTTCCGCTTCCTTCAATGCGTCGATGAGTTGGAAGCTCAGTTCGTCATTGAATGCGTTTAGTTTGTCGGGGCGGTTTAAAGTGATGACGCATACGCCTTCGGTTTTTTCTACGAGTAGAATTTTTTCGTCTGTCATTTTTGAATTTTCTCCGTTTATGCTGCTTGTTTAGGGAGTATCTCTTCGTTCAGAAAATATTTCTTGTTTAGGGAATATTCTTTTGTTTCGCTGAATTGAATTTGGTAGGGCGCCTCACTGGCGCCCATTCTTGGATGGATTGGCCTGGGCGCCCGTGAGGCGCCCAGGCCATCAGAACATCCGCATTTACAGCGAGAGCATTCAGACTAGCGGCCGACGAATGTTGCCGGGCGCTTTTCCATGAACGCTTTCATTCCTTCCTTTTGATCTTCGGATGCGAAGAGCATGTAAAAGCTCTTGCGCTCGCAGTTGAGTCCTTCGGTGAGGGTAGTTTCGTAGCTCTTCAGAACGGCTTCCTTGGCCATGCGTACTGCCAGCGGAGACTTCTTCGCGATTTCTTTGGCAAGTGTTTTTGCTTCGTCGAGGAGAAGTTCTACTGGAACAACTTTATTCACCAGTCCGATGGCGAGAGCTTCATTGGCTGTGAATGGGCGTCCTGTAAGAATCAGTTCCATCGCTTTATATTTGCCGACTGCCAGTGTGAGACGTTGCGTTCCACCAGCACCGGGCATAACACCGATGTTGATCTCCGGTTGACCAAATTGAGCAGATTCAGAAGCAATGATCATGTCGCATGTCATCGCAAGTTCACATCCGCCGCCGAGAGCGAAACCGCTCACTGCTGCGATAATCGGCTTCTTGATATAACGCACGCGATCCCAGGTGGCAAGGCGATCTTTTGAGAGAATTGAAATGGCGCTTTCGTCGCACATTTCTTTTATGTCGGCACCTGCGGCGAATGCTCGCTCGCTGCCAGTCAAAATCGTGACGCGAACATTTTCGTCAGCATCGAATCCTTCAAGCGCGTCGGCGAGTTCTGACATAAGCTCGTGATTTAGAGCGTTCAGAGCTTGCGGGCGGTTGAGATAAACGATGGCGATTTGTCCATCAATTTCGACCTTGATGTTTTTGTACGTGAGGGTGCTCATCTCCTTCTCCTCTTTTTCTTTGACTGTCATTTTGCTGTCCCTTTTTGAAGTTGGCGGGCGACGCATGGCATCTCCCCTACACATATTTGTTTTCGTTTTCTTGGCGCGCTGCATCCTGGTGGACTCTACTCGGGCGAACCAATCGGAGCCGGTGGTACCATCGGTCCGGCGGCTTTGCATCTGATACCCGGGTAGTTGATTTCAGCTTTCTGGCGGAACGAACGAAGCCCTTCTGCTGTTTCAAGATGTCCAGCATGCAGTGTCAACCAGTCACGCGCATGACCGATTGTCATTGACCAGGAGAAATCTCTCCAGAAGTTCAGCTGTTGTTTTGTATAACGTGTGCACTCCGGCAGCTTGTTGTAGAGCTTCTCCGCCATCTGTGCGACGGCTTCGTCAAGCATGGATGCTGGAACTACTTGATTGATCAAGCCCCAGTCGAGTGCGGTGAACGCATCGATTCCTTCGCACAGCAGTAGCATTTCTCTTGCTCTTCGGTCACCCACAATCAGAGGCAACCACTGCGTCGCGCCACCAGCGGCGACACTGCCACGAGCTGCGCCTACTTGTCTGATGACCACGTGATCCGCAGCAATGGCAAGGTCGCAAGCCATGTTCAACTCATTGCCGCCACCGACTGTCATACCATTCAATCTGGCAATGGTTGGTTTGCCGATATTGCGAAGTCTGTCATGCATTTCGATGAACTGATACATCCACTTGTAGTAGTTGTTCGGCTTCTTGAGCATGTATTCTTCTTGCTCTTTCAAATCTGCTCCGGTGCAAAATGCTCTGTCTCCAGCGCCGGTAACTACCGCGACAGCAATGCTGTCGTCGCGGCTTACATCGAGGAACGCATCACCAAGTTCTTTCAAGGTGATCATGTCGAAACAGTTCAGAACCTCGGGGCGATTTATGGTTATGCTTGCTACATAACCTTGCTTGCGGTAGATAATCCTCTGGAAGTTGAATTCTTCCGGGGCTACTCCAGAAAGCATTTTTTCGACTTGTGTCATTTTTGAATTGCCTCTTCTTCAGGAGTGGTCATTACTTCTTGTCGGTCACTTCCGCATACATCATCGTCACGAGATCTTTTGCAAAAGTCATCAAATTTTTTCCAGCGGCTTTTCCTTCTGCGCTGCCCATGCCTGCTTTCACAGCATCCATGTCGTTAAAGTAAAGTTCGGCCATCAAGTAATATGCAGCATCTCCCATCGGTGCGCCATTTGTTTTTGAGATTTCGATGAGTTGCAAGCCCGGAATTTTTTGTGCCAGAGGAATGTGCTCGTTGAAATATTTCTCGTCAAATTCTGCTGGATCTGCGGGGGGCTTGTAGAGAGCTATTACCTTAGCTACCATGGCGTTCTCCTTTACTGATGCGCGTTTCCCTAATTACTGAGAGCTTTTGAAAATGCACAGTAGCGATCATTGCTGAGTCTCCTGTGCCTTGCGTAAATCTATGAGGCGGCAGGCTTTGCCTTCGCTGCGTGCAATTGAACGCGCCGGCATCAGTTCAACCGAAACCGTTAGCCCGAGGTTCTCTTTGAGCAGAGTTTTGATTCGCTCAGAAAGTTCATGCAAGCGCAGTCCGTCTTTGTCGAGTTCAGCCCATCGTGCAACGATGTCTTCTGTGATTTCCACCTGCACGCAAAGTACATCGAGTGAGCGTTCTCTTTTTAGAACTAACTGGTAATGTGGTGCAAGTTCATCAACCTGCAGTAGAATGTGTTCGATTTCTGAAGGATAAACATTGACGCCTCGTATGATGAGCATATCGTCAATGCGTGCGCGCACTCTCGTCATTCTCGCCATAGTACGCCCGCACTTGCACCTTTCGCTCGTGAGTTTCGATAGGTCCCCTGTTCTGTAACGAAGAAGTGGGAGCGCTTCTTTCTTGAGTGTGGTAATGACGAGCTCGCCCTCTTGCCCTTCAGGCAATGGTTGCAATGTCTTGGGTTCCACAATTTCGGCAAGGAAGAAATCTTCCCATATGTGCAATCCACATCTTGCTTCATTGCACTCAATAGAAACACAAGGACCCATAATTTCACTGAGACCGTAAATATCGAGTGCTTTGAGCTGGAGTTGGGATTCAATGTGTGAACGCATTGATTCTGTCCACGGCTCTGCGCCGAAGATGCCGATTTCAAGCCCGAGTTCTTCCGGGCTCATGTTCATTTCTTGCAGTGTTGAGGCGATTCTCAGAGCATAGGATGGAGTGCAGCAAAGAACTCTGGCTTGAAGGTCTTTCAGAAGCGTTATTTGTTGTTGTGTTTTTCCGCCAGAGGCAGGAACGCAAATGCCACCGAGTTTGTCTATTGCACCATGTAATCCGAGTCCGCCGGTGAACAAACCGTAGCCGTAAGCGTTGTGGATTACGTCGTGCGGGCGAGCGCCTGCAGCAAACATTGAGCGCGCGCCAAGTTCTGACCAGTTTGATAGATCACTCTGCGTGTAGGCAACCAGCGTCGGCTTGCCTCTAGTACCTGACGAAGCATGATAACGTTTGAGTTCTTTTTTTGAAACTGCGAACAATCCGTCAGGATAGTTGTCCCGCAAATCTGATTTTGTCGTAAAGGGAAGCCGCCGCAAATCATCCAGGCTGCGAACTTGATCGTGGCTCAGCTTGAGTTCGGAAAATTTATTTTGATAGAACGGAACACATGCTTCGAGCCGCTTAAGCAAATCGACAAGGCTCTCAAGCTGGAGTTTTTCCAGCTTTGCCCTGGGCATGCTCTCTATGCTTTCATCCCACATGGGAGCTCCATGGAAGCAGCAGGATTCGCATCGTATGCCTGCGAGATCCCGCGAATCTACGCGTCACTGGGCTCAAATCATATCCTCTCGGCAACTATTTTATGGCGCTAAATCGCTCATATTCAGCTTTTCATAGGGTTTTGGAATCTTTGCTATTGTTTTGGGATCCGAGACTGTGGCTCTCTGCAGCTATCCCTGGGAGCGCCGCCATCCTGGCGGCTTTTACTCCGTCAAGATCGATCCGATTCTTTAGAAGCCGGCGAGCCGCCGGCGCTCTTACTATGGTCTTGACAGTCGTGATGGACGCATCAAGATACTGTTGGGAAAAGGTGCAGGGAGGAGGAAAACCGTGACGGCGCTAACCGATCGATTCC
>JBIKOL010000226.1:0-10444 GCA_044358055.1 Obscuribacteraceae bacterium (SeqCode)
TTCTTCTTTGTTTGTTGTCTCTAATTTCGCAGGTTCCGCATCAGCCTTTGTGTGAAAGTCCTGAAGCCAGTTTCCAACTTCCTGTGGCATCGGATCGTTTGAGCCTTCTACGCAATTAATACGGTCCGGTTCTTTATCAATGGAACCGTCCGCGTAGGCCGTTGGAACCGTCATGGACAGGCAGCATAACGTTACCGTAAATGCTTTGCCTGTGAATCTGGAACGCCAACGAGGAAATGTCTTTTTTGTTCCCATATATTTTCCCAATAGGAAGTCGGGCGCAAAATCCGCTCAATATATTCAAACAGTTGATTGTGGACAGAGTGTAATAGTAAACGGTATTTCTAGAGGCCTAGTAAGGTCACATTCCTATTTAAGTTGGATTAGCCTTTCTTGTCGAACAGAATTTTGATTCTTGGCATGGTGGCATTTTTCGTTGCTGCCAAGAGGGTTGGGCTGTAAAATATGTTCAGGCAAGCCTTTTGGGAAAATGAAATTTCGAAGATAAGTCGAAAATAATTCAACGAAACCCGGCATATGGTGACATATCACCAAACAATCAAAACTTTTGTCGAGATGAGATATGCGCGCGCTGTTAATTGAAGATGACATAAAGGTCAGTACCCACGAAATTGATTTCGCTGGGCATGTTAGCAACATTGTGTACTTGCGCTGGCTCGAAGACCTCAGGCTGAAAATGTTCGACGTTTATTGCCCATTGCAGTTATTTATGGAAAGCGGCGTGACACCGGTTTTGGTGTCTACTGAGATCCATTACAAGAAATCAATTAGACTTTTCGATAAGCCTCGAGCAAAGATGTGGCTTTCTGATCTGGGTTTGACCACTTTGACCATAGATGCTGAGATTTACCTGGATGGTGCACTGGCTACAAGCGCCAGGCATAGAGGTGTCTTCGTGGACATCGCGAAAATGAAGCCTATAAGAGTGCCAAAATTGTTCAAGGAAACTGTAGAGAACTATTCCGCCACTGCTGTGGAGTCATGACTTGCGTCTGATCGATGGCTTATTCTGTGGTGGACCGTATTAATTCTGTGGGGGACCAATAACTTATTCTGCGGTGAAAAGCACGATTATGCGAGGGGCGCCTCACGGGCGCCCAGCTGATCCGGATAACTAGTGACTAGAGGTGCAAATGGAACTACTGAAAGAGAAGATCCAGAAAGAGGGCAAATATCTGGGCAACGGAATACTGAAGGTGGATTCATTCATGAACCACCAGATCGACCCACTCTTGATGAAAAAGATCGGCGAGGAAATTGCCCAACAGTTTCGTGAGCACAGTCCAACCCGCATTTTGACTGCGGAATCGAGCGGAATAGCACCTTCCCTGGTGACAGCAATTGAACTCTCGATCCCGGTAGTGTATGCACGCAAGAGTCAACCGATAACAATGAAGAGCGATCCCTTTCGCGAAAAATCTGAATCGCATACTCACAAGAAGGCGGTTGAGCTTATCGTTTCCACCGAATATCTGAATGCCAACGATCGCGTCTTGATTGTTGATGACTTTTTGGCTACAGCTCGAACGATTCTGGCATTGGTTAAAGTCGTTGAGCAGAGCGGAGCAAAATTAATCGGTATTGCTTCGGTCATTGAGAAAGAATTTGAGGGTGGCCGTGAAAAGGTTAGTGGGCTGGGCGTTCCGGTCATCAGCCTGGCGCGTATACGCTCGCTTGAAGAGGGCAAAATCGTTTTTGCTTAAAAGGTAAGGATTGTTTCCCTTTGTCTTGTTGGAAAATGTTTTGCTTCAATTTCAACAGTTACTACTGAACAGATTGTTCAAGCGCTGTCAGAGAGCGCCATTTTCTAAAAATTAATTCCTCTGCTCAAGGGTCGAAGCAGGGTAGCTTGCCGTAAAGGAGGCCACTATGATTCCCCTGAGACAGACGCTTTGTTTGAGTGCACTGCTCACGCTTGCAATATCTATTAGCCTGAACCTTCCTGCTGGAGCCGCTTCTGGCGGAATGCAATTAGAAGGTGTGAACATCTCTGGTGCCGAATGGGGATCAAATGTTCCTGGTACCTTCATGGTCGATTATGTATTTCCGACCAACACAGAAATTGATTATTTTAGTTCCAAGGGCATGAAGATTATTCGCGTTCCTCTTATGTGGGAACGCTTGCAACCTACTGCCAATGGACCTCTCGACCAAGCATATTTTGGGCATCTGGACTCAGTTGTTTCTTATGCCACGTCAAAAGGATTGAGAGTCATTATTGATTTGCATAATTATGGAGCCTACCATAACACAACCATCGGTGTGCCTGGAGGCGTTGATAATTCTGTTTTTGCCAATATCTGGACTCAGCTTGCTAGCAAATACAAGGGTAATTCATTAGTTGTTTTTGGATTGATGAACGAGCCAGTGGGTGGCAGTATGACTGCCAGCACATGGCTGGTATCCGCGCAAACTGCGATAAATGCTATCAGGCAGACCGGCGCAAATAACTTAATTCTTGTGCCATCGACTTATTGGATGCATGCTGTCAATTATCTAGATCTAAATGCAAGTGTGATGATCAACATCACCGATCCCGCAAACAATTTTTCTTATGAAGTGCATCAATATCTCGATTCTGACGGTTCTGGTTCGCACACTGACGTCCAAAATGTAAGCGCTGCTGTTGCTGATTTCAGCGCTTTTACTGCCTGGCTGAAGCAGCATAATAGAACTGCGTTTCTTGGAGAAATTGGTGTACCGTCGAGTACTGCAGGTCTAGATGATCTAAATGCAATTCTCCAGTATCTCCACGCCAATCCGCAACAATGGGATGGCTATACCTACTGGTCTGCTGGTCCCTGGTGGCAGGGATATATGTTTGGAGTTGAGCCCGTGAACGGGCAGGATACTCCGCAATTTAAAGTTTTGATGGCAAACTTAGCTAGCGCGCCGGCTCCCACACCGACGCCGACTGGCTCGCCTAATGGAACGCCGACTCCGAGCCCGACACCAACGCCGACTCCGAGCCCGACACCAACGCCGACTCCGAGCCCGACACCAACGCCGACTCCGAGCCCGACACCAACGCCGACTCCGAGTCCGACACCAACGCCGACTCCGAGCCCGACACCAACGCCGACTCCGAGTCCGACACCAACGCCGACTCCGAGCCCGACACCAACGCCGACTCCGAGTCCGACACCAACGCCGACTCCGGTTCCGACACCAACGCCGACCCCGGTTCCGACCCCGACACCGACTCCGGTTCCGACGCCAACGCCAACACCGACTCCGGTTCCGACCCCGACACCGACCCCGGTTCCGACGCCAACGCCAACACCGACCCCGACCCCAACCCCTCATCCACATCCGAATCCACATCCACATCCACACCCACATCCGGAGCCACATCCCCACCCACATCCGGGGCATCATCCAAAACCACCCCAAGAATCCCAACTAAGTCCAGCTGAGGCCTGGAAACTCTTTGTTGCAACTTTCTATAACCTGTCCCAATTCAACAATCCACATCTTCCGCAGGGACAGGTACATCCAAATTCGAAGGTAATCGCTGCGATCAAAAAGCAACTTGAGCAAAAGGAGAACCAAAAAAATAAGATGACACATCCTAAGGTTGAGCCGCCTGAAGACCAGGACCAGGATGATAACTAACGCCTAGTTGACGCAGTACTAATGAGGAGTGGAACAATGAAATCGAAAGTGAACTATAGAACTAAGTCAGGCAATATGCTGGTATTAATAGCAGTTATTGCAGCGTTCATCTTTGTTCCCATCCTCATCTTCCTCTGTCGCTTCAGCCCATGGGTAATCGGGAGCGAGCGATCACAAAATGTGGTTGAAGCGGCAGGGCTTATTGCGGCCAACGACCTTTCCAGGATGGTGTTTTTCGACTCCAATTTTGGTTACGTTGGATTGAGCAATTATCCTGCGACCGGAAAAATAACTCGAGCCAAAGATGGTGAGTCGCTTCCGGTTATTGGAATAAACACGCTGGTAGGCACATTACGCCAGACGGCGGTGGTCTCTAATCAGATTCATTGTGACAGAATGAATGTACTCTTAGATCAAGATCTTGGTGCACTTAAATACACCATCAACAATTTGAACAACAAAATCGCATATGCATTGAGAGATGAGTCGCCGAGGGGATGCCTGGACGTCGATGGTGCGCCTGTGCGTCCGTTGGCTGATGTGCGGACTTTTCTCGAGCAAAATTTGCCGCCCAACATGAATATTGAGTCAATAACACTTTCTCCAGGTTGGTTAGAAGGAGGTAGCGAAACTGGGATTGATGTACCGAAGCCAGAAGCACTATCAATGGTGCGTCCTGTCGACATCAGTGACGGACGATACGAGGCTTTTCGCAATATTCCTGTGGGCGGCAAACCCTTTCAATTCGCGGGGCTTGGTGCTCAAGCGCACATGGTTTCAAACCGTATGTTCCGCGACGCCGATCGCTATCATATAAACTCGATAGTGAAAATCGAATGTGTTTTTTCGCAAAAGAATGATCCAAGCGCCAAGATTCAGTGTGTAGCCTGTTGTCAGCCGAGCGCCAGACCGGACAGCACAAAAGGCGGCGCCATGACCGTGAGGTTCTCCGGTAGACCCGTGCCCGGTCTGCTTAGCTGGAACGACTTTCTTATGGCGGGATCATTTCAAGACAACAAGGTTACTGTTTACGATGTAATAAATGGTGACTATCCATATCAGCATGATGCACGCATATATCCCAGGTATCTCGAGAATGTGAATTACACGTCGCAGCAATTCGCAGATAATCTGTATTGCTGGCTGCGAAATGGGCACACAAAACCCCGAGTTGATGCAGTTATTGCGATGATGAACGAACCGTTCCAGTCTTGCCTGAACGCAGTGTACAGTTATGAGTTCGCAGATAATGGAACGATTACTAGAAAGGTCTATGACGGGCGCAATTTTACGCGCGCCGTGACTGCCGATGGGCAGTTCAATGCTGTTGCTGATACCAGAGTCAAAAGTGGTGCTTATGCCATTGTTATTTTCCGAGACAATGTGCGGCGCCTTGGCTCGGCGGGCGGCAAGCACGCTGGTCAAGCATTAGCCGGTTATCCACTGGCAAATTCTGACGGTGGATATGACTACGAGCAGCTGGCTACTAACTTTGCTAAACGTGCTGGTTTTCCAGGCGGCTTAGCTCTGGACATTGAAATTGGTGGAACCGGCGATTCCACCGCAAGACGAGATGTTCTGTCAATGCGAGAAAAAACAAAGTCGCGAAGAATCTGAACTGCCCCGTTCATTCTTCAAGACAAAGGAACTCCACTCCACCACTATTCTCGCGGCAGAGCAGCTTGCCGTCCGGCGAAATTCGACCCATTCACCGGATAGGCTAAACAAAAACAGTGCCATGCATCATTCTCCGCTGCATGGCACTGCTTTTTTCACTTCGATTTTGTTTCTGCGGCGATGTTTTGAGGCCTTTGTCAAATCTGATCAAAGATATTAATTGCCGATTTCTTCTTCGATCATGGCGTTTACTTTTTCCTTCGCTTCGGAAGGATAAATGAGCCAGTATGTATCAAAGCTTCCGCGTACGAGTGCTTCCACCGTGGGTGAAATAGTGGAGAGTTCGCGCACCTGTCCGTGGTCTGTGCGTACCATGATGTTCGCTTGTGGGTGTTTTGCTTCGGGACGATAGTAGTCGTAAGGGCGCAGTCCTGTTGTTTCAATGGCTATGTAGTATTCGGGGTCTAATCCGAAGTCTTTGACGATTTCCTTGGCCTTTGCCTTTAATGCATTTACCTGCTCGAGCTGCAGTACCGGCAATTTTGTAGCGTTGAACAATTTGCGATTCAAGAATCGCGATGCAAGATCTCTCAAAATCGGATCTCTATCTGTAGACCAGCGCTTGATGTGATAGGTCATCTGAACGTCGTCAAGAAAGAGATAGTCATCAACTTCAAGATCTACGCCAGAAAGCCATTTTTCGGTCTGTTCATCTATGAATCCTATCTTGCCCTCCAGCAATCGTGCGCGCTTGATCAATCGTGAAAGCAGTGCACGAGCGGCAAGATTCTTTCTGTGATAATAAACCTGCTGATACATGGATGAACGGGCGAAGAGATAGTCTTCGACGGCGGTTTGTCCTTTCTCGCCGACTACTACAATGCGTTGTGTATCGGGATCTATTTCCATTGAAGAAAGAATTCTATGCAAGGCGAATAAACCATATGCGGTGCCTGTTAAATAGCTGTCGCGCAAGAGGTAGTCGAAGCGATCGCAGTCGAGCTGGCTTGAAACCAGGTCACTCAAATACTTTGGCTCATGTCTTTTTTTCAAGATTGAACATATCGCCTGAGGAAAACTTGAATCGAATGCTGATAAAACATCGTAGACTTCAGTGTTGCTGTTGATAATTTGGCAACCCCAGTCTTCGTGATCGTAGTTCAGAATTTTCTCGGTGACATGGCTGTAGGGTCCATGACCGATGTCGTGAAGCAGCGCAGAGGCAAGGATTAGCGGCTTTTGTTCTTCGACTTCTGGATATTTGTCTTTGAGAAGATCTAGCAAAGTGCGCGCGATGTGCATCACGCCAACTGAGTGTGTGAAGCGCGAACCTTCGGCACCCTGGTAGGTGAAAAAGGAAACTCCAAGTTGATGAATGCGGCGTAATCTCTGGAATTCGGCTGTGTCGATGAGGTCGATAATCAGACGGTCGCACGGGTCTGTACGATCAAGCACAATGTCATGATGTACAGGATCAAGATAGCTGCGCTTTCTTGGTGTGGATTGTGAGCGCGCTTGCATGTCTGCCTTCTTTTTCACTGGAGCCGTGTAAACCATTTAAATCACCCTACCCTACTAATATATATCTTATGCCATCTTGAAAACCTCTCCAATCGTGCAATTCCAGGAATTTTCTGGAAATTTACTGATAATTTTCTGTCAACTAGGTGCGCCGGATATTGAGTGTATATCGGTCGAGGCGATGGTATTTGCATCAAGCTGCAGGGCGAGGCCTGGCCTCGCCCCTACACATATTTTGAATGCACCCGTATTTTGAATGCACCCGTATTTTCAGTGCAACCATAGGTGATGGCGCCTTGGGCCGAGTCGGCTCGGTTTTAAACTACCGCTGTTTCCTTGGGCTTCTGGCTGAGAGCAAGCGATTCACGCTTAAACGCCGGCAGAATCAAGCTGATATACGCAAACAAAATGCTGGCGCCGAAAACTTTTTCCGAAATTTTGTGCAGGTCATGAAACTGTTGCTTTGCCTGTTCAACCGTATTCAAGCTGGGCAGCAATTGTTCCATAGGAGGAACAATTCCAAAAGCAAAAACGCAAACTGCGCCAATGCATCCCAGGCTGAATACAAGCTGGGCGTAGTCGAGTTTGGTTTTGTTTGCGCCTTTGAGGAAGCCAATCAACTCGCCAACCGCAAGCACGACCGCTGCAGCAAAAGCCACTTTACTGTATTGAATGAAGACTGGCGAATTAGTGGCAGCAGCCTCAGCAACTGGAATGCCCTTAGCCGTTGCGGCCTTTACCAGAGTAATCGCCGCAAATACGATTGCAGTCGAACCTCCCGAAAGAAGGGCAAGGGCTATCTGGCGTAATATTCTGCTCAATGTTTGCATATGGCTGACTCTCCCAAGCTGCAGCAGAAGTTGATTCTAAAAGCTGTACTTTACTGCAAAACCTGTATGCGCTGCCGAATTGTGATCTCATTTCAATTAAAATGTTCTAGTGCCACCGCTGTCTGGAAATCCGCGTAAGCTTGACAGGGGTTCCTGTACGGCCGATTAGCGCCAAGTGCTCGTTTTCAGGACTGCTTTGGATCTGTGGGACAATAGCAGCCGGACTTCAGTGCTTGTTGCCAAGCGGAGCGTTTAATTGTGGAATTTCCTTCTAAGCAAAAGAAAAGGTTCTTAGCGCTAATTTTAGCTGGCGGAGTTTTCTTTATTTGCAGTTCGGCGCAAGCGGGTGAACAAATCAATGGAGACCCGTACGTTGATGAGCTGCTGACCAACGGAGTTGTGTCACAATCACAATACTGGTCCGACATAAAAGCGCTGCTCACCTGTGGCAAATATGATGAAGCGCTGAAGAAGTGCAAAGAGGTAATGGCTCGGCGTCCACTCGATATCGACATGCATTGTCTTTATGCAATGGCTCTGGAAATGAAATTACGCGCCAATGAGTATGACGACAAACTTTTTCTCGAATGCGTCAAAGAGTGGACCCGCGTTGCCAAAGTGAAAATTCTCGCCCAATCAAACGGCTGGGAACATGTTGGTGATGGTGAAGTATTCATCGAAAACCCTGAACGAAAGGTTCTTGCTAATCGGCACCTGGTCTCATTAGTTGGAAGAGCGCCCAAGTACTTTGAGAGTGAAGATGCTTTTCTGAAGCATGCTATGGAAGTTAAAACGGAAGTCGCTGGGAAGCTAGTGAAAAAGACCATGTAGGCTCCGGAAGCGCCTGTCTTCCCTGGACTATTTTAAATACTGCGCACTGTTTCGTTTGAGCGTTTCGATTGTAGCTTTCTGCAAGTTCGAATAGTAAGCCTGACGAAAGTAGTGCAGGACAACAGGCACCTTCAAGGGCTTCTTGCCTTTCACTATGCTGAGCGTGGAGCTCTCCGGCAGTAGGTGGCGAGGTACTACGCCTTTGCCCAGTCCAAGTTCAATGCCTCGCAAAATGCCTTCCATATTATCAACATAGCAGCGACTGAATGAGGGGCGCTTGTCGCCTTGTTTTTCCAGGAACATCTGCGTCAGTTTGTCTTGAGGATCATGGTCTAAATATAGATCTCGCGGAGGCAATTTTCGATTTTCCACAAGCACATAGACCTCTTCCCCCAGCTGAACTGTCTGTATGTTACTGCGCTCAATGCTGTGGTCGATAATTACAAAATCTGTTTCGGCACGTTCGAGTGCCTGCATGAGATCGTCCATTTCGTATGTAGAAAATTCGAACTGCACCGCTGGATTTTCGCGCAATAGCGGTGCCAGAGCAGGCATGGCTACCGAATGAATGACGCTGGAGTATGAGGATATGCGTAAACGTCCGCCGAGTTTTCCGGCAGGCGCTTTTACCAGGTCTGAAAGCAATTCGGACTCGAGGTGGTCCTTTATTTGGCAATATCTGAGCAAGCGCAAGCCTGCCTCAGTGAGCCTTACGCCCTTTGGGTCGCGCACAAACAAAGTCAGCCCAAGTGTTTTCTCAAGACTCTGAATGCGCTGGGAGAGCGCCGGCTGCGTAATGTGTATACGCTCAGCAGCAAGGGAAAAGTTAAGCGTTTGAGCGATTGTTCTGAATGCTTGTAACTCGTGCGAGGGCAGGTCCATTTGCGGCGGGTCCCTTCTGTCTTGACTTGGGGTGCTATAAGTTTAGCTTATGGGTTTATCAAATCCATTAATTGTACATATACCCTCCATTCAAATAAACTACTGAACATTGAATAAGTTGCTCATGCGTCCGGCGGAAACATTGCGCCGCGCGCTGAGATTTCTCATGGAGTCAATCATGAATAAAGAGAATCTGATTAATACACAGCAGAGGGAACAAGCCTTGACTGAAATTGAAGTGATGGGGCTTGCAAGCCCGAATGATATGGCAAACGGACATGCCTCGCAGAATCTCGCTTTGTCGCAGCAGCGCATCATCGCCAAACTGCCGCAAATCTGGGAAGAGGCCTCTCGGCTTAAATCAAGGGAGGCGGAAATTAAGTTCAAAGATGTGTTTAGACTGCTGGCTGAAGCTCCATCTCTATCTAGCTATGAGCATTTCAAAATTTGTCCTACTGCTTCCAATTCAATAGATACAGTTGCTACCTGGTTGGCAGCAAAAAATATGAAAACAGCTTTGTTAGAGCCGACGTTCGACAATCTGTACTTGATTCTAAAACGTAGAGGAGTACAGATCAGATCTTTGCCGGATGATCTCCTCTACGAAAAAACGCTCGACCAGGAGCTCAAATTAATTGGATTGCTTTCAAGCGTTGACGCTGTATTTCTTGTAAATCCGAACAATCCAACAGGCAGAACAATGACGGAAGAACAGTTTGCTTCTATTGCAAACTGGTGTGCACTGAACAAGAAAGTTCTGATTCTGGATAATACATTCAGGTTTTTTGTTCCGCAGGTCTACGATACTTATCAGATATTGCTGGATTCCGGGGTGCGGTTTTTGTCTATCGAGGACACCGGTAAAGTCTGGCCCACTCAAGAGATAAAAGCTAGTCTATTATTTACTTCTGCCGATATCTTCCAGGAAATTGATCATATCTACGACGAAATTTTTCTCTGCCATTCAAATTTTGCTCTGGGTTTGCTCGCTGAGTTTTTGGAAGATGCACACGAAAGAGGCTTAGCGGAAGCTGTCTGGAAGGACGTTGCAGCACGCAGAAAGAAATTCCGGCGAGCTATCGAAGAGACTGTTTTGCAAATTCATCCGCTATCTATTGAGTCAACGA
>JBIKOL010000276.1:0-3005 GCA_044358055.1 Obscuribacteraceae bacterium (SeqCode)
CATTAAAGAGTCTGACCTCATAGTCAGCATTATCTTTGATAAGCCTGTGCAATCGTTGAGTGCTTGCACCGTAAAAGTCGGGGTATTCATCCAGAGCCATGAGCCTGCTGCTATAGTCCGGCGAGAAGAAATTCGGTCCCAGCAGAGCTTGTAGTTCCTTGAACTCATATATTGCATGAGCACCCTTCCAGTTCCCATACTGAAATATAATCACTAGCTTTTTCTTGTCCGGTGTTGACCTGAGGACATCGCCGCAAGCCTTTTGCAAATCCAACAACAAAGCCGAAGTTTCTTGCCACGGAATATAGGACTTTACAGTGACAAGGCAAAACACCGAAGTAAAAACAAATAGCAGTGCAGCCGGCAGAACTCGTATCCAGAAAGAAAAATGGAAAGCAGAGAACCTTTCACCTTCAAACATAGACATATCAGGCAGCAGCGCTTCAACAATAAGTGGAAAGAAAAATGCGCTTGCCAAATAAAATACTCTGGCATTTGAAAGAGTGCCGGATACTCCGGCGACTTGAAAAGCCGGTAAGAGAGCGATGAAGCTGGCAAAAAACCAGAAAGCCATGACCTTTAGAGTCATGGAATCCCAGGGCTTAGACGGCATCCGCAAGACAAGTACAGCTGCAGCACATAAATAAAGGGCGTGCAGCAAAATGATTTCAATACTGTCCGGCTTAAACAATGAAACATTGCTGCCTAATCCAAGAAGCGCGAACTGATTCCAATCGAGAAAATGCTTCCACCAATCTTTCACCAGGGCTTCGCCGAATGAACCGGTGTAGCCGCCAAGAAAAGTTCCTAAAACAAAAAATCTCAAGACGAGATAGACCCCAGTCAGAACAGCAAACGGCAGCGTTCTAATAAGTGCTTGTCTTAAACTGCTTCCCTTTTCCATGGGCAATATACAAAAGGCAAAAACTATTGCCGGCTGGCACGCGGCTGATTCTTTGGATAAAAGAGCAAGAAAGTAGAACAGCATTGAAAGAGGCGAGAAATTTCTTCCTGAAACAAATGCGCGAATCGCAAATAACAAAGATAGAAGTAAGAACATAGACGCTGAGAGGTCTGCCCTGCCGACCAGCCAGACAACGGGCTCAAGATGCAAGGGCGAACCTGCAAATAGAAGCGCCGATAAGAGAGCTGCGAGCCGACCATGATTTTTGAAAACGGCAAAATGAATTGTGGAGGCGTTTAAGAAAACAAGCAATGAACAGCAGATGTGCAGCAGCAAGTTAGTCAGGTGATAGCCAGCTGCGTTTGACCTGAATAGAGCATAGTCCATGAAAAAAAACAGATCACAGAGCGGACGGTAAAGCAGCGAAATCGAGGGGTCTTGCCAGGGAGAGACAAGACGCAGCAGGGCCAAATGAGGCTGAGAGTGAAATATCTTGTAGAGATAATCCAGGACAAGCAGATCATCTGCAAAGAAATAGCAGGAAAGCGCTTTGAAATGTGCCAGGACACAAACTGCGGCGATCAATAGCGGGCAGAGAAAGAGATCAGCTGCAGCGCTTATTTTATTTCTTGAGTGGTCTGAATTTTCCAGGTTCACTTCATTGCTGCCTCTCGTTGTAAGGCAGCAAAAATGCGCCAGCTTGCTGTCTTTTGTCATCGACAGATTGGATGAATAGAGGGTCGGAAGAGAACCCGCATATGTGCTTTTGTTCATCAACCGGAAAGATCCTGATCTGATGCCAGAAAGAGGAGCCAAGTCTGTCACTCAGAGAAAAATCCCCACTTTTACCCTCCACGTAAAAGGTCTCTATGGGCAAAAAGCTTTTGCGATCATCAAGGATACGATTTGAAGCAAACGAGAATCTAATTCCTGGTTTGGAAATTTCGACAAGAATCGAGCGCGCTTTGCTAACCCTGGAAACATCATATCTGAACCTAAACTTTCCGTTTTTCGCGCGCAGAACTGAATCGTGCTCCTCAACACATTCCACGGGATCTGCATCAAAGGCGGATTTATACGCATCACCTGTTTCTAGCAAAAGAGAATCAGGTTCGGCACCCTCATCATATTCAAGTTCGAGTGCATCAATGTGCTCACAGTCTAAGTAACTGAGGATCTCTCCTGCGTGCAGTTGAAATGATTCACTTCCCTTTGGAACAGTGAAAAGCCAGTGTTTAGATTGGTCAAATATTTTCATCTCCGGAGTTTTCCAAAGCAAGCGCATCTGCGTATCTCTAATCATGGCGGTTCTGAATTTGACCTTCAAAAAAGTATATTGTTTGCCTGAAACAATATCTGGCAAACGTGCGTAACTATAGTATTTGCCGTCCTTCAGTCCCTGTTGCTGCCAGCTTGTTTTTATCGCTGCGAAATTAGCCTTTTTCGAAGGCTTTAGTTCTAAATCTAAAGGCTCAATACTAAGTTTATTCGCCGACTCTACAAAGCCGTATGTAATTACGTTCGAATCACTTAAACATCTCTGAATTTGTGAACTGTTCACTAAGTTCCTATTAGCAAAAAAATCGGGCGATAGTGAGAACATACGTGTCCATGACGAATTAGTTTCAAACGGTTGCTGTAGACAATCCTGCAGAATAAAAAAGTGGCTCAGCAATGGTAAGCCTTCCAGCTCTGTAGGAGCACCTAAGAGAACGAGTTTTTGATTCGCGGACAGATTTTCCAGCTGCTTCTTCAATTCAATCCGAAACAAACTGTAAGCTTGCGTGGCCGATAGCCACCGCTGTTGATACCAATAAGACGAAAGAGAGAATACACTCAGGACAAGTGCCAATGCAAGCTGGGAGCAAAATCTAAACCAGTAGACAGGCTTTGAATCGAGCTTATCGTTTTCGAATAATAGAACTAACGGGCAGAGTAATGAAAGGGGAAACAGTGCAAGATATAGAACTCTTGAGACTAAAAAACTATTTTTGGGAATCCAGATGAGACAAGCAGGAGCCAGAAAGAGTGCCAGTCCTGCCAAAGTGAATAAAAATAGCTTGATGAAAGACTCATCTTTGCTAAATACTCTCTTCAAGAA
>JBIKOL010000257.1:0-6544 GCA_044358055.1 Obscuribacteraceae bacterium (SeqCode)
CGCGCAACGCAAAAAGGGATTATGTGCAGGGGCGATGCCATGCGTCGCCCAAAACAAAAAGGGGATTATGTGTAGGAGCGATGCCATGAGTCGCCCAACAAACGGACAAAGAGTCAACAGCGCAGGAGCAAGCCAATGGCACAAACTGAAGCCACAGAAATACTGAGACAACATGCCGAACAGCAATTCGCCGAAGAGTTGGCTGAACTTGTCAGAAGCGACAGTAAACAACGTCCACCAAATTGGAAGCTCTCGCCACAAGCCGTTTTAACCTACATTCTTGGCGGTAAACTCGATAACGGATTTGAAGTGAGCGCTAAATACATCGGTCGCACGCGCATTGTCGAAATTGCGATTGCGACACTTGCCACTGATCGCGCACTGCTCTTACTCGGCGTACCCGGCACCGCGAAAACCTGGCTGTCCGAACATCTCTCTGCTGCAATATCAGGAGATTCGACTCTACTGGTTCAAGGAACAGCGGGAACCGCCGAGGAAGCAATTCGTTACGGCTGGAACTATGCACGTCTTCTTGCAGAGGGGCCAAGCATGAATGCGCTGGTGCCGTCTCCAGTGATGCGTGCAATGAAAGATGGAAAGATTGCGCGAGTAGAGGAACTCACTCGTATACCTGCAGATGTGCAAGATTCGCTTATCACGATTCTTTCAGAGAAGACATTACCGATTCCGGAGCTGAACGAGCAAGTTCAAGCAGTGAAAGGCTTCAACATTATCGCCACTGCCAATGATCGTGACCGGGGAGTCAACGAGTTATCCAGTGCATTGAAGAGGCGCTTTAATACCGTAATTCTTCCAGTGCCGGACTCACTTGATGAGGAAGTCGAAATTGTTGCGCAACGCGTGGAATCTTTAGGGCGCGCTCTTGAGTTGCCGACCGCAGCTCCCGCTCTAGAGGAGGTCAGGCGCGTGGTGACAATATTCCGCGAACTCCGCAACGGAATTACTACGGATGGCAAAACCAAAGTAAAGGTTCCGAGTGGAACCATGAGTACCGCTGAAGCAATTTCAGTTCTCACAAGCGGGCTTGCGCTTGCGGCTCATTTCGGCAACGGGAGCTTGCTTGCGCAGGACGTAGCTGCTGGTGTGGTAGGCGCTATAGTCAAAGACCCGGTGCAGGATCGTGTCGTCTTTAAAGAATATCTCGAGACCGTAGTCAAAGAAAGAGACGGATGGAAAGATCTTTATCGTTCATGCAGAGAACTTAGTTAATCGATCATCAGGCGGATGGATATGCTTGTCGCAAGCGATAAGATCACTATATTTGGTATCAGGCACCATGGACCCGGTTCCGCTCGCAGTTTGCTCGATGGTTTGCAGAAATTGCAGCCTGACTGCATTCTGGTTGAGGGTCCTCCCGAAGGCAACCAGCTGCTCAGCCATGTTGTGCATGAAGAGATGAAACCACCCGTTTCGCTTCTCGTATACGCACAGGATGATTTACGAAACGCTGTCTATTATCCGTTTGCAATTTTTTCGCCCGAATGGCAGGCGATTAAATATGGTCTTTCCAATTCAGTGCCGGTTCGTTTTATGGATTTGCCGCAGACTAATTGGTTGGCGATGTCCAAAGCACGACGAGAAGAGCTGCTCAGCAAGATTTTGCCAGCGGGCGAGCAGGATGACGCTAATGCATCCGCTGAACAAAATGGCGAAGCTGAATTTGACGGCTCAGAAAATGAAGAAGAAGCAAATCTACCCCAAAGTTTGGAGGAATCCAAACAAAGACCAAATATACGTAGAGACCCTCTCAGTTATTTGGCTAAAGCCGCTGGCTATGACGATGGCGAAAGATGGTGGGAAAACCTGGTTGAGCACCGTCGCGATGGGCTTGATATTTTCAAAGCCATAAATGAAGCGATGAGTGTATTGCGTACCGAACTCAAGGAGGATGAACTTCCTCAGGACGAAATGGAACCTGTGCGAGAAGCATACATGCGTCAGAGCATACGTGCCGCGGTGAAGGAAGGTTTCACTAAAATTGCAGTTGTATGTGGAGCCTGGCATGGTCCTGCTTTAAACATCAACTCGCCTGCAAAAGAAGATCAGGCGCTTTTGAAAGATTTGCCGAAGGTCAAAGTAGAGTCAACCTGGATTCCCTGGACGCATGATCGCCTTGCCGCGTCAAGCGGTTACGGTGCAGGTGTAGAGTCGCCAGGTTGGTACCATCACATCTGGAGTTCTGACGATCTTATTGTTGAACGATGGCTTGCGCATGTCGCGCGCTTGCTCCGAGAAGAGGACCTCGATGCCTCGTCGGCGCATATCATTGAAACAGTGCGCCTGGCAGAAGCACTGGCAGCAATGCGCGGGCAGCCACTGCCAGGGCTGCGTGAAATTTCTGAGGCTATTCAATCTGTTCTTTGTTTCGGTAATTCTGTGCCGATGGATATCATCTTTCGGAAACTCGTCGTAGGCGAGTCGATGGGCGAAGTACCTGCAGATTTGCCGGGCACGCCGCTGCAGAAAGACCTCGAACAGCAACAGAAAAGTCTCCGTTTTCCTGCTCAGTCCGGTGAAAAGATTTATGATCTGGATCTGCGAAATGCCAATGATCTTGCACGCAGCCACTTGCTTCATCAGCTGGATATACTCGGAATTGCATGGGGTAACGAACAAAAGGTTACAGGTAAGAGTGGCACATTCCACGAAATCTGGCGTGTTCGCTGGATGCCTGAATATACTTTGTTGTTGATCGAAGCAAGTGTCTGGGGAAAAAGCGTGCGCGAAGCAAGCAACGCATTTGCTTGCGATGAGGCCAACAAAGAAAAGAATTTGGCCCGACTTTGCAAATTGCTGGATAAAGTGCTTCTTGCGGATCTGCAAGAAGCGGTGGACCACGTTATGCATCGTGTTCAAAATGAGGCAGCGCTTGCGGTAGATATTAAGCACCTAATGTCTGCATTACCTGCTCTTGTTCAAGTCGCTCGCTATGGAAATGTGCGTAAAACGAATGTTGAATCCGTTGAGAAAATTATTGTTGGATTGGTCAGCCGCATTTGCGTTGGGCTGCCCTCCGCCTGTTCATCCATAGATAAAGATGCCTCCGAGGAAATATTCCAGCTCATGTTGCAGGTTCATTCTGCCATCGGGTTGTTGCAGGATGAGCAACATATAGTGGACTGGACTGATGCCCTTTTGAAACTCGTGGATGGCAGCAACATGAGCGGGCTAATTTCCGGACGCGCGACCAGGTTGCTGTTTGACAAAAAAATCTTTGATAGTGACGAGGCTGCAAGGCGTTTCGGAATTGCTCTTTCGACTGCAAGTGAACCCGATATGGCCGCTGATTGGGCCGATGGTTTCTTGCGAGGCAGCGGTGTTTTACTCATCCATGATGAGCAGCTTTTTGATGTTGTGGATTCCTGGGTGCAGCACTTGAGCGAAGATGTGTTCGTGACCATTTTGCCGCTTTTGCGCAGGACATTCAGTACCTTTGCACCAGCAGAGCGACGGCAGCTTGGGGAGCGTGTTGTGCGGAATCGTTCCGGGCGAAAACGAGGAGCTGCCGGCGTCGGTGGGTTGGAGAATTTGGATTTGAGCAGAGCCGAAAGAGTTATTTCTGTCGTTCTGCAACTCTTGGGTATTGGTACTGAGAGTATTGACGTGCAGAAAGAGGAGACTCATGGGACATGACAGAATCTAAGTCTGCAGAAGAGCTAGATCAAAATTGTCGGAGTATGGGCGGGCGGGATGCCCGCGCTCCCGGGGCATCCGCTTCAGGAGCTGTAGACCCAGATGAAAGAGTAAGACGCTGGCGCATGTTGCTGGGTGGCTCGAGTTGTGATGGAACGGGGTATGAACTGGGCGGTGCGGACGTCAGCATGGACAATTGCCTGAGTGCGCTTTACGATGCGCAACTCGACGAAGAGCAGCGTAAAGGCAAAAGTCGGTCCTCAGGGCTCGGAGCTTCAGCACCTAATGTCGCAAGATGGCTTGGTGACATCAGAACATATTTTCCTGTGTCGATCGTTAAGGTGATGCAGAAGGATGCGCTGGAACGCCTGAATATTCAGCGTATGTTGTTTGAACCGGAATTGCTTGAATCAGTCGAACCTGATGTTCATCTGGTGAGCACGTTGATGTCTCTTTCAGCGGCGATGCCAATGAAGACGAAAGAAACCGCGCGTATAGTTGTGCGCAAGGTGGTCAATGAACTCTTGAAAAAGCTTGCCAATCCCACGCGCCAGGCGGTCATCGGTTCACTCAACCGCTCGCAACGCAATCGCAACCCGAGGCACAACGAAATAGACTGGCAGCGAACTATCCGCATGAATTTGAAGAATTATCAAAGCGAATACAAGACGATTATTCCAGAACACAAGATTGGCTTCGGACGAAAACGTGCATCTGCTCGCGACATTATTCTCTGTGTCGATCAGAGTGGATCGATGGCGGCGTCTGTTGTCTATGCCAGTGTTTTTGCGGCTGTGCTTGCATCAATTCCATCGGTAAAAACTTCGCTTGTGGTTTTCGACACTTCGGTTGTAGATCTAACCGAGAAATTGCATGATCCTGTTGAAGTTTTGTTCGGTACACAACTCGGTGGTGGCACTGATATTAACCGTGCATTGTCTTATTGCCAATCGCTCATTCGCCGTCCATCAGAAACCATCTTCGTTTTAATCACTGACCTTTTCGAAGGTGGCGATGCCAAAGAAATGATCAAGCGTATGGCTGCAATTTCTGCTTCCGGCGCTAAGTGTGTTACACTCCTTGCCCTTAACGACTCTGGCTCGCCCGTTTACAATCATCTAATCGCTGCAGACTTCGCCGCGCTGGATGTTCCTTCCTTTGCTTGCACTCCGGATTTATTTCCGGACCTCATGGCTGCTGCACTTAACGGTCGTGACCTTCAGCAATGGGCTTCCTCAAATGAACTCGTTTCTTCGCGCGCAGAGCACTAATAAATACAGGAGCATTATGGAATTACAACAGCTTATTGATCGACAAAAGATAATTGATGCAATCAACAATGTTGCCATATGCGCCGATCTCGGATTATGGGACAAAATGCTTGCCGAAGTTTTCGCAGAAGAAGTTCGAGTTGATTACACATCGCTGTTTGGTGGCGAGGTGCAAAAACTCAAGTCTGCAGATCTCGTTGCCGGCTGGAAGTCAGTCTTGCCGGGGTTTAGTTCAACGCAACACTTGCTTGGGAATCATCAGATAACAATTAAAGGTGACGCGGCGCGCGCACTTGCATATGTACGCGCGCATCACTACTTGCCAAACAAAACGGGAGCGGATACGTGGGTAGTGGGCGGCTATTATAATTACGAACTTAAACGCGCCGGCGAGAACTGGCTCATCACAAGCATGAAATTGAATGTGTTGTACACTGAAGGCAACCAGCACTTGCTGACTCTTGCCCAAACAGCGGTTGCCACCGAATAGCTGCTGGCCGATTGGTGTGATAAGATGTTGGGAGGTGGATTCCATCGGAGTCGAACCGCTTAGGAGCAGCTTGGCAAAGGAGTCCTGGTACCGACCATAACGAGACCCACCTTAAGCCGCCCCAACAGGCGGCTCGTTTTTTTTATGCGCTCCGCTCGACCCTCCGGGCTCTCGCTCCGCGCGCTAGCCGTTCCGCTTCGCACGCCTCCTCGGCGCGCTTTGCTTCACTCGCGGTTCGTCAAATTCGAGGTATGAGTTCAAAAAAAAGAGCACAAAGTTTTCTGACATTTGTGCTCTAAAAAGTTTGCAGTTATCTGACAAAATCAGCGAAATTGCCAGTGTTTACCAGTGTTTCAAGCGGGCGATGTGCTCGTTGATACCACGTACCAGCATTTCTTTTTGCGGTGAATCTTTCACTTTAGCAAGTTGCTCAAGCGCAAGCTGGAAGTTTTTCTTCGCCTTGCCGTAATTGTTCACGTTGAAATAATTGGATGCAAGATTCGCATACGCACTTGCGTATTGAATGATGATGCTATCGACAAAATCTCTATTCGGAACTTTCGTTTTTGCTTCAGCCTTATCGAGCGGCTCCATCGCCTTAGCGAACATATCGACTGCGCGCTCGTTCCACAAAATTGCAGTGTGCGGATCTCCCTGAATTTGGTGCGCCATGCCGAGGTATGCGCAAATCGGCGCAAGTGTTTGATCTTTCTTTTTGGCAGCTTCGTATTCAGCTGTGCCGAAGGCGATCATTTCCTTGTACTGCTGTTTGTTTGCCATCTGCGCCATCATGGTTTGAACTGCCCATGCAGTTCCGCCTGGCAGAACGTGTTTAAACTTCAATCCGATGCGGCTAATTTTTTCCTGCGCATGAAATGCTTGCAGATGTGCCGCTAGCATTGTGACTCCTGCAAAGGATGCCCAGATGAGGCCGCGTAAGACGAAGCCCAGCAATACTGTGAGCACGACCATCGCGGCCACTGTCCACCACTCGACGGGCTTATGCTGCAACGCCGCAATCGACGTTTGTGATATTGCAAATGCTGAGCCGAATAGAAGAGCGACCGAAGAAATCAAGCCACCGGCAAACAATGCCATGCAAAGCTTATCTTGCTTGCCTGCAGTGGCT
>JBIKOL010000202.1:0-14366 GCA_044358055.1 Obscuribacteraceae bacterium (SeqCode)
GATGTTTCGGCACGACTGTCTTCTGTACTGTTTGTCTTCTATAATTCTGGACTTTTGGCATGGTGGTTCCTGACCTAATTTTAATAGCGAAACGCTGGGGCGCTTCGTCGGGTCACATAGATATCGAGCTAATTCTAGCAAGCCAGCCACTTGTAAACCTTATTTCTCTTTACTCTACGCGGGTTTTTCCGCCTGCAGCGGGTTTTCGGCGATTAAGACTTGTTCACGAAAGCGGCGCGAACGGTCCCTCGAATGGGCAGGCCCTGCATGCGCCTGCCTTTGACTGCTCGCGGCTAAACGGATATTTAGCTAATTGGCTAAACAAAGAAAGGCGCAGGGCTATATATTGTTGAGGCTTAGAACTTGCCCGGCCGGGCGGTTTTCTCGCGTCCATCCCCTTGAGAGATATGTTGAACCTCGCAGATACAAGCACTGCAGAAGCTCCGCCTGCTGCAAATTCGAACTTACATGTTCTTGCGGCCACATGGCTTGGCGGCATGTTTGATGGAATGGATTCCTCGATTTTTGCCATAGTCCTGTTTCCGGCGCTCTCCGAAATGCTGCACAGCAATTCGCACTCCGTGATTGGGCTCCACGGCTCCTACATTATTGCCACTTTCATGGTGGGCTGGGCTTTGGGGGCTGTAATCTTCGGCGCTCTTGCTGATTACATCGGGCGCGCGCGCACGATGACCATAACCATCCTTATATATGCTCTGTGTACCGGGCTCTGTGCAACTGCAACGGACTGGTGGCAGCTTGCTCTTTTCCGCTTTCTTGTCGGCGCCGGAATAGGTGGCGAGATGGGGGTGGGCTGTGTCATGCTTTCCGAATCATGGCCCAACAAATCGCGGCATTTCGCCATTGGAATGATGGCGAGTTCGCTCGGTTTTGGTTATATGTGCACCGCCACACTAAATTTACTTCTTGGTCATCATGGCTGGCGCTGGCTTTTTGTAGCTGGTGTAATTCCTGCATTTTTGACTCTGTACATAAGAGCAAAATTGAAAGAACCGCATCAATATGTGCAGGTGCAGGAGCAAAAGGCCGCAGCGAAAGCAAAACAGCAGCACGAGCGTACAGACGAAGAACATAAGCTATTGCGGCTGACCTTTCTCGATTTGCTTGAGCCCAAGTACAAGGTGCAAACACTTCGTTTGATCAGCCTCACCAGCGTTGCAGTGATTGCATGGTGGGCCGTACTTGCCTGGATACCAGCGTGGATCAATCAGCTCACCGGTGATCTCGCAGTTGAACAGCGCAGTTTCGCCATGTATTTCAAAGATACCGGAATGATTCTATCTGGATTTCTCGGTGGTTGGATTATTTCGAAACTGGGATACAAGAGGTCGACCATCTACACATTCGTCCTTGCGTTTGCCAGTACCACTGGCATGTTTTTGTCGCAATATCATTTCGGTCCTGTTCTGCTTGCCTGGATTCTTTCGGTAGGATTCTTCTGCCATCTGCCGTTTGTTATTCTCTGGAGCTACATCCCTGAAGTGTTTGATGCCAGAATCCGCAGCACCGCATTTGGTGTCTGCTTTAACGCTGGCAGATTCGCTGCAGCAGCTGCTGCGCTGGGCAGCGGGGCATTGATTGAGGTATTCGGCGGTTCTTACGCACTTGCAGCCTCTACAATTGCAAGCGTTTACATTCTAGGAATAATTCCTGCTCTGTCGATGCCTAAACTCGAATCAGAACTCAACGGTAAGAACAGCTAATCCAATCTCATTGGAACTTTGAATCTAGCCCCGCTTCATTAGTCGAAGAGGGGACCTTCCTCACGCAGAAAAAATATTTTGCAAGGAGTGCGAGGAGGCGATATGACTGCCCAGCCAATGCGCGTTTTATACAGCTGCGAATCGCGGCCCGTTCGGCGCCCGGCTTCTTTCTTTGTTGCGTTGTCGTTGATTGGTCTTAGCGTGTTTGCCATGGTGATTGGAGTTCTGTCTGCATCTGGTCTGCGCGATCCCTTATACAGGCTGCCTGCCATGATAACTTTCGCCATGAGTGTGCTTGTGCTTGCATACGTTGCATATTTTTCTTTCAGACTAAGGAAAGAATCCTTGACCCACTATGGACTTGATATTTCGGCAAATGGAATTAGAGAACGGGTAATTGAAGATAGTGGCAAAAGGCTTCAAGCAAATATGACGTTCAACGAAATGGATTTTGTTGAGCACTATACACCACGAGACCGCGAAACTTTGGTGTTCCACAGTTTTGATGGACGCATTATAGAAATGCCTGTGTGGTCGATCCACGACCAGGTGCCGAATATCCTGAATCATCTTGAGCAACATGGGATTCGCGTTGAGGATAATCCTTAGCGTTGAAGAAAGTGTTGTTTCTTTTCTGCGTTATTTTGTAAACGCTTCTTTCAAAGCAGTGCGCGCAGCCAGTTCTTTTCGCAGAGAAACAAGAATTATCGCTTCCCGGTCCAGGCGTTTTTCGGTGTCTTCCAGTTCAAGCAGCGATTGTTGTTCTTCCGTTAATCCATAAACGCTACCCGCAACCCAATAGGACAACTCAAGTGGGTCAGAGGGAAGATCGTCTGGAAATTCTATGGTTTTATCAGAGAGTTTTGCCGATAGCTTCACAACGTCCTTGAGGATTTCGCGGATTTCCGATGCTTTGCCTTTAAGGTCCTTATCAGTCGGATCGTCGTCTATCCACTCGACCTGGGCCACCATGTAGGGCTTCTCTTGCATCGTCGTAACTACGCGAAAGCGCTGCTGGCCTACGGTCATAATATTCATGCGTCCATCTTGCAAACGTTTGCAATTGACAATTACGGCAGAGCAGCCATGTTTTGCCGGCTCGCCGGTAGTGGGATCCACCATTACAACGCCAAAGCGTGAATCTGTCGACATTACGTCGTTTATCATTTCCCGATAACGGGGCTCAAAAATATGCAAAGGTAGCCAACCGCCTGGAAATAGTACTACCTCTGGAAGAGGGAACAACGGAATCGCTTCTGCCCAACTGGACGCAACCATTTAATCTCTTTCTCCCAGGAAAAGGGTTCTTCTATAATGTAGCAAGTTTTGGTGTTCATCTGCCTGCTTTTTTATGGAGATTAAATGGATGCCCCGTGCATAATACAGGCATGAACACAAGTTCCGAATCAATTGCGCAGCAGCAGCGTTGGGGTCCTTATCAGCTACGACCCAACCCGAAGGCAATTCTATGTCTTGCTTTCGGCACGGCAGTACCTATCGCGACCTTTCAGGTTATCCCCGATTTCTTTTCTCTTTTGCCTTCAGCGCCTAATCTCTCCACCCTGCTGGTTTGGGAGCTGGGGCTCTGGGGCTTTTGTGCTGTCTACTGGATTACTGGATTTCTTTGCATAGTTCACCTGGCAAGAATTTTCGGATCCGCAATTGTGCTTGATCATGATGGAATCAAACTAGGTCGTTTTGACAAAAAAATTGAATGGAAGAATATTGAGGCTTTGAATGTTGTTGAACGGAAAGTTTTTTCGAAGGTGTTCTTTGTACCAGGCCTTCAGATGGCAATTCACTATAAGAAGCCAAACGGAAAATCAACTATTAAACATCTTGCGTCTTTTCTTTTCACCAAAGAGGAATTCTTTTCACTGTTCTATTGCATTTCAGAACGCAGTACCGGCGCTAAACCCAGCAGTCTGGATGCTTTTGTATTTAAGGATGTATCAAATGAAAATCTGAAAAAGATGGCTGACGAAGGGCGTCTTAAAAGAGTCGTGCTTACGGTTTTTATCACGCTTGGTTTGATTTCATTTTTGGGACGGAAAGCTGCCACGTATTATGAGTACAATTATGGAAACAAAGAATTCGCCCTGGGAAACTATGATAAAGCCATTGCATATTACAGTACGGCAACTGCGATAGATATGTTCTTTTCTCCAGCATGGGATCGCCTTGCAAAATGTGAGTACAGGCTAGGCGATCTGGACTCAGCGGAGCAGCACTGGAAAGAGGCTTTGAAATGGAAACCTGATCTTGTAGAATCGAAAATCGGCTTGTCGCAGATTTGCATGCTCCGAGGAAACTTAGATGAAGCGAAGGAACACCTGAGCAAATCGATACGATTAGCAAGATATGACGAGGCTGCATATATCAATATGGCAAAGCTGAACTCAATCACGGGCAATAACAGGCTTGCCATCAGGCAATTCGAAGAATTCATCAAACAAAAGAGAGGAAGGGAGCAAGCAATCGGCATACTTGGCGATTGCTATTTGCGTGAGGGAGAAATAGAAAAAGCTGAGAGGCTTTTCCACGACAATCCGTCTATTCTGCAAAATCCTTATTCGCGGCCGTTTTGCACAATGATAATGTCCGAGCTGGAGCTAGCGAAGGGCAACACTGAAAAGGCCGCCAAATTGCTTGGCTCGGTGCACAGCGTGCTGAACAGCCAGCCGGACCTATTGATAAATACTGCCTTGGTGGAAATAGCAAAAGGTGATTTAAAGAAAGCAAGTTTGCATTTAAACACGGCGGAAAAGTTGAATCCGAACAACCCATGGCTTGCACTGGCGAAGGCGAGATTGGCTTTCAAGGCTGATGCAGCGGAAGCGGGAAGCAGCAATAAAATATGCGGTGGCGATGGAGAAAGGTGGATTTCACTTGCGGTGACAAACAAATATAATGACCCATGTGTTTTTTCCGAGGCCGCTTTGATACTAGATCAGAACGGCAAGCGGAGTGAATCCACCGATCTTGCAAAACGCTGCTTAGAAGCCGATCCCGCCAATATAATGGCGCAACGCATTATGCGCAAGGAAAACAAAACGGAGAAACCTGGTGGCTGAACCAAATAAACAAGTTCATACATCAGGGAGCGGAGCGGTTAACGATCTTGCTATACGCATCGATGAAAATATCTCTGCGCTAAATAACTCAGAGCCTTGTTCGTGCGCAGGAAATTACAAACTCATGTGCAAACATTTCGCTAAGGGATTCATATCTTATCTGCTCCGCAGTCTTGTATTAACTTTGGCACTGGCATATTTAATGGCTTGCTTTGATGCGCTGAGGGCTTTTGGAGTTTCGCAAGCAGCCTTTCCGTTCACCACCCTGGGGCAGTACCAACCATCAATAGTTGATGGTAGCAGATCCGCATTTCAAGCTGCTTTTGATAATTTCCTCCTCTTGTTCAATTGCGCCTTCCCAGGTGGAACGAGAATGGGGTCAGGAATTGGAACACTAGCTGCATCGTTTTGGGCTTTGCATCTGCTGCCGATAAATTGTTGGCCTCAGCGAGTGATTCTCGGATGCTTTATTGGTTTCATCATCGGTTCTCGCGCCCTACTGACGGTATCTTCTTCTGTTAATGTCGTTATAGGCGCCGGCGTTATTTCTGCAATTGTCATTTCGATTTATATGATATCTGTCGGCCGCAAACGCCAAATTCCGTCCTTGCCCCTGCATCAAGAACCCCCCCGTTGAGATTTAAGCGTTCACACCTGGTTCATCTATTGTCTATAGATTGGTGTAATCGGCACAGGAACTGTGCGCTATACTTAAGGCTGCCATGACTACAAATTCGCGTCTAGCGTCGTGCACATAAGAATTGACAGCGTCAGCAAACAATATGCAGAGCACAATGTTACTGCGTTAAATAAGCTCAGCTTGTCTTTTAAGCGTGGCGAGTTTGTTGCGATCATGGGACCAAGCGGATGTGGCAAAAGTACTTTGCTAAATCTAATCGCTGGAATTGACCGCCCAAGCCAGGGAGCAATATTCATTGGCGACAGTGAGATAAGCAAAATGACGGATGCGCAGCTGACACTTGTGCGGCGTGACAAAATTGGCTTCATTTTTCAATTTTTCAATTTGCTATCGACGTTGACTGCGGAGGAAAATATCGCACTGCCGCTTGAGCTTTCAAATGCACTTAGCGGAGCTGAAATCAGAAAGCGTTGCGCACAAATGCTCGAGCGGGTGGGGCTTTCCACGAGGGGGTCCTTCTACCCGTCGCAGCTTTCTGGAGGTGAAATGCAACGTGTTGCAATCGCCCGCGCGATTGTTCATGGTCCTGAATTAATAGTGGCAGATGAGCCAACGGGAAATCTTGATACTGAAAACGGCGAACAGATATTAAAGCTATTTTCAGAACTCTGCAAGCAGGGAAAGCACACTGCAATCATGGCAACTCATAGCCTGGAAGCTGCTGCATATGCGGATCGTGTCGTTCATTTGAAAGACGGACACTTGATGGAGATTTCCGTGAAGTGACAGCTTTTGTATTGTTGCTAAGACGATTTATCTTGCGTGATCTAATTAAGAATAAGGTGCGCAGTATTTTAACTGTTGCTGGCATTGCTCTGGGTGTTGCAGTGATGCTCGCAATCAATCTGGCAAATCAGACTGCGCTTTCTAAGTTCAGAGAGAGTGTTGATATCGTTTCTGGAAAAACCACGCTTGTTGTGCAGGCTGCTGCAGATTCTGATTTTGACGAACAGGCACTTGCTTTGCTCAGTCCTTTGTGGAAGCAGGGCATAAAATTTACGCCATTTATCGATCAACTTGCAGTATCAGCAAATCCCTCGCATGAAGTGATTCAAGTAATAGGTATTGACCTTCTCGCCGACCGCGAATTCCGCGGTCTTAAAGTCGCGGCGCAGCGTGCGGATGAGCCACAGTTCGATGTATTTCGAAAGAATCATGCTTACGCAGGCGCTGATCTTGCTCAGCGATACAATCTAAAACCTGGTGACAGTTTTGATTTACTGGTGAACGATCGACAAACTCGTATTACGGTTTCTGGGATTCTGGATACGTCCGGAATAGGACGGGCATTCAGCGGAAATGTTCTGGTGATGGACGTCGGCTGTGCACAGCAACTGTTTTCTATGACCGGGCGAATCAACAGAATAGATATGATTGTTCCGGAAGAGAAGATTGCTGGGCTTAGCAAACAGCTGAGCGCTCAGCTTCCTGTGGGAATGAGAGTGGATCGCCCGCAACGTAGGGGACAGCAAGTCGAAAAAATGCTGCGCTCATTTCAATATAACCTTACTGCTTTGAGTTTGATTGCCTTGCTTGTTGGAATGTTTCTGATCTACAACACAATGTCAATCAGCGTTATCCGCAGGCGTTGGGAAATAGGAACATTACGTGCAATCGGCCTTTCGTCCAGGCTCGTCTTCTTATTGTTTACTATCGAGGCGGCAATTCTCGGTGCGCTTGGCTCCGCGGCAGGCATCGGAATTGGCGTGGGATTCGCTCAATATGCAGTGAAAGCTGTCTCGCGAACAGTTCAATCTCTTTATGCTGATCAACCCGTGAGTGGCGTGATTGTAGAGCCACTCACTTTGTTAATTGCTTTCGTCGCGGGAACCGCCGTCACCGTTGCCGCCGCGATCGCCCCTGCTCTGGAGGCGGTTTCTATCGCACCTGCGGAAGCGACCAGGCGAGCATCATATGAACGCAAAGTACAGCGAATTGCTCCGCGCCTTGCACTGATTGGATTGTTTCTGCTTGTTTGTGGTGGAATATCGTCTGTGCAACCGGCACTATATGGCTTTCCCTTCTTCGGTTATCTGGCTGCCATTTGTGCGGTGTTTGGGACGGCTGCGCTGACACCCCTGGTTCTTGATTTTGTCCTGAAGAATGCTGCGCGCCCTCTATCTTTGCTGGGAATGGAAGCGCGTCTTGCTGCTCTGAACTTACATGGAGCGCTGGGAAGAACATCGGTTACGATTGCATCATTGATGGTCGGGATCTCCATGATGGTCAGTCTTGCCGTAATGATTGGCAGCTTTCGCAATACTGTCATGACATGGGTACAGCAAACATTGAAAGCTGATTTGTGGATCGCATCAAGCAGTCATCAAGCAAGCCACCGCACCGGGCGTATCACTCAGCAGGTCGAGCAGGCAATAAGGGGAATTCCCGGTATTGATGCTGTGGACGGATTTGTTGATCTCAAAATTGAATACCACGGAGAGCCGTGTAATCTTGGTGCCGGTGAGCTTGATGTGATGAGAAGCCACGGTAATCTTTTGTTCTTGAATGGTGAAGCTAGTTCTAAAGTTCTTGCTCGTGTTGATGGTCATGACGCTGTTATCGTATCCGAAAGTTTTTCTCTGAGGCATTCTAAAAAGGTGGGCGATAGCATTGAGCTCGAAGCTCCGCGCGGCAAATTCAGCGCAAAAATCGAGGGTGTTTATTACGACTATGCAAGTGATAGTGGTTATATCGTTTTGCCACGCGAGTCCTTTAAGAAGCACTATGACGACAGACTATCCACAACTCTTGCGGTGTTCTTGAAAAAAGATGCGGATCCAGAAAAAGTGAGACAAGCAATTTTTGCAGCTCTGCCTGAAGATGCGCGCATGAATATTCGCACCAATAGAGAGTTAAAGACCGAGGTTCTCCGAGTATTCGATAACACCTTCTCGATCACCTATGCGTTGCATGCTATTTCGATTGCGGTAGCGATATTAGGCGTGATGAACGCATTATTTGCTTTGACGATGGAGGCGCGCCGCGATCTGGGAATCATAAAATACCTGGGAGCTTCCGACGCTCAAATGAAGCGCCTGGTTCTTGTACAAGCCGGCATTCTAGGCACGCTAGGTAATTGTGGCGGCTTAGTCGTTGGATTTATTCTTTCGTTTTTATTGATTCATGTCATCAATAAGCAATCGTTCGGGTGGACGGTACAACTGCAATTACCGTTAGACTTTTTGCTTGAGTCGTTTGCTTTGATTTTTGTTTGTTCTCTTGCGTCAGGTCTTATTCCTGCAAGTCTGGCAGCACGGACTCCAGCACCCGAAGTTGTGAGGTCGGAATGAGAAACCTTTGCCGTTGCCTATGTGTACTTGTTTGCTTACTCGTCTTGAACTGCTCTGCGGTGCTGGGGGATGTAAACGCGGAGCGACATTTCAAGCCGGCTTTGCCTGGCTATACATTTTCGTTCCCGGCGGATCATTACTCGCATGAAGAGTACAAAACCGAATGGTGGTATTACACCGGACATCTGCTTGCAAAAAGTGGAGAAGAGTTTGGGTTCGAACTTACTTTCTTCCGGAGCGGGGTCCCAATTGCAGACGGCGTAAGTGAAGGTCCTTGGTCCCTCAAGAATATGTATATGGGTCACTTTGCAATGAGCGATCTTCAAAACAAGCGTTTTTATCATCTCGAAAAGATGAGCAGAGGAGGAGTGGCAAGCGCTGGTGCAAGCGATAAGAAATACGAGGTCTGGACTGAAAACTGGAGTGCGATGGCTGAAGGCAAAGATCATCGCCTTCAGGCGTCTTCAAAGGATTGCGTGATCGATCTCAAATTGGGAGAGGGTAAGCCGCCAGCTATTCATGGTGAAAATGGCGTCAGCCAGAAAGCTAATTGTGTCGGTTGCGCATCGCATTATTATTCACTTACCCGAATGCCCGTTTCAGGCAAGATCAAAATTGCAGACAAGAATTTTGAAGTGGATGGAATTGCCTGGATGGATCACGAGTTCGGCAGCAATCAACTCGGATCAGATCAAGTGGGCTGGGACTGGTACAGTATTCAGCTGGACGATCAAACAGAATTGATGTTGTATGTGATGCGCTTGAAAAACGGTAAGGTGGATCCAAATTCTTCCGGTACTTTCATACGGAACAATGGTGGAACAACACATCTTCCCCTTTCGAGCTACAAGATTGACAAGACCGCAACCTGGAAAAGTCCACACACTAATGCCAACTATCCCTCCAGGTGGCATGTTTCCCTGCCATCTCTCAAGCTGGAACTGGACATTGTTCCACAACTTGCTGATCAAGAACTTGCCTCCGAAAATGGTGGCATCAGTTACTGGGAGGGAGCATGCACCGTAAATGGTTTATCTTCAGGCAAGCCCATAAAAGGCAAAGCTTATGTAGAATTGACAGGGTACGATAAGGATTTCAACAGGAAAATCTAGTTAATGCCTGAGAAAGTCACTGCCGTTCGCACGGTTTTCGAACCACCACCGGCAGAAGCAATTCCAGAATACACCGCACAGCTGGTGAAACTGATGATGTCCGGCGCGCACGCTCGAGGTTTCTGGAGCGGCGAAATGATGGGACCATGTGCTGATACTCATGGTAAATGGAAACTCGTTCATCGATTCAGCTCTGCTTCCGCCGCAGAAGAATGGAAGCAATGCGATGAACGAAGTAAATTATTGGAAGAATTCAAAGTGCTGTCGGAGAGCCTTAGCACTGTTGAAAACAAAATAGATTTCCATGATGAGCCTATTTCAGATCACAATGAAGTGAGCACTGCAATCATCACTGATGTTCGTTCAGATATGCTGCAAGAATATCTGGACTGGCAGGGAAGGATACACACTGCTCAGGTGCGGCAGCCTGGCTACCGATCTATCTATATGCAGGCTCCGGCAGAGGACAGCAGCCAGTGGGCGGTTTTGCTGAAGTTCGATTCACCGGAAAGCATTCAAGCCTGGTTTGATTCTGACGAGCGAAAAAAACTTCTGCAGGAAGCAGAACAATTTGTTGAGAAATTTAGATACCATCATCTTGGTACATCAGCATTTCCAGGTTGGATTCCCACGGATGCGCATGGGCAGTCTCCGCCGAACTGGAAAACAGCAATGCTTGTATTGCTTGGTTTATTTCCTGTTGTCTTATTGCAAATTCTGTATGTTTATCCGTCGATGGGATGGATGCACCCCGCGGAGCGAACCTTTGTTGCACTGATAATGAGTGTTGGATTTACTTCTTTCATCAGCATGCCATTTCTGGTAAAGAGTTTTAGATGGTGGATATTTCCAGAGCCGGAGCAAGGTGCTGCGCAAAAGACAGCTAAGGGTATTGCCATTATTTCGGCTTTGTATGCGCTGCAATTGGGATTCTTCCTGGCAATTATGCGCTAATTTTGCTGGACTCCAAATAAAGGCAGCACCCGCTACGCAGTTCCTGCCTATATATTCATTATTGCATATCCTCCGATAGGAAAAGAAATGATTTCAACCCTATATTGGTAATGTGAACCAAAATAAGGTCCCGTGTGATCCGCTGCTTTGTACACCGATCTTGCCGTTATGTTGTTCGATTATTAGCTTTGCGATTGCTAATCCCAGACCTGCGCCGCCGCGCCTGCTGTCGGCTTCTGCATCTATTTGCCGATATTTTTCAAAGATCAATTCTTGCGCGTTCGCTGGAATTCCGGGACCTTCATCTTCTACTTCGAACCTCAATACTTTTTCGAACCGCTTGCAACGCACTTTGATTTGCGTGCCATCGGGACTGTATTTCACAGCGTTGGACATCAGATTCACCAGAACTTGCACAATGCGATCTTCGTCCATGCGTACTTTCAACTCGGATACTTCAGCGGTCTCGAATACAAAAACGAGATCACGCTTGTCTGCGGCAGCCCCAACGATTGAAAGAGCTGATTCAAAAAGATCTGCTACTCTAGTTTCTTTAGCTGCAAGAGAAAAATTCGGCGAGGACATTTTCTCGATCTGAAGGAGATCGTTCACAAGCCTGACCATTTTTTTCAAGGTATCGTCCGCAGAATCGAGTGTTGCCATTGCCGGTGCAGGAAGCTCGCCGTATGTGCCGTCTTTCAGCAAAGATATTGTTCCATTGAGTGCTGTGAGGGGGGCGCGCAAATCGTGGCTGATCATCGCTAGAAAATCATTGCGCATCTGCGCCAGCTCGCGCTCTTTGGTCAAATCTTCGACAGCAATTAAAGTCAGCTCGTCATCTTTTGGACCAATCTTCCGTAAGTGAAGGCTCGCCGGAAACTGAGTGCCGTTCTTTCTGCAAGCAAATTCCTCTGATTTTGCGGTAACAGTTCCCGGATGCTCAGGTAAAGCGGCGCCTGCCTCCCTGGGGAGTAGCTCCCGAACATTCTTGCCCTGAAGTTCATCCAGCTCATAGCCAAAAGTCTTGCAAGCGCGGCGGTTGGCGAATTTTATCAGCCCTGCGGCATCGGCAATAAATAAGGCTACGGGCATCTGTTCGATGATGCTTTGCGCGTCCAGGAGCCAGTTTTCGCCCGGCAGCCCCACCAGTTTTGCCAGGCTGCCAATCGTCTTTTTGAGTTTGTTTTCGTCGCTCATTGCGCTGAATATTGCCTAACAGTTCATCGAGTGGGTATGAATAAGTTGAACCCGGTCCGGCATTTAAGAAACGCGCGGAGCTCTATTTTAATACATGGCTAAGATTCTGTTAGTTGAAGATGACAAAACGCTTGCGCAAACAGTGATTTCTTGTTTGAGCAAACAGGCGCAGCATGTCGTTGATTGGGTGGCGGATGGCTCCAGCGCTTCAGACTATTTATGCAGGGACGACTATGAGCTTTTGATTCTTGACTGGGAGCTGCCAAACAAGAGTGGCGTGGAGATTCTCAGCGAATATCGCGACCGTGGAGGACAGGCGTCAGCGATTTTTGTTACAGGAAAAGCTGCGTTGGCAGACAAAACGCAGGGGCTCGATGCAGGCGCAGATGATTATCTGGTCAAGCCATTCGAGCTGGAGGAGCTGAAGGCGCGGGTGCGCTCGGTGTTACGCCGGAGTTCCGGGCAGAAAACAAACAAGCTGCAGGTAGGTAATGTAATACTTGATACCAGTGGACGTACGATACGTAAAAACGGCGAATTAATGCATTTGAGTGCTCTCGAATTCTCTTTGCTCGAGTTCCTCGTGCGACATAGAGGGCAAGTGTTCAGCCCCGATGCCTTGCTTAATCGCGTTTGGGACTCGGGCAGCGAGGCGGGACCGGACATGGTGCGCACCATGGTGAAGCGCATTCGAAATAAACTTGCCGAACCAGAAATTATTCGCAATGTTTTTGGCGAAGGCTACATCGTCGATAAAGAATAAGCATGGAAGAACCGAACAGCACAAAAGCGAATCTTGAACTGTCTGTGCAAAGCAGTGAAGATGTCGATAGGATGCTGGGTCAGAGTATTGATGGTAAGTATAAAATTATGGAGCTGCTGGGCGTGGGATCGCTTGCCAAAGTTTATCGAGCTGAACATCTGGAGTTAAAGCAAGCAGTTGCGATAAAGATTTTGCTGCAAGATTCTGATAGTGAATCGGCTTTGCGTTTCAGGAAAGAAGCGCATACATTGCTGGAGCTGCGGCATCCGAACATTGTTTGTATACGCGACTTTGGTGAATACGATCACCGTTCTTATCTGGTGATGGATCTTGCGAAAGGAAAAACGCTGGAGGCGTATTTAGTAGAGCATGGTACTTTGAATGATGCAGATGCTGCAAATATTTTTAATCAGGTTTGCGAAGGCTTGCAGTATGCGCACAAACATGGCATTGTGCATCGAGATCTTAAACCCGCCAACATAATGATTGCTAACGAGCAAAGCGAATTTGGAGTTCAAATCGTTGACTTTGGCATTGCAAAAGATTTTTCAGGAAAGGATGGAGCGTCTCTCAACAAGATGACTCAAACGGGAAATGTAGTCGGAACTCCGGCTTACATGAGCCCGGAGCAATGTACCGGGCAGGCTCTCGATCCTCGCTCCGACATTTACTCGTTGGGTTGTGTGATGTATGAGGCGGTTTCTGGGAAGCGCGCGTTTGCCTCGGATACTTTGTTCGATTGCATGTACAAGCATGTGAATGAATTACCGTCGAAGTTGCGCAAGCTGGAGCAACCTGTAAGCTCGTTGCTAGAACCCGTAATATTCAAATGCCTGGCTAAACATCCAGAAGGGCGTTATGAAAATGCCGAAGCGCTAAATGCGGATCTAAAAGCAATATCTGATGGAAAAGAAATCATCAGAATGCTGCCTTCCGGTCAGCGCTTAATACGCACACGCTTTTTTGCAGCGGCAGTTGATGGATTCTGTGTCTGGGCTATTTATGCATGTTCGATTTATAGTATTCTGGCGCTTTTCTCTCTCTTAAGCGTGCAGGTCGAGTTCTTCGCTACGGCAAGCAATGTTTCCAAAGCGCTCTTTTCCGGAATAGGGGTTTTCTTTTTTGTCATTAACTTCATTGATGGAGCAACAAGTCTGTCACTCCCCATAGTGGCGTCAATCATGACTTATTGCAGGCTGCATTTGATTAGTCCCGACGGCTCAGTGTTTATTGCACTAATCGGCGCGATCATTAACTGGCTCTACCATGCCATTTTGGAAAGTTCTCCCCTGCAGGGGACGCTAGGAAAGAAGCTAATGGGGCTTATTATTGTGGATTCGAGTTATCGCAGAGTGAGCTTTCTAAAAGCAAGTGTGAGGCACATATTGAAACCTCTGGCGGTAATTTTGTTGCTTGACATAATCCGCACTATTTACTTGAATCGCGGTGTGGAGCGATTCAGGGAGAACTGGTTACAGACATTGAGGCAGCCCATGCATGACAAAATGGCGAGCTGTCTAATTATCAAAAGACCGAGTGCGAGAAAATGAAA
>JBIKOL010000019.1:0-75167 GCA_044358055.1 Obscuribacteraceae bacterium (SeqCode)
TCGCCGACTTTCATCATGATTGCCGGAGGGGCACTTGAATCTTCTTGTGCGGGCTCGACTTTTGCTGAGGCGGGCTCGGCTTGCTGCGGTTGAGCTTCAATCAGTTCTTTTGCGCGACGTGCAGGCTCTGGACGCAGAGTGCCTGTGGATGCCGGTGCGTTTTGTGCGGAAGGAAGTGACAGTGGAGACGCTTTCAATTCACTAGCTTGTGTGCGAGCAGCCGGACGATGAAGCGGGCGAGAGCTGATGCTGACAGGCTTACGATGGTGATCGTCTTCTTCGAGAAACCACTCGCTGTTGTCTGCTTTCAATTTTGTGCTGACAGACTCTTCGACGTATTGTGCTTGGTCTCTTTCAACCGCGATTTCCTGTGCCGGTTCCGTTTGTGCTGCCGGTTCTAGCATGCCCTCAGGAGCCGCAGGCGGTTGTGCCGCAGTTTCTTCTGCAGGCTGGGCTTTGCGCCCCACAAAGGGGATGTGCGGATGCGGCACATTTTCTTTAATTAACGCTGGAATCATGGGCGCCGCTCTTATCACCATGGGAATGGCGCTGATTGCCATTGGAATAACCACTGGCAGCAGAGAATAACCCATTTGTGTAAGCTGATTTGTTAGCGGGGCTACCTGTGCGTTTGCTGGAGGAGCTTGCGTTTGCAGCAGCCCGAGAGTCGCGCAGATAAGAGCAAGCTTTTGTTTCTGCTTATTCATTTTAGGGAGAACTCCTTGCAACCCTGCTTCCCAGATCCGCGAGAAAACGGGGTTTCCAAGCGACCGGTGCCTATTCCTTTTCAAATAGTATATGCCTGTTTGCAACTTGGCATGACTGGAAATTAATCGAAAGCCTTGTCATGAGCTTGATTGCGGGCTTTCGCTTCGAATTATTGCAGTCGCAAAGTAGCAATGTCTTTTACGCTCTAAATGGATTTGACACCATAGACAATACCGCGCCTCTCTTTTTGGGCGATATAGCAAAGCGCCAATTTGGAACTAATGATCTACAATCTAAGGTTGAAGGTCATTCTGGTTAACGATGCCGCCATTATCAGCAAAATCTGTAATCGCTGCTGCGATATTTATCAGCGTTATGACGCTGCCTGATTCTGCCTGCGCGCAATCTTACATTGCCACGCTCGACCGCGCTGCCGCTCAGAAAACGGTGAAGAGAAAATCCAATTACACAATGCTTGGTCTGATTCCCAAGCCAGACGTCAAAAGCGCTTCCGATGAGCAGCTTACTGAATTCGTTAATCGCAGCTTTGAATATCTTGCTGCAAGCGATTTCATGAATGCTTTTATTGAAGCAAATGAAGCTGTGAAATGGAAAGGCAACAGTGCCATCACGCACTACTTAAAAGGTTGTGCCTTAATGGCTTTGAGCGACTATGGTGAGGCCGGCAAGGAATTCTCGGAGTCTCTTAATAGAGATGCCACGCTGGCGGATACGCATTTCATGCTGGCGCAGTCATATCGCCTTAGCGGGCATTTTGCTGATGCGCTTAACGAATATCAAAACACGCTCAAGCTAAAACCCGATTCTGTGGCGGCACAAGCAATGAGTGCCGAGTGTTACCGCATGCAGGGCAGTTTGTGGCGTGCATCGGCTGAATGTGCAAAAGCAGTTCAAATGGATGCGCAGTTTCCCATTCCGCATACAATTTTGGCTGATACATATTTGCTGGAAGAAAAACTCGATGCGAGTATTTCCGAATTCGAGACAGCAATAAAACTTGCGCCTCAAGATCCCTACGTTCACTTTCGTTATGGTCAGGCGCTGGGCACTATGAAGCGCCTTCCTGAAGCAGAAACTCAACTGAAGAAAGCGATTGAGCTTGATCCGAAATATGCTGATGCTTTGATGGTGCTTGGTTCAATGCTGGCAAATCAAGATCGCATCATTGAAGGTCTTAACTATATGAGACGTGCGGTTGCTCTTGCTCCGAACGACGTGGACGCGCATAAGGCTCTGGCGCAAGCCTACATAAAACGCGGTGATCATGATGCCGCAGCGAAGGAGTACAAAATTGCTTTCCGCTTGCATCCAAAGAGTGTACGAATTCAGCAAGCTATGGCGATGGAGCTGGCACAAACGCAAAATCTCGATGAAGCAATCGTGGAAATGTCAATTGCATCTCACCAGTTTCCCCTCGATGAGCAGTTAAAGCTGGCGCTTAACGCTTTGCTCCAACTGAAAAATAAGGAACGAGCCAATCGCGACGTAGCGGAAGAGACGACGGCTGGCGAGCAGCCTTAAATTAAGACTCCCAGGCGGATCGGGAATGCGGTCCGTTTGCGAGGCGCGGGGAGGGGGTACAGACTATTGTGACCACAGCGCTAAGTGCCACGCATGCCGATGAGCGCCGAACAATTTGAAGCTTTGATAGCCAGCCTTGAACAGCTGGCTAAACGTGATCCGGCTGCTTATAGATTGAGAGTAGCGGCACTTGCTTTGCTCGGTTACGCTTACATATTCGCTGTGCTTTGCCTTGCCGTTGGTCTTCTCCTTGGCGCGACAATGGTGATTGTGCAAGCCAGGAGCGCATTTGTTCTGATCTTTAAGCTTGCCGTGCCCCTGGCATTGCTTGCATTTTTTATATGTCGCTCGTTCTGGGTGCGCTTTTCACCGCCAACAGGTGTGCAAATTTCAGCTGAGGATTCGCCTGAAATTTTCAAATTAATTGACGAACTTACAGGCAAGCTTGATTGCCCGAGAATTGATGCGGTGTATCTGAATGCTGACTTCAATGCTGCACTCTACTCGATGCCCCGCTTTGGGTTTCTTGGCGCGCACAAGCATTATCTTTGTCTCGGATTGCCGCTGATGCAAGCTCTTCCGCCGGAGCAGTTTCGCGCGGTTCTAGCGCATGAGATGGGGCACTTATCCGGCAACCACGGCAGGTTCGGCTCCTGGATATATTCAGTGCGCACCACATCGGCACAATTACTTGATGTCGTGCGCAAGCAATCGGCACTCGGGAGCTTCGTGTTCAGGCGTTTCTTCGAGTGGTACTACCCTCTCTTCAATGCATATAGCTTTGTTCTAATTCGCCAGCATGAGTACGAGGCGGACAGGTGTGCCGTTGAAATAAGCGGCGCCAAGGTGGCAGCGCTCAGCCTGATTAGCAGTGAAATAAAGAATCGTTATGTCGATCTCAAATTCTGGAAAGAGCTGTTCAAAAACGTTGATGAATCGGCGGCCCCGCCGCTAGCTCCATTCCATGATTTGTCTGAGTTGATGCTCAAGGCAAAAATGGATGATGACGCCTTCAAATGGTATCAACAGGCACTTCGCCGGCAAACAGGAATTAACGAAACACACCCTGCGCTCAGCGACAGAATTAAGGCAATGGCAGGGCTGCAGGGAGCAGAGACTTTTGATACTTTTAGCGAGGATGAGCTGCGCAAAGCCTGGGAAGTAAAACGAAGTGCTGCGCAGGAATATTTTCAAAATAAGCTGCCCGAGTTTGAACAAAGAATGGATCTTGCCTGGCACCATGCGTACGACGGCAACTGGCGCATATTGCATGGTGAACGTGCCGAAACGAGAAAACAACTGGATCTCTTGCTTGCACGAGATGCAGATGATTTGAGCGATGGTGAATTGCTTCAGCTGTGCCAACTGTTTGTCCAAATCAAGCCGGCTTCCGAGGCCATTCCTGTGCTTAAGAAAGCTCTGGAGAAAGTGCCGGAAAATGTTTCTATCAATTACAGCCTTGGTGAGTGTCTACTGCAGGAAGGTGACTTCTCTGGAATCGAATATCTCGAAAAGGTTATGTTGCTGAAGCCGGTTTATGGGCATGAGTTGTGCGAATTGATTTACAAGCACTTGTGTGCGGAAGGAAATGAAGAGCAGGCTCAGGTTTATTTGAAGAGAACGCTGGCCTGTAAAGCCCAGTTACAGCAAGCTGCCCGTGAGCGCGCCGGCTTGCGCTCTGATGACAAATTTGTTGCACACAGTTTGTCGCCCCAGCAAGTCGAGGCGATTACTAATCATTTCAAAGGAAATACACTCATCAAGCGAGCGTTTTTGGTATGCAAAGAAGTTAGCATTCTTGCTGATCGACCGTTCTTTGTCGTTGTTGTAGAAATAAAATATCCGTGGTATTCGTTTGCTACGGTTGATACCAGCAAACAAATAGTTAGAGCGCTGAGCAAGGCAATTGCAATGCCCAGTGAAGGCTATGTAATCGCCATGAGATGGTCGCCGCCTAACTTGAAGAAGGCGATCAAGAATATTCCGAATGCTCTAATATATGAACGAACGAAGTAGCGGCCTTGAACAAGCAAATCTGGAAGCCTATATCGAGAATAATCTGCGCAGGTTCCTTCTCTACAGTTGGAATCTTGCATTTTATTCGTCCCGACATTTTCGTCAAGATAATGCCGGATTTTCTGCCCTTTCAGCTTGAGCTTGTTTACATTAGCGGTGCCTTCGAAATTATCGGCGGAGCTGGACTTTTGTCGAGAAAATTTAGACCAATTGCGGTTATGGGGCTGATACTACTTCTGGTGGCGGTGTTTCCGGCAAATATTAATATGGCGTGCCATCCGGAACGATTCCCTGCAATTCCGCTCTGGCTGCTGTTTTTTCGCTTACCACTGCAGCTGCTGCTTGGGCTCTGGGTGTGGAATTGCAGGGACCCTGCGCCTTGCTCGGATTTGTCGTAATTCGCGTTTACAGCTCTGCTATTAGGGGAACTTTGTTTGCTTGAGATTTGTCTTTTCTTGAGGTTCGGGGGAACTCCTGTTTTCACAGGAAGAATTGAGAAGGTCGTTATGTCAGGCGCGGAATTTTCCAAGCACGGTAATCCACAGATTTGGCAAGAATTTTCATGGCCGTCATTCATATTGTTCTACGCAATACTGATTGCGTTTTTCTTCTTAATAAGTATCTTGAATATGGATGGAACTAGCGGACCTATTGCTGGGCTCGGTGCCAGAGCGAAAATACATTTGCTACATAACAATTGAGGCATTTGATTCTTAGGTCTTGTATGCGTTTTTTTCAGAGCGGGCGACGCATGGCGTCGCCCCTACACATAAGCTGCAATTTCAGTTAAGCTGCAATTTCAGTTAATGTGCAATTTCAGTTTATGTGCAATTTCAGTTTATGTGCAATTTCAGTTTATGTGCAATTTCAGTTTATGTCCAATTTCAGTCGGAAAATTTTGCGGATTGATCCATGCATTGGGTGTAACCCTGTTTGTAGTCCGCGTATCGCAGCCGATAAGCGAGTTCGCTCAAAATTCCTGAAGCATCAATTGCTCTATTGCCGCGCAAGGTTGGATTGCTTGCGCTTAGCTCTTGTGATTTAGCTTGAGGCAGGTCGTAATTTGAACAGAGCCAATCTACAACTTCTTTAATCGAAGATGGTGAGGAATCGCCCACTACATATGTACTTTTCGATAGTTTGCCGCGGTCGAATATTGAAAGGATAATGCCGGCAAGATCCTCAATGTGAATGCGAGATATCACATTGCTGCCATCGCCTGGAAGAAGAAAGGTTCCATTTTGAAGCCGCTTGTGCAAACCGCTTTCTGGACCGTAAATACCAGGCGCGCGCAAAACCACCGCACCGCATTCCCGCCAGATACTTTCTGCCTCAAGCCGCGGTAAAGAGCGTTCATCGCTTGAGTCTGCGGGACTGCTGTCGTCGATTTTTCCGCTCAACTTACCGTAAACACCGGTGCTCGAAATGTACACAATTGATCTCGCCTTCAGGCAGCCAGGTGCAAGAATTGCATCTGTTGTCCCATCGGGTGGGAATGAAACCATTACATCTGCGTCTTCAACGATATGCTCAATTATTTCAGGCGAAGGAAGCGGCATTATCAGTGGCTCTACTTTTAGATCAACCAATTCAAAAATTCTGTTTGGGTTGCGAGTCGATGCAATTATGTGCCGGCCATCTCTAGCTTGATCGATCACTGCTTTTGCGAGCTGACCAGTTCCCAAAAGCAGCAGTGTGTTTGAATGCATAATCCTGTTAGCTAAGAGCTACATTTGCCGAGACATCCATTATACTTTCTCCTCATGAAGTTCATCATAAAGAGAAAAGACTTGAAGGGAGAAGCGCTCGAGCTGGAGCGCTCGCCTGTTTCTGGTCGAGTTAAGGCATCTGTCGACGGCAAGGCTCTGGAACGCTTGAAAGAGAAAAACAGTCCGTTTGATCTTGTGACGACGGATAAAGTCCATCACAAATTGTACGTGCGTGCGCGCTGGTTAGATCCGGTTCCTGTAGTACATCTCGACAGTGAAGAAATCAAGCTCGCCGAAAACTTGCGGGCGATTGATTACTTCTTTGGCTGTTTTCCAATCATCATGTTTCTGGCTTATGGAGCAATTTCTACGCTTGTTGCGTTCTTTTTGATGATGGGTAACTTCAGAATATTGAGATCAAAAATGTCGCCCACAGTTAAGTGGGCGACCATTTATGCGATGGACATTGTCGCTTTCTGGGCGGTTGTCGCTATCGTGAAATATGTTTGGGTGGCTGGAAAATAGCGCCAGCTTTTATTGGAACTTCAAAAGCTGCACATCAAACACAAGTGTTGCATTGGGCGGAATATCCGGCGGTGCTCCATTCGGACCATATGCCAGTTGAGAAGGAATTACTAGACGACGTTTGCCGCCTACATGCATGCTGGCAACGCCTTCGTCCCAACCCGCGATGACACGGTGTTGTCCCAATGGAAATTCGAATGGTTCCTTGCGATCGAGCGAGCTGTCGAACTTTTTCTTGTTCAGCAGCCAGCCGGTGTAATGAACGGTGACATTGGAACCAGGTGTCGGCGAAGGACCTTTGCCAACTTCAATATCGTAGTACTGAAGCCCGCTGGGTGTCTTGACTACTTTTTTCTGCCCAGCCGGAATTGGGCTATCGCCCTGCCACTGAGAAAAAGCAGGCATCGCACTTATGGCAACGCCCAAAAGAACCGCTGAACTAAGGATTGTACGAATTGTTTTTTTCATCGTCGAACTCACGTCACTGATTTGCGTAATTATAGAGCAAGTAGAGGATGCTTCGCCCCGAAGTACACTTGGAACCTTGTCGAGAGCACGCGATGGCCTACAACGTGTATTCTTTTCTAAGTTAAAGCTGTCCGGAGAAATGCGCAGGCAATGATTCGTCTGTTGATCGTCGATGACCATCCGCCCTCACGGGAAAAAGCCGTTGCCGATTTGGCTTCCGGCGATTTAATCGAAATAATCGGCGAGGCCGAGACCTCCGACGAAGCATTCAAAATGGCTCAGAAACTGCTTCCTGATGTAATTTTGCTTGACCTACATTTACCGGGCTTGCTTTCCACGCGCGATTTGATGAAAAAGCTTGTTGCTTTAAAAAATGTGCGCATTGTAATGTTTGCCAGCCAGAGCAAAGCTTCTGAAGTGCAGGACTATCTGGACGCCGGCGCCTCCGCCTATGTGATGAAGGAGGATCCGCCCGCGCTGCTGCGCATGTCGATTCTTATGGTTCATCGCGGCTCCGACGGGATTGTATCGCCGGCTTTACCTAAGAATCTCTTGAGGTTGAGTTCGCAAGAACGTAACATTTTGCGCGAAATTGGAAAGCGCGGCGGAATCCCTAAAGCCGCTGAGCGAATGGGACTGTCTGAATATGATCTCAATCAAATTCTTTTTCATATCGCTGAAAAGCTTGAAGTTGAGTCGAACGAGAAGCTGGCGAGATGGGCTAAAAAGCATGGCTTTTAGACTTGTTTGCCTGCGGGGCAGATTGAATCGAGAATCACGAAAACCGTTTGATTAAAAGTTCCGGATTCAGTCAGATTTTCGTCGCCGGAAAAGCCCTGGATGCGTTCTTTTGGCACTATTGGATCCGGAACATTTAATCTGGTGGTTTCCAAGTGGCGACTTCTGGAAAATGGACCCCAGGCGAGCTCCTTAAAAAGAGCCAATAAAATCGAAGATCTGCCTTGGTTTTTGTTCAGGTCATGCCAAGGTATGCAGGGTTATAATTGTCGCTCTTGTCAAGAAACCCAAACTTGTTTCGTGACCCGGTATTCGATGAATTTGAAGAAGATCCAAAATTTGCTGGTCAACAGTCCACTGAGCTGGGCATTGCTTGTTTTTGTCGGGCTCAATGTCTTTTTCTTTGCCTGGAATCCATTCGGAAATGTCGACCCAGATGCTTTGCCTATTGCACGCAACTGGGTCTGGTGGGCAACTCATGAATTTATGGATGCGCCAAAGTCACCAAATGTGGTGGTACTTGGATCATCCGTTGTGATGCACCCGCTCTGGCATCACGAAGCTGATTTCCGCCAACAAACAGTAGATCTCGTTGCCGATCATCGCAGCAAATTTCTCGAGGATGCAATCGAGAAGAACTCCGGCTTGCGCGGCGTGCAATGCTTCAACTTCGGTTTGCCAGGCAGCATGGCCTCTGATGATTATATGGTTGTCCGCGCCTTGTTCAAACCCGAAAAGAAGCCGGACCTGGTGATTCTCGGAATTTGCCCGCGTGACATGGTAGACAATCGATTTAACTGCGCTGGTTCTTCCAAGCATTTCCAATATTTGTCCAGATTTACAGATACCAAATCCTTGTTGGAACTTTCTATGCCTCAGTGGTGGCAGCGAGTCGGCTATCTCGCCACTGAATCAGTTTACTTTTCAAGCAAAGCGACTGCTGCACAAGTTTTCACTTCTGAATTCGTCAAGAAAGTGGCAGAGCCATTTTGCGCACACCTTGCACCCAGTCCTCTCGATCGCAAATCAGAAGAGGACAAGCGCTTCGCCATGTATCAAAATTTGGTCGAAAAGGGATTCTGGATTGCAAAACCAAATGCGCCCTTCATGTTCATGGCTGATACTGACGACTTGAAGAAACGCTTCAAGACACCTAACAACCCGCTATTCAATAATCAGAAAAAGTGGCTTGAACTCTGTCTTGAGCTTTGCCAGCAAAAAGGTGTGAAAGTCGCGCTGGTGAATATGCCCAATACAAAGATCGCAAGATCCGTTATGCCTCCGGGCGTGTATGAACGTCACGTTTCTTGTTTGAAAGAACTATCGGCAAAATACGATTGCCTTTACGTTGACGCTGATTTGCCTGATTGCTATGGACAGAAAGACTTCACCGATTGGTGCCACCTAAGCGCAGATGGTGGCAAAAAAGCTTTCGAGATAATTGCAAAAACAGTCGGTCAAGACAGTCCGACGGTAGCGAAGCTCTCGACCCACGCAGACACTAAAATCGCCGGCAAATCCGGCGCCAGCATGTAGGAGGAAAAAAGATGTTATTCAACAGTTTCTCTTACATGGTGTTTTTGCCTGTCGTTGTGCTTCTTTATTGGAATTGTCCGCGTAAGTTTCGTACGCCACTCTTGTTGCTTGCAAGCTACGTCTTCTATATGTTCTGGAAACCAATTTACGGTCTTCTGATTCTGGCCCTGACTGTAGCAAACTATTTCCTGGGCCGTGTTCTCGACAAAAACAAGTCTCATCGCAAACTGCTTTTGATAGGCGGAATCGCATTCAATTTGCTTGTTCTAGGGTTTTTCAAATATGCTTACTTCGCTCGCGACAGCGCCAATGAGTTTCTAAAATTCCTCGGCTCTTCGCAGTTGCCGCAATTCCCCTTCGATATAATCTTGCCTCTGGGAATTTCGTTCTTTGCGTTCGAATTCATTCACTACATTGCAGATGTATACAAAGGGTCTCCTGCAGTTAAATCCTTTATGGAATTTGCGCTCTTCCCCAGCTTCTTCCCAACGCAAATTGCCGGACCCATCAAGCGCTTTCAGGACTTCATTCCGCAGTTGGCGCATGACACAAAGTTCAAGGCCGAGTTTTTGAATGAGGGAATTGAACTTGTTCTTTTCGGCTTGTTCAAAAAAGTATGTCTTGCCGACAATATTGCAATTGTCGTGAACCGTTGCTACGCCCACCCTGATATTCTGAGCGCCGCAGATATGTGGATTGCGACATGGGCGTTCTTCTTCCAGGTCTATTTCGACTTCTCCGGTTATACCGACGTTGCAAGAGGCTCGGCCGCGCTGCTTGGATTTAAGGTTCCAATTAACTTCGATATGCCGATGTTGTCGTGTTCCATCACGGATTTCTGGCGCCGCTGGCACATTTCACTTTCAACATGGCTACGCGATTATCTTTTTATCCCACTGGGTGGAAGCAAGGAAGGCGAGCTGATGACGCAACGCAATTCGCTTATCACAATGACGATCGCAGGGCTCTGGCACGGTGCCAGCATGAATTTCCTTGCCTGGGGATTTTATCTGGGGCTCATGCTCGTTGTTCATCGCAACTGGTTGCAGCTTGTTCGTAAAGTCAGCTGGCTGCAAAACGTCGTTGCAACAAAGCTCTTTCATATTTTTGCCATTGCACTAACTTTCAACGCCTTTAGCTTTGGTCTGGTTTTCTTCCGTTCAAGCAACATGCAGATGGCCTGGTCGGTAATGCGCAAAATGCTCCTTCTCGATCCCAGTCCTGCCGGCACCCTTGCATACATACCGAGCATGCTTACGACGTCAAGTTCAGTGATGTTCTTGCTCATGCCACTAATGCTGGGAGCGTTCTTGCTTGCGCAAATGCTGGTCTCGCGTTTCAAAGGGACACCCGGAATCATGCCGTTCCCGCAAACTGCTCCAGCCCTCCGTGGAGTTTATCTTGCAGTTCTCGCTATAATTCTCTTGCTGGTTGCCCCAGGGGTGACAGCAAACTATATTTACTTCCAGTTCTGATCGTTGGGCCGCAGCTCATTGCATCAAACGATCCGATCTGCGGGCATGCAAGCTGTGCCCTGGCATGAGCTCAAACGCATCATGTTCCAGAAGCTGAATGTGGAAGGACGGCAAGCGCTTTAAGTATGGTAGGGGCGCCTCACGGGCGCCCTGAAAAAATCGAAAAATCGCCCTTAGAACATTGATCGGATACCTCGCAGGAATCGGCACAGATGACACAACAACCAAATCAAGATATCCCGATTGAGCTTGAGGAAAAGGTCCGCGAAACCAGGTTACTTTCGGATCGCCCAAAAAAACTTCAATCACTTATTGATACGCAGGCCATGCGTTTTCTCGAATCGATGGACTTTCAGTCCTTCAACGATCTTGCTTCAGTGGCCGAAGGATTCATGGCTCAAGCGCCATTGTTCCAATCAGATGCAAGTTTTTCTCAGGCTGCAATCGCACTCGATTTGACAGCTCAGCTCTTTCCAATCATAGACACCGACAAGAATCGCTTGTTGAACCGGTCTGAATTTGCCTACTTGCTTGCACGCACCAACGATGCCAATCGGCAAGCATTGAGTTGGCTCATCGAAAACTTCGACGCATTCACACGCGCCTGCTTTTTCAAAGACCAAATCGGGAGAGACGAACTCGAAGCGGCGCGCAACGTATTTCATGGACTCAAAATTGCCCACGACAAATTTGGCTTGAACGGCGCGCCAACTGCAGACAATTTGAACACTCTCGACACTGATGAGATGAAGGATTATCTCGACAAGAACGGCGATTCGCTCAGTCCAATTGAAGCTGCTGGTTTGCAACATCTTATCGATCATATCGAAAAGATGGGCGGGAAAAAGACAAAAGATGTACGCGATGCAAAAGACAAAACGAAAGAACACGATAAGACAGAAGAAGACGATGACCCTCTGCACAAGCTCGAACATAAACTTGATGCTCGCTCACTGGCAACCTTGCGAGCGCTGAAACTAAACAGTTTTGAAAGCATGGCCGATGCGTTTACAGCATTTGTTGAAGACGCAGTTTCGTTTCGAGGCGAGATGCCATTTCGAAAGGCGGCAAATGCCATCGACACAACTCGTGAATTAATGGATGAACTCGAGATGGGAGAAGACCATGAATTCACTCGTGAAGAATTGCTTATTGCCTCGAAGCTGACAACTAAAAAGGACAAGAAGCATGTCTCCTGGTTTGCACAGCACTTCGATGCCATAACAAAGGCATTGTTCATGCCACGTAGAACGAAAAAGAAGCAGCTTCGCGATGCGCGAGATCTCTTCCAGGGGCTCAGTTTCGCTCGGGCGCAATTAAATGAACGGGCGGATCCAATTACTGCATCTAAGCAACTTGAAGAACATATTCGTATCCAGGCAAAGCACAATAGCCTGCCCACCGATCTCAGAGCTGGACTCGAATCGCTTGTTGATTTCATGGAGCGTCATGCTGAATAACAATCTGCATTCCGTAATTTTGTATTTGCCCGATGTGTAGGGGCCCCGATGGGGACCCATTGACTCGCTTGTGCTCGCCAATGGGTCCCCATCGGCCATGCGTCGCCCGGTATTAAGGAGAAGCCCTTGTTCTGCGTAATCTACGAACTCAAAATTAAGCCCGGAAAAGAGCAAATGTTCCGCGAGTCATGGCATCACGTCAGCACTGCGATTATCGATAGCTGTGAATCCTTGGGTGCAAGACTTCATAAAAGTGATACCGGATCTTGGATTGCCTATGCTCAATGGCCTGACGAGCACACCTGGCAGAAAGGGCATCTGGTGGTTGACAAACTGGCTGAGCAAGATCATATGGAAGAATATCTTGACGGCTTCGAAATATTGCACAAGCTAATCCTTATCGAAGATTTGCTTGTAAGAACATAAGGAAGATCTGTTTGTAAAGACATAAGGAAGATCTGTTTGTAAAGACATAAGGAAGATCTGCTTGTAAAAACATAAGTAAGATCTGCTTGCAAAAACACAAGGAAGTTCTGCTTGTAAAAGACATAAGATTGAATACGAGCAAAGGGCGATGCATTGCATCGCCCTTTATCATCAACAAATAATTATTCCCAACGCTTTCCAGAAGCCTTCCCGTATCGTTGTTCAAGACAATACTTGGTAGTGATTCTTTTATTTTCTTTTGTAAGTGCTTGATGATGCTCGAGCAATATATCTATTGCAAGTTGTGCGCAAGTTGGATTTGGAAATCCGTCCTTGTTGTAATTCCATTTTGTTTGCGGCCGTTTGTTTAGTTCATGGAGCTTTGGTCCGTAAACTTCTTCTGCATGGTCCTTCAGCCATTGGGGTCTTCCTGGCGATCCACGTTCGCTTCCGGAGCTTCTCTCTGCTTTCATTTTCTCCTCCTTTCCTTTACTTTAAGTCCGATTGGTTTAGAAGCGCGTGCTCCCAGGGCATTCGCTATTTAGTTCAAGCATTGCGTTAATTGCAGCTATCCCTGGGAACGCCGCCTTCCAGGCGGCTTTTAACTTATATCTGTTCCTATTCACTGTGTTGACAAACATCTGGGAATCTCGTAGCTGTTACTAAGTCTCACCTGTCCATTTCACGTAAGTCGGCTTGTACTTACTCAGGCGTTTGGTCAGTGTTGGCTCCAATGCCTCTTTCAAATCTTCACGATATCCGTCCGTATCAAAGTGCCCTCGTCCGGCGTACACTGCAATGTGTGCGTCTTTCTCTCTTTCTAGAATTTCGCCCAATTTGTCTTCCCAATTTTTATTACGCCAAGCGGCGTTTATCTCTTCAGCAAACGCAAGTTCGAATTCTTTCGGATCGATGTTCTTGAATTTGTCAAAGTTGAAATCGGATTTTTTCATTATGTCCAGGTTGTCCAGCACTCTACGCGCATCTTCCTCGGACAAGCCAGTCGCTACAAGCCGCTTCGTCAATTCTTTTCCAGCGGGCGAATCCTTATCCGCATTTTTGTCGGATACATAATCCTCGAATGCTTTCCTTCCTTCTGGCCCACTTTCCACAACCTTGCTGCAATTGCTGACAATTTTTTCCAGATCCATATGATGCTTTTCCAGCCCAAGCACTTTCAACCCAGCATCGTGCGCCGCTTCGACCATCGAAATGTAGCGTTCGACAGCAGCCTTCTTATCGCTTTCACTTGCGTCAGGAGCGCTGAGCGGTGCGGCCTCCATCATTTCTTTGATCAGCTCTTCTTTTGCTATTTTGTACGCTTCCGGATCTTTGTCTTTCAGGTCGAGGTTTTTTTCCCAACCCTCGGGTATCATTTCGAACGCCATGTAATCGGTCGGAGGTGGTCCTTTTCGCAGCTCCTCGAAGTGCTTTATCAATTCTTCTTTCGGCTGTCCATTCTCGTGGCCACCAGCGTCTTCACCAATAAGCATTATTCGCGAGCCTTCTTCCCAGCGGCTGCTCAAATTGTTGCTTTCGTTTCCATCATTTGTCTTTGCATCAAGAAAGCCGTCAGAGGTGTTGGTTTTTTCATTTCCCCTCATCCAGCTGAAATCGTCACGTCCTGTGAGTTCCAGCCCAGGCAAAATTCCTTTGTATAAATCCTTTGAACTATTCGTGTCGAACTTTAGCAGCTCCGTATTGAGTGCCATCTGTCTGACGTCTGACAAAGTATTGTGGTCTTCAGAATTCTTTTCTCCAGACCATTTATAGTCCTGCTTTGTCTCTATATCCGGTTCCATCTATTCCTGCCCTTTCCAATCCAACCATATGCAGCCAGCAAATTGGGACCTTCGTCCACCCCACGGAGGACCCAACCGCTTGCTTGTTTTTAAGCATATGCATATGCGGTATGAATATTGTGAAAGGGAAAGAGGGCGGAATCTGTCGAATATATGGCACAATCATCTCGAAGCTATTGACGGCAGAGACGCCATAAGATGAAACGCCTGCAACCCGCCCGAAGATCGCAGAGGACTCATTGCTGAACATGCTCCGTCCTGGAATGACGATCGCTAACCGTTACCAGATTCTCGCCGAAATCGGTGAGGGCGGCTTCGCGATTGTTTATCGTGCTCAAGACCAGCAGCTGCAACGAGAGGTCGCACTCAAGTTTTTGAAATTTCAGCAATCGGGTGAGCAGCTAACGCGGTTTCAACGTGAAGCGAAATTTCTGGCGCAGCTTTCCCATGAAAATATCATCTCTGTCTATTCCTTTGATTTACTTGATGAGACTCAGCCGTACATCGTGATGGAGTTTCTTCACGGCAAGAGTTTGCGCAAAATGATTGGCGAGCAATCAACAATTGAGAGTAAGCAGATGATTGGCTTGCTTGAGCAAATATGCCATGCTTTGACATATGCGCACGCTGCCGGAATTGTTCATCGCGATTTGAACCCCGGAAATATTTTTGTGCTTGAAGAAGAGCAAAAGCAGGTAGTTAAGATACTTGATTTTGGATTGTCGAGGCTTTGCCTGTCTGAAAGTGAGCAGGAAAAGCTCACTCAAACGGGCATCTTGATGGGTAGTCCACCCTATATGAGCCCTGAGCAAGCGGCTGGACTCTCCTCGCTGGACAAGCGTTCTGACATTTATTCGCTGGGTTGCATCTTATATGAATGTCTCACTGGTAGAACGCCTTTGCTTTGTGATAACCCCATGGGCATGATTTATCTCCAGAGAAGCACAATGCCGGAAGAACCTGAATTCGAGTGTGAGGACAAAAACAGGAAAAATCTGCTCACACAAATCATGCTTTGCTGTTTGCAAAAGGAAGCGGAAAAACGATTTCAGGATTGCAGTGAAATTTTAGATTCATTGTCTTCAGCGAATATGCACACGAAAGGGCTTAGCGTCTGGACTCGGCACGCGCCGAAGCCGAAGGCCAGAAACTATACTTTGCCTGTAATTTCGCTGCTTCTGTTGTTCGCGATTGTTTCTCTGGTTCACTTTTCAAATAAGCAGAAAACGGCAAGCAAGAACTTTGAAATTATCAACAAGCCGAAGAGTTCAGCACCGCACCCAGCACAGATAACCCCATTGAGTAAACTCATGGTATTGAGCAATCGAATCAGCAACGCACGCGCTTTCATACTAGCTCCGAGCAGCGAATTGAAGCAAATGCGAGATGAGTTAAGTGATTTGATACCTCGGCTTGAAGGTGACGCGGGCGAAGTCTTTGCCGCTTTTTTATTGAAAGCTAGCGTGGAGCATCGCTTGCATTTGTGGGACGAAGAAAAAGTGTCCTTGAACAAAGCCAAAAGTTTTTGCTATGAGGGTTCAAAGACGTATAAAGAAGCTTGTGTTTGCCTGCGCTTGCTTGCTGAGAACGCTATCTCTCGTGCGGATTATGGAGCCGCCGAGCGGTACGCAAACGAATGCCTTACTCTGTTCTACAGGGTCAATAACGAGGTGGAACTCCCAAGCATCGGGTTGAGTCCGTCGATAAAAGCTTGTAATTTTGATAACTTGGAAGACAATGTCAGGCTGCTCAGGAGTAAAGCAGCGTTCTTCAAACATGATTACAAACTAGCGTTAGAAACAGCTCAAGACCTTCTTGCGTTCTGCAATGCGACGCAGATCAATCCGAGAGATGTTCGCGTTCATTTGGCCGATATTTACTGGGCTACCAATCAAAAAGAAAAAGCCTTTGAGCAGGTTAGCAAATTGCTTGAGCGTTCCAAGGCATTTGAAAACAAGTCGACGCTGGTTTCTCCGTCGAAACCAATGATTGTCGATTATTATAATTCGAATCCTTCTTTGACTGGTCACATTTCCGGATGCATGGCCGCCAGCGACTGGTACGCAAAGCATGGTGAACTCAAGCTTGCAAAGGAAGCGATAAATGCGGCAGAAACTTTATGCCGGACGTATCCATCGGGGGCACGTGCGACAATCATGAGAGAAATACATGATACACAAGCTAATCTGGACAAGGCAAGCCGAAATGCAGTTAGTACTGTGGGCTCAACAGATTCTGAATCGGAAAGGCTGCACTGAAATAGAGGACAGAGGTGGTCGAAGGTCATGCCCAAAATCTTGATAATAGAGGATGATTCATATATTGCTACTGAGCTCCGCAACTGGTTGCTCAAGGAAAAGCACAGCGCGGACGTCAGCCTGACTGGTGATGATGGTTTATACAGGCTGCAACACTTCGATTACGACATGGCTATTGTTGATTGGAACCTTCCAGATATTGAAGGGGTAGAGATTTGCAAACTCATTCGCAAGGAAAAGTCTTTCTTTCCGCTCTTGATTTTGACGTCCAGAAAAGATCTCTCTGATCGCATAACTGGACTCGATTCGGGAGCCACTGATTACCTTGTTAAACCATGTGCTTTGCCGGAGCTGTCCGCAAGAATTCGTGCGCTTCTGCGCAGGCAACCGGAGAAGGTTGAAGACAAATTTGAATACCACGACCTGGCGTTGTATTCAGATTCTCGACTCTTGTTCATATCCGGGGTAGAACTCAGAGTCTCGCCAACCGAGTTTGATATCTTATTACTTCTAATGAGAAACACCGGAAAAGCTGTTGACCTGCGAGCGATTGCTGCTGCTGTTGACAAACAAGGTGACGACGCCATTCGCAATAAGGTGAAAAACTACATGTCTCAACTTAGAAAGAAGCTTGCGCAGGGAGCTTCAAAGGTACAGATAGAACACAATGGTGATGGATACGTTCTCGTTTCAAATTGATTGGAATTGATAATGTCGACTGACGATAGAAATGAACTGTACGAATGGTATCTCGCATTTCTCAGAAAGGATGCGCAATATAAGGCTGAGAAACAGCATTTCACGCCGATGGGTTTGATAAATGCCGATAGTGAACTGCTCAAAGATATAATCGAAAGTGAAACAAAACCTCAGCAGCAGAACTCGAGCCAGGATAAAAATCCGCGACAGATACCTTCAATTTTTGGCTTCACTCAGAAAAATGACTCGAGCAAGAAAGCAGAACAAGGGCAAAAAGACGATTTGCACAGACAGCTGGAATTGATGAAGCAAAAGGAAAAACTGATCTTTGATTATTGCCCCAATCTGCTTTGCAAATTGAATGCCGAAGGCAAGTTGATCGATTCCAATCTGGAGACTCCGGCTAAACTGGCATACAGCCGCGAGGAGCTTTTAGGTGTGTCACTTAGCGATCTTCTGAGTTCCGAAAGTAAGTCTGTGTTTTCTGAGTCTCTTGCACGTTGCGCAAGATATTCCTTGCCTGAGCAAATTGAGATACGAATCCGATGCAAGAATGGCGAGTATAAAGATCTTCTATGGCGCATGGAATGGTCGCAAAGCGTGAACGCCTTTTTTTGTCTGGCTGAAGACATCAGCGACAGAAAAGATAATGAACGCCTGAGAGACGAAATGAAAGCCATGATAAACCACGATCTGCGCGCGCCAATTTCTGCGCTTTCTTTCTGGATCGATAACATGCTTCTCGGTACGTATGGCGAGCTTGATGGGGCAATGAACGATTCGCTAAGCCGTTCTTCGAGAAATGTCAAAACGATCCTTTCTTTGCTCGATGATCTTGTTGATATTGAAAAGTTGGAATCCGAAAAAATGAAAGCGGTGAAGGCGAATGTTCGAATCCAAGAATGCTTCGATCATTTATCGCGAGTGTTTGTGGATTGGTTGAAAGAGACTCAGTTAAGCGTTCATTTCGAAGCGACTGATTGCGTGGTGCTCGCAGACTTCGAACAGCTCAATAGAATCCTGCAAAACTTTTTCAGCAATGCAATCAAATGGTCTCCTGCTGGAACAGAAATCCGTCTGCGCGCTCACAAACAAAATTCATTTGTCATAATTGAGGTCGAGGACAGCGGTCCCGGAATCAAAGCTGAACAGAAAGAACAACTGTTCGAACGCTGGGGCACCTTGAACGCCTCTCCGCGCCAAAACTCGCCCAGCTCAGGACTCGGTTTATACATTTCCAAGAAACTCGCCGAATTGCAGGGTGGAGCAGTTGCTGTGCGTGACTCCGACAAAGGCGGGAGCATCTTCTCCGTCTCCTTGCCTGCAGGATCCAACTAGCTTCAATAATGGCTCTCGGCCCCTACCATTACTTTTTGTCGCTCACGCTTGAGGGCAAATGATTTCCCCATCGGACATCGTCGTCCGCGGGATCAATGCAAATCGTAGCGATCCGAATTCATCACTTTTGTCCATGCTTTGCTAAAGTCATCAACAAACTTCTGGTGGGCATCATCTGAAGCATAAACCTCAGCAACCGCGCGCAACTCGGAATTCGAGCCAAAAATCAAATCCACCGGAGATGCAGACCACCGCAACTTATCTGTTTTCCGATCGTGCCCTTCATAAACACCCTCATGCGCAGCCGACTTCGACCACTTCGTACCCATGTCCAGCAGATTGATGAAGAAGTCGTTGCTCAATGTGCCAGGGCGGCTGGTGAATACACCTAGTTGAGAATGCCCCTCATTTGCATCAAGTGCTCGCATTCCGCCCAGAAGCACTGTCATTTCGGGGACAGTAAGTCTCAGGAGGTCTGCGCGCTCAACGAGCATTTGTGTCGGAGTTCGTTCATCGCTTTTAACGTAGTAGTTTCTAAACGCGTCAGCTTTGGGTTCGAGTACAGCAAATGAACTTACATCGGTTTGCTCTTGCGAGGCATCCGTGCGTCCAGGTGCAAATGCTACTTGAACCGGATGACCCGCCTTCTTCGCCGCTTCCTCAACGGCAGCACTACCGCCAAGCACAATGAGATCCGCTAGTGAAACCTTCTTTCCGTCAGTTCTGTTGTGATTGAACTCTTCTTGTATTTTTTCAAGACCGGCGATAACTTTCGCACTTTCCTTTGGATCATTCACCGCCCAGTCCTTCTCTGGAGCCAGTCGCAGGCGAGCACCATTGGCGCCACCACGTTTATCCGTGCCTCGGAATGACGCTGCAGACGCCCATGCCGTTTTAACAAGTTCAGGAATCGTCAGTCCGGAGACAAGAATCTTACGCTTTAGCTCGGCGATATCATTCGCATCGATCATTTTGTAATCAGCAACAGGAACTGGATCTTGCCAGATTAGCGCTTCTTTCGGCACTTCAGAGCCAAGATAACGAGACAGAGGTCCCATATCTCTGTGTGTCAACTTGAACCAGGCTTTGGCAAATGCAAGCTTGAATTCCTCAGGATTGTCCTTAAAGCGCTTAGCAATTTTTGAATACTCCGGATCAGTTTTCAGCGAGATGTCTGTGGTGAACATCATCGGAGGATGATGTTTTGTCTTGTCAAACGCATCCGGAACTGTGTTGGCTCCCGCGCCGTTTTTCGGGATCCACTGCGAAGCTCCACCGGGTCCTTTTGTTAGTTCCCAATCGAAGTTGAACAAGTTGTTCAGGTAGTTCATTGTGAATGCCACAGGTGATCCGGACCAGGCACCTTCCAAACCACTGGTTATCGCATCAGGACCAGCTCCGGTGCCAACCTTGTTTGCCCAGCCGAAAGCTTGTGCTTCAATCGGTGCTCCTGCAGGTGGCGGTCCGCATTCAGCTTTGTGCGCACCGTGAGCTTTTCCAAAGGTGTGACCGCCGGCAATCAATGCAACCGTCTCTTCATCGTTCATAGCCATTCGACCGAAGGCTTCCCTTATGTGCTTGGCCGCAGCCACAGGATCCGGATTGCCGCCTGGACCTTCCGGATTCACATAAATCAATCCCATTTGAGTGGCACCTAATGGTTTTTCCAAATTGCCGGATGCGTCCACATTGCTTGACATAAACTTGGCGCCCGGTCCCCAATAGACTAGATCAGACTGCCAATCATCAGCGCGTCCACCGCCATAACCAAATGTCTTGAAGCCCATTTGTTCAAGCGCAACGTTCCCTGTCAGAACCATCAAATCTCCCCAGGAAATCTTCTGTCCGTATTTCTTTTTTACCGGCCATAACAATCGGCGTGCCTTGTCAAGATTGGCATTATCGGGCCAGCTGTTCAGCGGCTCGAAGCGCTGCTGTCCACCCGCCACGCCACCGCGTCCATCAAAAATTCGATAAGTGCCCGCGCCATGCCAGGCCATCCTTATAAAGAATGGACCATAATTTCCGTAGTCTGCCGGCCACCAGTCTTGTGATGTCTTCATCACATTCGCAATGTCTTTTTTCACTGCATTGATGTCGAGGGTCTGGAATGCCTTAGCGTAGTTGAAATCCTTACCCAGCGGATTGGACTCCGCCGAGTGCGCGCGGAGAGGCGAAAGGTCTAAATCATCTGGCCACCAAAATTGATTTCGACGGGGTTCTCCAACAGCAAAAGCAGACTGTGCCAGGATTGCAAGCACCGCGGTCTGAACCAGGGCAAACTTACTGAGTCTATTAATCATTGAGGCATCCTTCAGGTTAAGGTTCCATTTTGAGTGGCCGAAAAATCAGTCTCTGGCAAGCAGAGAGCTGAATAATTTTAAGTCGGGGAAAGTATGCTTTTCATCTAATTTAACTGAAGCTAAGTTTTTGTCCGATCTGCTGTTGCATGACGGGCAAGCGCTGCCAGGTCGGTGCCAGACAGCGCCTTGGGGCTCAACGAAAAATTAGTCAAGACGCTAGTCCAGCCTTCACGGGTCAAGAGAAACGATATTGCTGGTCCGTTAACCCTGCGTGAATGCTGATTTAAGCAAAATTGTCGATTTAATCTTCCTGCGATCCATTCTCAGAATTTTTTCAGTCGCCCTGAGTAAATTAGTAGCATCGAAAGCAACGGACTTCGAGCAGTTAGTAAATCGGGAGAAAGGACTATGAAGAACCGCAATAATAGCGGTGCTGCTTTAACTTTTGTCGCAGCCGCAACCGTAGTATTTATGATGATTACATTCGCATTCTTCATTCTGTCCATGCAAATGGGTGGTTCAAGAGAGCTCCTTCATGCAACCGACGCCGGTAGCCTCACCGTCGCCAGAGAAGCCATTCGTAAGCCTGACGTACCGTTGACCCAACAAACCGAGGAATCCCTTAACTTTGCCGGACTTCTCGATAAAGGTCAGGTCAGCCTGGCCAACTACAATCGCATTGTCGGACAGGTTCTTCTGGTGTCGCTCAATGCTCAAGCTGAGGGCACAGTTGATGCTAAACAACATGCTGAATTACTAATGGATGTTCTTCAAGGCTCTAACGGCATCGGCGCCAAGCTGCGCGATGCTCTAAATAACAAAGACACAATGGGTTCGACATTTACCAATGTCTCGATGGTTGAGAGCGTAAGAATGCTGGGCAATGATGCTTCAGCCAAATCCGATAACGATAATTTCGAGAGCGCCTACATGGAACCAGGTTCATCGAGCAATGTTGACCTGGACCCACGCACAGTTCCATTCTCCAGCTCCACCGGCAAGCTTGTTTCACTCCCAGCTGACACCACCACGAGCGAAAGTTCAGCGAGAAAACTGAACTACATCTCCGGCTATAAAGCCATCACATTTCCAGGCTTTTCCAAGTCCATCTGCGGTGTGCCGGTTATGCCTGGACAAGCTCCCCACCTGGTGTCACAAAAGGATTTCAACAATCATCTTGCTATGCCTGCTGGTGTTGCTGGTGCAGTGCCTCCCAACAGCTTCAAAAATGGCGGTGAAGCAAGTGTGATGAAAGGCATCGCCTGCTCTTTAGTGGGTGCGCTCAATACACAATTTACCGCCGCTATTCCGCGTGGTTATATCCTTATCGACAATGGCGACGCGACTGGCTTTGACGGAGTCCTGGGAAGCAACGACAATATCTGGGCACAAGAACTCAATAATCCAGTATTCATCGCTCCTGGTCCTACAGCCACACGTGCTTTCACTCAAAATGGCGCTTTGTATCAACAATGGGCAGCCTACAACAAAGCCAAGGCTCTGGGACAACCACTTCCCGCTGCTCCCAGTACACAAGGTATTTTCGGCGACCCCAACACCATTACAGAGGCAGGTATGCTTCAGATTACTTCAGACAACTTCGGCGAGCAAAGTGCTGATGTCCAAGCGCTTATTGACAGAATGAACGCAGCCTGGCCGCATAAAGCGGAAGGAGTTCACTTTAATTCGAGCAGTTTGATGGCTGTTGAGCTCTACAAAGCAAAAGTTGGTGAAGGATTTCAAAAGGTTGGCCCTGCTCACGTACATGACCCCAGCCATCCATACTACAAGCAGTACATTCCCGCACCCAATTTTCCAACTGGACTGAAGGCTTTTGATCACGGACAAGTCTATCCCGGACAGAATTACATCGGACATGATGGCTCGCTTCGCGAACTATTGACACAGTGCAATGCAAATTCAGTTCTTCAGACAATTACACAGCGTCTTCACCAGATTAAGCCCGAAGCCACTGATGCAGAAATTGACGCCGTCTTGAATACGCAAGCTATCGGAATGGGCGCTCATCTGGTCGTTTTCCGCGGCGACGATAACAAATTCCATGTGACAGATCGCAGAAATGCACCGAGTTGGACTAGTTACAGCCAGACCGATGGAGCCAAACAGACTGTTTCAAATACCTACAATCTGATCAATCTCTCTGTGAATGCTCCTAACGATGGCGGCGCCCCCAAATACCCGTTCATGCACAGCAGCACTGCTGTAGGCATCGACAGCGCAACCTTCACACCCTCATCCGGTTACAGAAATCTTCTCGGTACGCTGAGCTTCAGCAATGCGACAAGCAACAATGGTGGCGACGGAATCTTCTGGGACCCCAACTAAACGAGACGATGAAAGGGCGATGGTTTCCTCGCCCTTTTTTCAACCAAGTCTGGATATTCAAGAATCGTTCTTCCAAGAAATTCTCAAAGATTTTTCAGAACATTGGTGTTTACTACAAGCTATCAACCCACCGCAATCAACTCAGGGAATATAATCATGAACAGCAAGAGCAAAAATGCGAGCCGCAGAAAAATTATGTTGAATGTATCAACAGCTTGCTTGAGCTTGTTGATATGCGCTCAAGCGGCAAACGCCACAAATTCAACAAATAGCACCAAGTACACTGAAGAAATCAAAAAGCAATACGATTTTCAGGAAGTGAAATCTTACCAGGCGCTGCCTGACGTGCCGACCTTCACAGGCCAAACAGAATTCAAAAAGGGGCTTATTTATCCCCATCAGCGAGGCTTCACCTGCATTCAATACAAAATGGATGCCAGAGCAGATCAGCAGTCTATCTTACGCTGGTATCAAGATGCTCTCAAAATGTACAAATGGGAGATTTCTTCCAGCACTTCAGCAAGTGTCATTCAAGCGAGCAAACAAGGAAACGTAGTTTGCATAACGCTCGTTAGATCTTCCAAACCAGGATTCAGCACAGATATCGATATTTGCTACACGGCTATGAATCGGCGATAAGTTTTTCCCTACTCTCCCCCGGGAACAGGCGCCGCAAGCGCCTGTTTTCGCTAGAGCTGGGCTGGATTCGGGGATTTAATTCTCTAGTCTTCCTAAACTCCTCTGAACCCGGGTTGTATCTTTACAACTCAGGGGGAGATTGAAATGAACGAGTTTAGAAATTTACCAGCCAACGGCAAAACCAATGTTTTAGGTCTTGATTATAAGGTTGCCGCAATTCTTTGCTACACACCAATTCTTTGTGCAAGTTTGATCGCGTCAATCATGTTCTTGAAGACAGAACCGAAATCAAACAAGCAATTGCGCTTCCATGCAATTCAAGGTTTGGGATTATCAATGGCAGCCATTGGACTCGGCGTGATCAACTCTTCATTGATGGGCGCACTTTCTATCGCTCTCGGTTACTATGCATACAGCTTACTAGCTATGGGTTCGAGTTTGATATTCCTCGCCTTCATCGGGCTCTGTGTTTATGCAATCTATTGTGTTTATAACAATCAGGAATTCAAGCTTCCAATTCTGGGTGATATTGCTGAGAAGAATGCGTAATTAGCTTCGCAATAAGTGGTTAAAAGAAAACAGGCACTTTCCGTGTCTGTTTTCTGCTTAGAGAAGCTTTTCACGAGTCCCTGCAAGTATCTTTGGGTGTGAATCTTCATAGAATAGAATTTGCTTCGGTGGCACCGGCGCTTTGCTGACATTAGCCCGGCTCTTTCCCGGCTTCAATTGAACGACGTAGGTTTGCTAACGGTGCAGTATTGTCAAAACGGACGGCACCGCCTGAACGAACGATTCCCAATTTATGCAACAGGTCCTCGTGATCAACATCGATAGGTCCGGTCGAGAACTGTTCATAGAGTGGCACCAAAACGGAAACTCCAATCGCCTCATCTCCAAACTTTAGGGCATCCCTGGCTGAGTAGTCACTGAATACGGTGGCACCTGATTTGACAATTCCACGCATTGCATCCTGAAACCCGAAACGATTCTGTGTCTTTTGACGAATCTCAATGTCTGCTACCAGGCACCAGATTGCGCCGCCCCAGTACAGTTCGCCTAAATCACGTGTACCGCGAAATCCCTTGTCTTGCCGTCTGAGAGCACGTGGCGCATTTTTTGCAAGATCGCCCCAGACTTCTTCGGGACTAACCTGTCCGAGCTGCAGCCGAGCAATTGGTTCAATATAAGTCGCCATTCCTTCCGCCACCCAGCGATCAGTTCGTCCTAAAATAGGCATGGCTAAATGCGTCATTTCATGTGTGGCTGTCCAGTCGTGCATGAGCCTGCTTTTGCTGATATCGTCGCCGATTCGTATTTCAATACTTGCCTGTCCCTCTTCAGCATTTGTAGTTCCAAGCCCAACGGAGTCCCCGTCTTCGTCATCGATGCTAACAGTCAAATCTTCGATGTTTATTGGAAACTGTCCATAATACTGCGACACAGCCTCACGTGAATGCTGGAGCCATTTTATTACTACAGACTTTGACAGATGACCATTTGACTTAGATTCGAATTTGACTTTCAGTTTCTTCTGGCTCGCTGCGCATGCCCCTTGTTCTTGCTGAACGGGAGAAAGCGTGCTGAGTACGACACACAGGAAAACCAGTGTGTATTTTGAAATTAGGAATTTGTTTCTGGTCCTGGAATGTATCTTATGCCGAGACACTTTTTATCACTTCGCCGAACCCATGATGAATGCGGATACCAGATACCCAAACCAGAGTGCGCCTACGATGACAACCACCATTTCACCACCTGTGAATCCGTGGCGCATCAGTAATCCTTTCTCTTCTTTAGAGTCGATGAATTTATTCACCCAATGTTGAACGAACGCAAGAGGAATCGCGCAAAGAGAGAAAAGGAAGAAATATGCTCCCGGCAATATGGACAGCATTGACAACGTAATCCACGCAAACACGATCAATGTAGAACATATGATTGGATGATCGCCGGCAAATGATTTGGCTGTCTGCAAACGCGCAATTCCAAGCGTTAGAGTGAAAAACAAATAGGCGTTCAAATAAGGAATCGCAACCCCGAAAGCACGCAAAAACGGGCTCGCATCTTTGAAGCTGGCCAGGTGATCTGGCAGCAGCTTTGAAATGAGATCGTCATTTCCCGCCTTACTTAGCTCCGCCGTTGTGTCTTTGTTAGCTTCATGAAGCGATGCTGTTGCTGTCTGTGCTTTTTCAGTAGGAGGAAGCGTGTCTTCAACCGGGCGACGCATGGCGTCGCCCCAACCAAGACCTTCTGCATCGATCAATCGGGACAAATCGCGCCAGTTTTTATAACACCAATAAATAAAGTAGAGCTTAAATGTCACGACTGTAAGTAGAAGGACGTGCCACACCGGCTGCTTGAGCGACAGCTTTAGCTCTTCATTTTTTTCCGACTGAGGCGCCGCTTGCAACTCGCGGGTGGAACCGCCGTTTGTCTCTCCGTTGGATATTTCATTGGCAAACTTTTTCTTGCCTGAGAATGTAGTAATAATTCTCCCGCCCTCCGACTGGCAAATGCGGCTCACAAAGCCACGTTTATTCTACTTGCAAACTGCATAATCTGTTTTCAATAGTGAAAAAACTCGTACACATAGGCATCAAAATCGCGGATAATCTGAGGGTTAAAGGTTAGTTTTCAGGGTTGCCGGGGGTAAGCCATGGTAAATGCTGTAATGCTTGTAGGACGCGCCGGCAAAGATCCGGAAATGCGTTACTTTGAGTCTGGCAGAGTTAAGACCACGTTCAGCGTGGCAGTAAATCGCCCCACCAAAGAGAAAGAGACAGACTGGTTTGACGTTGAGCTGTGGGGGCGCCAGGCTGAAGTAGCCGGAGAATATGTGCGCAAAGGCAGTCTCGTTGGCGTAGAAGGCAGGCTCGATTTCAGTAGCTGGACAGATGATGGCGGCGTAAAGCACAGCCGTCCGTTCGTCTACGGCACAAATCTCAGACTTCTTGGCAGCAAGAACGATCGTGGCGGCGGCGGCGGTGGTGGTTCACCAGCTGATTTCGACTAAGGAGCGCATCCTTGCACGTCGGTGTCGTTGATTACGTTGTAATCGTAATTTATTTCCTTTTCGTGGTTGGCATTGGCTTCGCTCTTAAGAAGCAAATGGTGAGCAGCGAAGACTTCTTTCTCTCGGGAAGATCGATCCCCAGTTGGATCACAGGATTGGCCTTTCTTTCGGCAAACCTTGGCGCGATTGAAGTGATGGGCATGGCGGGTAATGGTGCCAAATACGGTATCATGACTGCGCACTTCTATTGGGTGGGAGCAATTCCAGCCATGCTCTTTCTCTCGGTATTCATGATGCCGTTTTATTACGGCTCGCGCATCAAGAGTGTTCCCGAATATCTAAAGATGCGCTTCAACGAAGCGACGCGCGGATTGAATGCGCTCTCGTTTGCCTTCATGACCATTCTGATGTCCGGCGTGAACATGTATGCCATGGCTATGGTATTCCAGCTTCTGCTGGGATGGGATATGAACGCTTCCATTTGGGTTTCGGCGGTCGTCGTTCTGTCGTACACAGCTTTGGGTGGACTCACCTCATCTATATATAATGAAGTGCTGCAGTTCTTCCTGATCGTTCTCGGATTTTTGCCATTGACGATCATGGGTCTGGTGAACATTGGCGGCTGGAAAGTAATGGATTCCCATTTGCCAGCCGGATTCAGCCATCTCTGGATTCACACAGCTCCCGGCGTTCAAAATCCGATGGGATGCGACTGGCTTGGCATTGTGACCGGGCTCGGTTTTGTGCTCTCCTTCGGTTACTGGTGTACGGACTTTCTTGTCATTCAGCGAGCACTTGCTGCAGAGGATCTTCCTGCTGCTCAGCGAACGCCGCTTATTGCTGCTTTCCCAAAGATACTCTTCCCGGCAATTACAGTTCTACCGGGCATGATGGCGCTGGTGCTGTTCCCAAACATTGGTCACCCGAATGAAGGTCAGACCAAGTTTGACATGGCTATTCCTTTATTACTCTCGAAATTCTACCCGAGTGGAATGCTTGGAATTGGGCTGACCGCCATGCTTGCGAGTTTCATGTCGGGCATGGCCGGCAACATTACAGCGTTCAACACAGTGTGGACGTATGACATTTACAAGAACTATTTTGCCAAGGATAAGAGCGATGCGCACTACTTACTGGTAGGGCGTCTTGCCACCGGGGGCGGTATTATTCTTGGTATTGCATCTGCTTATTTGGCCATGAAAGCAGAAAGCATTATGGACTACATGCAAACAATATTTGGGTTCTTCAATGCACCCTTGTTTGCAACTTTCCTGTTGGGAATGTTCTGGAAGAAAGCGACTCCCTGGGGAGCATTCTTCGGCTTGGTGCTTGGCACTGTGGCCGCAGCCGTGCACTTCTACTTCTCTACCTATCCAGAAGGCCATCCGGCACTTACATTCGCTTCGCCAATGGCAGGTAATTTCTGGCGAGCAGTTGTAGCATGGAGTGTTTGCTTCGTTTTCACGATTCTCATTTCACTCTTCACCAAGTGCAAGCCGGTTGAAGAATTGAAGGGGCTAGTCTGGGGCGAAGGGCCAATCGTGGATATGAAAGGTCTTCCCTGGTATAAGCAGCCGCCAATCCTTGCCGGCTTGATGGGTGTTTTACTCTTGATTTGCAACATCGTTTTCTGGTGAAGTCATGCTTGATTTGAGATTACCAATTGGAATTTACTTTCTGATTAATTCAGTAGTGCTGATCGCAACCGGGCTGATTCAGCCACAGAACAGCCAACTGGGGACCCAATCGATAAACCTCAATCTTATTTGGGGCTTAGTGATGGGAGCCTTTGGGGCTTTCATGTTCTGCTTATCGAAGTTTGAGAAAAAGTCGAAATCAGAATGACTGAATTCTTCGTTTTCAATTTCGTCCCTGTAGTACTGGTTGAATGCCTTATGCTGCGTTTGACTGGTTGGGGCGGAATCTGGATTTGCGTGCTTGATGCGCTGCTTATGAATTCGGTTTCGTTTATCTGTTTGATGCTTGGAATTGCTCCGCCGATTTTGAGCTATCGTGCAGTGGGGATGGTGCTGTATTTCACCTATTCGTTTTTGGTCGAGGGCTGCGTATTGTGCATGCTCGAACGCAACACGATTAAGCAAGCATTACTATCCGCGGCTGCCGCGAATTTTGTCAGCGTGCTTTATCTTGCAATAGATTCGCAGATCGTTCAGTTGAAGTATTAGTATGCATCTTCTTCCAATCGCTGCGGTGTTGGGATCAATAATCTCGCTAACCGTAGGCACCTCTTACGGAAAGCAATTGTTTCCCGTTGTTGGTCCTGGTGGAACGGCTGCTTTTCGTGTCGTTTTTGCTGCGGTCATCTTGCTTGCGTTTTGGCGGCCGTGGCGAAGTCCTCTGAGCGGAAGAGACTTCAAAGCGATTCTGCTTTATGGCATCACCTTAGGGCTGATGAACTTCGTCTTTTATGAAGCAATAGGCAGGCTGCCTATGGGCGTTGCTATTGCTATTGAATTTACGGGACCTCTAACTGTTGCGCTGATTTCTTCGCGCAGGTTGATTGACTTCTTGTGGATTGCATTGACCGTATTTGGTTTGTATTTGCTTCTTCCGTTTCAAGTAAATGCAAATTCGCTTGATCCAACTGGCGTGGCGTTTGCTTTTGCAAGCGCTCTTTGCTGGGGACTCTATATCATTTTTGGCAAGGGCGTATCACACCTGCCTAGCGGCAGTGCGACCAGCTGGGGAATGCTCATTGCAGCAATAACGATTTTTCCGCTTGGCTTTGGTGAGACCGGCACTAAGTTATTTCAGGCACCACTCATAGTGCCAGGGTTTGAACTCGCGCTGGCATCGAGCGCGATTCCATACACTCTGGAAATGTATGCTTTGAAGAAGTTGCCGAAGAATACATTCGGTATTCTTATGAGTTTGGAACCTGCGTTTGGTGCGCTGACAGGATTTTTCATTCTGCATGAGATTCTCAGTTTTATGCAGTGGTTTGCAATAGGGAGCATCATGAGTGCTTCCATTGGTGCGACCGTAGCATCAAAACCGGAGGACTCCCGTGACAATTCCGTGACGCCGGATGTGCTTTGAGTGTTATCAGCAGGGAAATAGCAAAAGTAAGTCCAACAATTGGAATGCTTGGAAATAAGCAAGCCTGTTTTTACTGTCCTCCCCAGATTGTTTCAGGTGGCGCGTAACCAAAGAATTCCCGGTATCGTCGCAGGGTTTCGGTGTAAAGGTGCCTGAAAAGCTCGTCTTCTCCCTCGTTGCCGGTGCCTGGTTGGTGATCCAAAAAATCACAATCCAGAGCCTTCTGACAAAATCGACGGTACGATTTTGTGTAAAGCAAATGCCAGTGCCACACGGTATCAATGTTGATCGATGGCACCATGGAGTCAGGGTTTGTGCTCGAAAGAAACATGAACTTTCGATACTCTTCAATAGCCATGTTTGTGAAGTCCTGATCCCAATCCATTTCTTCAGCCAGAGCTTTGGAAAAAGGTTGTTTGGCTGTGGGATCATCTAGCTCAAATGATTCGATTTTGTTCCAGAGTGAACGCAGATCGGGTTCCGACTGAGTACAGTCTTTAATCGTTACTTGCACGATCCGCTGCAACTCGTATTGCATTTTGCCAGCTCACTATTTTTCTTTCGTTTTCCTGAGAAAAACTTTCCTCGACCAAATCCAGCTGAGTAGCTCTGCTCAACATTTTTGCTGGTTTTCTTTTCGACGTTTGGCTTCTTCTCGTCTCTCATGATTGCTCCTGATCGCTGGGTTTGAAGCTATTCTAAACTTTTCATTTTGAACGAATATTAAAGTCCCCTCCCGGGTGATGCCATGCTTATTTGGTTTGCCAATACCGTTTATTCGGATTCTTCTGCGAACGTGCAATGCTTTATGTATCGGCAGTGTGCGATTCATTCGAGGACTATTTGATTTCAAATGGAAGACGGCCAAGCAATAGTGTTTTTATTTTGAATGATCCGTGACAATTCTGTGACACAAGTTTGCTGTTGCTGCTTACTAGTTGACAATTCTCTAAGTTATGTAGCATCAATTAATTCTCTGGGTTAGAATGCAATCTCTTGAATTCCTGAATTGAGCCAGAGCTCAATTTCAAATCGCTTCTTTCGAAGTGGTTCCGATCTGGAAGCGAGCCATAAAGGCAAACTTCACTCGCGCGGATCGTGTATTCCCTAGATTTCTAGTATTCCGGGCGACGCATGGCGTCGCCCCTACACATAGGATCGTAGCTAGCTATGATCGGATAAAAGGATCGTGTACGGCTAAATTGCATTTGTCTGGGCGCCCGTGAGGCGCCCCTACCGAATGGGGTTTGTACAAATAAATAGGGACTCTGGCTTAATCGATTACTTCACTGGCGAGGAAGGATTAGGCAGTGACATTACCTGCGCTCTGGCGTAAAACGACGCAAGATTTGGTGCCCGTACAAGATTGTCCGCCGGCGGCGGGCGATTACAATATCTATGGCAGTTTTTCTGTTGGTGAAGGCAAGATTTCTGTTGGCTACGATGCCCTGGCTAAAAAGCTGGCAGACAAACGGGATGTGATTATTGATGGTTACGTCGGAGTCTTCTGGGCCAATTTCCGTGCGAAGCTAGAATCTGCGTTGCGCAGCCTCGGCATTCGGGCATCCTTTATTGATGTGGCTGAGAGGCTCAAAAACGAGGCTGAGATCGATCAGTTGATTGCACCCTTTCTCGGCGGCGATGATCCGATTTTTGGTAAGCGTTTCAGCGGTGAGCTCGCGGACTTTTTTCAAATAGAAAAATTACAGCATGATGATCAAGCAGAGCTGAGTATTGTTTATGGTACCGGTGCGGCGCTATTCGCTGAGGGATATTTAGTTTTTGTTGATGTGCCAAAAAACGAAATTCAATTTCGCTCGCGTGCCGGTTCGATTTGCAACCTGGGTCAGAGAAAGCCTGCTGATCCCAAGCAAATGTATAAGCGCTTTTACTTTATTGATTGGATAGCGCAAAATAAGCACAAAGCGAATCTTCTGCCGAAGATCCAGCTTATCGTTGACGAGCAGCGCCCGGAAGAACCGGCGATAATTTCTGGACAAGATCTGCGTGCTGCGCTAGAGACTATGTCCAAGAATTATTTCCGCGTACGTCCGTGGTTTGAACCGGGACCATGGGGCGGACAGTGGATCAAAAAGCGGATTCCAAAGTTATCTAAAACTCCGCCGAACTATGCATGGTCTTTTGAACTAATTTTTCCGGAGAATGGATTATTGCTAGAGAGCGATAATCAGCTGCTGGAAATTTCGGCTGACTTCCTGCTCTTCCACAATAACCAGGCTGTCCTTGGTAATTCAGCGGAGCGCTTCGGGCATGAGTTTCCGATTCGTTTTGATTTCCTAGACACGTTTGGTGGTGGCAATCTTTCCGTGCAATGCCATCCTCGTCCGGAATACATAAAGTCTCATTTTGGTGAATCTTTTACACAAGACGAAACCTATTACATTCTAGACTGCGAGCCAGGTGCGCAAGTGTACCTTGGTTTCCGCCAGGATGCTGATACTGATGTTTTTAGAACTGAGCTGGAGAAGAGCTTCAAAGATGGCACACCGGTCGAGATCGAAAAATTTGTCAACATAGAGCCTGCCAGGAAGCATGATTTGTTCTTGATTCCGAATGGAACGATCCATTGTTCCGGCGAAAATAATCTTGTTCTCGAAATCAGTTCCACCCCTTACATTTTTACTTTCAAAATGTACGACTGGATGCGCCTGGATCTGGACGGCAAGCCGCGTCCGCTCAACATTTCTCGTGCGTTTGAGAATCTATATTTAGACCGCAGAGGCAAGCGAATTAAAGAGGAATTTGTTTCAAAACCTCGTATTATTGATAAAGGCGATGATTGGCAATTGCTACACCTGCCTACGCACGTGGATCAGTTCTATGATGTGCATCGTTTTGAATTTGGCAGCAGCGTGGAAGCAACGACTGATGGATCCTGTCATGTTCTCAGCCTGGTGGAAGGTTCGGAAATAGAACTGCAGACAGCTGCCGGGTTGCGTCAGCGCTTCAACTATGCCGAGACTTTTGTTGTTCCAGCGGCTGCAGGTAGTTATCGACTGATCAATAAAGGTGATGTGCAAGCGAAAGTGATAAAAGCGTTCATCAAGAAATCGCATGAGCAAACTTCAGGAGTTAGCAAGTGAAATACGTACTTGGAGTCGATGGTGGTGGCACCAAAACTTATGCCTGCATAGTTTCCAGCTCAGGAGAGATACTCGGGGAAGGAAGCTCCGGACCATCCAACTATCACGATGTAGGGCTTCAACTCACTAAAGCCAACATCGCGCTGGCTATTGCTCAAGCATCTCATCAGGCTGAACTTACAAAAATCCGATTCGACGCGGCATTTCTCGGATTGGCAAGTGTAGTTTCAGAAACAGATCGAGCAGTGATTCGAGCAATTGCAGAAGATCTGGACTTGCCGACTGGCGAGAGGCTTGGCATTGATCATGATTGTCGTATTGCTCTTGCCGGGGGCTTGTCCGGGCGTCCTGGCATTGTGCAAATCGTCGGAACCGGTGCAAGTACTTATGGGCGTAACGCCGCAGGAGAAGAATGGCGCAGTGGCGGCTGGGCGCATTTGCTTTCAGACGAGGGCGCAGGTTATTGGTATGGATTGAATGCTATGAAGGCTGCCGTTCGTGCCGAAGACGGTCGCTCGAAGGGCACCGTGCTCAAACAACTCGTGATGGAACGCCTGGAACTTACGAGCATGAATGACATAATGCATCGCCTATATGTATTGGGCATGTCCCGCGCCGAAATTGCAAGCCTATGTCCTTTGCTCATCAGCGCTGCTGAGCATGGCGACGAAGTTGCCCTTTCGTTAATCGACGAGGGCGCAAATCACATAGCCGAATGCGTCGAAGCCGTCGCCAGAAAATTGGGATTCGCACCGAGAAGTGGTTTCCACCCTAGGAGCGCCAACTCTCTCCCCGGGAGCGCCGGTGGCTCGCCGGCTTATGAAAAAATCACTGGAAATGACAACGTATGCGAACTCGCTCTTGTCGGCGGCTTGTTCAACGCAGGAGAAATTGTAGTCCAACCTTTACGTAATGCCGTTCAACACCGCTTACCGAATTGCAAAGTAAATCTAGCAGAACTGCAACCAGTGCTTGGTGCGTGTCTACTCGCACTCGATCTAATCAATGCATCAACTGCCAACAATTCGCAGCTATTCCCGGGAGCGTCGCCTTCAAGTCGGCTTCTAAATGATCGGATCGATCTTGCCGGAGTAGAAGCCGGCAGGCTGCCGGCGCTCCCAGGGATAGCTTCAGGCTAGCGTCGGTTTCGAGCTAACCAAGAATTCAAGATAAGCTCAATAATTCACAAGTTAAGTTCAATAATTCACAAGATAAGTCCAAGAGGGTTCGAACCGTATGATCTCCACTCGAGAAGCCGCCACCATAACAGCAATCAAAAGTTCGAGATTCGTCTATGTAGTTGCCACCATAGCCGCTCTTTCCGGCTTACTATTCGGCTACGATACTGGTGTCATATCTGGTGCTCTTCTCTTCATGCGCGACCAATTCCACCTGACACCCGAAGGTGAGGGACTCGTTGTTAGCGGTGTTCTCTTTGGCGCAGCATTCAGCTCATTGATCAGCGGCCGCTTGACTGACTATTTCGGCCGCAAGAAAGTTATTTTTGCAACAGCATTACTCTTTGGTGTCGGATCCGTGGTAACCGCGATGGCTTCGTCAGTTGATGCTCTTGTAGCCGGGCGTTTTGTCCTGGGGCTTGCCATAGGAATTGCTTCCTTTGCGGCTCCTCTCTACATCAGCGAAATGTCCACCGCAAACAATCGTGGCGCGCTGGTTGCGTTGAATCAACTGGCGATTACAATGGGAATCTTGCTTTCCTATATAGTCGATTACATCTTTGCCGCAGGCAGCAACTGGCAAGCAATGGTGGCTATCGGCGCTATTCCGGCTGTGCTTTTGGCTGCTGGAATTTTGATTCTACCTGAAAGCCCTCGCTGGTTGGTTCTAAAGCAGGAGCACGACAAGGCTCGCGGCGTACTGGGCCGTATTCGCCAGGGTGCGCCCGTCGATGCTGAGCTGAAAGACATTGAAGAATCTCTTGCCGAAGAAAAGGGAGATTGGCGAGAATTCTTTGCACCACATTTACGGGGCGCTTTAGTGATTGGATTGGGCCTTGGTATTTTTCAACAATTTACAGGAATAAATACTGTAATTTATTACGCGCCGTCGATTTACAAGTTGGCCGGGCTCACGTCTAATTCAGTCTCCATCCTCGCGACAGCTGGCGTGGGTCTCATCAATGTCTTAATGACAATCATTGCTGTGGCTCTTATCGACAAGCTGGGCAGACGACCTTTGCTGATTATTGGCAATGTCGGAATGACAATAAGCCTTGCGTGTTTGTCGTTGAGTTTTCTGCTGCATGGCGATAGCGAAGTCCTGAAATGGGTTGGAGTCGGTAGCACTTTCACTTTTGTCTCTTTCTTCGCCATTAGTCTCGGCCCAATTTTCTGGATCATCATTTCCGAAATCTATCCACTACGCATCCGTGGCTTCGCCATGAGTTTCGCAACTGCAATTGCCTGGGTAAGCAACCTCATCGTAAGCTACAGTTTTCCGATACTCCTGGCAAAGTTTGGCGTGGGACTAACCTTCGCAATGTACAGCTTAATTGCTCTCGCGTCATTGGTATTCTCCTGCCTGAAAGTTCCTGAAACAAAGGGATTGTCGCTCGAACAAATCGAACGCCAGGAACGCGCCGGATTGGAGCATTAATTTTGGGTCTCCCATTGCAAGCTGTATTGGTGCATTAATATGTTTCGTCGAATGCAAGCTGGATTATTGTTCTCCTTCATCCTCGCACTGTTAACAGGTTTACCATGTAAGGCGGAAGCCCTGGGATCGCGGGCGTCCCGCCCGCTTATGCAAGCCAGGCGCTCGTCTGCTCCTGACCTGTTCGCCCAGTTCTCCCAAAACCCAATGTGGACAGGATCCGACGGTGCATACAGTGTAGACCTACACAATGGCAAAGCCCTCTGGCTTTTCAGCGATACTTTCATCGGCATCATTAGTGGTGGCAAGCGCCAAAACAACGATCTCATCAATAACTCAATCGGACTCCAGGACATCAGCGCCGGAAAAATGACTTTCTACTGGAAACAAAAGCAGAAACCAGGAAGCTATTTCCCTGAAGAAAATGGCTATTGGCTCTGGCTAGGAGATGGCGCGTTCTACAAGAACAAGGTCTACTGTTTTGCCAAGCGCATCAGTTCCATTCCAGGTCACAAGAACGAACCATTCGGCTTTGTGTATAAACAGGATGAGCTGATCGTTATCGATAATTCGTCTGATGATCCGGCGCACTGGCAATGTCGTCACCTGCTCCTACCGTTCACCGGCACGGAACTCCATTTCGGCACAGCCTGCCTGATTGATGGAAAGATGCTTTACGTAATGGGCTTGCATGAGAAGACCCGGCAATCATTGCTTGCAAGAATCCCTCTCGCCGATCTTGAAAAATTGAATCTCGAAGCCTTTGAATTCTTGCACAAAGATAAGGACGAAGCATCCTGGTCGAACAAAACTTCTGACTGCGCGCCACTGTTCGAAAAGGCTGCAGCGGAAGCTTCAATCTCAAAAGTTGGAAACAAGTATCTGTGCATCCTTCATCCTGGCGGTTCAGGCGCAAGAATTGTCGGCAGAACCGCTCCTACGCTGAGTGGACCCTGGTCGGAAGAAAAGCTCCTTTACACAATACCCGACGATTTATTCAAACGAGGAATGTGCTACGCCGCAAAGGGACACCCCGAGCAGCCTTGTCAAAGAGGCTCAATGATTGTCACTTACCTGATTAACCCCGGACCTCTGGAAGCACATGAAAAAGATCCGTACATTTATTATCCCCGCGTGGTCGAAGTACAAATACCTGATTGACTCCCTGAGCAAGGGATAAACGCGCAGTATCTCCCTGAAATGCAAAGATTCAAGGGAAAGCATGCAGTATTTCCCTTGAGTCTACTTGGTGTTCCACTGCTGCATCATGAACTCAAAAGCCTTTTGATTAAACTCAGCCAGCGATTGATGCGGATCAGTGTTCAAGAATTGTTTGAATTTTGGCCTCAGTGTGTTTTTATCGCGGACGAAAATTTTGTCATTCTCGTCTTCTTTGTTCTGATTTTTTGAATGAAGCAACTCGCTAAGCTCTTCATTAAACAGAGATTTGATTAGACGCTGAACCCACTGTTGGTCTATAGTCTCTGCATCTCCAAGCGCTCGTTGCACGACAAGATCAGTCACAGCAGACCAGAGATAATTGCTATTCTCCGATTTCATATCAGTCATGTAAATGTCACCAAAGAAAGTTCCATGCTGAGTCAGGGAAGGCTGGGTGACAAAGACATTTATTTCTTGATTTACGGTTGGTGGCGAAATGCGATTGGCGTATGTTTGCATTCGGGGCAGAGACTCTTCCCAGTTATGCCTGCAAGCAACTAATGCCTTATTTGTCTGCTCTAGCAGTTCTTTATAGCAGGCTTCGCTTTGCATTTTCTCAAGCATTTCATCCACTTTGGCGCACTGCTTCGAAAGCTCGTGCTCCTTAAATGAAGCATCGCTGAAATACCTGTCGGAGCTGAAGCGAAGATCTTCCGACACGAAATCATAGGCTTGCGAGTTGAACGCTTTTGCAATGTGCTGATACTGGACCACTAACTCATCAAATTTGCCATCTGTGAAATAATCCGCGCGATACGCAGTAAGTGGATAATACGCAAGAAAGTACGGAGCCGCTTTGAAATGCAAACTGATCATTTCTTGCTTCCCTCCAGTTTTGACAATCGTTCATCTTCAATTTCAATTGCTTTTTTGAGATAAGCCATTATGTCGTGCTGTTTTCCTGAAAGATACTCGCGCCAGCTCGGCAACAAATTCTCCATGGCTTTCTCAAGCGACTTGTGACCCTTAAACGGTGGATAGGTCGTTTCTGCCGCAAGTGCACCTTGCTTGCCCGCACCAGGACTGCTACTTTTCGCAAGCCTGCAGCGTAATTCATTGTCAGTCAGTAATTGAATCACAGCATGAGCCGTGTCCCAATCAGAACGTTTATCATTTGTCTTTTCCAATTTGATGTAACTGTGCATGATTTCATGCCACATATAAACCGTGTTGTAATGCGGGAATCCAGCACGATAAGTGTGAAAGATAGTGTCATCCATATTCATGCCCTGTCCCTGCCAGGGATGCGTGATGTAGACATTGAAAGAACGATCAAGTGTCAGTCCGGTAAGTTGTTTCATCAAGGCGAAACTTTCAGCATAGTCTTCAAGCCACTCGTCTTTGTATTTTTCGAGAGCTTTCTCGGTATCTGCCAGGACCGGTGCAAAAGTTTGATCTTGTTGCAAGTTCGCCACGTAATCTTCAGCCTGCTTACACAACTCAGTCAACTTTTCGCCACGATGATTGGCAAGCGTCATTAAGGTGTAGAGCCGGTCGCAACTCAGAGTTTCAAACGACTTAGGATCTAATTTCTTGGCTGCTTGTCTGAATGTGATGAGCTTTTCTCTGGGCTCAATTTCCGGAATAAAAGTAGGATCACCCACTGAACCAAGTGGCTTGGTGAGCGCATGGTGGATCAACTTCACCTTGTCGACAAGAAATTTGATTTCGATCATCAAGAGGTTCTCGGATTCTGAGCACTCACCTTAGCATCCTTTTAGGAAAATAAGAAGAGATGACTGGGCTTAGTTCTTGAGTACCAGTGGCCCTGTAAACGCCTGCGATACACGAGTAATACACAGATCCTTCCGGATTCATTCCGTGACGGTTTATTAGATTGAGTGATGTTGGCATTTGGCGGATAGAACCTTGCAAATCGGCATCATTGATTATGTAATTATTGGCGTTTACTTCGTCTTCGTTCTAGGCATAGGTTTTGCTTTGAAGAAGAACATGACGAGTACCGAGGAATTCTTTCTCTCCGGTCGCTCCATTCCAAGCTGGATAACCGGCTTAGCATTCATCTCGGCGAACCTTGGTGCCATTGAAGTGATGGGCATGGCCGCACAAGGCGCGGAGTACGGAATTCAGACCGTACACTTCTATTGGGTCGGCGCAATTCCTGCGATGCTGTTTTTAGCTGTCTTCATGATGCCGTTCTATTACAGCTCAAAGATACACAGCGTTCCTGAATATTTGAAGTTACGTTTTAACGAACCCACGCGGGCACTGAATGCAATTTCTTTTGCTGTCATGACAGTGCTTATGTCCGGCATCAATATGTATGCGATGGCGATTGTGTTCAAGCTCTTGCTGAACTGGGATATGACTGCCTCGATTGTTGTTTCTGCTGCGGTGGTGCTTGCATACACGATGCTGGGCGGATTGACCTCCTCAATATACAATGAGGTTCTGCAATTCTTCCTGATTGTTCTCGGTTTGTTGCCGCTGACCTTGCTTGGATTGGAGCGCGTTGGTGGTTGGGATGGATTGACGCATGCATTGACTAATATGCCAAATGTTGGAGACGGATTTGTTCACGTCTGGAAAAACATGGGCGGATACAAAAATCCAATGGGCATAGATTGGATGGGCATGGTCATGGGGCTCGGCTTCGTTGGTTCCTTTGGCTACTGGTGCACAGATTTTCTTGTCGTGCAAAGAGCGCTGGCTGCTGAGGACATCAATGCGGCGCAAAGAACTCCATTGATTGCGGCCTTCCCAAAAATGTTTTTTCCATTGCTGACTGTAGTTCCTGGAATGCTTGCGCTTCTGCTTGTACCTATGCTGGGAAGCAACCTGGATAACCTGTCATACAATCAGGCGCTTCCGCTTATGCTATCGAAGTTTTATCCTAGCGGGATGCTCGGAATTGGCTTGACGGCAATGCTGGCAAGTTTCATGTCGGGTATGGCAGGCAATATCACCGCGTTCAATACTGTGTGGACTTATGACATTTACAAGAGCTATATTGCTAAAGACAAGAGTGATAAGCATTATTTGTGGGTGGGACGCGCTGCCACCGCTGCCGGTATCATCATCAGTATAGCTACTGCGTTCATTGTGATGGGATACAAGAGCATCATGGATTACATGCAAGCGATTTTTTCCTTCTTCAATGCACCGTTGTTTGCGACTTTCCTGCTCGGCGTTTTCTGGAAACGTGCAACACCATGGGCTGCTTTCTGGGGGCTGGTTGGTGGAACAGTCATTTCCATGGGCATGTACGCCGCGGAAATGATGCACCTAATCAATTTCCCTTCACCGATGGCAGGCAACTTCTGGCGCTATACCATTGCCTGGGCAACGTGCTTCGTTTTGACAATCATTCTTTCGTTTGTGACCAAACCGAAACCAGTTGAGGAACTAAAAGGTTTGGTTTGGGGAACCTTGCCCAAGATGGACATGAGCTCAATTCCAATATGGAAGCGCCCTGTGCCAATCTCGATTGTTTTGCTTATTTTGCTTGTAGTAGTTGACGTAATTTACTGGTAGGTCGCCATGCTTGATTTGAGAATTCCAATTGGTTTGTATTTTGTAATCAATTCAGTTTTGCTTATTGTTGCAGGGTCGTGCAACGGCTCTCTGAGCATGGTTAATTATGGCAAGCAGGCGTTGAACCTGAATCTTTGTTGGGCGGTCGTGCTCGGCGTGTTTGGTTTGTTCATGATTGCGTTGTCGTATATGGAGAAGAAAAAGAAACGCAGCCGACCAACGCTGAGATCTATGCTGCACCGACAAACTCGCTCCACTGAAGAAACAATTGCTCTAGTAAAAAACGTCTTCCGCGGAAGCCCCGGGACCGCGGGCGTCTCGCCCGCCCATACTCCGACGGTTCACGCAAGAAAATAAGGATTCCCAAAGTAGACCAGGCGACCCTTGCCATTGCACGCCCGGACACGGCTGCGATCCGCACTGTCAGCCGCACCTGGGCTAACATGTGCCGCTGCTGCTGGACATGACTGTTGAAATCGAAGCTGGGCGCTCCGATGAATGCATTGTGAGCCTGCCCAAATTTTACTTGCAAACTATGCGTGAGCGAGCTCAACTTCGGAGACTTTTACGGGACGCCCTTCGAGTAGAGAGCGTTTTGCTGCAATTCCGATCACTACTGGGGCGCGTCCGTCGGATCCTGTTACTGGAGGAACTGTGTCGTTGAGGACTGATGAGACGAATTCACGCATTTCTTGCACGTATGATTCGGTGTAGCGGTCCATAAAGAAATTGAGCGGAAGCGCAGAGTGCATTCCGTTTTTGTTGCCGAGTACCGTGCGGTGCGGGGTGTTATTTTCTGCGCTGATTACGCCGGCAGAGCCGAATACTTCGACGCGCTGGTCGTAACCATAAACTGCTTCACGGCAGTTGTCTATTGTTCCAATTGCGCCGTTTGCAAATTCGAGCGTTATGATTGCGGTGTCGATATCACCAACCGCACCAATTTTTTCATCAACGCGAACACGCCCGATTGCATGGACCTGAGTTACTTCGCTTCCGGTAAGGTAACGTGCCATGTCGAAATCGTGGATAGTCATATCCAGGAAAATGCCGCCTGAGACTTTGATGTACTCTATAGGAGGTGGTCCGGGATCGCGGCTAGTTATGCGGACTATTCGCACGTCGCCAACGCCTCCGGATGCGACCACATCACGTACATGTTTGAAGTTTGGATCAAATCTGCGGTTAAAACCAACTTGCAATTTCACTCTATTTTTCTGCACAGCTGAAAGTGCACGATCGATTTTGGAAAGATCGTGATCTACTGGCTTTTCACAGAAAATGTGTTTGCCGGCTTCTGCCGCTTCCTCGATGATCTTCGCATGCGTATCTGTGGATGAGCAAATGACGATAGCGTCGGCATCGCTTCGAAGCAATGTCTTGTAGTCACGCACAACTCGCGGTATTGATAAGCGCGCTGCACAGGCATTCGCTTGCTCGAAATTTACGTCGGCGAGTGCGCTCAACTCGGCGTTCGGCACACGGCATGCCAGGTGCTCTGCGTGCAACTGCCCGATGCGTCCGGCGCCAATTACTGCAACTTTTAGTTTCCTGTTCGCGCTCATTTTTACTACTCCGTCAAGCCAATTTCGTTGAGATATTGCCGATTACGCACGGCACTTTCGTATGGAGAACCCATGCCGGGCAGCACGTCTTGTTCGACGACTATCCAGCCTGAATAGTTCAATCTGTTTAGTTCTTCTGTGATTTCTTTGAATGGAACTTCGCCCTTGCCCAATTCGCAGAAGACGCCACGTTTGACCGATTCGAAATAGTCCCAATTCTTTGCTCTTGATTGCTCCGCAATTTTGGGATCGCAATCTTTGAAGTGGACATGCTTTATGCGCGATGCGTGTTTCTTCAAACCTTCGAGTGCATTCCCACCAGCAAAAGTGTAGTGTCCGGTGTCAAAGCACAAGTTTATGAGATTCTCGTCTGTCTCATCCAGAAACCGCTCAATCTCCATCGGAGTTTCAATAAAGCCGGCGCAGTGATGATGAAACACTGTTTTGACGCCGGTTTCCTCGAGAACGGCAAGCGCAACTTTTTGAGCACCGTAGATGAATACAGGCCACTGGTCGTCAGTCATTCTGTGGGCTAGCGTAATGCGCCCGGCATTCTTTGTGCGTATTTTGTTGCTGCCGTTGTCGTCAGCAAGCACGATATAAGGTCTCGGAGCAACTTCCGCCAGAAGCGCAGCAGTCCTTACTGCGCGCTCGGCTCCTTCGGCGTGAGCAGGAAGATTTGACAAATCCACAGGAACAAATGCCGCCAGCATGTTCAGCCCACGCTTTTTGATCGCTGATTGTAAAAGTTCTGGTTCCGTCGGCATAAAACCCCAGTCACCAAGTTCGGTGCCTGTATAGCCTGCCTTTGCCATTTCATTGAGCACCTGGTCAAAGCCGGGGCTCTTTGCGTTGAGGTCAAACTCCAGGGCGCCCCAGGAGCACGGTGCATTTGCGACTCTGATTGTAGAAGCCATATTGCTCATTTTTTTTGCAACTCCTCTTGCCGAGCAGGTGCCGCCTGAGGTTCTTTATCGAGCGGTGCATAGTACCTGCATTCTATTTTCGATTTTTCTTCGTAGAGCTTTCTTGCTGATTGCACTTCGGGAATAGTTGAAATTTCCGCAACCGGCACGTCCCACCATGATTCGTAGCCTCCGACTTTGCGAGATGTGTCGGTAGGGACAACAATCACAGTCGGTCTCGTTTCCTTTCGTGCGCATTCCAGTGCTGAGCTTAGTTCTTGCTTCGTGCGTGCGGTCAGTACTGCCGCACCCATGCTCTGCGCGTTGGCCGCGAAATCTATGGGGAGCACCTCGCCGCTTAACGCACCATCTTTTCCGCGATATCTGTATTTTGTTCCAAAGCCTGCACTTCCCAGTGCTGTGGACAATGCACCAATGCTTGCGTAACCGTGATTGTCCAGTAGCAAGACTGTGAATTTAATTCCCTCTTGCACAGCGGTTACGAGTTCTTGTGCCATCATTAAATAAGATCCGTCGCCGACCATTACATAAACTTCGCGTTCAGGCGCTGCCATTTTGATTCCTAAACCAGCCGCTATTTCGTAGCCCATGCAGGAATAACCGTACTCTACGTGGTAGCCTTTCGGGTCTCTTGTTCTCCAGAGCTTATGCAGGTCGCCGGGGAGGCTGCCAGCTGCGCATACAACTACATCTTGCGGGCGGCTGAACGTGTTAAGGAGTCCAACTACTTCTCCCTGGCTTAATGCAGAAATGCTTTCATCTCCGGAATAGATTCGAGTTACTTCGGCTTCCCAGTCTTCTTTGTAGTTGTTGACACGCTGACGATATTCTTCTGAGGTGCTGAACCCTCCAAGCAGGTGGTAAAGCGCATCTAGATTTACTTTCGCGTCGCCCGTGATCGGTAGTGCATTATGTTTGCAGGAATCGAACTCTCCAACATTCAAATTTATAAATCGAACATTTGGATTTTGGAAAGCTGTTTTGGATGCCGTGGTGAAGTCACTGTATCTGGTGCCTATGCCGATAATCAGATCGGCTTCCCGAGCGAGAATGTTTGCCCCCGGTGTGCCCGTAACACCGACGGCACCTAAAGACATGGGATGGTCGAACGGCAAAGAGCCTTTGCCTGCTTGCGACTCTCCGACAGGAATGCCATATCTTTCCGCGAACTTGGCAAGAGTCTCGCTTGCGCCACTGTATATAACACCACCGCCTGCCACGATGAGCGGAGCTTTGGAGTTAGCTATCCAGGAAGCAGCGCGTTCCAGTAAGCGCAAATCTGCTCGCTGCCGTCCAACAAACCAGACACGTTTGCGGAAAAACTCCTCTGGAAATTCGAAGGCTTCGGCTTGAACGTCTTGCGGCAGTGCCAGGGTCACAGCGCCTGTTTGCACTGGCGAAGTTAAAACGCGCATCGCTTCCGGCAATGACGTCAACAACTGTTCTGGGCGATTGATCCTATCCCAATAACGAGACACGGGTTTGAAGCAATCGTTTACAGAAATGTCTTGAGTGGACTCGGACTCTAACTGTTGAAGAACCGGTGCTGGAATTCGATTGGCAAATACATCGCCAGGCAGCAACAGTACAGGCAGGCGGTTTATCGTAGCCAGCGCCGCACCTGTCACCATGTTTGTCGCACCGGGACCAACCGAACTGGTACAGGCAAATGTCTGCATGCGATTTCGTGCTCTTGCGTAAGCAACGGCAGCATGCACCATGGCTTGCTCATTGCGTGCCTGGTAAAAGCGAAAGTCCGGATTCTCCTGGAGCGCTTCGCCGATTCCAGCGAGATTGCCGTGACCAAAGATGCCAAAACAACCCGCAAAAAACGGTTGCGTGCAATCATCAAATTCAACATATTGTTGTTTGAGAAACTCTATGAGAGCTTGTGCAACTGTCAAACGTCTGCTTGTCATTTCAATCTCCTGCAAATGGCGTTTTTTGTGATGCGTCTGGATGAACAAGTTTTTGCACTGCAAGCGCAACTTCTACCGGGTCATCAATTGCTGGGTACATGACATTGCGTCCGATCATCGTGCCTCTGACATTGTGATGAGCGGACATTCCGTCTTTCATCTCGGCAAGAAAGTCATCGGTGTTTCCGCTTTCGCCTCCAAGCATTACGATGGGCAACGTTGTTGATTTCGCTACACGGCCAAAATCCGGACAATAGGGGAGTTTCAACCAGAGATAGCGACTGCTGTCACCAAGGGCGCTTGCTGCCCCAACAAGAGGAACCAGTGCATCTGCATTTTTGATTAGCTTGTAGCTGCCGTTCTCTTGCACCACAGGCAGTGGCTCGAAGAATATGGGTAATTTGAGCCGACTTGCTTCGTTGATTGCCGATACGCAATACTTCATGGTTTCAAGAGAGCCGGCGTCATCATCGCAAACACGCCACAATAGTTTCACCCCATCGAAGCTCAGGGCATCTGCATATTCCGGTGATGCGCCTGTAAGCGGATCATTCATTTCCCAGCTAACACCATGCAGACCACCTCTGTTCAAACTGGCGAGCATAAGTTTTCCGTCCAGGAAACCTGGTATTCCATTTTCCATCATCAGATCATGAAGAAGCAGCAAGTCTTCCAGCACATCCATGGTCGCCATGATACCGTCAGCGGCATTTGCATCTAAAATGCGAACGATGCGTGAAAGAAAGTCTTCTCGATCTGCCATTGCAAATGAATCGGGACCGGCCTTCGTTACGCGTCGGGCAGGATGGTCGGCAGCGAGAATATTCAATCTGCCGTCGCTAGTGAATTTCTTGCGGCGCTTTCGGTTTCTTGCTACGCGCAGAACTCGCTCAGGATCATCCACGCGCACCTGGGTTAGCTCCTCGAAGAACGCTCCGAGAGCAATTTCCTTTTGCTGCAATATCTTTATTGGGGACATGTGAGTTTCCCTTCTAAGAAGCCGCCGTTAGCTTCGACAAAATTCAAAGCTTCGCTTTCAAATGGCATGAAGTTTGCGCAACCATGTTTTGTTACAAGAATGGCTCCGGTTGCGTTGCCCATGCGTGCGCATTTCTTCCAATTCCATCCGTTTAAGTAGCCATAAATAAATCCGCTGGCATAGGCGTCACCTGCGCCCAGGACGTTGCACACTTCAACTCGGAATGGTTCTCCGCGGTGGACTTCTCCATTACTGAGGTGAACGGTCGAGCCTTCAGCGCCCCGCTTCACCACAACTGCCTCCGGTCCAATGCGCGTCGAGATAGGTTCCCCTGGGCCACTTGCTTGCGGATTCTCTAGATTTCTTTTCGAAGCAGGCAAGCCGCCGGCGGCTCGCCGGCTTATAGACCCTGTTAAACAAGCAATTGCTTGTTCAAGATCTCCAGATATCTCCGGTGCAGAAATTTGCGAATGCTTGATCGACAACTGTGATGCATCACGTAATGTGGCAGCCTTTATCTCCTCCTCAGTTCCAAAAATCACATCTGTAAGATGAAGCAACGAGCGCACCGTAACTCCGAACGCACGCACATCTGCTGCCGGGCTGTTCTGCCACTGGTCGGCACGAAAATCCAGATCGAGGAACACTGTGACTCCGGCGGTGCGCGCACGTTCCATCAGATAGATGTTGGCGGTGCGTCCTGGGTCTCGGCTGAGCCCCGTACCGGTGACGAGCAATGCCTTCGCCTGTTCCACAGGTACTTTAGCCGCATCATCAATTGTGAGTTCGACATCTGCACAGTTGTCTCGATAATAAACCAGCGGGAAACGATCCGGTGGTTCAATTCCAAGCACTACGGCGCTTGTGCGCGTGCCTGGCTTTTTCGGAATGAACCCTGTTTCTACACCCTCGTTCTCGAGAAAATTGAGCACGAATTCACCTACCGGGTCTGCACCAACTGCGGTTACAAGCAATGATTTCAAACCAAGCCGGCGAGTTCCGACTGCAATGTTAGTCGGGCTACCTCCAACAAATGCCGCGAAATTAGTTATTTCTGTAAATGGGGCGCCAATATCATTCGAATAGAGATCTATGGAACTCCGTCCAACTGTGATTAGATCGTAGAGCTTCTTGTTCATACGCTAATCTTCATTTCCATTCTATGACTAACAAGAGGCACTCGGGGGTCTTGTTTATCCCATGTGTCACGCGTCCAGTCGAAGTCCGGATCATATGTGGCTGCCAGTGATTGCGCGCTGCCAGCCAGAAAGTTCAGGTAATAACAATCGTAACCATATGCGGTGGCAACCGGATGATAACCTTCCGGCACAAGAACAATGTCATAGTCATTAGCAACAATGCCCTGATCTATCGAGCGATCATCATTGTAAATTCGTTGGAATGCAAAGCCGCCTGGTTGCTTGAATTTGTAGAAATAGATTTCTTCAAGATCTGCTTCAGTGATCGTGCCATCGCCTGTTTCGATATGCTGATCGTGTTTATGCGGTGGATAACTGCTCCAGTTTCCTCCTGGCGTATACACCTCGACACAGACCAGTTTGTGGCAATCAAATCCGGGCGGAAGTATCGAATTGATTTGCCGCGTGGCGTTGTGTCCGCCACGAATCTCAATTTTGGAGTCCGCAGGCGTTACCAGACTGGCGGGGTGATCCTCATCTGTATTTACCCATGCGCATGCAATCTCGACTCTATGCGAGCTCGCAATTAATTCGAACTGCGTCCGGCGCGGTAAATACAGAGCGTATGGCATTCCGTCAAATACATTTTTGCGACGCCCAATTTCGCGCCAGATTCCTTTATTGGAATCAACCTCGCACGTTCCTCCCAGAAATACGATTGCCATTTCGTTTTCATCTGTGTTGTGTTCCCAGATTTCTCCCTTGCGGAGATAGCGAGCTTCGAAATGCAGTTGCTCCCAGCCGGCACTTGCCGGTGACAGACTTGTAATAACACCAGGCCGGGCTGGTGTATCCTGTGGACGAATCAATAAGGACTTTGTCATTTGGACTAAAACCGCCGCTGCAGAGGTGGATACAAAATTCACCTTATGGCGATTTCGTTAAACAAGTCCGGACAATAATGTGCATCTTTTGTGAATACAGCCTGTGCACAAGTAAAGCTTCTTTCATTATGTATGTGGTGAAAGTGCTTTTTGCTCTCTATAGATTGTAGGAAGAATCTTCTCCCAGGGCTCCGCTTCTCCCAGGGCTCCGCTTCTCCCAGGGCTTTGCTTTTTGATTAAGGACCCGGGCGTTTTTAATCTTTTTATGCGCAACTAATCCTGAGGGACCGTGTATGAAATGGCAGGGGCATGTTTCTGCAGACTATTTGGAGATTGATCCATGAATTCATTCTGGAAAAGCCTTGTTCTTTTTCTTGCACTCTCCTCGACGGCTCCGCTTACTGTCGCATCACACGCAGCGAACAACTCGTCCGCAACAACTGCGGCGCAATCCTCAGCAATTTATCAGGATTGGTTCGACTCAGAACGAAATAGAACGGTGCCGGTACGTATCTACATGCCAGGCTCAGGCAGCGCACCCCACCCGGTTGTTATCTTTTCTCATGGATTGGGCGGCTCACGTGACGCTGCTGAGTATCTAGGGAATGCCTGGTCCAAACGCGGATATCTTTGTGTTTTTGTTCAACACGAAGGAAGCGACACTGCTGTTTGGAAAGGTGCCAAAGCCGAAGGACGAAGTGTCATGGAAGCGATGCAATCCGCGGCCAATGGACAGAATCTAATCAGCCGCGCCGGCGACATTAAGTTTGTAATTGACGAGCTCGAAAAGAGAAATAAAAAGGATTCGCTTCTTGGCGGCAAGATGGATTTGAATAAAATTGCAGTTGCAGGACACTCGTTTGGTGCGGGAACTTCTCTTGCAGTTGCCGGGCAATCATTCATGGGCTCATCTCGAATGGCTGATTCTCGCATTAAAGCAGCTATCTATTTGTGCCCTCCGGTAAACCAAATAGCCAAGCGCGCTCCTGAGCAAACTTTTGGCAGTATCAAAATTCCCGGTTTGCTCATGACTGGCACCGAGGATGATAGCCCGATTGGTGGAACGCCCGCGGCTGATCGACCAATACCCTATTTTGGAATTTCGGCAGCGCATCAATATTTAGTCAACTTCACCGGCGCCGACCATGCAGTTTTTGGCGGGCGAGTTTACCGTGCACCACGAGAAACAGATTCTATGTTTCAAGAAGAAATCGAAAAAGTCACTTCGGAGTTTCTCGATGCTACTTTGAAAAATGAGCAATCTGCCTGGCAATGGATGGATGGTGCCGGCGCTAAAGATTATCTGGCGAAAAACGCGTCGTTCCAGCGAAAATAGTCTCAGGACGTGCAGCTATTTTTTGATGCCGACAGACTGAAGAAATTTTTCCAGTTCTTCTTTTGACATTTCTCCGGAGGTTTCTCCCGCCTGATTTACATTGCCTTTTTTGTCGATATTGTAAACGCGGAATGTGGGGAAGCCTTCTACGTTCTGCCGCAACTGTTCGGCTAATTGTGCATCTGGTCCACTTAGAGTTTTAGATTGGTCAAAATCCAAATGAAGGAATATCGCTTTTCCCTGCAATTCCCCTTTTACCGGCTTGCCCGATTTATCAATGCTTCCTTCAAGTGCCGGCAAAACATTTGATGCCATTCTCTGGCAGTGCGGGCACCATTTCTCGCCAATTTGTACAAAAAGAGGGACCCCTTTGTTCATCGCCTCGCTTAGCGCTGCGGAAATATTTGCTGTATCAAACCTTCCTGCAATTTTCTCACTCAATTCCCCTGGCGAATCATGCTTTTTGCTAGTATCCGATGCCGCTGCCGTTTTCTCGACCATGCTGTTTGTGCTTTGAGACGTTAATTGTTGTGCTTCGAGTTCTCTCGCTATCCAATCTTTTCCGTCAGATTGATGAGTCTCGTGTGTGTTAATCTGGTCCAGCATAATTTGCCCATTATCCTTGTTTGCCAGTTACAAGTTACATAAGTGAAGGCAAATGTTTCCGGTCAATTTTGTGAATTATTCGTGAACCAGTGGGGGTAATACGTGTTTAGGCATCTCCATTTCATGTTTTTGTGGACGATTCTAATATGCATAATCGTGTGATCTTGAATGTTTGAATGGTCATTCACCTGGCCCTGTGACGATGTTACCTTTGACGCTAGGAGAAATGTTTCAATACGGGATGAGGAAGGATGGATGGATCTGAGAACCGCAAGGATGTGCAGGTAGAAAGCACGAAAAGCGCAGGGCAAAATCTGGCAGCCGAGGCGGTAGCGGAAAAAACAATCGCAGCCCCTAAGAGCCAGGCTGAAAAGGAAAAGGTTTTAGAACCAGATATACCAGCGGATTTGTCGAAGAATACGCCGGAGAGCGCGCGTAAATACAATTTGGAGATAGGTACTCAGATTGTCGATAACTTGCGCAGTACAGATAGGCAATCAGCGCTTAGACAAGGTGATGAAGCAGCAAGGCCGCTAGACAAGGAGCTTCAGTCCTTGAGCAATGAAGAGCTGGCTGCGCGCCTCGAAAGAGATCTTAAAGACCCTAAAGTTCGCGAACAACTGGAAAAGAATTGGAAGCCAACTGCTGAAGAACAGCTGATGAAAACCAAGATGGTTTCCGACCTTTATCGTGTGCTTACAAGAACTGGCGCATCAGCAGCGGAGAACGAGCTAGCTAAAGAATTGAAAGACAACATGAACAACTCTTCCAAACGCGTCGAGTTGCTGGAAAACTTCCAAGACAAAATAGTGGACCGCTATTTTGGACTTCTTTCTGATAAGTCAAACCCTGCTTACAACAAAACCGTTGCTGAGTGGGCTAAAGATTGGAAAGCCGATTGGACGGATCCATCCCGTCGTGACGCCTTATTTGCGAAGCAAGGTTCGGACTGGCCAGGCAAGGAACGCAATTGCTGCTGCGACAGTGATCGCAATAAAGCAATGGGCATGATTTCCTGGATTGAAAAAGGTCAGCGTGCACAAAATGCACAATGCCATGGAACAAATTTGATCCACTATTTCCCTGCAAAAAGCTTGCGCTTTGATTGAGCGAGGAACTGAGTATGCATTCAAGTTTAGCTAAAATGGAATCGGCAATTCAGGGATCTAACAGATCCTCTCTGCTAGAATCCAGTCCGCAGATTGCCAGTCGATGGCAGCGGGCAGCTAATTTCATGATTGATGACCCAGCAGCAAATGAGCCATTCTCAATTGTGTTGAAAGAGCGAATGTTTTGGGATGATGGACTTGCGGAAATGGTTGTGCTCGAATACAAGAAATACATGCTTCTGTGCAGTCTTTTCCCCGAAGAAGGAATGACGCCATCCGTGCACGTGGACACCGTCTGGCATTTACATCTTTTGTACACTCGTTCTTACTTTAGCTTTTGCCAGGATGCGCTGGATTGTTTCTACATTCATCATGAACCATCAAAAGGTAATGGTGCTGAAGAGGAAGCCAAAAACATCGATTCTTATGCGCATACATTGGACCGCTACAAAGAAATCTTTGGCATGGAAGCACCGTATGCAGTTTGGGGTGCCCGCATAAAGTCTGAACTGTAGTTTCACAAAATATTCACTAGAAGTTCCGGATTAGTTAAATAGCTAGTTGGCATCATGTGCTCTTAGGGCAAACATGGCGACAACTGGAGAAATAATAATAGGCAAGCCGTTCCAGATTTTTGTTTTCGAACAGCACGGTAACAGAGGAAATCATCCGTAAACTGTTGAACCATTCGGCTAAGGAGTAATTTACGGTTCTTGGGGAATAAATTAAATAGAGCAACACGCGAGCAAAACACGGTATGAACGAGAACACGCCGGTTGACCTAAGCGAAAAAACAATAACCCTTACTCCTCAAGATAATTCGGACTCTTCCGAAGAACTTGTCGGCGAGCTATTCGCGCAGAAATATGAGATTCTGTCTCTAATAGGGCGCGGTGGAATGAGCGTTGTGTTTCGTGCCAGGCACATTGGCATGAACAAGATTGTCGCTTTGAAAATTTTGCAACTGCACCTTGCCATAGACGATAATTCGATAAAGAGATTCAAGCAAGAGGCTCAAACTGCGTCCAACTTGAATCACTCCGGCATTATTGAAGTTCATGATTGCGGTGAAGGCGATGATGGAATGCCTTACCTTGTTATGGATTTCGTGGAAGGTAAATCTCTTTCTGAAATAATCAAACATGATGATGGTCCCCTGGGACTTGACCGCTTCTTGCTGCACATGGAACAAGTTTCTTCCGCCCTGGCATTCGCTCACGAGCGCAATGTCGTGCACAGAGACTTGAAGCCAAGCAATATCATGATCACGGAGTCAAATGGAAAGGAACAAGCCAAGATTCTTGATTTTGGAATTGCGAAAATTATTTCTCAAACAAATGAAGCTGCTCAACACCTTACGCAAACAGGTGAGGTTTTTGGCAGCCCGCTCTATATGAGCCCAGAGCAATGTAATGGTGACCCTGTCGACAGAAGGTCCGATATCTATTCGATGGGCTGTGTCATGTACGAGGCACTGGTGGGCAAAGTTCCTTTCGCGGGAAGTTCGTTGCTCGAAACAATGCATAAGCATGTGAGCGAGCTGCCACCGCCTCTGGTGGCGCCGCAGGTTCCTGATGAATATAAGAACAAGCTGGAGACAATTATTCTTCGATGTCTCGCAAAGGATCCAGCCGATCGATTCCAGAACATGCAGGAGCTGGAGTCAGAGCTGAGGTCCTTGAGACTCAGCTCCAAGCCTGGATTACTTTCGAGGGTAGGTGCCGCGTGGGAACATGCCGCTGCCAAACGGCGCGCCAAAAAACGGAGCAAATTTCCGCTTGTAGTAACCGCGCTTCTTACTATCTCAGTTATGTCTGTTATATCAACGATCATGCTGACGATGCGGCTTCAGGAAGCTGACGACAACATTGCTAAGCTTAACCTGAGCCGGGTTTACTTGAGGCAAATCGGTAGAATGCAACAGCAAACAATGACCTATATGCGTACTGTTTCGCAATTCGTTGGCGCCGCAGTCATGCCTACCGAAGCTGAAGTAAAAGCCAAGTACGAAGAAGAAATGACTCACGAGTATTCAGTGTTATCTTCACAGCTTGACCAACTGGAACCTATGATCGGCAGCGACAAGAAGCTGCAAGAAGACTACCGATACATGCGGCGGAGGCTGAAAGAAGATGACCAATTCGCACGATCGAGAGCGCGCGAAATCGAGGAAGCCTATCAGACTGGCGAAGCTCCGGTTGTAACTACCGTTGCAAAAATGATGCAGCTGATGAATCGAATGAATGAAGGCATGGTGACGATGCGCCGGCTCTGGAACAGTGCCGAAAAAACTGAGCAAGAGCGCGCAGGAACGCTGAATTATACAAATCAGCTTGTGCGATACCTTGCATTTACCAGTATTATCTTAGGCAGTACGGCGGTGGCCTCTCTTGCATTTTACTTTGCCAAAGGTACTCCGCAGCGCTTGAGAAATCTAGCTAACCAGGCGGCACTTCTTCGTAAGCGCGACGGCACGGCAACCTCCCCGCCTGCTGCGAGCGACGATGAGTTGGCTGACCTCGATAAGGCTTTGCATGAACTTGCAAATGCATTGTCCGAAGCCGAGGAGCGAGAGAAAGTTCTTCTGGAGAAATTGAAAGAGAAAAGCTAAGGTGTTTTTTTACTAGTGTGCTCGCAACAATAATGATCATTTGCAAACTCCAGATTGGGATTGCAAAGGCGAGCTGATTCAGGAACTATTTGGGGATGGTTGGCTTAACAATGCTTGTCAAACGTTCTGCCCTGAGCTAATATTTTGTAGTTACCTCCGTTGTCTGAAGCAATGATTTTAATTCCAACGACAATCAGACGATTTAGCAACCCCGGTCCATCGACGTCTGGGGTGCAGGTTATTATTCAGATTTGACGCACTAAATTTGCGGTTCGATCTATGTACATGCCTCCAGGAAGTGGTCCCGGGGGCTTTTTTGTCGCACATTTCTCGAACTGATCAACAAATTTTGGAGCGTATTATGACTATCACGACAATTTCATCCGATGCGCTTACGCGCGCACTACACTTGCGGGATCTTTCGGATCCTCTCCAGGGTCCACATGCAATGCAGCAGATTGTGGAGCTAATTCATGAGGCTCTCGCAAGCCTCTGGCGCTGTCAACGGCTCTTGTATCGTGGAAGTCCATTGGTGCCCGTAGAAGATAATTACGACCGGCTCGGCTACCCGCACGAAGGCATAGTGCGGGATGCTCGTTACACTCGTTATGTCACAGCAAAAATGATGCTGAGAGCGCATACAAGTGCCATGATTCCAGGTCTGCTGCGTGGTCTTTCAGTTGGCCCTCCGGAGGACATACTGCTTATTTGTCCTGGACTGGTATACAGGCGCGACTGTATAGATAGGCTTCACAGCGCCGAACCGCACCACCTCGATCTCTGGAGAATCAGTATGAGCAATCTTACCCTTGCGGATCTGGAGGAAATGGTGCGCATCGTTGTGAATGTGGCATTGCCTGATTATAAGTACAGGACTGTGCCATCAGCGCACCCTTACACAAGCAATGGTCTGCAGATTGATGTCGCCGTAGGAGACGACTGGGTCGAGATCGGGGAATGCGGACTGGCTTCAGCGGAAGTCATCCGTGCGGCAGGTCTTCAAGCAACTGGTCTGGCTATGGGCTTAGGGCTTGACCGCATACTAATGATACGTAAATCAATTAATGACATACGTATTCTTCGATCTGATGACCCGCGCGTACAACGGCAAATGCAGGACCTCGACCCGTATATTCCCGTTTCAAATCAACCAGCAATGCGCAGAGACCTGTCGATTGCCGTTGATGAAGAACTGACTACGGAGGAGCTTGGCGATAAAATTCGGCAAGCTTCGCCGGAGTACGCGGCTCAACTAGAAAGCGTGGATATCATTAGTGAGACCGCCTATAGTGAATTACCTGCTGAAGCTCGCGCCCGAATGGGAATGAGCGAATGTCAAAAGAATGTTCTTTTGCGTCTGGTTATACGAGATCCAGTAGTGACGCTTACAAGCCATGAGGCAAACGAAATTCGTAACGCGGTTTATCGTGCACTACACCAGGGTAATCGAATGGAACTGGCGGGCGATTAATTCGCGCCAGAGCAGGGCTGAACAAAGCAGTTGGAGAGAGGCCGGCTTGTATCATTTTTTACTGATGCTGCAAGCCGCCAGTCTTTTACTGCTGGATAAGCGAGATTTTGGAATCGACTTCCACGCATTTTTTACGAAACGGTCCGGATATATTATTTGGGTTTGGAATAAGTTTAAAGCAGGTAAGAACAAATGATAAACATTCCAGGCGTACTACGATGAGCACCAAAAATCCGAGCATCGAATCGATAGAGTCCACCATGGACCAGATGATTCAAGAATTCGTATCCGAGCAGAAATTCATGGGGTGCGTTTTGCTGTCTGTGGGCGATACCGTCCTTCTGAACAAGGGATACGGTTACGCAAATCTGGAGTGGGACATTCCTCACACGCCTAAATCGAAATTTCAAATCGCTTCTTGCAGCAAGCAATTTACTGCAGCCGCTATTCTCTTACTGCATGATCGTGGCTTGATTAATATTGATGATCTGGCTATTAAGTACCTGCCTGATGCTCCTGCTTCCTGGGATAAGATCACGATATTCCACCTGCTTACGCATACTTCTGGACTTCATGATTACAATGACGCGGACGTTGCAAGTTACTTTACTCCCTGGCGACATTTGGTTTGCACCCCAGAAAATGTTATGGGATTATTCTCCGAAATGCCGCTTGAGTTCGAACCCGGCGAGAAGTTTGAGTACTGTGGTTCAGGATATGTTGTTTTAGGTAGAATCATCGAAAGCGTAAGCGGCAAAAGCTACGGTGAATTTCTGCGGGAGAATATATTTGAACCGCTGGATATGGGAGATTCCGGAAACGATTCACATGAGCAAATCATGAAGAACCGCGTAGCTGGTTATGTTCCGCGTAATGGCGAACTTTTGAATGTTGACAGCTTCGACGTTGCTGTGTGCTTTGCTGGAGGTTCTCTTTATTCTACTGTGGAAGACTTGCGCAAGTGGCCGAAAGGACTCTTTGGGGGCAAGGTACTTAGTGAATCATCATTGAAGAAAATGATTACCCCCTTCAAGGAAAACTATGCTTTTGGACTGCAAGTGACCGCGGAGAAGGGAAGAAAAGTAATTAGGCATAAAGGGAAAATGCCTGGCTTTAAGAGTGTTCTATCCTACTATCCAGGCGACCAGATGACAGTTGCGGTTTTAAGCAACAATGAATACGGCTCTGCAACTTTTGAAATTGGCAGAATGGCAGCAGCAATTGCACGGGGCGAAAAATATATCTCTCCCCTTCAGAGAAAATCTGTGGAGCTGATCCCTGAGATCCGCCTGCCTTATGTAGGTGAGTACAAGCTGGAAAATGGCCAGGTGCTTTCCATTACTCCGCTGGGTGACACACTAATGGCATTGCTTAAAGATCTCGATGAGCAATCAGAACCGGTGCAGGATGCTTATTGGCTTTCGGCGGAAAGTAATAGCAAATTCTTTTCCAGGGAACGACCAGGAGTAGAACTAGAGTTCTTCAACAATGACCAGGACAAAGTAAGTCACCTTGTCTTGAATCAGGGTAAGGAAACATTCAAAGCTGTACGTAAGTGACACTGCTTCGCAAGGATCTGGGCTCACAGTTTTTCAAATACGAGACAATAGCTGTGATCGTATCCAAAGCCGTAAGTCTCTTCCCAGGTAACAATCACCTCGCCGCGGAAACGAAGAACCTTAGACACTTCAGCAGCAATATCCCAAGCCAGTGTCGTTATCGAACCATCCTCGTGTTTCAAATTTGAGACTTCAATAATTGCGGTAGCCGATGGTTTGAGCTTGTCGTTCAACTGTTTATAAATCAGCTGCATCGTCTGCAGGTATTCACGATAACCTTTGCCAATGGTCGAATAGGCTGTGAATGGATTCTCTACATGATTTTTTCCCATGTATGGCGGAGACGTTACGGAAAAATCAACGTCGGGAATCTCAAGATGGGCCAATTTTGTGGAGTCTCCGTGCAGTGCTCGGTGTGGATATTTCAAAATACTCTGAACATATCGCCAACGCCGCTCATCGAACTCTACTCCGTATGCGCAACGATTGAGTTTTTCCGCGACTAATAATGTGGTAGCAAAACCCATGAACGGATCAAAAACGACGTCACCTTCTTTGGTAAACTCATGAAGGAAGTGCTCAACAAGCGCCTCGGTATAGCGCACATCATCATCTCGAAATTCTTCGGGCAATTTACTTATCTGTTCATTTTTTAGATTTAGAAAAGTCTTCAATCAATCCTCCGTCTTTTGTATTCGAGAATAGCCAGCGCAGTCCGCGCATAGCGGCAGTTGCAAAAACGCTGTGATGTCCTTCGTCTGGAGCCACCCATAAGCATGAGCGAAATTGTGAATAGTTTTTGCTTTTGAACTTAGACACGAAGCGTTGCAAGTCACCAACCATCTCCGTATATCCATGGCTTGCACTCTCATTGCCGCCAACACAGAAGAATGCACGAGCAGGAAAAGTTTTGCGCGTAAATGAAGCGATGCTTTGATACAACGGGAAGGTGTAGTTCGCATCCAGAAGAAATACGACAGGATACGTCTTTGTTTGTTTCTCGTAGTCGCGTGGCAATGAGACATACAGTAAATAATCAATTCCAACGCTTTTGGAATGGATTGTGCTGACTTGAGTTCCCGGTAGAGTAAAGGCTTTTCCTGCAACTTGATCGGCAAGGGTAGCAGGTGAACAAGCCAGCATTAGACCTAGCGATACATTTTGAATAATGGTCTTGTATTTCTGTTTCATATCGTGTCATGAGCGCTCAAACTAAGACAGATTCGCACTTTTTTTCATTTAGTGCAAGCTAATTGCCGCCTCCAGCAGCTTGTTAATTGCCAAATGTCTGGGACGGGCACAGGCAGCACTAAAACCGGGTTAGGCGGTAATTACCAATTTCGCCTTCCGGTACAATTCGCCAATTTTGTTTTAGGCTCAGTTTCCAGCCGTCTCCAGTTAGTTCCGGACCCTCAACATTCTTCGACGGGGCTACAACAATTACCTCGTTGCTTAGTGCGTTTACCAATGCACCATCGCTAACTTCAAGTATTCCAAATTCATCGGTGATTCGTGCACTCGGGTAAACGGTACCTAAGTTCTCTAACGGCTGAAGATTGCGAGGGTCGAATTGAATACTTCTTTTGCCGGAGAGCTTGATTCTAAGAATGGGACCAGTTGTAAACTTAGATTTATTGGTTGCCAGAATCCTATTGTTTTTTTCTTGCCTTTCTATTTCTTGCTTCCGAAGTGTTGACCCATCATATCTCTGGGCCGCTGCATCGGTCATCGATTCCGGAATCGATGACCGATGCTTAAATGATATAGCTTTCGCAAGCATGTTCGAAAGCGATTTCTCGCCCTTTCTTACTATCTTTTGGCGCCATTTTGGATCAAACTGATCGAGAAGAAATCCGTATGCTGGTCCAGTAGCGTAAGCAAAGGAGCGTACAAAGGTGGTGTCGGTAGATCGTTTTTCGAATTCGTTTATTACCAGATTCCGCTGTTTGTCTGCATCTGTGTCGGCTAATTTGTCACCCGTGTACTCTGCCAGTCCTTCATCTAACTCAAGGGCTTGTTCTTCATTTGCTGCTTTGGGAAACAACTGATAGCGTCTTTCTCGAAAAATTAGAGCATCTTGAACAGCATTTATGCACTGCTGTTTGTCATAGGATTGCAACGCACGCTTAAGAGCGCGAAACTCTAGTTGTAGATAATATCTTCCTTCGAGTGTATTTAGATGGCTGTTTTCGTTGTTGTCGCTGTGCCAGCCCATCTTGAGCTTCGCTTGCAAGCGATGAAATAGCTCATGCATAATCAAAGAACGACGTTCAAGTTTGTCTTCAGGAATTGGCCATCGCATCATAGTCCAGCTTACGCCATCCCATTCCATAGCCGTGTTGGCAATATTCTGTTCGATTGGTAGTGCGCCGGTGTAGGTACTTCCTACACTGGCACGCAAGTTCCTGCTGCGACCATTGCAATTTGCAACTACTGTCCTGGATGCCGGTTCGACAAACATAATCGGTCCATAAAGACAATGACCCCAGAGCTTGCCCTTATCGTTCTGACTCAAATCTTTTGCTTCAGCAAAATACGCTTTTGCCAGGTCTGCTGATATAGCCGGTTCGATATTCGCAGAAGAGGGTCGTGGCAGAGCGATTTCAATGAACGCCGGCAGTAATAAAGATATAATTCGGCGGCGAGATGTTATTCTATGCAATTTACACATTCAAGATTTATATAACATGACAGCCGGATGAATGCCATTAGCATACTGGATCAAGGCTGAGGAGATGGAGGAATTTAATTTGTTCAGATTTCTGAAGCAACCTGCCATTGCCAGGGGCGAGTTCCATGCGGAAACAATGAAATGATATCGAGAAGAAGACTCCTGACGGGCAGCGCCGCTTTTTTCCTTGGCACTCTTATCAAAACTCCCGCAATAGCGCGAGCGAGTTTTAAATCCGAGCCGTTCAAACTTGGAGTGGCTTCAGGCTCGCCGCAAGCACACAGCGTTGTTCTCTGGACCAGGCTTGCTCCAGATCCGCTTCACGGAGGCGGCCTGGATCCTGAGCCAATTAAAGTTAAATGGGAGCTTGCTCGAGATGAAGCTTTTCATAAAATTGTGAAAAGCGGAACTACAACGGCTTCGCCTGAATATGCGCACAGCGTTCATGTTGTGGCGAATGGCTTGGAGCCTGCTCATACCTATTACTATCGTTTCTTCGCGGGAGATGCGATTAGCCCAGTAGCTCAGACTCGAACAGCTCCGCCTACCGATTCGCTCAGCCCTGTCCGTTTTGCCTTTGCTTCTTGTCAAATGTTTGAGCAAGGATATTTCACTGCTCAACGACACATGGCTGAAGAAAATCTAGATCTGGTCGTCTTTCTTGGAGACTATATTTACGAACACTCATGGGGCAAGAACGATGTTCGCAAACATGAGGGAGGCGAAGTTTATACATTAGAGCAATATCGAAACAGATATGCCTGCTACAAAGGCGATGCTGATTTACAGCTTTGCCACTCACGTGTCCCTTGGATTGTCACCTGGGATGATCATGAAGTAGATAACGATTACGCCAACGGTTTTGCAGAAGATCTTGAACTCGATTTTCTTGCACGCAGAGCAGCTGCATATCAGGCATATTACGAACACATGCCCTTGCCCCCGTCATGTGCGCCGCATAATTCAGATATGCGCATTTACCAGGCTTTCGATTTCGGCCGCATGGCGCGCTTTCACGTGCTAGATGACAGGCAATATCGAGATGATGAAATAAGATCTAAACCCGGGCAAAAAGGCTCCAATTACATTTTGGAATGCCCAGAACGCAATGATCCAAAGCGCACAATATTGGGATGGGAACAGGAAAAATGGCTGGCTGACAGTCTCAAGAAATCATCTGGTGTTTGGGATGTAATCGCGCAACAGACATTAATGGCGCCGGTGCGTCGTGAGAATGGAAAAATTTGGACAGACGGCTGGGATGGTTATCCTGCGGCGCGACGACGTTTGCTTGAAACCGTGAGCGCTCGGCCCAATACCGACACCCTGGTTGTCGGAGGAGACGTCCACGCTTACGCTGTTTGTGATTTAAAAGTCAATTTCGATGATCCGAGTTCACCGATAGTGGCGACAGAATTCTGTGGTACATCAATATCTTCGCAGGGTCCTTCCGCCAAAGAAACTACAGAAGCCGTGAAGCTGAACAAGCACATTCAGTACGCAAATGGTGATGCTAGAGGTTACGTGAGAGTTGCGCTCAGCAAAGACAAGGCTGATGTAACTTTGCGCTCAGTTGAGAGTGTGAAGGTACCCAACTCACCTATTAAGGATCTGGCTCAATACACGGTGGCTAAGGGTAAACCTGGTGCACAAAAAGTATAGGAGTGCAAAGAAACGAATTGGATAACACGAGGAAAGGTTAATTAGATGATAGCGGCGAGAACTCAAGTGCATAAAATCAAAATTGCTTGCTTGTATTTTGCGATTTCTCTGCTTCCGGCTTTGCTTCTGTCGGTATTAATAACATTGCCGAGCCTTGCTGAAGAGCATCAATTGTCCGTTGCCATTTTTGTGGACCGCGGAGCTTCAGCTCCTGCGAAGGCAAACTTTAAGCGCTTGCTCGGCAATAGTAATTTCAGATGGAAGTGTATTGAAGGCGCAGACATTGAAGATGGGTGCTTGAAAAATTTTGACGCTCTAATTGTTCCAGGTGGAAGCGCACTAAAAGAATCTCGCAGCATGGGGCCTGAAGCTCGAGAGGAAGTGCGCAGGTTTGTTCGCGATGGTGGAATTTATTTGGGAGTCTGCGCTGGCGCTTATCTTTCATCAAAGGCAAAGGAAAATGATCTTGGCTTGCTCCCATTAAGCACTGTTGATCAGAAACATTGGTTCAGAGTAAAAGACGGCACTCCAGTGAAAGTTGAACTTACACAGCCAGGTATGGACGTATTTGGACTTGATAAGCGTGATATAGAAATAGTCTACGAGAATGGACCAATTTTTGGACCACCGCTTGAGAAAACTGATGATTCCTTCGCTCCGTTGGGTTATTACCGCAGTGAAGTGGTTGCTCCTGGAGGAGAACGTGGTGTGATGCTTGGTGCGCCCGCTGCTGTCCTATCCAGGTATGGTCGAGGCTGCGTTCTGGCAATTAGCCCTCACCCTGAAAAAACGCATGGCAAGGGATGGATAATTTTGCATGCGCTGCAGTGGATGTATGAGCATCGGGAAAAGACATAGAGATGTCGATGATATATTATTCGCATTCATCAAATAATTGCAGGAAATTTGTAGATGTCCAAGGACAACCGCCTCCGCTTGACCCGTTCGAAAAAAATCGTATTTGCAGGCATCTTGCAGCTTCTTCTGAGCATGCAGGCGCTGTCTGGAATTGCAGCTGAATCCACGAGTTTGCCGAACAAACAAGCCTCAAAAACGGCTGATCAGCAGGTGTCTGACAGCGCAGCAGATATACCAAAAAAGTTTGAGTTCCCTACGGAAGCGAACGATTGGGTAAAGCGCACTGAGATGATCCCTATGCGTGATGGCACCAAGCTCTGCACTGTGATCGTCGAGCGCAAGGGAACCCATGACGCACCTATTCTGCTCACTCGCACACCTTACAACGCAAAAAAACGTACGGAGCGCAATTCCTCGCCGTATGCCAATGCGATAGTTGATCAGATGAGCGAAGACTTTATCAACGATGGCTACATTCGCGTTTACCAGGATGTCAGAGGAAAATATGGCTCGGAAGGCGAGTACGTCGTCAATCGTCCATTAATCGGACCGGCAAATCCCAGTAAAGTTGATCACAGCACTGATACCTGGGACACGATTGAATGGTTGCTGAAAAATTTGCCGGAGTCAAACGGAAAAGTTGGAATGATTGGCTCGTCATACGAAGGTTTCACGACCACTATGGGTCTGATCAATCCTCATCCCGCGCTGAAAGCCGCTGTTCCGGAATGCCCGATGATTGATTGCTGGATGGATGATTGGTTTCATTATGGTGCATTCAGGCTGCAAGGCGTAGACTATTTCACCGGTCAAATGACAGCACGCGGCGAGGGGAGTTCAACAATTCCGAGAGAGTCGTTCGACGATTACGATAATTTTCTCCGAGCTGGCTCCGCAGGTGATTATGGGCATAAATGGGGTCTAGACCAGATTCCATACTGGCGTAAAATTTGCCAACATCCAGCCTTCGATAATTTCTGGAGCCAGCGTGCTGTTAATAAAGAACTTGAGCAGCGTCCGTTGAAAGTACCAACAATGTGGGTTGGTGGACTGTGGGATCAGGAAGATATCTGGGGCGCGATATACGCGTATCGGGCTGTGGAACCCAAGGACCTGCAAAATGATATGAACTATCTGGTGCTGGGCCCCTGGTACCACTCTGGCGTCAATTACGAGCAACGGCAGACAAATGCAATTAAGCTGCCGGGAGACACAGCAAAAGAGTTTCGGCAGTCGATAATGAAACCGTTTCTGGATCAGCATTTAAAGACGATCTCGGTAAAAGCAGACACACCTCCGGTATTTATTTTCCAAACGGGAACTATGAAGTGGCAACGTTTGCAGAAGTGGCCTCTTTCTTGTGATAGCGGATGTGCAACGAAAATGACTCCATATTACCTTCAACCGGGTCTTAAGCTGGACTTCTCGAAGCCAACTGGAGAGGGAAATGCTGCTTTTGACGAGTACGTATCTGATCCTGCAAAACCAGTACCTTACATTCGCCGCCCTGTGCGTTGGGATGATCACGAGCAATGGAAAAATTGGCTCACGACTGATCAGCGACACGTTGATGGGCGCCCCGATGTTTTAACTTATACAAGTGCACCGCTGACGGTGCCGGTTGAAATTTCGGGAGTGCCGGTGGTAAATCTTTTCGCTTCCACAAGTGGGACTGACTCTGACTGGGTGGTAAAACTTATCGACGTCTATCCAGACATTGTTCCCAGCCAGGTTGAACTGGGTGGCTATCAGCTCGGAATTGCAATGGATATCTTTCGCGGCCGATATCGCGAGAACATTAGTGAAGCCAAACCTATTCCATCTAACACTGTGCAAAATTATCGTTTTGAGTTGCCTGGCAGCAATCACGTATTTTTGCCAGGACATCGAATTATGGTGCAAATACAATCAAGCTGGTTTCCTCTGTATGATCGCAACCCTCAGACTTTCGTACCAAATATTTTTTTCGCCAAACCGGGTGATTATGTAAAAGCGACTCAACGGATATTCCATTCAGAACCGAACGCCAGCTGTATCGAGCTTCCGCTTGTCCAGGCACGATAGCAAAGTTTCATTTGTGATTATTTCGTGGCAGTTCTGGTCACAAACATAATAATCATTTACGTGCCTAGCCGACCAAGCTATGAAATTGCTGAATCAGGTAATCAAGTAAAGACAGGTGTCTGGCAAAAAGCGTACACGAAAATGTACGTTGGCGCAGACCTTAAATGTTCACTTGTCACGTTTGTTGTTCATTTCCTGAATACTATTTTGATAAGATCGTTTAAGAGTTCCATTTGTGGAGCCGGGGGAAGCTAAGCATTGGATGGGGATTGCGCTCAATCTCTATTCTCGCTATTGCATTTGTATGACTGGCCAATAGCGCTGGGGAAATTAGCAATGAGCAGTAAGAAGCAGTTCATGCGCAAACGTAATATTCGCAGAAAAAGTATATTCAGTGGCGCCGACTGCTACGTTTTCTTAGCAGGAATCGTGCTGCGCTCAATGCATGGTGGCTACATGGTCGAAGGTGCGGTCGGCCTAATGCTGGTGATTATAGGGTTTATTTTTTCAGCGCTGCTACTGATGAATTCTGGTTCTGCTTCATACAACCAGGAAAAACTCGGCTTCGTAGCTAACTCCGCAGCAACTTATGCGGCAACATATACAGGCAGCTCGCGTCAGACTGATGTGACAAACATGGTCACCGATACAATGTCTAAAATTGGTCTGGATACTTCCAACACCAATGTCACCATTACGGATGTGACTCTGGGCAGAAACCCGGCTGTCTCCGTTGCAATAACAGCCAAGCTACCTGTTTTCATGGGCGGGGCGTTCAACAATATTATGCCGCAGCAAGTTCAATTGTCTGATACTGCGATTGCCCTCAAACCTATAAACACTATGAAATATCTGGTGGTTGATCTCGGTGGACGAATGACAGTTCCTTTGATTAATGCTACAGGCGTTATTCCTAACGATCCTTTGCCGGCCTGGTATATCGGAATTGCAGGTGTCAGACGACTTAGGTAACCTTAGATTTGGGGTTCAATACTTTCTGGAGTAGATATGCTCATTCTGAATAGAACCAAATTTGGAATAAAGAGACCGAGACTCGCACGTTCAAGCCGAGGCTCCGGATTGATCCTGGGAATCGTTTTAGTGTTTTTGCTTGTTACTGCTTGCGCTTTAACAGTGCTACTTTCAGTAAATACCGGCGTGGCAACTTACAATCGCGAAAAAATCAATTTCATCGCCAATCAGGCTGCAACGTATGCCGCAACTTATTCTCCCTTTCTTTCGAACACCAGCATTCGCAAAAAAAATGTCACGGATATGGTTAATGGCTTGATGACGGGCATGGGATTAAATGGCAGCAACACGACTGTGACTATCACCGATACTACAGTTGGTGGAAAGCCTGCGGTATCAGTTTCGGTCTCGACTAATCTGCCAACGGTTTTAGCTGCAAACTTCAGCAGCATTTTGCCGCAGCAACTGCAGTCAGATTGTACGGCGGTGGCAGTAATTGATCCTCTGGCGACAAATTGTCTGGAGGTGCCGTATGCCACTGGGTATGCGGTAGGTGTTGACCCATTCGGCGGAAAAGTTCTTGGAAATCTTGTTAGCCCCACTGGAGCTCTGCCAAACGATGGGCAACCGGCATGGCTTATTGGTCTGACTGGTTTGAGCAAATTGCGTTAGCGTCTACCCTTTGCATTGTGGAGTTCTATTAGCTGTCCTGGAGTTGTCGATGTTTCTAAGAACAAAAACAGAGAAATCTATTCGCCCGGCAAGAGGCTCGGGAATTGTTGAAGGATTGGTCGGCATGATGCTGATTTCCGGCGCAACCGTGCTGACTGTTATTTTGATCTTGAATTCAGCAATAGCTTCATATGATAGAGAAAAAATCGGATTCGTTGCAAACCAAACTGCTTATTACGCAGCCAGTTTGGATGATCCGAGTACGCGAGATAGTGATGCTACAGCCTTTGCAGATAACCTGCTTACGCAAATGGGTCTGCAAGCAAGCAATACAACAGCAAAGGTTTCTGATACCGCTGCTGGGCCATTTGCCTCGGTATCGGTTGAAGTATCGGCCAAGCTGCCAACAGTTACGTCATCAGCATTCAGCTATATGTTGCCATCACAATTACAAGTATCGGATACTTCAATGGTGGTAAAACGGCCGTATGTGACTCAATATTTGCAAGGCGTAGATCCTATAGGTGGGCAGGTTGTTGTTCCACTCATTGAAGCACCTACAGCAACGCTGCCTCCCGACAGTCTTCAAGCGTGGCAGATTGCTTTGTTTGGTGTGACTCAACTTCGCTAAGCATAATTTTTTTGAGCCAAGAGGAAAAGCGAATGAGTAAAAGCATGTACATGTATAAGGAAATTGTGGCGATTGTCATGCCTATAATTTTTCTGTCTGCATGCACAGCTAGCGCAGTGGTAGATGACGATAAGAAACAGCGGGCCATCGCTTGTATTGCTGCTGGGGTACCAGAACAGGCGACGCCTATAATTTCAAAAGAGATGCAGAAAAACTCCAAAGATCCAGATCTCTATGTTTTTCGCTCCGAGACTTTTTTGCGCAAGTTGCGGCCAAATAATTTGGTTTCCGACTGCAATATGGCAATTAAAGATTGCGATAGTGCACTTGAGCTTGATCCAAATAATATTGCAGCAAAACGTGTGCGCGCACTGGCAAAGCTTAGAAAGGGAGAAGAGGATAGCGCGTTCGCTGATCTGAAAGAGCTTCCCGGTTCGGATGCTGATGTCTTAATGCTGATTACTCGTGCTTGTGCAAATTATCGAAAGAGCAATTGTAAGGAAGCCTTATCAGATGCAGAGAAGGCTCTGTCTATCAACAAGAAATTCAGTCCAGCAGCGGATTGCGTTGAAAATATTTTTCTGGCACAAGGAGAGAATAAAAGAGCTGAGTATATTCATTCCGAACGAGTTGAGCTTGATTCCAAAGATAACGAGCGTGTTCATCAAGCTCTGTCTTCAACGGAAGGTCCAGCCGAATTGGAAAAGCTTGCGTTCGAACAAATTTTGAAAGATGAAGTAGCAAGAACAGTAATAGTGAAATCCGAACCTGCACAAAGCTCGGCGCAGAGCACTCCCTGCGCTGGAAGCACTCCGGCTGGCAAGGAATTCTTGCCGCCAAACATGAGCCCGAATGAAGTTCAATACAAAATTTCAGTTCTGCAAAAAATTGCCGACAAAGCCAAAAGGGATGGTCGTAATGCAGATTACCAGGGGCTCGTTAAAGGGATAAAGGACCTGCAGAATTATTAGGAATTCTGATCAGGTCCCTGAAATGACAATGACGAGCGATTAATTATCATCGCTGTTATTCTTCTCTTCCTCGTCCTTCTTGCGCTGCTCTTCTTCCTCTTGCGCTTTTCGTTCGGCATCGGCAGCAGTTTTGTACGCTGGAATCATATAGAGGAGACGTTTATCCACTTCATCCGGCTTGAGAATATCAACCGTCCAGTTCTCCCTTATGAAGTTGAGCCATGGGCGATGGATGGTGGCTATCTTCTCTCCCTTTTCGTTCTTGAGTGTAAAGTCGGTTGCTAGATATTCCAGCTTCTCTGAACTGGCGATTTCTTTTCCCTGTGCGTCCACTATTGAATAGACGGTGTAAGGTTTCCACCACGATTTAAATACTTGTTCCTGAATGCCGCCAATTACTTTTCCGTTTTCATCATATACGTCAATCTTGGTGCCCCAGCTGAACAATCGTTCTTGACCCTTTGCTTTGGTAGCACCATTTTCGTCCTTATATTCAAAGGTCTTGCGAAGGGGCAGAACTTTCTGATCCACAGTTCCTTCAGACTTGCCATTCTTGTCTGTAATGTCGAAGGTCCATCCCCACGAGAATATGCGGGAACTCATCGTATGCTCTTCGTGCCCGGGCTTATCCGCGGTTTTCGCTGCAGCAAGAACCAACTGAACATTCTTATCCGAGGGTTTGTAAGCTGCCTGCTCAATTTCTGGACGATTGGATGGATTATCCGCTTTTAATTGAAATGCTGATCTCGCCGCTTCTTCCCATAAAGGCTTAGAGTCGGTATTTGCAGGGATTCTCCCCTGCTCTTGAATGACGTCGTTCATTTTTTTCCCTGCCCAGCGTTAGTGTAGAAACGAAACGCCCTTACCCATCGACATTTTGAGTCATGTGCCTGTGTCATTCAATAAACTGATGGGGGAAAACCGCAAGGAAGGCAGCTTATTATTGGCTCAGAATTGAGTGGCAATATTCGCAGTTCTACTCAGGAACATTCGCATTCTTTTGTTTCGCATGGGTGTCTTTTCGTGGTTTCGTATGGGTGTTTCTTCTCCAAAGTGCTTCAAAAGTGAATTGATGAGCTTGGTTTCTAAGTGGTTTGTAACGGCATATTTAGCTGTTTGTGGCGCAGTAAACAATAGCCGAGCTAAAGTGTAAGAGGTTACTAGCTCCAGATATGGTATCAAGCCGGCGAGGGGGAAGTTGTGCGTGTATATTCACGTCTATGTATAGCTATTTGCACAATATTGTTAGCCATTTTCTCTGTTTCTCCCTTATTTGCGCAAGACGGTAATCTTGGCTCCGGTAATGGATTGCGTATTAAAAGAGCTGCAGGCAATTATGGATCCGAAGCTAGCTCAACAACAGAGCAACAATATTCTCGTATGCCAGACAACTCTCGCGGAAATTCGTTTTCTCCGGTGGAAGCGTCGCACTATCAGCATAATGTGATCAGTCAGGCCGCACAAAGCAAACCACTAGTGGGTGGTATCGAACATCGAACATTCGCTCCATCCGGCAATATAAATCCTTTGCAAGGGCAATCTGAACAAAATCTTCTGAATGGTCAAATTGATCAACTGAGAGCAAAAATTCAAGATCGTGGTCCGCTGCGTGGTGGGCTGGATGACCGATCTTCTCCACTAAGCACTGGTGTTAATGATCGTAATTTGCGTCCTGGTTCACCAGTGATGGATGGACTTCCAACATTTCCTCTCGATACCAAACAAACTCGTTTGCCTGGTGATGTTACTGACGGCGAATTGAATAAGCTGAGAAATCACGACGTCGTAATCATGCAGGATCGTTCGAGCTCGATGGGTGATCGGGAAAGCTATCCGCAGGGTTATTTTCCGCGCTGGTACTGGTGCCTGTTGCAGGCGATGGATTTGCGAAGGCAGACAATGAGACTACCAACATGGACCTTTGACCTGGTTATGTTCTCTGCGAAGTTTGATTTATATCGCGGCGTAAGCATGGATCAATTGCCGCTTGTATTCAACAGAAATGGTATATGGATTGGCACACATCTTGCTCCTCCGATGGATCAGGTTCTGGGCGAGTACTTTCAGCGACGCTCGCAGGGTAGAGGCAAGCCCTTGATTGTGGCGGTAGTGACCGATGGCAAACCTAAAGACATGGGTGAGTTGTGCGATGTGATAATAAACGCCACAAGACAGATGCGCAGCCCCAACGAAATTCACATAACCATTTTGCAAGTTGGAACTGACGACGAAAGTTATCGTAAACTGGCGCTTCTGGATAATGGACTCGTTAGAAGAGGCGCGCGTTTTGACATTGTCAGCGTCATGCCGTTCAATCAAGCTACTAATCTGGGCTTGACGCGATCTTTGCTAACTGCCGTGCAGACTGCTGCAAATAGTCGTTAGATCTTGATTGTGTTCTGGCAAAAGACGAGTTGTGTATCTCGTCAAAAAGAGATCTTACAGCCTGCATAAATGGATCTCCTTTTCTGTATTTCGGACGGGCGTTGAACAGGGCGGCGCACGCAATGCCATCAGGATACTGAATAACAAAAGCGCGACTGCCGGAGAGAGTTCCATCCTTAAATAGAACAGCTGAACCTGTTGAATAATCGTTGCTAAATTCCCATCCGGAGGCGAAGTAAGTTTTGCTTTTTTTCCAGGTGCTCGCTGCAGGCCGGGCGTAAAGTTTCGAAAGTGTTGCTTTCGACAGCATGGATGTATTTGTGCAAAATGTAAGCAATGATTCTGCATTACTTAACCAGCCGAAGCTTTGAGGATAGCGTTCAATATCTATTCGCCCGTAAGGTGCGGCAAGTTTTATGTCCATGTCCTGGCTGAACATGCTTTTCTTTTTGGGAGTTAATCCTTCGGGATAATAATGCACTTCGTTTTCTAATAAAGTTTCGGGCAAGCGCTTTGCCGCTTGTATTTGGTTTAAGGAAAGGGGGCTGAGCAGTTTCTCTCGGCAAAATTCTGTGTAGTCCTGCTTACTCTTTTGTTCGATAATCTTTCCAAGAAGAGCATAGGAAAAATTTGAGTAGGAGAACTCAGTTCCGGGATCATGCTCCAGTGGTTTTGAGAATTCGGCGCGACAGACAGTGTCGAGATCTGGAGTGCAGAGTGTCTCGTATTTTCTTGCGGTGCGCAGAATCTGTGGTGCAAACAACACTTCGCCGCGTTTATCACGATCCCAACCGGCGGTCATATTTAGGAGATCTGCTACTGTTATTTTTTTCAGGCGCTCATCATGTTCAGGTGGCAGGGATTGGAATAGTTCTGGCAAAAGATCAGCCAGGTGATCATCCAGATTCAATCTTCCGTCTTCAATTAGCTTTCCTACTGCAAGCGCTGTGATACATTTTGAAACGCTAGCTATTCGGAAAAGATCGTGGCAGTGGACAGGTCTATTTGTTTCTAGTTCGGCAAAACCGTACGAATGGACGAGGACCACTTTGGCTCCATTCGAAATTGCTATTTCTGCTCCGGGTATTTGCCATCGGCGCATTATCGATGTAATTTGATCGTCGATCTTTTGGCTTTGGTCTGCGCTTAGTTTTTCTTGACTTGGATCTTTGTCTATGGGGATAGTTAGAAGCGGGCGAGCATTATTCGTTGTTCGCCATATTTTGGCACTCAAATTTGAGTGTTCAGTATTAGCTTTGCTGCTGGGTGGCAGGCAAAGCGTGCAAGCGAGTAATGCGACAGTTAGTTCAAGCTTTTGCAACGGCTGAATTCTTGACCTTCATTTTTTCCAGATAGTAATTTCTGCATTCGATTGTTCTTGGATGGATGGCTCGGCCGGTTTCCATCAAATGCAAAATTCCCAGATCGGATGCTTTGACGATGGCGGCTTCCACATTGCATTCGTGTTCAATATCGAGCGCGTTCCAGATGGGGTCGGTGTAGTCTTTAGGGCGGCTTTCTTCAAGGCAATCAGCAAGAAACAAGACTTCAGATAATTTGCTCATCGGCACATTTCCGAGCGTGTGCTCCGCCACTGCGTTGAGAACATCCTCATTTGTGACGCCGAGTTCGCGGCGCGCTACTTGCGCTCCGACAGGACCGTGCAACAAATGCCCATAACGTTCTTCAATTTCATTTACTGGAATGCCAAACTCGCGTGCTTGAACCACGAGTTCCTTGTCTTTTACTTCCTTGCAGCAATCATGCAGCCAGGCAGCAATCTCTGCGAGTTCCTGATCACAGCCATATGCCCTGGCAATTTTCTTTGCTACTTTAGCAACTCCGGCGACGTGCTTATATCTCTTTTCAGATACGCGCGGCTGCATCCAGTTTTGTAAAAATTCTTTCTTAACCTTGTTTGGAATGCCTTGCATGTTTCATCCTGCCTGAAGGTGTCTTGGCTGTTTGCAGTCTGTATAATTCTTTAGACTGGATTATTTCATTTACTCTGGGTGGCACCAGATACAGTATCGTTTTGTTTGCTCGGATTCGCGTTCTTATCATTGAACTTGATACCGGAATTTGCAGGAATTCAATCAATTCTATGTCTGCACCGGCAGGCAGCTCAGCAAGAACCTCTTCTTTAGTAACGTTAGAGGTACGCGTTGCGACAAGGAATCGACAAAGGGTAAACAGTGTATTCGAGTCATGCCATTCTTTTAAATGCGGAACGTTGTCTTGCCCGACCAAAAAATTCAGGCGAGCATCTTTCTCCTGTTCTTTGATCGCTTTCAGAGTATCGACTGTATATGACGGACCCGATCTGTCTAATTCAATTCTTGACGGTTCAAAAAATTCGTCGTCTTTGCAGGCAGCTTCTACAAGCTCATGCCTCAGTTCGGCATCGAGGAGATCCTGATGCCGATGAGGCGGGTTTGGGCTGGTGACGACAATTATTTTTCCCAGCCCGAATTGATCGCGTGCGAATTCTGCCAGCATTAGATGGCCCCAGTGGATTGGGTTGAATGTGCCGCAGAATACACCTATTTCACGCAAGGTCTTAGTTTCCTTCAATTTCCAATTATTTACCCGCCTGCATCGACAAATTGCGCGTGTAAACTCGCGGCATTCTTACTCTGAGGCGACAGGCAAGTTCATACGTGATTGTATCGAGCATTTCTGCCCAGCTGGCCAGGTGGAGCTGCGCTTCAGAACCATTCTGCGTATCGCAGCCAATCAAGGTCACTACATCGCCTTCTTGTGCCTCGGGTACGTCGCTGATGTCGAAAAGCATTTGATCCATGCTGATGAGTCCAATTTGTTGAACTTCCCGGCCCATCAGTAAACCTTTCATTTTGCTGGACAATCTCCGATCAATCCCGTCGGCATATCCGATAGGAATTGAAGCGACAAGAGTATCACGCTTGCTTGTCCAGGTAAGGTTGTAGCCGACTGCGTCGCCCTCATTAATTTTACGGATTTGATTAATGCGACCTTTAACCGACATGGCCGGATAAACAACGTCTGATACCGCCCGTGGTTCCAGTCCATAAGTGTAGAGACCGACCCGAACCATCTGATAATGAGTAGCCGGAAAGCGCCTGGCTGCCTCGCCGGAGGCCAGGTGAATTAGTGGCAAATCAAGTCCTGAGCTTTTAAATTTTTCAATGGCAGAATCAAACACAGCCTTTTGTTTCATTGTAAATTCTTCTTGATCTGCCATGGCAAGATGCGAAAACAAGCCGGTCAAATGGACGTGTTTTGCTTTTTTTAAAGCAGCCAGAAACTCGTCTACAGCCTCGGGATCCAGCCCAAGCCTGTGCATGCCTGTGTCTATTTTGAGGTGAACGTTTGCATCTCTATTTTGGCGATTGCAAAAATTCTCAATATCAACAAGTTGTTCGGAATTTGTAACGGTTAAAGTCAAGTCTCCGTCAAGAGCTGTGCTGATAGCCCATGACGGGCAAGGACTCAGCAACAATATTGGCAATTTTGCACCGGCATTTCGCAATTGGCATCCTTCATCTACGGACGCCACGCCCAACCAGTCAGCGCCGCAGGCGCTGAGCACGTCAGCCACACCGGCTGCACCATGCCCGTAGGCATCGCTCTTAACAACGGTCATCAATTTAACTGAAGGATCCAACCATGAGCGGATTACAGCAATGTTACGCTCGATTGCATTGAGGTCTACTTCCAGCCAGGCATCCCGTCTGACCGAGGAAACCATGGGTTGACGATGCGCAAGCATTAGTAAACTCTCTGGTTGAAAAGTCTTGTCTCACAGAAGTTTATGCTAGCATAAGGCTTCGTAGCGCACTTGAAAGCTGAAGCGGTACATCTTCTAAAAGATTTGCTGCGTAGGGTTAATCGCCTCTTCAAAAAAAATAAAAAGCGATCTTTCGGGTGAGTTCAATTTGTTTAGGTATCCTTGTTATTAACATGGGTTAGATGTGGGGTTACTGCCTTGAATAAAGCTGATTTGGTTGATGTAGTTGCTAAGGAAGCTGGCACCACTAAGAAGGACGCTGAAACGGTTATCAACATCATGATGGAAACCATCATTAAGACCGTTGCTGCCAACGACAAGGTTACACTTGTCGGTTTCGGAACCTTCGAAGCTCGCCAGCGCAAAGCTCGCACCGGTCGCAATCCTAAGACCAACGAGCCGATCCAAATTCCTGCCAAGCGCGTTGCTGGATTTCGCGTAGGTAAGGAATTCAGCGAAGCTGTGAACAAATCAAGACGCTAACGGACAGGGCGACGCATGGCGCCGCCCCTACAAGTTTCTTGAATTCACGTTAAGCTGGAATACCCTTTCCCGGTTAGGAGCATTCAGGCTCATCACGAGTGCTAAACTAAGCACTTGTAACTGGATGACAGGCGGCGCAAAATTTGCGGAACCGCCTCTGCTGACGGAGCACCGAATTTTGGAATCCTCAAAAGTAGCTGTAATAGGTGTCGGGAACTGGGGAAAAAACCTTGTCAGGAATTTCGCCAATTTGGGCGCACTGGCAATGGTATGTGATTTAGACCAGCAGAGACTGGCAGGCGTGCAGAAGGATTATCCTCATGTGCGCGTGGTTAACAGTCTTGATGCGGTTCTGAATGATAAAGAAGTAAAGGCTGTCGTTGTGGCTACGCCCAGCGACAGCCATTTTCCTGTGGCGAAACAAGCTCTGCTGGCAGGCAAGCATATATATGTAGAGAAACCGCTGGCACGCGACGTGCGTCACGCGGAAGAACTCGATCAACTGGCCACGGAGAGAAATCTCGTATTAATGGTTGGTCACTTACTGCTTTACCATCCTGCAGTAAATTGCCTTAGAGATCTCATTGCATCCGGTGAGCTGGGCGAGTTGCGCTTTATTCGCTCAGATCGGATGAATTTCAACAATAATCGCAGAGACCACTGGAGTGTGCTCTGGGATTTGGCGCCGCACGATATTTCGATGATGTGTCATTTGCTCGGCTGCGATTCTGTTGACGCAGATCGTGTGGGTGGTTGGGATGCCGAAGGACACGGAGTCATCGATGTCGCTTATCTTGATTTGATTTTCCAGGTAAATGGCAAGACCGTACCCGGACAGGTTCGCAACAGCTGGATTGACCCTCAGAAACTGGTGAGACTTACCGTCAATGGTAGTCTGAAGACTGCGGTCTTGAACGATCACCAGGCTGATAACAAGCTGGCCTTGCACAGTCTCACGCGTTCGGGACGAATGCTGGTTGAATATCCGGAATATTCAGATGCTGAGCCATTGCATCTGGAGTGCGAGCATTTCCTCAAGTGCATCAGCACAGGCCAGCGCCCGCGCACCGACGCCAACAATGCTTATCAAGTATTGCGAGTTTTGTCGGATGTGGAAGAACGGCTGTCCAGACGCCCCGCGCTTAAGGTTGCGGGTACTGCGCAGTAGTGCAGAGCTAAATTCTTTCGATACATTTGATCGAAAATATCTGCATGGCATATAATGGAAATTCGCTGAACCGAATGCGGAAGTAATTCAGTGGTAGAATGTCTCCTTGCCAAGGAGAATGTCGCGAGTTCGAGCCTCGTCTTCCGCTCCATTTTTAATCGATGAAACAGTTGATCAAGAACATCGTTTGTTCTTGGTGGAGCTGAAAAGCACTGGTCTCGGGAGCGCCGGCGGCTCGCCGGCTTCTAAAGGATCGGATCGAT
>JBIKOL010000280.1:0-2851 GCA_044358055.1 Obscuribacteraceae bacterium (SeqCode)
AGATCTTCATGTTCGATTTCCTTGCCGTGAATGTTTGAAACAAGTCTGTTGTATACCCCAGCAATGTAAGTGGCTGGGCGATGGATATCATCAATTTTGGATTCAGGTGCTGCTCCGCGCGATACCAGATAGCCGTTTCCCATTGAGCAAAGAGATTCTCGCCGCCCCTCAACTGTTGGGTCGAATTTATTGAATTTCAATTGCCAGTTTTTGTCGCTGATCGACAGATCTGAAATGCACATTTCTGGAAGAACGGTTTCCTGGGGCAAACCGACTTCGGCCAGATCTTGCACGACGATATCTGCTCCGTGTTGTTTCAGAGACTCGGCATGCCCACCTCTGTCAACGCCGATCACCAGCCCAAAGTGGCCGTTACGACCAGCTTTCACACCGGCCTCCGCGTCTTCGATTACCACAGCATTCGCCGCTTCTACATTCAATCTCCTTGCACCTTCCAAAAACGAATCGGGTGCGGGCTTGCCTTTGAGATTTTGCCGTTTCAAATCATTGCCGTCGACTCTTGCGTCGAAGATGTGGAGCACGTTTGCCGCTTTCAAGATCGCTTCGCCATTTTCGCTGGCCGTAATAACGGCTACTTTCATTCCCGCTTGTTTGCAACTTTGAATCAAGGCAATTGTTGATTCGTAAACCTCTACATTTCCTTTACCCAGCAATTTGTGGAATTCAAGATTCTTCTGATTTCCAATTGCGCAGATGGTGTTGAATCCAGGTGGGTCGCTGTCATTACCCCAGGGAAGTTCAATTCCTCTGGAATCAAGAAAACTTTTTACTCCGTCATAGCGAGGTTTGCCATCTACATAAGCCTGATAATCGCTTATTATGTCGAACGGTTTGAAATCAGGATTTCGTTGTTTCAAGAAATTGTCGAAAGTGATTTTCCAGGCTTGAGCATGTATTGATGCGGTTTTTGTTACAATGCCATCCATATCGAATAGCACTGCTCGGTATTGATGAGGTTGTATTACACATACTTTCCATTCCGGCACGGGTTTTTTATGTAAAACTTTTCCCGCTGAATTTTTCTTGTTTTTGTCGCGCTTCAATTCTGTAACCATGGATTCTGTTCTCGTGCATTGCTACAGAGTTGTCGGCGCAGACATCGAGCAGGTGTTCCCGCCGGATAGGTTCTAACTTTGTTGCGAATTGCAATGTTTTGTTTGAGTTGGAATCTTCTTGGATGAACTTGCGTCAATGAGCTAAGTGCACAAGAGCCGCGGCTTTGGCAGCGGCTTTATAGATGTGCTGCGCTTACTTTAATCACACTGGTAACACGATGATTCAACTATTCAGAGTTTCTAAATCACAAAAAGATTTTCTCAAGCAAACCATGAAAGTCTTGAAACCATATTGGACTTCGGAAGTGAAAAAGCAGGCTTTTGGATTGCTTGCTGCATTGCTTGTCTTGATGTTTGCTGTAAATGGTCTAAACGTGGTTATAAACTACGTCAGCGGATCTTTTATGACTGCGCTGTCCAGCAAAGATGCGCCAACGTTTTATAGAATGCTGATGATTTACTTCAGCGTTTTTGTAGTAGGCACGCCGGTTGTCGTGTTTTACTCATGGGTGGCGGATAAACTCGGACTGCACTGGCGCAACTGGCTGACAAACCATCTTCTCAACAAATATTTGAGCTCGCGAGCGTATTACAAAATCAGCAACGACTCAAACATAGACAACCCTGATGAACGTATGGCTCAAGATGTTAGAGACTTCACCCGCGGTGCTCTTACTTTGCTCCTAAATTTTTTGAGCTCAGCGGTAACACTGGTTTCTTTCTTAGCGATTCTCTGGTCTATTTCCAGAACGCTTGTGAGTGTCTGCTTCATTTATTCGATCTGCGGAACAATCGCAACAGTTCTTATGGGAAAACGCCTTGTGGGGCTGAAATTCGGTCAGCTGCGCAAGGAAGCTGATTTCCGCTATAACCTCATCCATGTGCGAAACAACGTCGAGCCGATTGCGTTTTATCGTGGTGAGGACCAGGAATACAAAAAAATTCACGAGCGATTTGTCGATGCCATCAAGAATTTCAATGCTTTAATAGGATGGCAGCGAAACGTGAGTTTCTTGACCACGGGTTATAACTATCTGATTGTATTGATACCGTCGCTGGTCATTGCGCCGCTTTATTTCGCGGGCAAGGTGCCCTTTGGCGTTCAAACACAGGCAGACATGGCATTCGGCCAAATTCTTGCCTCACTGTCTCTTGTTATTAGCTCTTTCGATGAACTAACTGCATTTGTTGCACAGGCGAAACGTCTTAGCAGCTTTAATGATGCTCTCGATGCCAGCATTGAGAAAAAGGTTGAAGAGGAAGGAATTAAAACTATCGTTTCACCTAAACTCTCTGTGCACGACGTCACAATCAAGACTCCAAATAAGAGCCATGTTCTCGTTAAAGATCTCAGCTTTGCCCTGAAGCCTGGTCAAGGAATTCTGGTGACAGGTGCCAGCGGCATTGGTAAGAGTTCTCTTTTGCGAGTACTTGGCGGACTTTGGAACACAGGTGATGGATATGTGGCCCGCCCACCTTTGCATGAAATGATGTTCTTGCCTCAGCGTCCTTATATGGTGCTTGGATCATTGAGAAGTCAGTTGGTTTATCCGAAAACTGATTCGCAACTTACTGATATGCAATTGCTTGAGCTGCTGAGAGCCGTTAACTTACCTGATCTGGCCGCCCGCGTCGGGGGTCTTGATGTTGAAATGCAATGGTCAGAATTGCTTTCACTGGGTGAGCAACAACGCCTGGCTTTTGCAAGGTTGTTTCTTGTCTGCCCACGCTTTGCTATTCTCGATGAAGCGACCAGTGCGCTAGATCCGGAGAAT
>JBIKOL010000065.1:0-44614 GCA_044358055.1 Obscuribacteraceae bacterium (SeqCode)
TGTTGAGATCAAGCCGAATGGAGAATGGTCGATTCGCTCAAGCAGTGATATGCGTGAAGCTCTTCTGCAAAAGCTGTCGGCGGCAATTAGAAGCGAAGCCGATGCTATAGAAGACACAAACGTTCCTTCAGCTCAGCAGGTCGACTTCGCGCCTGGAACCAATCCCGTATCTTAAGTAACTATTTCTTTAAGGCCCGTTTCGATTTCTTGCTCTTGGAAGACGGCTCATCGCCGTCTTCTTCGCTTTGCTCGGCTTCAGCGGCTTCCGATTCATCGTCGTCGTCATCATCTTCTTCGATGTCGCCGGCTCTCTTCTTCGCCAGTTCTTTTTTTAGTTCGGCCTTTTGAATTGCTTCTTCCTTTTCTGCTTTCTCGCGGGCTCTTGCTCGGGCTCTTGCCTTTTCGAGTGCGTTCATGCCAGAAAATTTAGATTTTGGTTTTTCCTCTGCTTCTTCCTCATCCTCATCATCTTCTTCTTCAGCGGTTTCAGTACCTTCTGTGTCATCTTCCGCTGCTTTCAAACCTGGGAGTTTGAACTTATTAGCAGTCTCCACTGCTGCTTCCTCGTCATCATCCTCATCGTCGAGGTTTGGTTCATTCGACTGCCGGTTCGCGTGCATTTTTTCAACAAGGCCAAGATTGACTGTGTCGTCTCCAATATCATTGAACTCTGGTGCACGCATACGGAATACACCTGCCACACTTCCAACTCTGTAGCAGAAATAGGTTCGTTTCTCCTGCCCGACAATTCTGTCAATGTTCAGCTTTTCTTCGTCCATAATCAACTCAAACTGAAAAGACGAATTTACTTTATTGAACATATTCTGGATGGTCTGGTGTTTTACCTTTCTGCCATCGACTCTGAACATTTGCGGACCGAGCATGTCGCCATCTTTCTTTGCTAAAGCAAACACGGCCATTGTGCCAACATTAATAATCACCTGGTTACGGAAATCTTCGGGCAATGTCTGGAGAGTTTTTGCAACTCCACAAAATCCAATCTGCAGTTTGCGCGTCTCGGTTGTGATTGCATCAAAAGTTTCCTTTTCGATGAATGAATCAAATTCATCCAGATACAATGCGCATGGATGCGGCTTGTTTGACTTAGCTGAAAGTGATAGCGCCGCTTGTTTCAGCCCTGACACGAGCAAGCTACCCAGCAGGTTTCCGTTCTTGTCCAGCTGACCTTGCGGAATTTTCACGAGAAGAATTTGCTTCTGGCTAATTATTTGTTTCAAATCGAGTTCTGATTCAGGCTTGGTCAAAATCGCACGCAATCGGGGATCGCTCAGCATCGGCTGCGCACGGTTGAGGATAGGTTCAATCCAGTTGATCCACTGATCTGTTCTTGCAAGGCGTTTGTAGTTCGACCATGCGTCAATGAGGGTAATATATTCGCTTCGCTCGTTTTTCTTTTGTTCAACCGTCTGCAACATCAAATCACGGAAATCATTATCACCGAGCAACATGGGCAAATCTGTGAAGGTTCGATGATTTGCCATGAGCAATATGGCAGCGTTGCGAAGGATATTGGCTGTTTGCTGGTTCCACTGGCTTTGTGCACCAGGTGGCTCGGTATATGCTGCCTTGAAGCCAAATACAATCGCTGAAGCACTATTTTGCAAATCGCCATCCTCAGGGAATTGAAGTGGGTTGTAGCAAATTGTATTTCCTGGAGAGGTGGGATCCACCACAATGACTCGCTTTGCAATCTTTGCGCCGCTTGGCTGGCTTGCTATCCAGTTGATCAAAATGTCAATCAAATGTCCGTCGGAATCAACTACTGCAACGGCTCTGTCCTGTGACAAAATATCTTGGGCGATCATGTTAGCCACGAGTCTTGTTTTGCCTGTGGCGCCTGCGCCTAAAACAAACAAATGTGGATTCTTTTTTCTTTCTTCCGGAGGCAGGCTGAGAGTGCGCGGAAGCCAGAACTGGTGCCAACCCCAATCATCCCGTTCTCCGAGCGGAATGCCGCCGGGACTTAAGGGCTTACCCATCTGCTTAACCATTTTGAAATGTTGAGACTTGAACTGCGATGGAATGTATTCTTTCTTTGCCCAAATGTTCAACAAGCCGGCTGGTCCGAAGAATCTTAGCGACATCATGGCCAGACCGACTCCGATTGCTATGATGCCCATTGCTATGTTCAGGAAAAATCCATGCGCTTTTTTAGGGTCTTTGTCCTCAATCTTGCCTTGATTGTCTAATTGCAAAGTTTGTGCTGGCATATTACCCTGTGCCATCATATTTGGTGGCATTGCATTTTGCGGCATCATGCCGTTCTGGGGCATCATTCCATTCTGGGGCGTCATGCCATTCTGGGGCATCATTCCATTCTGAGGCATCATCGCATTCTGAGGCATCATTCCATTCTGCGGCATCATTCCATTCTGCTTCATGCCGTTCTGTGGCATCGCCGCTCCAGCTTGATTTGATTGCTGTGGCGCCGCACCATTAGAAGGCATGGGGCTGCTGATCGGAGGCATTGCGGGCATGAGCTTTGCCTCGAAACGCCCACTTTGCAGCTTTGTCTTTAATGATGCTCCAGCTCCAACTTTCTTCGTAAGCTGCCAGGAGCCGGACATTCCTAATGTCGGTGGCGTTCCCTGTCCAGTCGGAACCAGAGATATCTTTGCCTGGTAGTTAATGATTTTGCCAACTGGTTTCCCATTCAATATATAGCGTTTCATAAATTTGACTTCGCCAGCCTGCAATAGCGAGCCTTTGATTTTGAAATCACCGTTAGTATCTATCCCTGCGCCGAGAAACTGAGCGCCTTTCTGGCTCAGTTTCATCACGCCACGGGTCAGTTGACCATTGGGATTTTGAAATACGTATTCCCATTGCCCGTTTAATGAATTCGGATAGGAGCTTGTTGTAGTTGGTGCTTGAGTGGCGCTTTGTGTTTGTTTGCCGGACGATGCTTGTTTGGTGCCGTTAGCTGGCTGAGCTGGTTTAGCACCACCTTGCGTTGCTTGTGTTTGCTGCTGTGGCGCATTTTGTGCTTGGCCAGATGCAGTCTGCTGTCCTTTTGCTGGTTGTTGTCCCTGCGCAGCTTCTTTTCCTTTCTGCGTTTGCTGAGTAGCTTGAGCAGGCGGACTCGCTTGCGCTGGTGTCGTTTGCTTTATGGCCACCGGTTTGTTGTCGGCGAGTTCTTCCATTTGCTCCAGTGACAATGGCTTGCTCGGATCTATGCTTGGAGCATCGACCTTCGGATCTTTATTCGCTGGCTTGTCTTTGTTCGGCTGATTGAACATGGAAAGGAAGGGAAGCTGGAACCCAGGTGCCTTTGGCGCGCCCTCTTTCGCAGCTTGCTTTGGCGGTAGATTCAGTGCTTTTCGCGCACCTGGAAAATCATCGAGAATACTTGTGACGGTGCACATTAGCACTGTGAGCGGGAAACCTATAACTACAGACAAGACGCTTATCGTGACCAGCGTGCCACGAGACATTGCCATCCCGCCAATGCGCAATGCTGTTTCTTCTCTTCGCTTTTTCTTTTGTTCTGCTTTCAGCTTTTGTTCATCAACAGGGCTTTTGGTTTCGCTAAGATCTTGATTGGAACTTTCCCTGCTGAGAAGTTGTTGTCCCGGCGTCACGATCTGAGGAGTTGGCGATGGCACCGGTGCGGGATCGCTTTTTACTCCGGCTTGTTCAAGCGCGGGAGTAAAATCAATTCTATTGGGTTTTACCTGCGGCGTGTCTTCGCCAGGCTGGGTCTTTTTTAGTTCTTGTGCAAAGAAATTTGCGTCGGATTGCGTAATAGGACGCGTTTTCCCATCGTCGTCGTCTTCTTCTTGTGCTTGTGCAGGCTCGACTTCTGCACTTTCATTGCTGATACTAACAGTGGTGTCTTGTCCTTTTGGAGCCTCGTCGCCATTTTGTATTTCGTCGCTGTTTGGGGCTTCGGGGCTTCTGTCTTCTTTGACTGCTTCTTCAAAGGAGAATGCGGGTTTACTCTCGCGAACCCGTCTGCTGATCGAACCTGGGTCAGCTCCCGTTTCTTCTTTTTGTGTTAGTGATTCGAGAATCTGCTCAGCATCTTCCTCTGGCTTGTCTTCGTCGATTATCTTTTCGAGTGGATCGGGTTCATCGGCAGTACTATTTTTCGGTGAGCCCTTATGCTCGTCGACAGCTGCATGTTCTTCTGAATTTGAAACTGGTCCTTCGTGAATCTCGGTTGCTGCAACAGCCTCTCTATTCGCAGTGGGTTTTTCTTGAATCTCGGCTACTGCAACAGCCTCGTTATTCGCAGTGGGTTCTGGGTCCGCTGTGCTTTCATCCAATTCTGCAGTGCTGTGCTCACCGTACGTAGTATCATCAACAATGTGCTGCTGTTCAATTTGCTCCTGAGCTTCGCTGCCATCAATGAATTTGCTGTCGGTGTCATAGGCGAAGTTTTCTGTTGCAGGAGCTGCACTTGATTCTGGTAATTTAAGTGATGCGAACAAAGCAAATGAAGAGGCCGTGGGCGAGGGCTGCTTTTTCAAGACAGGCATATCTGCCGGTGTTGCTTGTGGTGCCGGTAACGGCGCGCTCTGGCTCTGGGAGGAATCGTATCGTGGAACGGCAGCTGAGGAGAGCCGTCGGTTGATTGCAAGCGATGACAGTTTCGGTTTCTGCAAAATACCTGGATGAATTTGTCTGCCATCGCTGCCACGCCTGGCGAGATAGCTTGCGGCTGGGGCGTAATCCTGCTCCGCACTTGTGGTTTGATTGTCTAGAAATTGTCTGGAAGGCGGCGTTTCCAGAGTATCCGCTTGTTCTTCGTATTGAATTTCCGGGCGATCTGTTTCCTCTCCGGATTGAACACCATTGCTATCCGCTTGTTCTCTGGATTGATCATCCCGAGGCTCCGTTTGTTCTCGCGGCATTGCTTCGTCATAAGTGGAATCATCCGAATTGTACTCATTACTGTTGCTATTGCCATGACGTTCTGAATACGAACTGGAATAATGTGAGTGCTCGCTAGTTGGAACTCCGAGCTCTTTTTGGATGACGTAATTAACGGTCCGTTCGAGAACAACGGGTTCATTGCTAAGGGTGACGGCAAGGGCATCGCCCTGTTTCTCGTAAACATGGGCGACAGCTAGTGATGAGTGCTCGGTTACAAGCGCTCCGCAGCCTCTGCATGGTCTGCTCCGGCTACGAAGGATTACCCCGCACGATTGACAGATTAGAATCTCCACTTCTTCGTCCCGCTGGGGGAGTCCCATGTCTGATGTTAGCGGTATTTCTGCAAAAGAGCAATGATTAAACGAGCGCAGGCGCGCCAATATGGGGATTAACGGGCAAGCTTAATCGTGAAACCAGAGATATTAAATGTCGAAGAAATGCCAGGGGGGATGCTTTGCGTGCCCGAGAAAGTATCCAGTATAAAAATTCTGGCAAGGTCTTTCGCACGGTCTTGGGGGCAAGAATAACCAAGGTCGCCCGTGAGGCGCCCCTACCATGAGATGGGGTCGGCCGACCCCGGATGGTTTTGGATTCGAGCGGATCTGCTTATTCAGAAAGCTCTGATGCCGAAACGATGGAGTTGGGCTCCCGAGTGCGTGCGAGTTCCATCGCCTGTTTGGCAACCTGGGAGAGGGCAGCCCCTTCCGTGGCATGGTCCGGATAGCTGGCAATGCCCATGCTGACTGTTAGTTGCACGTTTTTGCCGTCAATCTGGAACACGTGCTCAATAAGGCGCGTACGGATGCGATCCGCGGCTGTAAAAGCACCAGGCACTGGCGTTTCCGGCATAATCAAGGCCAGCTCGTCTGAGCTGAAACTTACTACTATGTCTGGAATACGGGCAACGTCCGAGATTAATTTGGAAAGTTCTTTGATAAATGGCTTGAGATCTGCAGCCAGAATCTCATGTCCGCCGCCACCAAGGGCAAAGACACAAATAGAAAAACTGCGGCTGTAACGCTTGGACCGTTCGAGCTCGACCTGTAATCTGTCGAGAAAATTGGCGTAGTTAATATCGTTTTCTTCAGTCAAGTCAATAGCTCCGGACATTACCCAGGCGCCCCCTTACAAATGGAATGCACATTATAACCCTTATCCCGATCAGATATCGATTGAGTTTTAAGAAGACTATGAGTTAACGGGAAAGTGATCCTAGCTTTGGGCTACCAGATCGCTCCACTGGATGGAGTTCAAACAGGAATAAAAGAGTGTCATTTGATCGGCAAATTTTTCGCATGGTGCCAGGAAATAAACTTCGTCGATTGATCGATCGTCTTTTGAAGATTGCGAGAACACCGAAATACTCTTCGCATCGGACAGCTTCCAGACGCCGTTCACAATAAGCACTGTTTTTCCATTTATATTTTCTGTGTATGCAGATTCAAGATCGAAATATTCTGGTTCCGCTGCGTTGTGCATTACGATCTCTATATTCTCTAATTCATTGCGGTTTAGTTGATGCGGCGTTTGTGCAAGAATTAGCTGAAGATCTTTTGCGGAACTAGTATCAACAGGCTTACCCCTGTAGTAAAAACTAACTTTGATATCATGATCTTCAGGGTTATGAAAGGAAATCATTGAACTAGCTTCATCGGGAGGACCCTCTTTTATCCAGCCCTCCGGAATCTGCATCGCACGAATTTGTCCGTAGTTTGTAAGTTCCATTGCTCGATGCTTCCTCAAAAGTTCATGCCTTTATACACTGCCTCAAGCTCAATGCCGTGATCCATAAAATTGTAGCTGCTTCCCCATTGATTTGTAATCCTGAGCAATCGTCTCAGTGGATCATAACTGTGCACATTTACCACATGAGCGCCTCCCTGCGCATCAGGGTTTTTTGAGGCGAACGGATTGTCTTTTTCTGGTGTTTGCCTGGTATTCACTACAAGTATACCGGGCAGATTGTCTTCTGATTGGAACTTCAACAGCGTCTTTTCCAATTCGTCGATGCTATCCACGTAAACGGTTGAGAAATATGTGCCCGCTTTAGTGTCTCTCATTATGGAGAACGGGCTATTTTCCACACCGGTAACTTCCTGGCAGATTGTTCGGTAAGTTGATGAGCCAAGGCAGGGGCTACTTATCTTTTCAATTTTATTGTCGTGCTTCAATTCTCTAAGAAATATTCGTTTGCCGAAATGCAAAACACTTATTCGCTCAAGCTCATCGCAGGTCTCAGGTCTGAATTCGACGCGAGGTTTGCTCAATATCTTATCGTAAGTTACTTCTCCGGGAATGCTCTGATATAATGCGAAATTGCCGTCCGCATCAAAACAAATTGTTCCTGCTTCTAGATTCTTTACTGGCATACCGTGTTGATCGTAGAGGCATTGCAGCTTATTCTGATCGCTGAGAGTCGAACATGGGTTGCCACGCTCATCGTAAATAACGGTGGCAGGATTTACTTCCTGAAGATAAATGCCATCTTTCTTGAATAGTTTTGTGCCGGGCTTAATCTCATCAATTGGCTTGCCTTTTTCATCAAAGAATTTTTCCAGAGCAGTATTGTCGGATAATCCAAGCAAATTGCCTTGTCTGTCGTATGCGAGGCGTTTATCGGTGACCATTTCGTCGCCGACGAGCAGTTTTGAATCTCCCTCGTGAAGTATCTTGACCATTGTTGTTTGTACAAGTTGACTTGCCCAATCTCTCGCGCCGTCGCGCTTAATGGGGTTATTTCCATTAGCTTGCATTCGCAGGCTCGCTCTGGCTTCTACATCCGGCTTCATGCCAGTGAGACTGTTTGATAGTTTGATTTGCCGGCCGCTGTTAGTGGTGTATCTTCCTGTTTCGGCAAGTTCAGCTATCATGCGCGCAATCTCTTCTGGCTGTCTCGAGTAAATTCTGTTTTCAATTGTTGTGACATTGCAGGTCTTATTAGCTCCCTGATCGATACTTGTAAGATCATGTGCATGATTTAAAACCTGCTCGGCAAGGTCTGCCCGACTTGATAAGGATAATTTTGCATTGTCATTCTCTCGGAGAAGGCGATTGAGCTGCTGAAAGAACAGCGCTTTTTTTTCTGTGCCGACGCGGTTTGATGAAACAAAATCGTTCAGAAGATTATCTATGCGGTTCAGTCGGTCTTTCGAATCAAAAAATACATGAGAAAAGCGATCGGAAAGTTCACCTAATTCGAAATCGTAATTCACTTTAGATGGATCAAGACGTGCTCGCCAGCCCACCGACTCTCTGGGCGCAACAGCTGCAGTTAGTGAATCGACTGTACCCTTATCGAACGATATCAAATCTGTCGGATGAGAAGCAAGGCTTAATTCATCCAAATCATTTTGCAGCTGCTCTATATGTTTTTGTGGATAAGATTTCGAGAGAATCTCATGCATCGCATCGGAACGATCTCCCAACATGCTTGCAGTGCCTGCACCATACTTGTGAGTTCTGAACTGAGAGAACATTGCAAGTAAACAATCATTCTCCAGTGTTTTGGGCTCCGGCGGTTTCCCCAGATTATTTGCTTCTGCAAGATCGATAAAAACTTCAGCTAGTGCTGCCTGGTGATACAACCAGCTGCGCGATGCCTTATTGGACAGTCCATCTTGCTGTTTCAATTCAGCGTAGTGATTGCGAATCTGGCATGCGGTATCTATCAAACGCAACTTTTGCACGTCTGAAAGATTATCGCAGTTCATCAGTGCCGAATACAAATCTGTCTGTGTTCCGTCAGCGCCTTTAAAACCTATGCTTTTGAATTCTCTCAAAAGCTGTTCTCTTGCAAACGGCAAGGTTTTGTTGTTCAGTTTCGCTATTGAAAAATCGTTGACGCTGTCATTGCTCTCTGGCGTTTTGATTCTTGGCTCGTCTAAATCTATTGCTGAAGCATTTTGTTTTCTCGTCGACTCGTGTTCATTCGCTTCCTGCAAAGCTCTGGTCTCTGCTAATCGCGAACCTCTGGTCTCGGCTAAGCGCGAACCGCTGGTCTCGGCTAAGCGCGAACCGCTGGTCTCGGCTAAGCGCGAACCGCTAGTCTCGGCTAAGCCTGGATCTCTGGTCTTCGCAAAGTGCGGAGCCCCGGGATCGCGCGCTTCGCCTCTCCAACCCGCACTCGCTGCGCTCGCACGGGTCCCCATTACGAGGCTAGCTGCGTCCCGCCCGCTTATGTTTGACGAAGGCTCTCTTAAGGAGCGAGGAGCAAGAGCCAATCCTCCAGCTTCCATCAAGATACCAAATCCAGCAAATCCGACAGCTGAATTCAGCACCTCTTCTTTTTTCGCTTTAAATCCCGTCTTAAGCTCAGCATCAATAGCACCGCCGATGGCGCCGGATGTTCCTGCGATACCAAGACTGCGTGCGGCCAGAAGACCCAGAGTTTTAGCCTTCGGTAACGAGCTTTCAAGCATACTTGCTGAACCAGACATACTTGCGAATGTTATCGCAGAACATGCGCCTTGATTTAAGCGCGCCGATAGCAAACTTTCACCTGGTTTCAGTTTGCTTGTATTCAGCACTGAACCCATGATAAACCCAGTGCTGGCATGTTCGCCCATTATTCGGCATAATGATGGATTCGCTGCTTCTCCGAGCAGTCTGTTACTTGCTCCTTTTGTGATCTCCCCAACGATTGCAAATGGCACAAACGATCCTATTATTTCACCGACTTTGTGACTGGAATTTTCATTGTTTATGTCTAGTGATGGCAAATTTTCCTTTGTCTTGCCGTTAGCACAGATCTGTTTTATTGCTGCAAGCGGTTGATTTATGGCACCATCCAAAATTCCACTGCAAAATCCACCAATGGCAGATTCGTCTTGCGCTAAAAGCGAACTTGCATGCAGCTGAAGACGCTCCGCGTTAGTATGCTGCTTGTCGTTAGTTGCAATGGTTTTATTGATTTCCACTTCAGTCCGCCAAATATAATTTGCCGCCAGTACATGACCATGTTTGCTGTGGCACCGCTGTGACATCGCCCGCAGGATATGTTTTTTGAGTATCTTGCATATCGTTTTTGAAAGTATTCTGAAACGAGCTAATCTTTAATCTGCTGCCACCCTGCAGGAACTCTGGGTACGGCGAACCATGCAGTATTATTGAGGCATTGTGGAAGGTGCAGGTAGCATGGTTACAATTTTTACTGCTTCGCTTTTGACGGCGTTGACGATTCTAATTGCGGTTGGCGGCTTGCTTCTTGTTCGCAAAAGGGTTCCAGCCGAAGCTTTGAAAGGGCATCATGATGTGGCAGATCCGATGCTGTCGATCATCGGAACTTTGTTTGCAGTTTTACTTGGTTTTATGGTGGCGAATGCAATGCAGCGCTTCGAAGAGGCGCGCGTCACGACACAACAAGAGGCAAGTGCTGTTGCGAACGTCTATCGTGTGGCAACTGGCTTACCTGAACCAACGCGAAGCAAACTGATGCATGCGGCGAAAACATATGTTGAGGATGTGATTCAGGACGAATGGCCTAAGCTTGCAGTTAAGATTAGCAGCGAAAAGGCATGGCACTCATACAACGAACTGTGGAATATTTGCCTGCACTATTCGCCAACGGGGAACGGTGACAACAATTTGCACGCAAGCGTGATGTCCTATATGGGAACAGTTGGCGACAGCCGGCGAATGCGCGTTGGAGCCTTACACAACGGACTGCCGCAGGTGCTCTGGGTTGTTCTCCTGGCTGGTGGTTGCGCCACCGTTGCCTTCACCTACTTCTTTGGAATTGAAAATTTGCGCTTGCAAATTCTGATGACTTCCATGGTGTCACTGGCAATTTGTTTGAACATGTTTTTGCTCTTCTCCTTTGACGATCCTTTCTCGGGAGATGTAAGAATAAGCCCAGCCTGTTTTCAAAGCGTGCTCGATAATTTCGAAGCCATTGAACACCCAGGATTGCCATTCCTGAATGAAGACAAGTAAGCGAAATACTATTTATTGGGACTCAGAAATGTTGAACGGATTGCTTCTGCTTCAATTTTCTTGCCGTTCTTCGTCAAAAGACCAGCGTAATTCTCCGCGGCATTCTTGAATCTTTCATCGTCATGGGAATATACCTGGTCGGCAAGATCAAGCGCTTTCTTCATTGCGTCTTCGGCATCATCCATTTTGCCTGCATTCTCCAGATCGATTCCATAGTTAGTATACGCAGCCTGCAAGCTCTTCTTTGCCATGTCGTAAGTTGGGTCCGCGTCCATCGCTTCTTTCAACTTATCCACAGCGAGCTTATTATTGCCGTTTCTCATCGCTGCGACTGCATCATTATTTAAGTTGGCTGCCTTCTCCCGGCGAGCCGCATTTGGATCATTTGCTTCTTCGTCCTTCTCGGGAATTTCACGCCATTCAACCTTGGGCTTAGCTTGCCCCTTTGGTGCTGTCTTCTTGAAATTGGTACCGGGAATATTTTGCATGGGTGTAATGTCCCCATTTTCGGCGGGAATATTCCCTGGTGTTATGGCAGGCTCTGCCGTATTGCCGTGGGAATAATTAGCGGGACCTTCAGTGCTGTTATTAGCTGATGCGGCTTCTTCGTTCGTCCTGTTTTTCGCTGCGTCCATGTCGGCAAGTGCTTTATTTAAAGTAGAAGGATTCATATCATAAGCAATGATTTTTCCTTCCAGGTTAATTAGCCTGACCTGATAAATATTGCCCAAAGAAATGTGGATGCCGTACGCTTTCTGCATGGCGCTTCGTTTGTCTGCAAAAATTGGCATGTGCAGATGCGTTTGCGCTGCGTATGCCTTTACCTCTTCAAGTGAATCTCCTGCACCAATGGCAAGGAACTTCACTGGTTTGCCTTCAAACTGCTGTACTACTTTGTTGCGTTCCGGAATTGTGCGGCGGCAAGTTGGGCATTCTTGTTCGTAGAAAAACAGCACAACAAGCTGTTTTCCGGCGTAATCACTGAGCTTGTACTGCTTGCCATCACTGAATTCACCTGGCGGAAAATCGGGCGCTATATCACCATAATTAAGGGGTTTTGCAAGAGCAGGCATGCTGCACAACGCAGAGAGCACGATGCTGAAGGTAATTTGCTTTAGCATTTTCATGCCCGTCATTATAATCGCTTTGCTACCTGGCATCTGCCCCGCAAGTTGATTGCTGTTAAAGTCTACGGTAAAGTTATGGCTGTTGAGCTGGCGAGGCAGAAGATGAAGAATTCGGGGAAGTGCCCAAAATGTAGTGGAACGAGTGTTGAGCCAATGGGCTTTCACTCAAATGTAGCGCTCAACTTTCCGACATATTATCTCGGCGATATGGTTGTGCCAAAGCTCTATATTTGCACAAATTGTGGTTATGGTGAGATATGGATCGATCAGGAAAAGGATCTCTCCGACATCCGCAAATTTGTCGAATCGTCGCGCAAGGCAAAAGAATAGCAATTAGTTGGGATAACCCCAGAGATAGCCCTGGGCGTATTGCACGCCCATATCGCGGACTACTTCGAGATCGTCGCGTGATTCAACACCTTCTGCCACTAGTTCTGCACCAAGTGCCTGAACTACTTTGACTAGCCTGCGCAGAAGCCGCTGTTTCTGCGGATCTACCGCTATGCCGGCAACATATTTGATATCGACTTTCACAACGTCCGGCTCAAGCAATATCAAGCTTTCGAGAGAGCTTCTGCCAAATCCAACATCGTCAATAGCAACCAGAATTCCCGATTTCTTGAATGCATGTGTATGTTCTTTCAGATAGCTGGGATCGCCAATGAATTGTTGTTCGCTTATTTCGATGCAGAAGGTTCCGATGTTTTTGTCCTCGGGGAACAAGGCAATAAGCCTGTCTATCGGCGTATCAAGAATTGTGGAAGGAAAGAGATTTACATCAAAGCGAGAACCTGGCTCCAGCTTTGCTGCTTGGTCAATACAGGCCTTTAAACAACGAAGATCTACGCGAGAAAGAATGTTGTTTTCAATTGCGACTCGGAAGAAGTCGTATGGCATTTCAAATGCCCCTGTTGGACCGCGACTGAGTAATTCGTATCCGACTTTTTTCTCATCGGCGAGTCTGTACATGGGATGTTTAACGCAGCGGAAGCAATCTCCCTGCCGCAGGACTTGGACAATCTCAAGGTCTTTCTTAGTTAGGACAGGTGGTGGTGCTACGTTGATTGTACGTGTTCCGTCTCCCGGTTCATCTTCAGCTGCTCGTGCAGCTGCTTCCTCGGCAGCGGCAGCGGCGGCTGCAGCTACTGCTGCGACTTGTTCTCCAGTCGAAACTCTGTTTTTCCCGGAAGCCTTAGATAATTTCAGCGCATGCCGCATCAAGGAAAGAAGTTCTTCAACAGAGGAAATCTCGTAGGGTAGTGGAGCAACGCCGATGCTGGCGGTCATATAGATGTTATCGTTTGAATTTCGAATCGGGCTTTCAGCGACGCAGAGTCGAACTCGTTCTGCAATGAGCAATGCTTCGGCATATTGTGTGTCTGTCAGCAGGATAACAAAGGTGTCGCCGCCGATGCGCCCAACATAATCGGAAGGACGAAGAGTAGTCGTGATGCGCTGAACCATTTCCTTCAACACCACGTCACCGACCGCGTGCCCAAGTCCTTCGTTGATTCGCCCAAAGTCGTCACAGTCGAGCATCATTCCCACGATAGGGGATCCTGTTCTCTGCGCGCGATTGATTTCGGCAGCAAGTATTCGCTCAAAACCCCGGCGATTTGCCAGATCTGTCAGAGGATCGATGGTGAGCAGTTCTTCCAGTCTTTTCTTTACGTCATCCAGCTGGCTTGTGATGCTCTGGATGGTTTGGTCTTTTTCAGCAACCTCCCGCTGGTGCTTGCGGACTAAATTGCGACGCGTTTTCAAGACCGCTATGGTGACCACAGCGAGAACCGTAACGATAATTACTAGGACTATGTCAAACGGCTCGTTCAAAGCTCATCCTGACAGCAACTGCCAACCAAACGGTCGTCTTGATGCGGGTACGGGGTTCATAACTGGTATGATTAACTTTCTGCGATCCTGTGTCAAGACTTCTGAGTAGCAAATCCCCAAGTTTTTTGAGATAGACGAGTTTTGAAATGAGTGCTGACAACGAAAAGGACTACATTCAGCTCGATCAGTTTCTCAAACTGAAAAATGTGGTTGCCTCCGGCGGCGAAGCCAAACACTTGATTCGGGAGGGACTTATCCTGGTCAATGGCGAGGTCGAGACCCGTCGCGGTCGCAAACTCCGTTCCGGTGATCAAGTCGAGTTTGAAGGGCAGAAATTCGTTGTGTCTCTTTAGAACTCTCAGCGAACAACGAGCCAGCTCTTGCCATAACTTTGTTGCTTGAGATCCTCGTCTCGGATAAGCAGGTATAAAGATCGGTCGGCTAGATCAAAATAATCAGTTGAGTTCATTTTTAACAGCAGTTTCCATTCGGCAGCAGATTCGACGAGGTGGCTAAAACACGAATCAGTTCTTCTCGCTTCGCTCCAACTTATTCCGTTGCCTGCAAATGCGGCAATTTCTTGCAATACATCGAAGTCTTTTCCGCCTTTTCCAAATAATTGAATTTGTCGATCTTTTTCCAGGGCGTTTGATATTTGCTTAGCCATTTGCGCTTGTTCGTCATTGCCTGCAGCAAGGTCTTCTGGCAGCGATAATGAAAGACTAAAGTTCAGTGCTTTGGCGCTAGAAACTGTCGCATCAGGAAATGCAGAGTCGACGTAATTATTTTCAACAGGATTTGCAATCCATACACAACGAAATGCGTTGCGATCTTTCGGGTTTGAAAAATCTCGAGCCGCGTTGCAAAACAAAATGAGCAAACCCTGTTTTGCATAATCAAATTCAGCGGCAGGAAGCTCTGAAAAATTTATCTGGGCAACGAGAGACATTGGCTTGCCGGAACGATCGCAAGGATGCCCAATTTCGCGAGGTAATAGTACTTTGCCACCCAGCCTGCTGGTCAATGAGGACGATTCACTATCACCGCAGATGACACCACGAAAGCAAGGTGCTATTTCATCTGCTAGAAAACTCGTTGCTGCATTTATTTGTTTTTGTTCAAGCGATTCAAGAATAGATTCAGGAATTTGCATGTCGAACTTATCCGAGAAAGGGTTCTCTTACTCTTCATTTCCCGGATTGTTTTAGTGTTTAACAGTGGCGGCGATGATGACCGAAGCCATAATTCATGTAATTCATATAACCGTGACCCCAGCCGCCGTAGTTATGGTGTCCATGGTGGTGACCGAATGAATTGATCATGAGATTAAGCATTCCGCCGCCATAGCCACCATAGCCGTGGTTATAGTATCCACCACCATAGCCGTGGTTATAGTATCCACCACCGTAGCCGGGATTATAGTATCCGCCACCGTAGCCGGGATTATTGTATCCGCCGCCGTAGCCGTGGTTATAGTATCCGCCATTGTAGCCTGGATTATAGTATCCGCCACCGTAGCCGTGGTTATAGTATCCGCCGCCGTAGCCGGGGTTATAGTTTCCGCCGCCGTAGCCTGGATTATAGTATCCGCCGCCGTAGCCTGGATTATAGTATCCGCCGCCGCAGCCTGGATTATAGTATCCGCCACCGTAGCCGGGATTGTAGTATCCGCCACCGTAGCCGGGATTGTAGTATCCGCCACCGTAGCCGGAATTGTAGTATCCTCCGTCCCAGCCGCCGCCGTAACCGCCGCCATAACAATGATTCCATCCGCCGTAGTAGCCGTTTCCTAAATGGAAACCGCCATGCCGTCCGTAAACCCCGATATTTACGCCGCTGAGCGCAGCGAGAAGAAAGCTGCCTACTCCTCTGGCTACATCCGCTCCATGGTGTCTGTGTTCACCACCATCTACAATAATGATTGGCGGCTGCCCACTTTGATCATATGGAACATTTGGCGGAACTGTTATTACCTGGCGTTCGTTATAAGGTTGATAAACAGCGGGCTGGTATTCGCCCGTTGAATAGTATTGATCGCTGGTACGCGAAAGAGTGGGTCCAGACCCGTCGCTGTAGCCTTGATTGTATGCAAATCTGTTTGAATGATCGTTTCGATAATCCAAGTACGAAGAATTCGATGTATCCACCGAAAGATTTGCACTATTCGCATCTGCTACTGCGTATCTGTCCATGATCAGCCCTCACCCGCACCAGTTAATTGCGCTCAACTCTATTCAGCGAGTTTGAAATTTAGTTGAAACGCAGCTCCTCGATTGGGATTCCTACGAAGCTCGCGTCCGCAGTTAATGTTCCGCACATCAGTAGGGGCAAGCCTTGCTTGCCCGAGGGCGTTTACAGAAATGAGATTGGAGCTATAATGGATATACGAAGTGTATCCCATGATAAAGAACCTTATTAAACACGGAAACAGCCATGCTCTGGTTATAGACAGAGCCGTGATGGATCTGTTGAGAATAGATCCGGACACTCCGCTTGAGGTGACTACAGATGGCGAGAATCTGCTCATCAGGCCTGTGCGAGATAAAAGGTCGCAAAAGAAAATAGACGACTCTCTATCGAAGTTTGATCGAAAATATTCTGCTGTGTTCAAAAAACTTGCAGAGTGATCTCGAAAATTATTTCTCGATTTACTGGTCCAATTTTGTTGGAACAACTCTTACAACAACAATGGCGCAATAGATAGACAGACTTGCCAGGTACTAGCGTGTAGCGCCGCCGCTGTGCTATTTGCATGATTAGCCAGCTCTCCCGAATTGTATTTCCCGCTGCTATCTATTTAGCCTTCCGACGCAGTTTGGCTACCTCTGATTCCAGAACGCTCACACGCTGAACCAGATCGGTTGCTTGCTTTTTAGATGGCTCTAACATCAATTTTTCTTGAACCCACTGTCGGAGCAGCGCACCCACAGGTACATTTTCCTTGTCGGCAGCATCCAAGACTGCTAACACCGTCTCCGGATCCGCGCGAAATTGAAGGATGCCGCGTTCTGCTATGCGCTGCCTGGCGTCGTCCTTTAAGTCAACATGAGCCTTTCGTAATTGTTTTGGAGTTAGCTTAGCCATTTTTCCAGTCCTCTTCAAAGAGCTTTCGGTACTGCGGCGACACGGTTTGAGCATGAAAGACGTAGACAGAATCAGCTTAGCGGTAACGTAAGCCAATCTCCAAAAGCCTCTCTGTGAATGTATATCCCACAATCATTTCACACGTTTCGTCTGCCTCATCGACAGAAAAGTAGCTAACCATCGAACCTTGCAGGACTTCATCAATCATTTCTGGCGTAACGCCATGCCTGTTCAGGCTGTCCCAGTTGTACCCAATGATTTGCACGTCAGCCTTCTTCGCTTGTACTACATAATTGTACTACTGACGTGTAGTACGTGCAAGCCTGCGGATTCTTGTGCTTCCTAAAACATACGATTTGGGCAGTTCATTATTTTGGGCTGCATTTCTCATCAATGAAAACGGTCTTGCTTCCAAGCGATGACGATTGTCCTTACATTGTTCGTTGCACAAATGATTGTCTGGCAGGCAGAACTCTACGCTAATCTGTTTAGTAGCCGTCATTCTGAAGGTACACGCAGATCCTCCGGAAGCTTGATTTTCAACCTATCACCGGATGCAATCATCATTGGTTTTGACCCGAGAGGGCAAAGTACTCGAACTGAAAGGTGTAAAGTTCGGACGAGCTCTGCACTCCGAATTTCTTCACTAGTGCTCTTACGTTTACCGTTGCAAGCTATTGCCCCAACTGCCGAACATATAGTGGCGACTGATCGGAACTCTGCGGTGCGTATGGATATAACTTGAGTTCCGCGGCAAATTAGCAGACCTCGCGCTGGTGCTGATTTCAGCATAAAGATGCATTACCCTTCTGTCTGGTGTCGTGACGGTGTCAAACCTCAAACCGACTGATGGTTGATGTGTTTTTCTCTTTCCGACCAGTATTACCACCGTTCCTTGACCAATGAGCCAGCAGGCAGAACCTTTGAGCCATTGATTAAGACATCCTCCAATGTTCTTGCTGAGAAACCTTCACCATCGTTAGCGGTTGTGTTATTTATGGTTGACTCCGTACTACACCTTACAGCCCTAAGTGGTGGTGTAGGAACGACAAGATTGGCTTTTGAAAGCTCGTTAAATTGAAGGGCAGCGGTTATTTTTGCGCGTCGCTAATACGATGCTTCTTATGCGATTGGTGATCGTAAACAATGCGGAATGCTTTGTCGCGAATTTGTTCGAGTTTAGCTACGGAGCCGTCGAGCTCATATGCTATCTTCGCCAGCGGGATGTTGTTTTTGTCGGCATCTTCGATTAGTTCTGATGCGCTGCTCAGGTCTTTGTCGATCTTCAAAACATTTTGAGTCCAGTCTTTGATCAGAGGTTGAAGAGCTTTCTTCTTTTGATCAGGCAAATCTGCAGTTTTAGATCCATTCTCTATTTCTTTGAGATCTTCTTTCAATAAATGAATCAACGGCTCGAGAGTAGTGATGAAATAAACCAGCCAGGGACGGCGAAATGGAAGGAGACCCACTTGGGACTTCGGGAACTCATTTGGCACTGCTGCAAGAGAAGGAACTTGAGCTTTCACTTCTGTTGATTCCTTGCGCCGTACGGCTTCTAAATATATATTGATTGCTTGCTGTCTTATTCTCTGAAGAGCAAATCCAACGTCGTTGATATCGTCAACCGTCAGTCCCAGTTCATCGGCCGCCGCCAATATAGATGGACGCGATGCATTATTCGCTACCGGCTTTTCTTCATCAGCAAACGCAATTGGTGCTGACAGATTCGCGGCAATCAAAATGGCTGGCACCGTATACTTGCATATTTCGCTTATCGATCTCTGGCGCTTAAGCATTTCAATTCTCCAAATTAAAGCTTGAATAACGAGTCATCCATCGCTGGAACGACCTGGAAGTTCGTAAATTTTACGGCTGAGAAAAACTTTCCGTCGCGGAAAATGTCCCACTCAATCGGAACTTTGAGTTGGGGATCTACAAGAACCCTGTGCGACAGTGCACCGGAAGGCTCGTGAGCCTCGAGCACATACACTTTGGTTGCCATGCTGGCAACTTGAAGTGGTGCTTCGCTGCAATAAACTTTTTGTCCAGAAGAAACTTGTGATTGCAACCAGTTCACCAGCGAGAGCAGATCGCACTTAAGAATGTTGAGCCCGTTAGGAAGCTGCAACATATTCGAGTCGGGCTCTAGTGTCATTTTCATGCCTAGCAAGGACCTTCCACCCTTTGCTTTGATGGTGCCCGTTTTGTCTTTCACCAGAATTGAACCCGCCTTGAAACCTTTGCCCATAACCTCGACACGTAGTTGCGATGAGGGCATGAAGTAGAAATTTCCAGAATCAACACAAACCTTGTCTGGCTTCTTCGTGGTTAACAAACCCTCGAACTTATAAGGTCCGAGGCTCTTTATGTTATCCATCAACATCTGGAGCGCCTTTGGCCCATCCTTACTGTTAGTGTTGATCAATGCCTGCGCAGGCACGTCAGGAAGTTCGGCCGTGTTTTTGATTGCGCCTGCAGGGCTGGCAAGATTAAATCCCAGCGCCAGGCTGAGGGTCAATCCCGATAAAAGTGCAGTTTTTGTCAACTCTCGCCTCATATTTGGGTCCCCAGGAGCTAAGAGCGTTCATAAGGATAGAACAGAACGTGCTGGCTTTTATTAAGCAGGGTTCGTCAAGATTAAGCCCGAAAAGCGCCACTCATGTGCGCTTGAAAACAACTTAAAAGCGGTTCAGGCGGTTCTGTAGAAATATGATTACACTATAAGGATATGTCAACTTCACTGGGATGAGGTCACAATGAAATTTCACTCTAATATGTTCGGCTGGGATTACGTCTGGCGCGACTTTGCAGACAGCAAAGGCGGCGAAGTGGTCAGTGACACGACCAAAGAAAATAATCCGATCCTCCATGTTTTCATCCCGGTCGAGGGAAGTGAAGCATCAATCAGGCTGACGCCATTCTCAATTAAAGGCAAATCAAAGGGCTCCGGCACTTCGGCCAGCTTACACTATTCACCTAAAGAACACTTCTCGTTTTATATAAGAACCGAGAAGGGTGTCGATCAAATTGGCAAGGCCTTTGGCTTGCAAGACATTATTCTTGGCGATCCCGATTTTGACAAACAGTTTTTGATTCAGGGAACTGATGAAGGCAAAGTTCGCAATCTTTTTGCCGATATGCACCTGCGCGACGTTATTTTGCAAAACGGTTTGAGTGAGTTGCGTCTGGTCACCGACGGCGCACAATTGCCAGCCGGACATAAACTGCCCACAGGCAGACACGCTATCGTTTATAGCACTGAGAAAGTGCTCGATAAGTTTGAACAATTAGAAGCTATCTACAGCATCCTCACTCAAGTGGTTCATCGCATCGGTGCAATTCCTGCGCTTGTTGGTGAAGAAGAAGTTTTTTCAGTTGAAGAAGAGCAAGAAGAAGAAAAATCCCAGGGGAATCGCTTGCACAGCCCGTTGCTAGACATGGCGTAATCGGGCGCTCGCGATCTATTGTAAGTTCCGAGGAGAGTTGATTTAGATCAGCTCTCTTCTTATTTGCTGTCTTGCGGATCAACCACCATCATCATCATCAACAACATCTCAAGCTCAAGAATGAAACCATTCTGCGGCAATCTGCGTCTCAGGCGCCGGCTACGAATTTAAGGAGTACTCAATCATGATGAAGGCTGTCTCGACTGCTCTCGGGGTCATCCTATGTATCATTGGGGTAGTAGGATTCTTCTCCCATGATTTTCTGGACATGGATCTGAACCCCTTGCACGATGTGATCTTGCTTGCGTTTGGTGTAGTTTCGCTGTATGTAGGCATTAACGGTAGCAGAACCGCCGCACGCAATATGTGCAGGGTTCTTGGTGTTGTATTTGCAATTCTGGGAATTATGACGCTCTTTGCCGATGCCGGCACGGCTACTGCAGGCAATGTGAGCATTGATGCGCCGAACGTGCTGAAGCTTATCCCCGGACATCTTGAATATACAACCGCGGATGGTGTCAGAGATATTATCGTCGGACTTGTAGGCCTGGTTGCTGGCTTTATGCCACGTGACAAAGAACGCGAAATCGACAGGAAAGCCGAAAGGGCAAAAGAAAAAGCCCAGGAGCGCATGGCTCCAGGCTGAGATGCTTTGAGTTTTTGATGAACCATGAATGGTGCTCTATTCAAATGGAGCACCATTTTTGTCACTTGAATATTGCTGAGTCTTATGAAAAGCTTAAAGCTCTTCTTTTGTCGCAACCATTCAATCTCTCCCGTGTATTTCCAACAGATTAGCCAAAGGGCTCAAGAAAAGGAAAAATACGGGAGTAAAATCATCTTGTTGATCGGAGAGACAAAAATGAAAAAGGGCGAAACTGCACTTGTTGACCCACTCAATCCTTGCACGGAAGAGTTTTTGAGTGATCCATATCCTACTTTCGATCAACTGCGAGCTGCAGCTCCGATTTTTTGGAGCGAAAAAAGCAAATATTGGCTTGTCACCAGTTATGAAATTGGCAATGAAATCGTTCGTGACCTCAGATTTGAAAAGAGGCTTGAGCGATGGAATCAGATCAACCCAATTATGAAAATGCTGCCTGGCCCAGCGCATTTGATCAAAAGCCGTGCCAACTGGATGATCAACCAAAATCCGCCCGAACATACTCACTTGCGTGGGCTGGTTAATAAGGCATTCTCGCCCAAGATGGTGCAGCAGATGCATGGTTCCATTCAGACAGTTGCTGAGCGCCTGATTGATAATGCAGTGGCTAAGGGCGGAATGGAATTTATTTCGGAATTCGCCTTTCTGGTTCCGATTACAGTAATTTGTGAAATGCTGGGAATACCTTCGGCTGACCACGAGAAATTCAGACAATGGTCCAACGCAATGACTCAGACCTTAGAGCCTGGCAGCATCACAAATCCTTCAGTCTTACACGTATCAAATCACGCTGGTGATGAACTGCATGACTATCTCGAACCGCTAGTGCAGGAACGGCGAAAGAATCCAAAGGCGGATCTAATTACAGCTCTTGTTGAAGCAGAAATTGAAGGACAAAAACTTGAAGAATCAGAGGTAATTGGAAATATAATGCTTCTGCTAGTCGCAGGGCACGAGACAACCGTTAATTTAATTGGCAACGGTATGTTTGCTTTATGCAAACATCCGGACCAATTGAAACTGTTGAAGGAACATCCCGAGTATATAGACGGCGCCGTTGAAGAGTTTCTTCGCTATGACAGTCCGGTTCAAACTGTGCGGCGTCTTGCCCACGAAGACATGGAATTTCATGGACAGAAATTACACAAGGGCGACATGGTAATTGTTTTTCTTGGAGCTTGCAATCGCGATCCGCAGTTCTTCGCGGAACCTAACACGCTGGACATCACTCGCAAAGAAAACAAACACCTTTCATTCTCTCAAGGCATTCATCATTGCCTGGGTGCATCGCTCGCTCGCCTTGAAGGAAGTATTGCAATATCGACAGTACTGAAGAAAGTGCCGGATATTCGCCTTGCCGAAGGACAAAAGTTAGAGCACAAGCATCCTTTCAACCTGCGTGGACTTAAAGAAATGCACGTCCTATTTTAGTTTGCAGGCCTGCTTCAGTTGCTCTACAAGTAAACGCTCTTTTTCTGCTTCGCGTTCTTGCACTTGCGATTCGACTTTCAGAGTAAGTTGCTCGAGTTTTCTCGGCGCAAAGCTGAATGTGTCGTTGACTTTCTTGAGCACAGAAAGCGCAAGTTTTGCCGCGCATAATTTTGGTCTCTTCAAGGCAAGCTGAGCCCAGTACTTCAAACGATAGCTCAACGAGTGCCTGTAAATAAGGTCGCACAAGTTCATGTGGTAGGCATAGAGCAAGGATATAAAGTCAGACATGGCTTGCTCTGGGTCTCGGCGGTAAAGCGCTGATTCGGACGCTTGTTTGTGCTTCTGGATTGCTGACTCGTAGGTTCTCACGGCTTGATTGACGATTATCGTGCGATCAAATTTGGCGAGTGATATTTCTCTGCTCGCTAAACCCATTTTTTGTCTCAGTGAACTGTCTTCCACGAGAATGTTGATCTTCTCTGCAATTGCCTCAGCATTGCGTGGTGGAACGACGTACCCTGTAATTCCATCACTGATGTATTCTTTTGAGCCACCGGCAGATGTGCCGATAACAGGCTTGCCTGTGGCTTGAGCTTCGAGCACTGTATATGGTGCGTTTTCGTAGAGCGATGGCACAATGCAAATGTCTGCTGAGCGGTAATGAGCAGGCATTTGATCGAGTGGAACATGACTGATGAACTGTACAGCTGATTCTGCGCCATTTTCCGCAAGGCGTCGTTTGAGTGCAGCAAGAACGGATGTTTTACCTGGACCAGTATTAGTATCTGCGCCCAGGACTAGAAAACGCACATTCGGATTCTTTCGAAGCACAAGTGGGATTGCATCTATTAAGTAGTGAATACCTTTGCGCTCTTCGAGGCGGCCGGCGAAAAATACTGTGACTTTGCCATCCGGGGCGATAGCCTTATTGCCTTCGGGAGTGAATTTCTTGCAGTCGACAGGATTGCGCACAATTTTAATGCTGTCCAGCTTCACAGCAGTATCACCAGCAACATACTGTGCAAGGTCTTCGCTTGGAGATGAAAGCAGATCTGCTTCCAACATGGCTGTGCGTTCCAGTATGGCCACAAGTTCTTGATCGAATGAATTGTTGAGATTGTGATAACGCTCTTGAATGAACTTTGAATGCGGTGTGTGCAAGCGGATCAGCAATGGACAGATACGAGTAATAGCAGGGAATAGCGCTTCGGCAAGGTGCTCCGGCGCCTCGACTACATCGAATGGACGTGCATTATGTATTTCCAGAAACTTGCGCCAGAGCGCGACACATGATTTCAAAACAAAGTGCGTGTAGGGAACAGAAATCCACACTGTGCTCAGTTCTTCCAGTAATGGACCCCAGGCAGCTCTGTGCACCGTCACATGTAAAGGATCGTTTGCAGCATCTTTTGCATGACTTGTGTAATCGTCGCTTGCTTCTTTTTTGGTCAACGAAATGACTTCGACATCATGTCCTAGCTCTTTTAATGCGCGTGCATGTTGGAAGGTGTAGGCACCAATTCCACCCCAGCTGGTGTCTGGCGGATATTCTCTTGAAATCAGGCAAATGCGCACGAACTAACCCTTTTGTGAGTAGCCAAGAGAGTACAGGATTCCCGCGCTTTTAACATTGAGCCGGTTTTAAGATTTTGGCTGAAAATGCCTCTTTCTAGTGTACCTGGGGCTTTACAGGCTGGTGGAACGGAGCTTAAAAGAACTTTCTGGCAAAGCCCGCAGGTTCGGTTTTGCTTCCAACACCTGGGCGACGCTGAGTCCTGCTCGTACTGCCAAAGTAAATGGACCAGAGGATAAAAGCTCTGGTCCAAAACGAAACCAATTCGCTGAATTCGACGCTAGTGCACGCCGACTTTTCCCTGGACATAGCGTTGAAAACGCTGTTTGTCTGTGGCTTTCATGTACACATCTTCCGCATCGGCCTTGCCTGATTGTATCAACTTTTCCAGCGATGCATCCATCAAGATCATGCCTTGATTGCCGCCGGACTGAATATGCGTTTTGATCATATTCGTGTTGCCTTCGCGGATTGCATTACCCAGACCGGCGCTGGAGATGAGAATCTCGTTGGCGCAGCATCTGCTCTTTCCATCAGAGCCTTTCACCAGTAACTGCGAACAAATTGCAACCAGTGAGCCGGCAAGCATCGTTCTAACAGCGGGCTGCTGCGAGGCAGGGAAGACATCGACAATTCTGTCCACGGTCTTTGATGCTGAGTTGGTGTGCAATGTCCCTAAGACAAGAAAACCCATTTCTGCCGCGGTGAGAGCCAATCGAATTGTTTCCAGGTCGCGCATTTCACCGACGAGTATAACGTCCGGATCTTCACGTACTGCAGCGCGCAATGCGGAGTCGAACGTTTCGCAATGCGTTCCTACCTCACGGTGGGTAATCATCGCCTTCTTCGGCTGGTGCACAAATTCGAGCGGATCCTCGATTGTAATAATGTGCTTATGATGTTTCTCGTTTATTTCATTGATAACTCCAGCAAGAGTTGTTGATTTACCGCTTCCTGTGGGACCAGTTACGAGAATCAAGCCTCTTGTGTAATCAGCAAATGAATTCAATACCGGCGGCAGATTCAAGGTCGCGAGCGGTTTGATCTTTTCCGGAATGATACGAAATACCGCTGCAGGTCCCGCATTTTGGTGGAAGTAATTACAACGGAATCTTCCTATGCTATCTAAAGCATAGGCAAAATCGAGATCGAGTTCTGCTTCGAAACTCTTTCGCTGCTCTGGTCTGAGTATCTCGGTCAAGAGAGCTGTCATCATATCTCTGGTTAGCTGTGGTGCGCCCTGCACTCCGACGATAGAGCCGTGTATACGCATCTTTGGTACTTCTCCAACAACGAGAAAAAGGTCTGAGCCTTCCTGGTCGCGCAGATGTTTAAACAAAGCATCAATTTTTGCCATTTCTCAGTCCTCGAATTTAGAGATAAGATTCGTCCGCATAACGTTTTGCAACTTCGCGCGCCACCTTGCCTGCTCTTACGAGATCGCCAATGCTTTGCGAAAGGCTCATCATTCCTTGCGCGCGTCCTGTCTGCAATATGGATGGAATCTGGAAGGTCTTTTTCTCCCGAATCATATTTGCGACGGCTGGATTAACGAACAGCAGTTCGTATGCCATGGCTCTCGATTTTCCATCTACACAGGGAAGCAGAAGTTGGCTGAAAACCGCTTGCAATGACTCTGCAAGCATAGTTCTGATTTGCGGCTGTTTATCAGGGTGGAAACTGTCTACTATCCGCGTGATTGATTTGATTGAATCTGTCGTGTGCATTGATGCCATCACAAGGTGGCCAGTTTCTGCTGCAGTCAATGCAAGGCTAATTGTTTCCGCATCACGCATTTCTCCGATGATGATAATGTCGGGGCTTTCTCTAAGTGCGGCGCGCATTGCGCGTTCGTATGACATTGTGTGAGCAATCACCTGTCGCTGATTCACAAGACATTTTTTGTGCGGGTGAACAGTTTCGATAGGATCTTCCAGGGTCAGCACGTGGCGCCCAGCATAACGTTCATTTACCAGATTCACGAGAGCGGCAAGTGTCGTGCTCTTGCCGCAGCCGGCCGGGCCAGTAATCAAGACGAGACCGTGGTGATATTCAATAAACTTCTCCACTTGCGCTGGAACACCGAGCTCTTCCAGTGTCATTGGTATAGGAGGGAGGACACGGAAACTGGCGTTTGCGCCAAGGTGGCCCATGAATACACTTCCGCGCAGTCTTGCCAGCTGCGGAATTTCGTAGACGAAGTCGACGTCCGACCTCTCCGAAAGAGTCTGTTTCTCTTTATCTGTAAGAAGTGACAACAATACTGGGCGCAAGCTCGCGTCATCAAGCTTGTCCTCGCCCATTGGCTTTACATCACCATAAACTCTCATTGTTACCGGATAGCCTGTGTGCAGGTGAATGTCGCTTGCCTTAAGGCTCACCGCACGCTCCACTACTTGCTTCAGCGAATCAACCGTTAAACTCACGCGCTTATCTCCTGACGCAACCCTACCCGATCGCTATGCCCATTTTGTACTGGCTCCAACTCCCAAAACAAAAAACCGAACATATAGATAGATAGACGGAAGGAAAACCGGTAACTTTTGCCTGACATTGCAAACGAAAACTGCTTGACATCCCGGCTGCCGGAGTTTTCGTCAAATGACGGCGCTTAGAAGCTGAGCTGTCAGGGAATAAACAAGCAAGCAAAGGTTTCCCGGAGGCGCTTTCGATGAGCGAGACAGAAAAACAAAATAATCAGGCTGAAGAACAAGAACAGCCCGGTTTTGATGTGAATGACCCAGCTGCTAGCAACCTTTTGAAAACGGCAGTAGATAAGGAAACCGTCGTCAACTTTATTGAAGGCATGATGCAAGCCATGGGCAGCTCCATGCTTGGTCAAATGCCCGAACACATGATTCGTATGCCTGCCAAAACACAGCCTCAGAGTGTTGCGAACAAGTACCAGAGCAAGTCTGTAGCCAACATCATGAGAAAACTAGAGCGTCTCAATAAATATCCCGACACATATAAAGAAGTCATGGAAGATGCCGAGATCAATGAATGGCTGCAGCGCAGCGGCTGTAAGCAGCGTGATTATTTTGAAGAACTTGAGCTGGCTCAAGAACTGACAAGCTGTTTCGGTGGCTATCGCCGCTTTGACCTCGCGATTCAAGCCGCGAAGAAGGCACTGAACATCACTGTTTTGCATCGTCGCGATGATGAAGAGACCCTGACTGAGTTGAACTGGGTACTGGCAGATTTACACGCAGCAGCAGACAATATGCCGCTTGCGCTGGAATACCTGAATAAGACCCTTGCTCTTGTTGAGCCAGGAGCCGGCGAAGGAAGCCCAACTTACAATGAGTTGCTCGCCCAGCTCAACGAGACAAATTCCCGCAGTCGTATGCTGGTCAACGCATAAGAAGATTAGGTAAAGGCAAAAATGAAAGGGGCGCCTCTGGGGGCGCCCCTTTTCATTCGACCAGGCATAGCCAGACAGACCATTAGACAGATCACCTTGACATATGAAGCCTACAAAATCTATGCTTGCCAGACCTGATTTCGGCATAGGGGAAATTAGAACAGCGCCCGAGGTTTCTGAAATTGCTGGAAATTACTATTGGTGTAGTACTTGTCACCATTTTGCTGTTTGATCTTTTTCAATCGGTGCTGGTTCCGCGTTACACGCCGGCATCTTTGCGCCTGGCTCCATTAATAGTCAGTCGTTTTGCCTGGCCTCATTTTCGAAGAATGGCTAGCTTCATTCATAATGAAGTCTTGCTCGATTTCTTTCTGGGATCATTTGCGCCGCTGGCGTTTTTGGGAATTTTTGCCATCTGGCTCTTTCTCATGGTTGTCTCGTTCGGGTTGATCGTGCAGGGACTTGGAGCGCAGTTCCATCCGCAGGTTCACGATTTCGGCACGGCAATGTATACGGCTGGTACTGCCTTGCTTACTCTCGGTTTCGGCGATATTGTCGCAAGTACGCCGCTAAGCAGATTTATTCTTCTGTTTGCTGCGGCCACAGGAATTACTGTAGTTGCGATAAGTGTGTCCTTCCTGTTTTCGATGCAGCAGTCTGTTCATCAGCGGGAGGTCGTGGTTCACACCATGCAAGCGCGTATTGGAAATAATCCCTCGGCTGTTAATTTGCTCTGCACCTATGCTGATCTCGAAATTACAGACCAGCTGGTATCACAATTGAATGAATGGGAAATCTGGATATCTCAGGTTCTGACCAGCCACCGTTCTTTTCCTTTGTTGTGCTATTTCCGTTCAGGACATCTATCTGTTCCATGGGTCACAATCATGGGAATCATGCTTGATACAGCGAATTTGCTCAGTACCACGATTAACGATCGCAGATTCGGACATGCTGAATTCTTGCTGCAAATCGCATCACGTTCGGTAAATATATTTAGGAACTATTTCAAGCTTGATGTTGCTCGCAGTTGTGTAAGCGAAGAAGACTTTCGCCGAGCCTATCGAATTTTGCGTGATAAGGGTTATCAGATGCACGATGAGGAGCTCGCCTGGCAGCGCTTTCATGTAACGCGCAGCCAGTACGCTCCGGCACTGAATGCAGTGGCATTCAACTTTGTCTGCCCTATATCCACCTGGCTGGCACCGGTCTCACATGGCTCTGAGTTCAGTCAAGAAGCATTCGAGCAGGAAAAGCAGTTGAATTCTGTGCGTTGAACTGCGGCTTCGCGCCTCTCGAGGATTCGCGTTAGCGATGATCGTCGTTTTGCAAAAAAATACGGCAGGACTGCTCAAAGGAGCAAATCCTGCCGTCCCCCAAAGAAATCCAAAAAAACTGTGAGCTCGCTTCCTTGTTTTAAGCTCAACTTTTACATGGCACCATTGCCAATGTTCGCTACTTTGGACCCTGCATTTATTGCTGCATCGGCAGCAATATCGAGCCCATTCAAATGGCGTTCAAGACGCTGAGCATCACACGCTTGTATGGAACCGCCATTTTTCTGGCGGAACAGCAGCTCTTCCATTGCCACTGAAGCATGCCAGTTTTTGAAATCATCGAACTGCTGCTTATCAAGCCAGCCTTGTGTAAAAGCAAAGCTAAGTTGTTCAAGTATGCCTGCAAGACGCCGGCTGTATGACATTGTCGCTGAAGAAATTGTTTGTGACTCGGCCGAATATTCTGCAAGTTGAGAGCTAAATTTGCTAAATCGTGCCTCCACCAAATTTGCTTGCTTTTTCTCAGTAGATGACAAATATGGTGACTGAGTGGTCCTCGAGCTTAATGATCGATTGCCGTTTGCCTTTGCACTAACCATCTGCGAACAGGTGATCAGTGCTAAGAGAAACAGTGTCTGCAGAAATAGTTTAGATGTGCTCATCGCTACCCTCCCGCAGTTGCGGTCGATCTGGCCGAGAACCACTCAATCATTGAGATTCCGTTATTTATCTCGAGTTGATCCTAGAATATTTTCAATTCGAGAAGGTGGTGACGATCGCGGCTGTTCACAATAATTGGTGAAGAATTCACAACTGGTTCTGTATAAGCCGGTTGTTCGAGCAATACTGGTTGATTCAGGCATGCTGGTTCTTCTGCCAGTGGAGCAGGTGCCAGTGCGGCAGCTGGCTTCGGCGCCGGTATTGTCACTGGCTTTTCAAACGTCTTGCTTATTGTCGATGTGTGCGTGCTCGCTGTTCTGTGAGCATTTCCGCATGCGTCTCTCCGGATTCCGCGCTTTACAACAACGCTCTTTGTGACAATCTTGGTTGTATCATGCAAAATTGTGGGATTCGTATTGTTGCTTTGGATTACTGCCGGTGACGAAGTAGTAGTGTTAATCAAATTACCCTGGCTAGCTGAATTAGGGCATGCCAGCGACATTTGTGCAAGTCCTACCCCGGCTATGGCAGCCATGGTGAGAGCCGATTTGAAATTGATCATTGGATCCTCCTCTGCTTCCGAAATTGATTCATTAAGCTCGAGTACTAAGTAATTACCATGCATCCGTTAGGCATAGTAAATATGCCTAACGGAGCGAACGTCATTTTCTAGAACAACTTTATATTGAGAAGGTGGTGTCCATCTCTGTTGTTAAGAATAATCGGTCTGGAAACTACTCGATTCGTGCAAGGAGCCGCAGCTACGGGCATTGTATTGCAGGAATTGAGAACCGGCTGGGCGATCACGCGATTGTATCCGCACGATGGTCTTTCGAGAACCATCGGGCGCTCAACGACTACAGGATCTTCAACGATAGCAGGGCGGGTAAGAGCCCTATTGCAGCTTCCATATCCGCCACCATAATAGCCACCACCAAGGTAGCCACCATATGCGGCATCATTGAGTAATACTGGTGACGTCAGTACGCGATCCACATCATAACCGTTTCCCCAGAATGGACCGCCTGCGTAAAAGCGGGCAGCGTTGGCCGGCATGATAAAAGCCGTTCCAAGAATGCCGATTGCAGGTACTAACATCAGAAATTTCGAGATATTCATTAGCACTTTCCCCCAAATATTACGGAGTTTATGGCGACTAAAACGACGGCCGAGGCCGGTCGAGGTTCCAAAAAAACTTCGCATGCTTAGATAACGCGAGTCTTCTCGCGATCAGATACTTGCTTGATCTCCCGCGGGCGATCAATGTTTTGAGAACTCGCAACATTTCAAATCAAAATACAAGCTTAATGTGTGGCTCATATGCTTTAATCGAATTACGCAGTTCGGACGGGTCCGAGATGCGCTAGCAGTCTAGTATCTACAACATTTTTTGTAAGCGAAAGAATTAACAACGATGAAACAAAACTACCGGTTTTGGCAGTTTGCGCTGCCGCTTTTTGCTATAGGTGCTTTATTTCAAGCGCCAGGACTTCCTGTAAAAGGACAGCAATACTATTACGCACAACCACAACAGCAACAGTCTTATGGACGTTTTCAGCAGTCTGCACAATGTTCGGACTATATGTCCGACATTCAACAAGATGGTTACTACACATGGCCCAAAGAAAAATTCCCTGTTAAGGTATACATGCAGCCCGGGGATGGAACACCTGGCTATAAGTCCTATTATCCGGATATGATGCGCGACTGCTTTAACGAATGGTGTCAAGCTGCCGGCGGACGACTCTCGTGGCAAGAAGTGAACGATCCTAAAAATGCAGACATCAAAATCAATTGGTCTGATCAGGTAGTTGAGGAAGTGGCAGGCACAGAAGCAGGGAAAACTAGAACTTACGCGCGTTACAATCCTAATACCAATTTTGGTATCATCCAAAAGGCTGATATGCGCTTATTGACCCGCTTGCCTGAACGCGAATTCTCCGACAATGAAGTTAAGAAAGCCTATTTGCATGAGGTCGGCCACGCTTTCGGTATTGCGGGGCATTCCAACAACAGGCACGACATTATGTACCATGCTGTAGTAAATACTCAGCACCCTGCTATTGGTGCACGCGATATCGCTACGCTCGATCATATATATGATCTGGCGCCACAAATGGCCGCCCAGGCAAGCGCCGCAGCTCATCAGGCAGAATCCGCTCAATCCAGTAGTGTGCAAGCTGAACAACAACAATATGGAAATCGCAGATATCGCAGCAGATACGGCGGTTGAAAAATTTACTCCCGTTAGAACGGTACAGGCATCGTTCATAACACATCACAGAATGGAGGGCAGCATTTGCTGCCCTTCGTTTTTTTAGCGCAACTGTTTTGTTGAATTAGATTTCTTCGGCGCACGTTTGATCCACGGCCCGTCACTTGCCTGCTCTGCAATAAACCTCAGCTCAGCTTTCAGGCGCGTTCTTTATGGGAACTGCAGAATCATCCCCGCGTCTGGCAATCAGTATTAGTAGATAAATAGACTGTTTTGTTGAAAGAATGCATGAGGATCGTATGAAGCTTCTGGAGAATTTCTTTTTTGCAAAAAGAGAATCAGCACAAGAAAAAGAAATTCACGCTCTCCAGATTCTAAATTCGGGTGAATTGGCCGCCGTTGACTGCTATGGACTGGCCATACGACTGATTGAGGATAAACAGCTCATCCCTGTTCTGGAAGGCGCCTTGGAATCTCATTTGAAGAGATGCGATTTCTACGCTTCATGCCTGTATAAAGTAACTGACGGCAATAAAGAATCCGCTCAATGGTGGAGAAGCATCGCTCATTTTACGGAATTCTGTGCCAGCTTCATTAGCGATCGCGTGATGTTAAGCGTGCTTGCTGCTGGTGAGGACTTTGGTTACGAGCAATACATCATCCATATGCCTGAGCTGGACAGCAAGACTTATCTGCAAGTTAAAGCTGAACTATTCCCGGCACAATCAAAGACACTGCAGACCATGAGCTTGTTATGCGCGTGTTTGTGCTCAGAAGAGCAAGCACATGCCCAGCTTTCCAATGCTGTGAAGCTCGAGCCTGTGCAAGTTCCTGACGCGGTTCAATATGTCCAATATCCGCTTTCCGGCGAATACCCGCTTCCTAAAGCTAGTTAGCAGAATAAACACCAGATGATTGCGGGGCTTGCAATAATTAGCTCTTGCAAGTAAGCTCGACTGTATCAATACGAGCGAGTTTATGCGCAGCCGAAGAATCCTTAAAAGTGATGCGGAATTGCAAAAGGACAGCAAAGCAAAAGAGGCTTTGCGTGCTGCTTTTAAGCATGAGGTTCGACCAGACGACTATCTCTTGCGTGTTTGGGCGACTTCAATATTGGCAGCGGGCTATTTCGCGTACACGACTGCGACTCGTTCGGGGCAATTCGATTTTAATTTGCTTATTCCGTCCGGCGGCTGGCACGGCATCGATCCATACGGCGGGCTCTACCTTAATACCTGGGGCAATATCCTGGTGAATGCCCTTCAAGCCGGCTTTTGCGTCTGGGGTGGATTTTTGTTCTTTTTAGGAGTCTACCGTGTTTTCACTTCGCACAAATATGTTTTTGCATGCTTCTCGTTAGCTACTGCATTTTTCGGATTTGCCTTCTTTCTTCCAAACTGGACTGAAGTTTTGCTTCGTATGCTGATCGAGAAGTGCCCGATTCTTGTCCAGTAGGCGGTCCGATTGTTTTTATAAGTCTCACTTGCGCTTCTAATCTTTCAAATCACTTAGTCAGGGTTTTTCCTGTTTTCAGAGTGAACTACGGAGCTTAGAATTCTTGGGTTTGCTTCCTCACCCCCGGGTTGCCGCTTCTATGGCGAAGTCCGAAAAACTGCAACGATCTGCCGACAATAAAAGCGTTTCTCTCAACTACAAAGCCCTGCCGGGATGGATGCCACTCAGCGCTTTCTCGGCTTCGTTCATCAGCGCGGCGTTGTTATTGTTTCTGTCGTTCCCAGTGGAAGACAGGCGCATATGTCCTCCCGAACTGGCAAATGCGCTGGGTTCACGCAGCAGCGCCTGGCAGTTAAATAACGTGGCGCTCTGGTTACAGAAGAAGATTTCACCTCTTTCTGAGCATGATCAACAATTTGCCGTCGAACAAATTCCAAGACAGGAGAATGGAAGAGGCCTCTACCATCACGGTTGGTGGCACAGTCGACATATTACGCTGCGGATGGGCTATGACGATCCAATGGAGCTCAGATCGGCACGCGACCAGCAGCGCTACATCTGCACATGGTCCGCACTTCTTCTGTTCTCGTGCGCCAGCTTTCTCCTGGCCATGCGTTTAAGAGAAAAGCGCTTACTTATCAGCAAAGTGGGCTTGCGATTTCCTTCTGGCATGCTGATTGGACTCGGAGGCAAGCTTGAGCGAAAATGGGAAGAAATTACCGCTATTGGATTGAGCAAGAATTCTGCGCACGATGATATAGAGTTTTATTTTGAGGGCGGTGCCAGGGCTAGCCTGGACATTCAAAAACTGTCGCAAGCCGATCTCGAATCTCTGTTCAACACGATCGATCTGTATGCTCCGCAATTGCAGAAGTCTCCTGAACTAATTGTCTTCAGGCAACATCTCTTCAGTTCACACAGCAATCCAGCTTTCACTCAAATATGGGAAGAAGAACTTCAGGCGCGATTTGCCGCCACTAACTTTGTCGCTTTGAAGAAGGGTTCCACACTACAGAATGGACGTTTGAAAGTTGCAATGCCTTTGTCCTCTGGTGGCTTATCGGCCGTTTACCTTGTGGAAAGAGCCGGCGGAATGGCTGTGCTTAAAGAGTCGGTGGTTCCAGAAGGAACAAGCGAGCAGAGCAGGCAAAAGGCAAAAGAGCTGTTTGCGCGAGAAGCCTCGATGCTCATTTCGTTGGAGCATCCCCAGATTGCTCGAGTGCTTGATTACTTTCAGGAAAACGATCGAGACTATTTGCTGCTTGAATATATTCCAGGTGTCACCTTGCGCGAATATGTGCGCAGACATGGACCACAGTCAGAGGAAAAAGTCGCGCAATGGGCAAGCTCAATCGCGTCCATTCTGAGCTATTTACATTCTCAAGATCCGCCAGTAATTCACAGGGACCTGACTCCTGATAATTTGATGATTACTCCTTCCGGTGAAATAGTGCTGATTGATTTCGGTGCAGCCAATCAATATCTGGGAAATGCCACCGGAACTATTGTCGGTAAGCAATTCTATATTTCTCCCGAGCAGTTCAGAGGAAAGGCAACACCGGCCAGCGATATTTACTCACTGGGAGGGACAATATTCTTTCTTCTGACTGGAATTGACCCTGACGCTCTTGCCGTCGCTAAGCCCGCCAGGCAGCGATCCGATGTATCGACTACGATGAATGAACTGGTTGCAAGATGCACAGCTCTTGATGAAAAGCAGCGTTTTGGCAACGCCGATGATCTCATTGCTGCAATTGATGCTATTTCCGCTGGAGTCGAAGACGCTAAGTCGAACAGCACTGAATCAAGCGCTATAACTGATTCTGCTGCGCGTATCATATTGAAGCAGGAAGAGAAGATTTACCGATGAGCAACGCCAAGCTGCAATCGGAAGAGCTGCTGGTGGAAGACCGCCTCGTGGAAGGCCACATGGGAGATGAGCTCGTGCAAAACATTCTTCCGCAAAATCAATTGCTGACGAATGAACTTTTGCGGCTGGATGCTGAATCAAATACCGCTGGCACCCTGCTCTCCGGGTCTGCAGAAGCATCTGAACTGCTCGAAGCTGGCGATGAAATCAAACTAGATCCTCTGGCGCTTGCCAAAGCGAGAATTCAGGCGCTCCTGACAAAAAACAATTTTGCTATTTTCGCTTTTATATCTCTAGGGCTGCTTTCCTTTCAGGCAGTTTTTGGAAGGCTTGCACTTGTTGCCGTCCTGCTCTGCGGCAGCATCAGCTACATTCTCGCTGCCAGCAGCAGAATGTCCAGCAGATTTTTTATTTCTTGCGACCAGAGCGGAATTTTAGTTAAGAAGAAAGATTTCTTCGGTACACACTGGCTGAAAATTCCCTGGACGAGAATCGACTCGATTCTTGAGCGTGAATCTAAGGATTCATCCCAGAAGACACTCTTGCTCCAGTTAAAGAAGAATGCTTTATCAGTTCCGAATGCATTTATATTTACGGATCTTCTGCAGGACCAGCATCAAATGAAAATTGATGGATGGAATTGCGGCGACTACACCCTGCTTCGCAACAGCTTGCTTAGCAATTGCCCTTCAGAGCTTGTGAAAATTTCTGATGAAAGCGTGCTCAAAGTCGACAATTCAAGCCTCATTGAATACCGCCCATTCCGGAAGGAACGTCAGTTCGCATCCGTATTTCTTCGCAAGTGCGAAAGCCCTTTTATTACGATTCTTTCTGTACTTTTGCTATGTTCGTTCTTCACCTTTGGTGGACATATCTCCTTCATATTGCTGATTGGTGTATTGGTCCCTCTTTTAATGCTTGTCCTTTTACTAAAGGAGAAAGCCATTCAGTTTGCCTGCCGGGACAATGGCTTGAGCATAGTGTGGAAATCATGCGGACAAGGTGCGAGCAGGCTTATTCCATGGGAGCTTGTTCAATCTGTGAACAGCAGGCAGCGCAAAACCATTAAGGGGGCGGCCAGCGAAATAGTGCTGACCGTAAATACAAGAGATGCTCGCACTGCTCATTTAAACATACTCTCTTTTCTGGCTCCTGCTCTCTTCAAGCGACAATTGTCTTCGGTACAGCTAGTTATCAATCTTGATGATCTAGCAGATGAAAATGAGCGGCAAAAACTCTTGAAAGTGATTCATGAAAAGTGCAATCAAGAATGCATCGACAAATCCGTCGCTGATCTGCTGAACCCAACAGATACGGCCTCTTACACTAAACTCTGGATGGACAGCCTCATCAAAGAGGTGGGAAGCCGCAGGCTAGAAGGAAAACTTGCAAGCGGACATTTCCTGCGCAATGGACAGTTTGAAATAATCAGACTGCTTGGATCGGGTGGGCAGGCAAATGCTTATCTGGCTGCCATAAATGGAACAGAGGAGCAGGTGGTGCTGAAAGAGTTCATTCTGCCCTCTCATGCCGGCGCCGATATAAGCCTGCGTTCTCTTGAACATATTGAAAAGGAGCTCAGTTTGATGAAAAAAATTGAGCACCAGAACATCGTTCGATATTACGATATTTTTGTCGAAGACCATCGTTGCTATCTTGTTCTCGAGCACATAAATGGAAAATCCTTGCGTGAGCTCGTTGAAAATAATGGAGCTCTCGACCAAAGTTTGGTGAAGGATCTTGCTTTGCAAATGGCAAATATTCTTGCGCATCTACATTCTCAGAATCCGCCACTTGTCCACCGCGACTTTACCCCGGAGAATTTGATTCTTGATGAGAATGGAATACTTAAGCTCATTGATTTCAATGTTGCACAAGAGCTGGAGGAAGGTTCCACTAGAACTATCGTTGGAAAACACGCTTATCTGCCGCCCGAACAATTCCGTGGAAAAGCCTGCCCGCAGAGCGACATCTATGCATATGGAGCCACGCTGCATTATCTGCTCACAGGTGAAGAGCCGGAACCAATCAGCTGCTCCCATCCTATTTTGATAAATGAGGCTATCCTGCCTGAGTTCGAAAAGATCGTTTCCCAGGCAACAGAGCTAGAGCTTGCTGATCGTACCAGGGACGCCCAGGAATTAATTGAAAGCCTGAAAGTATTTAAGCAGGAAGAATCGGCGCCGGTTTAGCTAATTTGCTTAGCGGGAACTTCAATATGTGGCTGTTCCCTCCGTGAGTGCCTTAAATGACTACCGATCTTCTTGGAAAGACCCTGGATAAGAAATACCTGGTCACTGAATTGCTCGGGCATGGTGGCATGGGTGCCGTCTATAAGGGAACCCATTTGCATTTGCAGCGCGATTGCGCAATTAAGGTCATTCTCAAGAAACACGCAGCTGATCCCATTGCATTGAAGCGGTTCCAGCTTGAAGCACAAGCTGCCAGTATGCTCGAACACCCGAATATCATTAAAATCTACGACAGCGGTGTTACTGACGATGAGCTTGCATATATCGTCATGGAATTTTTGCACGGAGATTCGCTGGACAATCTTATTCGCAGGCATAAGTTTATCCATTATGAAATGGCTATACCAATGTTCATGAAAGCCTGTGATGCGCTCGCGCATGCTCATTCAAAGAAAGTCCTGCATCGAGATTTGAAGCCAGGAAATATCATGATTCTCAATCCTGAGAGTGAAGAATTTGATTTGAAATTGCTGGATTTTGGAATTGCAAAACTTTTGCCTGGCACCGGAAGAACCGTAGATAAGCTCACTGAAACTGGCGAGATTTTCGGTAGCCCGATGTACATGAGTCCGGAACAGTGCATGGGTCAAGCGCTGGATCAACGCTCTGACATTTACGCCTTCGGTTGTGTTATGTACGAGACACTAACCGGTCAGGTTCCGTTTGTGGGTGACACATTCATTCAGGTAGTTCTGCAGCATATCAACGAGCCACCTCGATTTTTCTCAAACATTGCGCCTGATATTGCTATTCCGGAAGCACTGGAAAACATTATTCTGCAATGCCTTTGCAAAGAGCGCGCGCTCAGGTTCGACTCTGTTAGTGAAATTCGCAAGGCGCTTGCCGGCATTTACACCAGCAGGCAGTTTAAGGGGCAAACTTTGCCTGGCGCTGCAGTGGATGATGATACGTCTGGCGGCACAGTAAAGTTTTCACGGGAAACTTTGCATGAAAGCAAGAATCAGCAAAATCATGAAAAGCGCTTGCTTGTAAAAATCCAACAGATTGAAGCAAGAGATGGAAAGAAGAGCAAGCTGCTTGTTGCGCCCTTGAGTGAATTGTATTTGTTCTATAACAGAAATAGCGAATATGAAAAAGCGCTGCAAGCAAAAGAGCGTGAGCTGGGAATTCTCGAAGCTCACAACGAAGGTGAATCGCTCGAAGCTGCTTATTGCCGCCGCGATGCTGGTTTGATGCAGATGGAATTAAGAAACGGGGCAGCTGCAGAGGCGCAGTTCAGAGAGAGTCTGAGTTTGTTTATTAATATTCTCGGCACAGATGATCTCGAATCATGTAGAGCTCGTATCGATCTTGCGAATGCTTTGCGCTTGCGCAATCGTATGTCCGAGGCAATAGAACTTGTCGAAAGCGCCGTGAGCAAGATAACGAGAAATGTTGGTGGCATCAACCTTGACACTGCCGAAATCGAAATGATGGCAGGCGACTTATATTATTATGCGCGAAAGTACGAGGAAGCTTACCAGCATTTCTTGAGCGCGTGTTTTATAAACAAGCAAATACTTGGGGAAAAACATAGCAAAATCAGGAATTGCTTGATGGATATGGCCCGCAGCCAATATTTTTCTGGTAAAGACGAAAAAGCAATAGAGCACGCTAAGGAAGCGATTGAAGTTGCAAATGCAAATCCCGATGACTTCGGCATCGTATTCGAGCATCCCTGGGCGATTCTCTCCTGGGCATATCAGAATCTTTCTATGTTCGAGGACGCTAAACAGGCCTGCCTCAAGCGCCTTGAGATTCTGGAATCCTTGCCCGGCGAGTATTCTCTTCAAATGGCGGGAGCATTGCGCAATTTCGCTGATATTTGCGATAAGACTAATGAACCGGAGAAGGCGAAACAATGTCGCGCTAAGGCTGATCTGCTCAATCCAGAACGCACTGAGACTTGTTAGTCACCATTTGTGTAGGGGCGATGCCATGCGTCGCCCGTTTATCGAGGTAGCGTGCTGCAATGCCAGGAAACAAGCTTGCCGTCGAGAAACGGCGCAATACCGTGAAAGCTCGATTCATCCTTTTCAAAAACTTTATCTAGCCAGAGCTTGTCACTCTCCCATAAGTCCAATTTATCCAGATCGCTCAGAGCTACCCACTCGAGCGAACCCTCATGATTTCCCTGATGCGCTAGTCCGCTGAATTTATCTACGCGGAAAACAAAGCCGAACCAATCTTCACCGTTCTTACCAAAGCCCGGCCAACTGATGGTTCCCCTGAGTTTAATATCCTCGCATGTGATACCAGCTTCCTCAAAAACTTCTCGCTTGAGCGCATCGATGATGTTTTCGGTGTTCTCTATTTTTCCACCAAGTCCATTATATTTGCCATAATGCACATCATCCGGACGCTTGTTGCGATGTATCATCAGCACCTTATCGTGCTGCGGCGACATGACATATACTAGAGTTGCCAGAATTGGACAATAAGCCGCCAAAGCTCCACCTCGAATTTAGAGATTAGGGTGTGACTGTCTTTATGATCTTCATGCACAGGTCATTATCTCCTGTGTCATTAACTTTGCCCAGCCTTTTCCACGAGCACAAAAAGCGGGCCAAGCCGCTGCCCTTGCCTGGCTTGCTGTGCGCCATAAGCAAACCTGGTCCCGGTTTGTTGGTTTTGATCATGCTGGCCAGCATATCAAAAGGAATTGAATGGCCGGTAAAGCCGCTATCAACTTCAGTAAAGTCTATTCTTTCCATCACACCAGGCTGATGCTCGGGTGCAGGTGTAAATGTTTTTTCACTCAGGACTTTGCTGCTGCTTACAACACTATCGCCATCTTGCTTCTTTTGTGAGCGGCCCATTGCACCAAATACGGTGCCTACCCCTTCGCCTAATCTGAAATATCCACCATGCAACATCTGAGAAAGTGCCAGCATTTTGTCATGGGTTGATGAATAGAGTCTGATGGTGGCGCCTTTGTTTTCCATTCCCATAATGTAGTGTTTGAATGTTTCCGCATCAATGTCTGGAGAAACAAGTTCGGCGTCGCTTACAATTCGGGAGTTTTGTAGGAGATGTGCAGCTCTTACGACGAGGCGATTGCCCATGCTGTGGGAAACTATCACTACATCAATTTTTCTCTTCTTGCTGAACTCTGATAGGTCATTGATGAACATGTTGAAATGTCCTTGCGACCACTCGTTATTTCCTCCATCTACAAAATAACCGCTTGCTTTAGGATTGGATGGCCACGAGTACATAATCAAAGGCATTTCGAGCGAGTAGGCAAGGCTTGCTGCGTCCTCAGCCGAGCCGTTAAAGGAATCTTCCGCGCCGTGCACGTAGACGCAGACCTTATCGGCGCCGGAGGAGTCAAGTGCAGCCTCCAGACGCTTGAGGAATTCCTCCTTATCTTTTTGGGGCGAACCCGTCAAAATCTTGTCGCAGCTAACATGCTCACGATGCAAGTTATTTCCTGCGCGCCAATTTAACTGTTGACCCAGTTTCTCAGAGAGCTTGTGGTGCTCATCAGCCACCACGACTGAGGCGGTGCCATAATACATGTGGTGCTTACAATCCACCACATATCTGCGCTTTGCACCATAATTTTTCTTATCGTCAAGAGTTCTATCAGTTAAATACAAAATCGGCACTGTGACGTTTTCGTGCTTCTCTTTGTAGGCTTGATCGCCATGGACGTTTGTTACAGCAGGTGCAGGGTCGGATAATGCAGGCAAGATGGCGAAGCTAGATGCCGAAAGCAAGCAAGATGCAGACAATAACAGGCGTAGTGCTGTGTTCACAAAAGTCACCGGGAAGCTGTTGTTTCTATATGAAGATCCTAGCAGGTGCTTGGCAATCCTTGGCCGTTGACGACTTTTTGCTAAACTTATCTATGTTTAATTGCAGTCTAAAGCTTCCCTGCAGGCTGCATAATGACTTCTTCGTTCGTACGCTGCATTTGCTGCAGAAAGTATCTTGCTAATTGCTTCAGGTTGATAAGTGGCTCAGGGCTTTTTTCTAAATACAACCATTATCGAAGAGATTTTGATGTGGAAAACGAACTCATCAGAGAACATTGCCGTTTTCGACCCAATCGCGCGGGCGAGTTCAAGTGTAGGCAGCTTGCTTTCACCAGATGATGAGCAGAAAGCCGCTGCGGTCACTCAGGTACTGGAAGCCTGGTGCGCGAGTGAAGACTTTGACAGTATGTTGAGTGAAGCCGGCAAAAAAAATGTATCGATCGACATTTCTTTGGGCAGGGAAAGCCTGGCACTTTATTCTGGCTCGCAGAGTTTTGTTGCTGGTGTTCCTATCGATATGGTTTTAACTGCATTCAGCGCACTGGTGCGTACAGATTTGCGAGCACGCGAATCGCGCTGTGGCGCACGCATCGATGAACTGTTCCTCTGGCAGGCGTCTTTTGTTCTTTTTGACTTGCATGAGATTGCATTGTTGATTCTGGCTGCGTGCGCGAGTCGTGATGTTTTGTCTATGTATGATCGGCTGCTATCCATCAAGGAACAGCCGGCGACGCTTAATCAAATTGACACAGAATCACTCGCCGATGAGCTTTCGCCACAGTTCGCATCGGGAATGCGAATGTTTGCTCTGGCAAATTTTGAGGCTGCGGAAAAAGCTTTTCTGCTGGCAATTGAGAAGTCGCCTTCTAGTCCGAGCGCTTATCTCGCCCTGGGTCTTGTTCATCTTATGTGCCAACGTAAGGATGCGGCGTCGCTCGTCATCGATGAAGCAGCGAACAAAGCTGGTTCGCCCGCACTGCTTGATAGTTTAAGGCACTTATTGTCTGCTGATGATGCTAATTGTAGCCTGGATCTCTGGGCTGATGACCCGGTATCAGTTGCGGTGGCATCGTTTTTGTTGTTGCTTCGCCGAGATTTTGCGCGCGTGCAGAACATTTCAGCACGGCACCGCGAAAATTTTCCGGCAGATGTAATTATGCGAGTTATTGAGCTGGAGTCCCTGTTCATTCCTATTAGCGAGCGCATGAGAAATGACCCGCCTTTGCCGGGCAGCCCCGGAGCTGATGTTGCCGCATCCTTGGAGCAAATCTCGTCCTTGCTGCAAGAGATTGAACATGCGGCATCTTCCTCTAATCTTCTTGCTTTGCACGCACGAGCATTGATTAATCATTCCGCGGTTTGTTTGATGAATCGAAAGTTCAGTCAGGCACAGACGCTTGCCACAGATGCGATCGCTTTGAACGAGTCTAGTGCTGCCGGCAAGTTGAATCTGGCGACGGCTTTTCTTGCAGCCGGTGATTTACCACGTGCCTTGCGCTCTCTTGAATCAATGCCTGCCGCGCAGAGCAATAGAGCGAGGCGACTGGCTGCTGAGGCTTATTATCATACATGCTCTTTCGACCTCGCACTGGATATCTGGAAGCGTGATATTACAATCGAGAAAGATCGCATCTGGGTTTTGCGGATACTCTGTCGGATGCTTGAAGTTTATCGCTTATTGCGTGATTCGGCCAATGCGCAAATTTGCGTCGATGAGTTGCTTACAAAGTTTCAGCATGAGCCGGAGACTTTGTTTGCACTGGGCTATGAACTCTGGGAAATGCAGCGCAGCGATGATGCACTGGCAGCTTTGAAGCGGGCAAAGGAGCTTGCTATGCCCAATTTGAAAAAATGGATTTCTTGGGAAATGGGACGCGTTTATTTCAGCGTGGGTCAAGCCCTTTCGGCAACAGACGAGTATTCTTTAATTGCCGAGAAAGGCGTAGATAGTATTCAGGCTCGTGAGTTTGCTGTTGCATTGTTCAAAGCGGGATTATTGCCTGCTGCATACGAGCGTTCTAAAGCCCTGCGCGAAGCGGTTGCCGACGTTATTCCAGGAATAACCGAAATAGAAACTGACTATCTCGTCAGACTTGGCAAGATGGAAAAAGCCAAAGACCTGCTCAAGAAACTCTCGCAAAAGCGCCCTCTCTCAGTTCTCAATCGCATGGCAATCGTCCGTATCTGCGCTTCACTCGGACAAGAAGAAGAAGCCCGTGCCGAGCTCGAAAAAGTTCAGCACTTGAAACTCACTCCTGAGATGCGCGAGGAAGTAGAACAATTCGCCGCCGATCTCGACGTTGTTCTAACGATCAAAGAAAGATCCGCCGGGCATTAGTTTGGCTCATTTGTTGCTAAGAGAGCAGGCATCATTTGAACACAATAGCGACACCGCTGGTTCTACCGTGATCGCGGACGAAAGAGCACTCATGAAATTGCGGCAAATGTGTGATGATGCTGAAAAGGAATATCGCCATGGTGATAAAGAGCTTGCTGCGAAAAAGTGGAAGCTGAATCTATCTTGAAGCCTTTGACAAATTGCCTGAATCTCCCAAAACGGCTATGCACAGAGGATGCTTGACCGCGCAAGAGAAATAAAGGCATCTTTGCGTTAAAACCGTTTCTTGCTCGCAAGGCTTGACCATGATGCAGCAACAGTTATAGAAGATTATTCATTCCGAGGATTCAATTTCATCTCTCTAACTTTCAGATACTTTTCTGACATAGCATAGAAGAAAATTTATTTTGAAGCTTTGAACCCTTTTCAACACTTAGACGTTTAAAGAGCATGGGTTAGCTCATTTTATGGATTTCTATCATTCTATGGATTTCTATCAATAGTTAAAGGTTTGAATAACGAGTATGTTGAAGAATGAATCCAACCAATTAAAAACCAGGGATCACCAGGTATTTGATCATTTTGAATTTGAAGGCGCCTTTTGTAGCGATTTACGAAAAGCAAAAGGGTTGGTGCTAATTCAAAGTCCCTTTCTGGCCGCCAGGAAAATCGAGCGCTTGCGTATTCCTATTAGTTCTTGTATTGAACGGGGAGTGAGAATTTGTGTATTCGTACAAGATCCAGACGCCGGTAAGAAAGGCTCACGTTCCGATTCGACCAATAGAGAAACCATTATTTCGGCTGGAAAAACGCTTGCGTCATTCGGAGTCCATGTAACGCTGCGCCCGCGTATCCATGAAAAACTTATCGTCATTGACGAATCAATATTCTGGGATGGGAGTTTGAATGTTTTAAGTCACAATGATTCGACTGAGAGGATGACGCGATGGAATTGCAGAGAGAAGGTGGTTGAAGCGATTAACAGGCATAAACTTTATGCGTGTTTGACTTGTTTGTCGCGTACGCAGTTTCAGTTACTTCCGAATAAAGAAAACAATTGTGATTTCAAAATTATTGGAAGGTTTTTGAAAAAGCGACGTGAGTTCTTAGGGCTTAGCCAGGGCGAATTAGCAATGAAATCGGGACTATCTCAAAATCTAATTTCCTGCATTGAGAACGCCAGTCGTGATGTTAAGGTCTCAACCCTGTCGCGTGTGTGTGGAGAGTTGGGAGTTCGTTTGCGCGGTTTGCCATGGTTCATGATGCCTGGCTTGGACGAACATTTCCTTGACGATTGAGTCGCTTATAGCGCCAACGCTATACTACCGCGGTCCGTATAGCGTTGGCGCTATAGGTTTTTCAAAATTGTATAGCGCAGACGCTATACGTAGACCTGTAGTATAGCGTTGGCGCTATAAAGCTGAGATTCTCGAA
>JBIKOL010000053.1:0-48438 GCA_044358055.1 Obscuribacteraceae bacterium (SeqCode)
AAATCACCCTGGCGCCTGAAAAATCGTGCCGCATTTAGCCTTAGCTGCCGAACAGGGTTCAAATGCCGCTTCCAAACAAATTGATTTTGAAGAAGTCGATGAAAACAAGCATAACAAAATGACAAGCAAACGACCAAAGCAAAAAGCCCCCAAGGCAAAACTCGGCCAAAGCAAAAACACTCTGAAGCAAAAGTCGCCCAATGCAAACACAGTCCGAAGCAAAAAAGCAAAATACCCAAAAGCAAAAATAAACAAAGCACCCCCCCCAATGTAAATCGATCACACCATAGCAACACGCCTCAAACCCAGGCCGCACAGGAAAAGGTTAGTTTGGCTGTTTGTTTGTTTGTTTGTTTGTTTGTTCTGAAAGTCTAGCAATTAGGATTTAGGCATTTATTGCAGGTGATCAATGAAAGATAGTCAGATATTGCAAACATTATCTCGCTGAAAAAAAGGAGACCCGGCGGAGGGGCCGGGTCTCTTTACTTATATGCACCGAGTGCTTGCTGTCTGGACTTTGCGCTTTGCCTCGAGAATGCCTCGAGAATTGAATCGCGTTGAATCATCAGGAGGCTTCGGCGAATTATTTGCTTTCGCTTGCAAGAGCTTATTTGCTTTCGCTTTCGAGAGCTTATTTGCTTTCAGCGAGTCCTTGTGCTTTGAGCATCGGGTACACTTTGTTGCGCACCATTTCGAGTTCAGATGCGGCAACCACGCTTACGCCGTAACGCTTCGGTGTGTCTTGTGAATCAAGATTCGAAACGAGGCGTTGAATGCGATCCTTATCAGCAGATGCTGATGATTGATCGACTTTCAGTTTGCTGATCAAGCTGGAGATATCGGAGAGTCTTCCAGCAGTGTCTGCCGGTTGCATAGAGAAATCCGATACCATCATGTCTAGCTGACCTTCGAGATCGAGCACGCGATTTGCGAGTTCGTCATCGCTAGGAGCTGTCTTGATTGCATCATCAAGTGAAGCAAGAATCTTGTTCACATCAGCTGGAGTGATGCGGTGTGAGAACATCGCCAGATCGAGGCGGCGGATAAGACGCAGAGTTTGCTCGCGTCCTTTCTGTGTTTCACCGTCGTTACGCAGAACGCGTCCGAGCCAGTCTTGCATCATGCGCAGGTCGAGTGCCATGAAGCGGACTTCTTCTTTACGGAGTTCACGCTCAACCAGGTCAACACCAGGGTTTGGTCCTGGGTAGGCTTTCTTGAACTCTTTGACGAGGTTCAATTCATGCTGGATGCGTACACCGTCGTCTGCGCTCAAGTTGCCATTGCGTGCACCGCTGTCGAGCAGGCGCTGGACTTCGACAATTGCTTTATCGAGATCAGCTTCAGGTGGCAATGTGCTGCAGCCTTCGTAATGAGTTGCAAGCAAGCGCTTGAAGAGTTGTTCTTTGACTTCCGGTGTTGCAAGACGGCTGTTGGCTTTATCCTTCAGGATTGTCCACATGTCTTGCTCGACTTGCTGCAAGTGATCGGGCTCGATTTCAAAGCTCTTGTAAGTTGTGAGAGCACGAGCGCAGACCTGGTTGCGAGCAATGTAATTGTCGGTGCGCAGAATCAAGTCGTTGAGATTTTCTGTTGTGATGCGGTGGTGAACCAGCGCTCTTTCGAGTCTGTCATTCAAACTGGAAAGGTCGATTGCAAGAACCAGGTATTCCCAGAAATCATAGAAATGATCGTTGTTGTAAAACTGTTTCTTCAATCTGTAAATTGCTTTGAGGCGCTCTTTGTAGCGATCGGTGGCGCTGGCGAGAATAGTTTTGTTTCTAACCAGGTTATCCAGCTGATTGCTCCAGGTAGTAACGAGGTGATCGATGCTGGGGTGTTTTGCTTTTGCAACTTGCGCCTTCGAAAGAAGGTCTGCCCAGGTTTCTTCAACAGCAGAAACTGAATAGGCACTATCCAATGCTGCGCCGAGTTTGTCCGCCTCTTCGGTGCTCAAGCGACCGGCCACTTTTGCGTGCTCGAGGTCTCTCTTAGCCTCGGCTTTAATTTCTTCAACAGAAATAGGAACGTAATTCGTGCTGCCCGGAGGCGGGGACACTGCAGCAGCACGTACGAATCCAGATATTACGATGCTGACCGCAAGCATTCCGATCAAAGAACTCTTTTGGCGTTTTCCAGCAAACATTCAGTTACTCCTTTTGGGGATGACAGCGAAGCAGTTTGTTCTCGATCCTCTTAGCAAGCCATCCGAACGACTAGCAGGTTTCAAGAAATACCCGAGCATTATATATCAATGATGGGCTTAACGCGCAATCCATGGGGTTTTTTTTTGCCTTTTGGCAATTTTTTTTCTCTGATTGAACCAATTTCAATGTTTACATCTATTGGAAGCGCGAACGATTTTCCGTCAAAATAGATGGCGTTGTCCGCGTTGCACATTGCAACTGAAAGTTTGAGGATACTGTTTTGGCCAAGCCGATCCTTGCGCGCATAGCCGGAGTCGCCAGCGCTATACCCCCCAAGGTTCTCACAAATAAAGACCTTGAAAAGTTCGTTGACACCACCGACCAGTGGATTGTCGAGAGAACCGGTATCAAGCAGCGCCACATTGTTGAAAAGGGTGTCACGGCTTCAGATCTCGGAGCGGAAGCTGCTGACAAGCTACTCAAACAAACCGGGGTCAAACCAAATGAAGTTGATTTGATCATCGTGGCAACCATCACTCCGGACATGCAGCTCCCGGCAACCGCTTGTCTTGTTCAAAACAAAATTAACGCAGTGGGTGCCTGGGGCTTTGATGTCTCGGCTGCCTGTAGCGGGTTTTTGTATAGTTTGCAAACCGCGACTCAGTTTGTCGCAAACGGGTCCGCAAAAAACGTAATTGTAATCGGGGTGGATGTAATGTCCTCAATTATTGATTATTCAGATCGAAAGACATGCATCATATTTGGTGACGGTGGTGGCGCAGTTCTGGTTCAAGCTTCTCCGAGCGAATCAGAAGGCGTTTTCCTTGATTACTTATTTGAGGTTGATGGTTCTGGTGGCGAAGCACTGAACCTGCCTGCCGGCGGTAGCAGATATCCGACCTCACATGAGACTGTGGATAAGAAAATGCATTATGTGCATCAAGATGGTGCAGCTGTTTTCAAATTTGCCACACGGAAAATGTCTGAAGTTTGTGTGCGTTTGTTAGAACGCAATGGTCTCACCGGCAAAGATATCGATTTATTTGTGCCGCACCAGGCGAACCTGCGAATTATTCAAGCGGCTGTCGAACGTCTGGGCGCACCAATGGAAAAAGTGATCATCAATATAGATGAGTATGGTAATACCACAGCCGGTACCTTACCACTTGCGTTGCAGACTGCGTTGGATAAGGGACGCTTGAAAAAAGGCGACCTTGTTCTAATGGCTTCGATGGGGGCTGGATTCACCGCTGGTGCCGCCCTGTTCCGCTGGGGTTATTGAACGACGATCCGGTGTGAGTCTCTTTCAAAGTGGATGCGTATAGCAAAGCTGTTCTGTAAGCACAATCCACCAGCTTTTTGATCTGGTTTATATCAGACCTTTTCAGAGAAAAGTTCACGCAGCTTTTCTTCGAGGTTCGCGCCTTTGCCTGTGCGTGTTGCATAAACTCTTTTGGCATAGAGAGGAACGCGCTTGGATTTGGCATATTGCGAAGGTGTCCTCGCCTGTTGCGCCGCGTCTATGAGTAATTGTGCAAGTGCTCTGTAGCTTTCTTCCTCTTCATCCGGAAGGGAGAAGGTTTGCTGAACCAGATTCTCCAGGTTGATTTTTTCGAGTTGCAAAACGATATCTTCGCTTGATAGCCCCATTGCATCGGCTGTTGCGACCAGAGAATCGCTGAGCATGTTGATGTCGTAGCTCGATATAAGCTCATGGTTTCCGCTGATTTCGCAATTGATGTTGTTCAATGCCAATGCTTCTTCAGAGTTGTTCGGTGCTTGAATATCAGTATCGCCGTGATGAGCTTCTTTGTCTTTCCAGCCGCTTACAGTCATGAATTTTGGTGCTACAGGTACGTCGAATTGTGGCAGCTCTGCTTGAGGAAGGGATTCATTCTCGCGCTCTTCATTGCTGTGTTCACTAAATGGAATATAGCTGTCCATTTCACAAAGAAGTGCAAAATCTTCAGCTGGATCTGTATCGGCAGCAATTTCGTCATTCGAATATGCCTGGAGAATATTGTTGAGTTGATCTTCATTCAAAGATTGCAATAAGAAGGCAAATTCTGGATTGTTTGCTGCAGGCAACCGCGAGCTGCTGCCTGTATGGGTAGTACTGTATTGCGGCTGCGGCTGTACTGTTTCCTTTATCTCTGGAATTGGCGGCAATGATGATTCGATGACTTCATCTGAGACGAAAAAGCGTTGGTCGTTGGCATTTTGTTCATGCCATTGCTGCATATATTCGTTTATGTGTTGTGTATCAGCCAGCTCATCATTACTGTCATAGCTATTGTCGGTCTGCTCGCAAACCACTTCATGCTGGTGCTCGATTGAAGCAAGTGATTCGGGATTATTCTGCTCTTGCTCAATGAATTCGCTGCCTGTCGCGTAGACCTGCGTTTCTTGTGCAAAATCGGATACAGCAAAAGAATCTGCGTCTTTAACTGCTTCATGGGTTTGCAGCGCCGGGGAAAGTTCCGCGGAAGAGCTCAAACCTTCAAGCTCGGACTGGGTCTGCTCATAAGTCTGTAGAGCCGCTGGCGGTGGTGCCCACGTTTGATAGGCTACGGAGACGCTGCTCTTTTCCATCTCCGGGTTGATTGTTGTGTGTTCTGTCTCAAGCATCTGGCGAGCGTAATCTGCTTGTTCAATTGTTCGAGACGCTGTTCCAGAAGCAAGGTCGACACGCTGCTCTAAGTTTCTGTGATTCCATCCGGTTTGAGAATTTGCCTCTTCTTGGGCTTTGGCTTCCTGGTCTTCGTCCGATTCCAATTCAAATCCGCTTGTGAATGGTTGTGCAACTTCGTTTTTGACTTTGAGCAACAAGTAGGTGACCATACCAAAACTTATCGCAACTATGCCTACGACTATTGCTATAAGGAATGCTCCCAGGCTCGATGCAGGTTTGTTTGCTTCTGCTTCAGTGTTTTGCAGATCTTGGGCAGGAGCTTCCTGCGCTGGTGCGGCACTGCTTCGTGTCGGCGCAACGGGTGCATTTGCAATCGTTTTGCCTGCTTTGCTGTCCAGTTTCTTCGATTTGCCTCTGGCGCTCGCGGGTGCAAGCTTATTGCTCTTAGCTGGCGCCGCCGCGACAATGGCTGGACTAGCATTTGTGCCTGGCTCGCCTGTTTTCATTGCTGTTGTCGCTGCTGCAATGACGCTTGCAATCTTCTTTTGCTCTTTCTTAGACTGAGCCTTTTGCTTCGGTGTTACGACCACCGAAAATGGTGCCGGGCTTATCGCTGCTTCTTCTTTAACTAGTCCGAGCGATCTGCAGATGCGGGTCAAACGCACTGAGTCTGAACCAGTTTTCGGCGCTCCGAGTACTTTGAGCTCCAGAGCTTCTAGTCTCTGGTCGAGCGACTTGCCATAGTCGGTCTGGCCGAAGACTTTCTCTTCTGCGCGGACCATCAAGACTATTTCGTCGTATGAATAGGCGTGTGCGGCAACGGATGTTCCGAGCCACAGAAAAAGAGCAATAGCAATGCTAACCTTAGTGTTTCCAGCCAAAATAGTAAATTCCTATGCGGAACGGAAAAAGCCCGTCCGATAATGCCAGCCAATAAAAACGCCAGCCTTCCTCAATCCCCAATCTGCGTATGGCGCAGACCTGCCTAAAATACTAAAAAGTCAAGAGGTTCGCAATACGCAGATTCGTGAAGAAAAAGATTAAATTCGAACCGACGCCGAACTCGTAATCTCTTTGCCTATTAACCTTCTCCAGCGTTTAACCGGGCTTTGTCCGAGCTACCTGTGTAGATTGGATCAGTCCATAGCCTCAGAACTTGGGTAATGGATCCTCTGGGGCTTAGGTAGGGTGTCTAACGGGCGCCTTTAAGATTTCCTCTTTAAAGGAAGCCCTTGAGGCCCCCTGCCATGGAAGCTTTTCAATTCGCTGAGTATTGGTGTACAATCTCGATGCCACCACGACTAGTATCATGAACGAAGCTGACGTAAAAAAAGCTCTCTATGCAAGCGAACTGGCTAAACTTTGCCATGAAGATCCAACTACTCGAATAGTTGAGGAGTTCTGCATTCTAGGTGGCAAAGTTAGAGTTGATGTCAGCGCGATAAACGGGCTGCTCCATGGATACGAAATCAAGAGTAGCGCCGATAATCTCGACAGGCTGCCCAGGCAGCAGAAGTACTACAATCAGATATTCGATAAGATCACAATCGTCGCAGACGAAAAGCACGTTGTGAAAGCTGTGAAAATAGTGCCACCATTCTGGGGTTTGATTGCCGCATGTGATGGTCCCAATGGAGTGTCGCTCAAGGAAATCTGGCCTGCTCGACAGAACTTTGAAGTTGATGCTGATGCGCTTGTTCAACTATTGTGGCGAGATGAAGTTCTCTCTGCGCTTAGAGTAAACGGCATTGGTCGCGGACTCTACAAGAAAAGTCGCAAATATTTGTGGAAAGTTATGACCAGTAAGTTAGATCTCCCGACAATTAAAAGTACTGTGCGCAATTGCCTGAAGTACCGGATGGATTGGCGATAGATTGACAATGGTGGCCGCTACGCTGGTGCCAGTCACGGTGTCGCGGTAGATTGATCGCATCTCTATCAAATACTAAAGCTTAAGCGAGTGATTCTGCGATTAGCTTCTTATACTCAGATTGCAATTTCTTCACCACCGGTCCGCATTGCCCGCTTCCAATCGGTTTACCATCCACTGTGGTGATTGCAATAACCTCTTCGGGCGTTCCTGCCATAAACATTTCATCCAGCAAATGTATTTCTTCTTTTTTGATTTTTGCATCAGCCAGCGGAATATTTCCGCTTTTCGCCAGCTCCAGCACAACCTTTTTTGTGATGCCTGGAAGCACGTTTGCTGATGCGGGTGCCACCAGTAATTTGCCATCTTTAACAGCAAATATGGATGTATGGCTGCCTTCAGTTAGAAGACCGTCGGGGCTGATGAAAATAACTTCCGGGCAGCCGTGCTCGTAAGCGTACTGGGCCGCCATACAATTGGCGGCCAGGCTTGTTGCTTTAATGTCGTTACGCCGCCAGCGAATATCAGGGTGGGTCACTGCAGCAACTCCACTGTCACGAACTGACGCATAGGGATCGGCAAAATGATCTACATATATAAGGATATTAGGGACGCTTTTCTCCGGGTAGCGATGTGTTCGTGCCGCTTCACCGCGTGTTATTTGCAGGTATGCCAGTCCTTCTTTTACTCCGCTGTTTTTCAAGGTCTTTGCCAGATTGTCTTTAACGGCTGATAGATCTACCCCATGAATCTTGAGCGAAGCCAAACTTGTTTTTAATCGCTCGAGGTGATCCTCCGGATGGAAAAACTTCCCACCATAAATCCGCATCACTTCATAAACCGCGTCACCAAATAGAAATCCCCTGTCAAGCACTGACACCTTCACTTCGTGTAACGGCATTTCAGTTCCGTTCCAGTTAGCCAGAATTGTGCTTGTCATGAATTCCGATCTCCTAAGTTCATGCTGTTCATTATAGAGACAGAATTCGAAGGCAGAGTTTAGTGTTTTCTCGTCAGGGTCATGCAAACTGGAAAATGATCGGAGCCTACATCAGGTCCAATTTTCCTTTCGACAACGCAGAGATCTTTTGAAATGAGAAAGTGATCGATTGGGATGCGCAAGATAAAAATCTGTACCGGCCAGCTTGGCTGCACTCCGCTGCCTAGTTGGCTATCGGAAAGATCGGCTTCTTTGCAGAGCTTTTTGTAAACTGGACTCCAAGGTGTGCAGTTCAAATCTCCGCAGATCATGAATGATTCAGCATTTGCTTTCCGCAATCCTGCGAAACCGGACAATTCTTTATCACGAATGGAACAGTATTCTCCCTCAATTGGAGGGGGTGGATGTGTGAAAACTGCTGTGATTGGTTTGCCTTCAAATTCAAATTCAATGAGCCAACTGGCGGGAATTACTCTATCTCCAAGAAGTTGCGGCTTGTTTATCGGTGGAATCTTGCTATAAACTGCAATTCCAAAATTACCTTCATCGCTTGGATATGAGGATCTATACGGGTAATCCTTAAGCTTCGAGTTCATCTCTTTTTCCCAGCCATAAGAGAATTCCTCGAATGACACTATATCTGGTGACTCGGCTTTTATGTATTCAAATGCCTTTTCGTATTCCGTATTGTGTCCATTTACGTTTATCTGGATAAACTTCAAGCTCGGCTTTACGGCTGCATTGCTGCATCTGACTTCAGACGGCAGATACAGCTGAATTAAGCTCCATGCGCTGGGAATCATTGCCGCAGAGAAAAACAACAACTGAATCAACTGAGAATTTTTGCCAAGCGAAATGTATTTTGAGATGAATGGGAAATACAAAACTATTCCAAGCAATAAAATAATTGTGTATTGCAATTTAAAATGACTGCAGAGTTCGAACGGCCAGTCTGAAGAAGACACACCGATTAGAGAGCAGCCGGCACAAAGCCAGCACGCTGCCAGCAATAATAGAGCCATTTGTTTGGCTAATTCTTGCAGCTGTACCTTCAGGTTATTTTGCTTGGCTTCGGAATCCATTAGGCGATATGATGATAAACAGTCAAAGAGCAAGATAGTCGAAATACGGCGGCAAAACAAGCTACTAATGTTTCAAGCGAAAAATAATTTTTTGCGCAAAACTGCTGGGCATGAGCTGAGGCTGATAAAGCCGCGCCTCTGGCAGCTTGTCTTTCATTTTCCTGCGCCGACCAATTGCTGGCTCTGGCAGGAGAGTGATGGACTGACGTTGATTGATGCGGGGCAGCCCTGGAATGCGAAAACGATTCTTGAGGCTATTGAGCTTCTGGCGCAGCCCTTAAAACGAATCGTAATTACACATGCACATCCCGATCATGCGGGTGCGGCTGCAGCTTTGAGTGAAATCACTTCTGCTCCTGTTTATGCGCACGAGGCGGACATGACGTTTTTGGATGGAAGCGCTTCGATGGCGGATCTGCCGGGTTTCTGGCTCTGCCGGGCGGTTCTTGGGCTTGGCAAAAGTTTGAATATCTTGCACCCGCCAAGAGTGAAAGATCTGCGATGTATTTCTGAAGGAGAATCACTGGGTTCGCTGGAAGTCATGCATACACCGGGACACACTCCAGGCAGTATCAGTCTCTGGTCTGCTGACGAAAAGGCGATTTTCTGTGGAGACAATGTGTTTATTGTCTTGAACGGTGTTCGCATGGGACTGCCTTGGTTCACACTTGATTTACCAAAGAGAAATCTTTGCGTGGCCAGATATGCAGAACTGAAGCCAGAGATGCTGCTTAGCGGACACGGTCCGGCGTATCAGCGTGATTGCTTGACGGATGATCTCTTGCAGCTGGCATCGAGATTCAAAAAAAATGGACTGAGTGATTAGCTCAGTCCTTTTAGCTTGCGCCTTTTCCTGTCTGTGTTTATCCGCTCAATTCTTTTTCTGGACAGGTGCTGGTTTAATTGCGCATAATCTCGCTTCGGAAAACAAGGGTGCCGAAAAGAAGGCATGACAAGCGAGAATTTAGACTACAGCTTGCGTTAGAATTTGCACATTCAACGTGGGGGTATCTATGGCAGTTTCTCTTCAAAGAAAAATGGACGGCTCTGTTGCTCTATTTATAGATGGGGACCTTCAATTCGACAGTCGGGACGAACATATTTACCACGAGGCGCTTGTCACTCCGGCTCTATTGGCAGCCATTTCCAGAAACGACGGAAGAAAACTTAAGGCTCTGATTATTGGTGGCGGAGATGGACTTTCGGCACGCGAATTATTGAAAACTGATGCGGTTGAGAGCATCGAGCTGGTTGATTACGACCCTGCCGTAATCGACATGGCTAAACAAGAGTTTCCATGGTTGAACAGCAATAGTCTGAGTGATCCTCGAGTAAAAATAGTTTGCCAGGATGCCTGGATTTATGTTGCCGCTGCGGCCAGAGCCGGGCAGCACTACGACATCATAATCAGCGATCTGACAGTTGCCTCCAACCCTGATGAGGCCAAGTTTCACAGCACCGATTGGTACGAAATGATTCACCTATTGCTTGGTGAGAAAGGCGTACTCGCTGCAAACACTGTGTCGAGCCAGGCAACACCGGAGGCGTACTGGTGCATCTTTAATTCCATGCTTTACACTGGTCTGAAGGCTTATCCGTTCCACGTGGTCTTGCCTTCGTTCCGTTCGCAGGGATATGGCAAAGACTGGGGATTCATGCTTGCTTCAAATACAAAGATCAGACCCAGCGAAATCTTCATCGATTACACGAAACTGGCAGACAACAAATTTTTGCGCGATCTCCAGCAGTTAAAGGCACTGTTTCATTTCCCTGAAGAGTTTATTGCTCCGCGTCAATACTCCTTGCCTTATAGAGCGGGCAGCGACATTCTTCTGCATTATTTTTACAACAGTCTGGAGATAGTCAGCCCATCGGAGGCGAACTGGAATTCGCTTGAATTGAATCATGCAGATTTGCTTATTCCTGATCCGGATGACAGCCTGAGAATTTTGCCGCCTGAAATTAGAACTGAATTAGCGGCTGCCTCCACTCCTGGTTCGGCTGCAGACGACCTTTTTGAGCGAGTTGTCAGCCTGGTTCCGGCATTACACCGCTCGCAAACCCGAGAATTGATTGCAGACTTCGTCAGTGAACCGGTTCGGTTTCTAGAGTCAATAGATTTACCTGAACTGGTGGAGCGCCTACTTAAGCGTGCAGCGGAGCTGCCATCGCTGGTGGTGGCAGAACTCAGATTGCTTCATGATAAATTAAAAGACTGGCACGGTGATTACTCAGAGTTGATACGTCTGGGAACGCGCGTCATGACAGTACTTACGTTGGTCGTAATCATCGGCAATTTGATGCACCCTGATGCTGCGTACGGCAAAGGCGATCATGGCGGTGACCATGGCGGACATGGAGATCACGGCGCCGGAAGAGGTGATCATGGAGATCGCGGTGACAGAGGCGACAGAGGTGATCGCGGCGACAGGGGCGATCGTCATTTCGGAAACCATTTCGACCACTACGGGCACTGGGGCAGCTGGGGACACTGGGGCCACCATGGTTGGGCTCGTCCCTGGCATTCCTGGGGCTGGGGCGGCTGGGGAGGCTGGGGTGGCTGGGGCGGCTGGTCCGTGCCTGTTTACGCAGGTGGTGGCGGCTTCCTCAATGTAAACCTCGGCAGTAATAACAGAAACAACAATCCACCCAACAACAATCTAGCCAACAACAATCCACCCAGCAATACGACCAACAATTATTACAGCCAACAATCTGTTGACGAAGAAGGAAACACATATCCGGCTCGAACATACAACTATGCGCAAAATCAGAACAACAGCGATGACGATAGCAGCGACGGGGGACAACAAGTAGCGGGCAATTCGCAAGATGATGCAGCTGCGAATAAAGCCACAGCTGATTACCGCCTTGGTCCGGATACGGACATATTGCCTAGCGGCCAGGTCGCCATCAGGCTCACCGATGGGGCATATCTTCTAATCACCCCGCAGAAATTGCAAGTAATGGATCAGGCAAGCGGCAAGCAAATTATCTCTCTGGCTAATGACGATTCGTTGATCTGGAATATTTCAAAAGAAATTGAGCGTCAACAGAAAGGATTGCAGTCTGCTGCCCAATCAAGGCAGTCGTCGATTAATTGGTCGCAGCATGCCGGCTTCCAAAATCAGGATCAAAACAGCGACGATCAAACAGAAGCCGACAGCATACAAGCCGCAGCTGACCGGCTCGGTAAAGCCCTGCAGAATATGCCTCAAGTGCCAGACCAGCGACCGCAAATGCAGCCGCCGGTTCCAGGAGCAATAGAAATATTTGCATCGACATACATGAGTCCCGACGGCAAGTGGGTTGTCTTTAAACGTCCAGATGGTTCTTATGCTTATATGAATGGCAAGAACTGGTACAGCGATATGGGCGTGACTCCGATCAAGAAGCCGTATCCGACTGCTTTCAAAGCTGTGGTGCAAGCGTACTTGAGTGGACTGGTTAAGGAGTCATCTAGTGAGCTGGCAAGCTTGCAGAAAGATCAGCAGGAAACCGGAGAGCGTGTTCAGTCCTTGAGGCAAGAACTGCAGCAATACACCGCTGATCCTAATGCAGATCCATCTCAGCCTGTCGATTTCGGTTCAACTCAAATTCCTCGCGATCATGCGATTAAGCGCACAAAAGTGATGATATCGAGAACGCAACGCAGGCTCGATATATTGCAAAAGCAATTGAACGCTATTCCTCAAGAAACGGATTGTGCAAATAAGCTACTGGCGAATTTTCAATCGTGAAGTCTCAAGTGAATTTACGCATCGAAGAACTCGATTGTTCTGCAGATACAGAACTTGCTGCGCAGTGGGAAGAACTTCTTAAATCCAGCAAATACACTGGTTTTATGCAAAGCTTAAGCTGGGCAGCTTTCAAAAGAGCCTGTGGGCAAAAGATTATTCATCTCGGTATAAAAAGAGAAAACGAATTAATTGGCGGGACGCTCATCACTACGGCGGTAGATGGTAAAAGACCGACTGTATTGGTTTCCCCTTATGGTCCGGTGATTCCCTGGGACGATTCCGAGCTTGCTGCAGAGTGCTTGCGTCTTCTTATTGAAAGGACACGTGCTTGTGCTGCTGAACTCAATGCGGTTTCATGGAGAATAGAGCCCCGATTGCCTGTTCCTGCTCCGCGAATCTTGATGGAATTCGCCGGCGCGCCACTGAATATGGTGCCAGTTGAGACACTTATTGTGGATTTGCGAGCGGACGATAACACGATTCTTGAACGAATGAAGCCTAAGTGCAGGTACAATATTAGGCTTGCGCAGCGACATGGTGTTCTAATAAAAGAGCTTGAAGGTGAAGACAGTGTCAACGTTTTGTATGCTGCGCTGGATGAAGCATCACATCGAGATGATTTTTTCCTTGAGAGCAAAGAGTTTTTTCAGAATTTGGTCAAGAGTTTGCATTCCGGCAAGGCTTTGCATGTTCTAGCCGCTGAACATGAGGGTGAGTGTCTTGGGGCTCTTGTGCTTGTGATTGAGGGAAAGCGCTCCACTTATCTTTATGGCGGAATCAGCAATAGGAAGCGACAGCTGATGGCGGGTTATTTGCTGCAGTGGGAGTCCATGAAATTAGCAAGACAGCTGGGCTGTGAGTCATACGACTTTTACGGATACGACCAGTTTCAGTCTCCTGGAAATGCGTATGCCCGGTTTTCGCGCTTCAAAAGTGGTTTTGGTGGGGAAGTAATTCGCTATATTGGAGCTCAGGACTACGTTTTCATGGAAAAACTGGTCGATAACGTAATTATGTTTTTCAAGGATGCTGAGCGCAGCAACTCATCCTGAAGGATAATTCTGTTGGTACGGTAATTGGCAATCTTCGGGCAAGCAAGCGTGCTTCTATACTAGTCCTGCGGACTAATAAAATGTTCAGTCCTGGGGCTGATGCAGCTTGAGCTGATTCAGCTCATACTTACTGCTAAGGTTTGAGGAACTTTGTGCAGTCGGAAACAGAAACCTTAGAGGGTCTTTTTCATCTCAGTGGATATCATGGTTGCAGCAGATCTAGGATTAAGATTGTGGAAAAGCAAGATGGCTGTTGGGCGAATGGCTTACCAGTCGGGATTTTTTCCGCAGGCTGTCCATCATTTCCGCAAAGCGCTGGACCTGATAAATGAAAAAGGGCTTCCGCAGGAATTATTGAGCCGCACCCTGGTCGGTCTAGCCAAGGCGCTGGGCTCAATGGGGCAGTTCGAGGAGGGCGAAAGACTGATGAATCAGGCTCTGTCGCTCGATTTGAGTGATCAAGTCACCGATGTAGAATTGATTGAAGACTACCACCAACTCAGTCTCCTGTACTGGCGAGCGCATCGGCAGGAGCTTGCCAATGATGCGCTAAAAAAGGCCTGGCAGCTGCTGCAAGACCATTCGAATCCAGAAGAAGTTCCAGATGAACTGACGGCAAAACTAATGAAGCATCGTGCAGTGCTTGCAGCTCTGAACGGAGACAATCAAAAATCGGAGAAGCTGATCGACGAGGCGCTTGATTTTATTTCCGGAAGTCCAGACTTAGGCAAATTCTCCACCATATATGGTGACTCTCTCATGGTGAAGCTGACCTTGCTTCTTGAGAAAGAACACTTCGAAGAAGCTCAAGAGTTGCTGCCGGAGGCCTTAAAGGTGCTTGATGTGACGAGAGGTGAGCAGCACATCAAAACGCTAGAACTCGTCGAATCCATTTTGCATATGGTAAAAGAAAAAGGGCGCGAAAAGGACTTTGCGAAATTGCAAATTGAGGCAGATCGTATTAAAGCGATGCTGAAAAAGAAAGAGCTTTTCTAGAACTCGATTGATAAACATTTGGCCAGCTAAGCACTGCCATCGAGCGACCCAGCAAGCGGAAGGAGTTCTTGTTTGCCAGGCAAGCCGGAGCCATAATCGGGTTGGCTGTGTAGAGCAAGAGTTCGAGCTTCTCTTCTTTCGTGGCGGCCGACGGTAGTACGAAATCAATTTCTTCGTGGTGTGCATTTAGCAGGAGCAAAAAATTGTCATCCATGATTCTTTCGCCATGTTCGTTCAATTCGTCGATCTGTCCATTCAAGACCACGCCCAGGCAGCGCACGAAGCCTGCGTTCCAATCCTTATCTTGCATCAGGGTGCCGGTTGGTGTGAGCCAGTAGATATCTTTGAATTCACTGCCTCTGATTTCCTTTCCATGAAAGAAGCGGCGTCTATGCAAAACCGGGTGTTTTAAGCGCAATTGAATAATAGAACAAACGAAATGGAAGAACTCCAGTTTCTCTTCGTTGAATTCCCAGTCAAGCCAGCTGATCGAGTTGTCCTGGCAGTAGGCATTATTGTTGCCGCCTTGAGAGTTCATCAATTCGTCGCCGGAATAAATCATTGGTACGCCCTGTGAAAGCAACAAGGTAGCCATAAAGTTGCGTTGTTGTCTGGCGCGAACTTCAAGAATTGATTTGTCGTCTGTTTCGCCTTCTGTGCCGCAGTTCCAGCTGTTATTGTCATTGGAACCGTCTCTGTTGTTTTCGCCGTTGGCTACGTTGTGTTTGTCGTTGTAGCTGACCAGATCGTTCAAAGTGAAGCCGTCATGGCAAGTTACAAAGTTGACGCTTGCATAAGGTCTGCGCCCGCTGAGTTCATATAAATCGCTTGAGCCCGTCAGTCTGGTGGCGAATTCGCTAACTGTTCCACCATCGCCTTTCCAGAATCTGCGTACATTGTCGCGATATTTTCCGTTCCACTCAGCCCAACCGACTGGAAATTGACCGACCTGATAACCGCCAGGACCTACATCCCATGGTTCTGCGATCAGTTTTACCTGCGATAAAACAGGATCCTGGTGAATGATATCGAAGAACGCGGAGAGTTGATCAACATCATGCAACTCTCGAGCCAGTGCGCTGGCAAGATCAAAGCGGAAACCATCAATGTGCATTTCCGTGGTCCAGTAGCGCAAGCTGTCCATAATCAATTGAAGAACACGAGGATGCTGCATGTTCAGCGTATTGCCGCAGCCTGTAAAATCAGCATAGTAGCGCTTGTCTTTTTCGGAAAGACGGTAGTAGCTCTTGTTGTCGATGCCTTTTAGCGAAATTGTCGGTCCGAGTTCATTACCTTCGGCAGTGTGGTTGTATACCACATCCATGATTACTTCCAGACCGTTTGCATGCAAGGTGCGTACCATTGATTTGAATTCTTGAATTGCAAAATAAGGAAGTGGGTTTGAGCTATATCGCAAGTCTGGAGCGAAGTAGGCAATTGTGTTATAGCCCCAGAAATTGAAGAGACCGCGTTTGACGAGATCATGCTCATCAAGATGATGATGAACAGGCATCAATTCAACCGCTGTAACCCCGAGCTTTTTCAAATGTTCAATTGCGGCTTCGGTGGCCAGCCCGGCGTAAGTACCGCGCAACGCTTCCGGCACGCCTGGCATGAGTTTGGTAAATCCCTTCACGTGCAATTCGTAAATTATGGTTTTATGGAAGGGTGTGCGCAAAAGTTGGTCGTTTCCCCAGGTAAACGATGTATCGATTACTTGAGCGCGAGGAGCATAGGGAGCGCTATCACGCTCATCGAATGAAAGATCGAGTTTTGTGTCTTTTATGCGATAGCCATATAGGGCATCATTCCATTGCAGGTCTTTGCCTATTGCGCGAGCGTAAGGATCGAGCAGCAATTTATTTGGATTGAAACGCAAACCAAGTTTTGGATTGTACTCGCCGTAGACCCGATAGCCATAAAGTTGCCCTGGTTTTATATCCGGGAAATATCCATGGAAAACGCGATCGGTTTGTTCCGGCAGGGGCAGTCGCAGTGATTCGTATGGTTGCTCAGCGGAATCGAAAAGGCACAGCTCGACACGTGTTGCGTTTTCGGAAAAGAGGGCGAAATTCACTCCTCTTCCATCCCAGCTTGCGCCTAGTGGATATGGTAAACCGGGCCAGATGCGCATTTGTAGCTCATTTCAAAGGTTGCCAGACTAACTCACATAATATCACATGCAGCGAGTTCGAATGAGAAAGAATCAATCAAATCGCTTGCTGGGTGTGCGTCCCGCTATCAAGCAGCGGTAAACGTTTTGGGCGAAACTGCTGCTGTAACAAGAGGTGTATAGGGCGTAATTTTCCCATTGTTCTAGCCTTTTCCGGCAACATAAGATCCTATCTGGGATGCACAGAAATTCTGCTTGGTATGTTTAAAGTGCTATGGGAAGAGGGATAAAACGATGTCTGATCAATTGACGCCAAGACAGGTCGAAGATGTGTCTAAGGCAACTACGCTTGCTGAGAGTGGCAATGCATCCCGCCTGGTAGACCTGGTTCATGATTTAAAAAATATAGAAGAACACAACAAGATTATCTCCGCAATGTTGAATGTGAATCAGCAACATCTGCATAGCTTCGAGCTCATGGAAAAACAAGGCTTGAAACCGGCTCCCGTAAGTCCTTTGAAATTCAGCGAAGTGCCGAAGACAGAAAACGGAGAGTTGATAATTACGCGTAATTTGTCGAGCAACGGACGTTCAATTTATCGCGAAGTCTACAACAGTACAAAGAAGGAATTCATTGACTCGGGCAGTGTTACAAGACCTTCTGGTATCATTCCAGGGTTCATTCCTCACAACGAATAGTTCGGTCTGAACACTTGAACAGAGCTATGCTACAGCGCTTCGGATTGGCAAAGCGTTTGTTTTCAGCATTTGTTAGTTATTTCCCCACGCAATCCTCACTTCCTGCGCCTTACATTTATATGCAGGCAGGAGGGGAAATTCAATGGTTGTTTCGATGACAAGAAAGGTAGAAGGCGAAGATCCAAAAGAATGGATTCTCGATAGCGTTGCGTTCTATGGGCGCAGCTTTAGCGAATACATGCAGATGTTCAATTTTGCGCTTGACGAATGGCAGGGCAAAAGAATCCTCGATTGTAATTCCGGACCTGCATCATTCACCGCAGAGGCTTTTACTAAGGGAATACATGCAGTTGCATGCGACCCCATGTACGCGACTGGCGCTGATGAGCTCGTCAGCAAAGCCCGGCATGACATTAGCGAATGCTTGAAAAAGAACGCTGCACAAGAGGATATGTTCGATGCTCAGACTTGCAGTGAAACGACGGAATACGCAAAGGAGAAATTCAGAGCGCTGGAGGCTTTCTCCAATGACTTCTCTCGTGGAAGAGAAGCTGGTCGTTATGTAGCCGGCAGATTTCCGCAATTGCCGTTTGGAGACAATAGTTTTGATATTGTGCTTTCGGCTCACTTGTTATTTATTTATGCCAGCAAAAATGAAGGTGGGATGTTCGATGATGATACGTTCTCTCTTGAATTTCATATTGATGCAATACACGAGATGCTTCGCGTTTCGGCAGAGGAGATTCGCATATATCCGTTGCGAGGTCCAAACAAGCCAGGTAATCCGATGTTCGACAAAGTAATGAATTTGCTTGCACAAGAGAAGGCAGTGACTGAATTGGTGAAAGTCGGCTATAAAGATATTGTTGGTGCAGACACGATGCTACGCATTCGAAAGACATGATTGCATTTAACTTAATTGATCTGAGTTTAGTCGATCATTCTTATAAAGTTGGGTATAGAAAATGTAGAAGCTCGATCCCGGGGCGGTGCGAAAGCACCGCCTTTAACCGTTTAAATCGATTCTTTCTAGAAAAATGGTAGGGGCGCCTCACGGGCGCCCTTTGAGGATGAATCTTTATGGGCACCCGTGAGGTGCCCCTGCCGATGTCCTCTGAATGCAAATTGCGGATTTTATTGATACAACAATGCGAGTTGGGATAGATCGTGCTGCGATGGATTCGCCGCTGAAGTCAGTGTGCAATACATCACATCGTCTGGATGGTGGCTGTGTTGCATCAAACCGAGTGCGTGTCCGATTTCATGCAAGCAGAGAGTTTTGATTTCCCCGTTGGACAGCTTCGCTTGCCTACTGGCAGGTCTGCAAGTGAGAAGTGTCAGCGTTGCATGCGTGATCAATGGACCGCGATGTTTTAGAACTGCCTCCCCGCCTTCGCCAACGGAGCCTAACTTAGTAACATCATCTGTCCAGATAACTTCAATATCTGCTTGCGTTGCATCGTTTACAAATTCAAGACTCAGCGTGCCCGTTGTCGTCCAGGACAGGAAGCTTTCTTGCAACATCTGATTAAATTCGGGTCTGAACCCTGTGACACCATCGGCGGTGTGCACAAAAACTTTAAGCTGTTTCTTTGTCCAGTGGAGATTGTTTGCTGCAAGATTACTGTCATCTTTGCGCGCCATTTCCTTTTGCAGGTGGGCGACGATATCAGCTATTACAGCTCTGTCTGAAGCATTCGGAAATTCCTGGATGTACTGGCTGTACAGTGAAATTGCTTTGCTCAAATCGCCGCAAAGCTGGTACGACGCCGCCAGCGTAACCAATGGGGCTTCGGCATCAGGAGCCTGTCTTCTTGCATATTCAAGGTGAGGAATGGCTTCTTGCGGTCTGCCGGTCTTATTCAAAAGTAAGCCGAGATTGCAGTGAGCACTTGCTAGATTAGGTTCCAAGGCAAGAGCCTGCAGAAGTTTTGATTCGGCAAGCTCATACTGTGCTTGATTGAGTAAGCTGCAGGCTTCATTTGAAAGAGTTCTTGAGCGGCGAAGGTCTGCGAAGCTAGGCGAACGCAGTCCAGAGTTGACTGAGATTGTACCGGCGGAGCTCTGTGTTTCGCTGACAAACTGTTCTGCCTCTGCTGCACCCACAGAGAGAAACTGTGAAAGCAGGCATGACAAAGCCAAGGCTAATGCGGAAGCCTTCATTACGCGCACCGGGAAGTTATAGAGCCTTACGAGATGCCAGTTCGTTTTCTGAACCTGACAACCTTTATATGCCCGGGCGGCAAAATAATTACACTTGATTTTCTGGCGTCAAATTAAATCGTCTGATTTTGCGCATTAAATGTTCTCTGAGTCTGATGCCAGCCAGTTCCTCAGCTAGAAGTCCTCGGACTTGTCGATTTTTGCTGGATTAAATGTTCCGGTTGCTGGGCCGGAAAACGTGCCGTTTCGCCTATTTCAAGTTCGGGTGAGATCTTTTTCGCTCCGTTTTTCGGGATGAATTGAAGCGAAAAGCGGTCCGGTTCTCTCAAATTTGCTGCATTTGGATACTTTTTCGCTCCACCCGTCCTTCAAAGGGATAAAATCCAAGCCAAAGATCCGGGCATTCCCGGGGAGCACCGCCTTCCAGAGTCGGCTTTTGCTTCGGCTAGATCGATCCGATTCTTTTAGAAGCCGCCAGGATGGCGGCGCTCGGGGCGTCCGCTTCTCTAATTACACGATCCGTAAGCGAACCCGTGTCGGAAAGGGCGCCCGTGAGGCGCCCCTACCATTCTGCGAAAGCCCGTTTTTGTGAAAGCCCGTTTTTATGAAAGCTGTGGTGCTCAGGGAGTGTCGCCGCCATAGGAATAGGGGTCGTTCTGGATGCTTGATGTACCTGGTCCAGGGGCACCACCGTAGTTGTATGGATCGAAGTTTCCGCCAGGTGCTGGTTGAGGATAGGAGCCGCCGTCAGGATAGCTTCCGTCCGGGTAGCCGCCACCAGGATAAGATCCGTCCGGATAGCCGCCACCAGGATAAGATCCGTCCGGATAGCCGCCTGGGTAGCCGCCATCGGGGTATCCTCCGGGCATTGGTCCATTTCCTGTATAGCCGTATGGATCGACAACCATGCCTGGGCTAAATATAGATGTGGTTCCTGCTCCTACATCGCCGCAGACATTCAGGTTTACGCATGAAGTTGCGGTTGCAGGCAGACCCATATAATTGTTGCGCGTCTTTCGACCGCCGCCCGCGCCACCGGGATAGCAAGGCATGTTTGCGCTGTTGTTATAGTTCTGATTGGTGTTTTGCCAGCCGCCGCCGTTGCTATAACCATTACCATAGCCATTTCCATTGCCGTAGCCGTTTCCATTGCCGTAGCCGTTTCCATTGCCGTAGCTGTTTCCATTGCCATAGCCGTTACCATTGTGGCAAGATCCGCCAGAACCTGAACCCGAGCCCCATCCGCCGCCGTTTCCGTTGCCATAGCCGTTACCATTGTGGCAAGATCCGCCAGAGCCTGAGCTTGAACCCGAGCCCCATCCGCCGCCGTTTCCGTTGCCATAGCCGTTTCCATTGTGGCAAGATCCACCGGAGCCGGAACCCCATCCACCACCGTGATTGGAGCCGCTGCCTGATCCATTGTGGCAAGATCCACCGGAGCCGGAACCCCATCCACCACCGTGATTGGAGCCGTTGCCTGATCCATTGTTGCAAGATCCACCGGAGCTAGATCCCGAACCAGACCCGGATCCTGATCCACCGTGATGTGAGCCGTTGCCTGATCCATTGTTGCAAGATCCACCGGAGCTAGATCCCGAACCAGACCCGGATCCTGATCCACCGTGATGTGAGCCGCTGCCTGAGCCATTGTGGCAAGATCCGCCGGAACCAGATCCGGATCCGCCGTGATGAGATCCACTTCCTGATCCGTTACTGCAAGATCCGCCGGAACCCCATCCACCTCCGCTGCCTGATCCAGTATTACAGGATCCACCAGAGCCAGAGCCTCCGCCAGAACCGCTGCCTGTTCCAGCACCAGAGCTTGAAACTCCTGGGAGCGCAGTCGGAAATAGTGAATATCCTGCTGAGGGCGAGCTAATTGCCACCGGACCGGAATTGTAATAAGGGAAAAATCCAACGTTCGTGCTGCCTCCGCCACCACCCATGGTGCCAAGTAGAACCGCTCCTGTAATAAGCCCGCCCGCAATTGCGAGTCCGCCAATTGTTGTGCCCAGCCCTGGAGGAAGAGCCCATCCGGCGCCAGCGCCGGCTTTCTTTTTGGAGGATGATTGAGATGAGTTGTTGCTTGCAGTGGGAGTACCGCTTATGCCGGCGCCGGCACCCGGTTGCATGCTTGATCCTGTTTGGTTTGCTGGAAGAGGACCTTTCAGTCCGACTGCATCAGGACTGTCAGGCATAGTATAACCGCCAGTCACCACGACTGGTGCGCCGGTTTTTTGCTCATCTTTGCCTTCGTTCGAAGCCGAAGCGTTTGAATTGGCGCTGGGATAATTTCCTGCCACCAGATTGCCTGCTGGACCCGCGCTGTTTCCATTTAGCATTCCCGGATTTAGCGGAACGCCATCCACTCCGGCCGCTGTGATCAAGGCCGCATCAGCAGATGTGCTTTTCTGCTCAGCAGCGCCGGCATTTTTTCTCGGGACAGATTCGCTTGGGTTGTTGCTTGAGCTCACAGGAAAAACCTGGAGATCACCAGCTTTCTTGCTGGACTGATTGTTTTCGCCGGAGGCAATGCGGTTGAATTCCTGTCCAGGTACCGCTGTGCCTTCTGGAACCTCGATGTATTGAACAAGGGCTGGTTCGCTGGATGCTTTTTTCTCTCCAGAAGAACTTGCTGTATTTGCAGCAAGCGCAGCAGTTTTTACTGAACCATCGTCAGTCTTAGAGCTGTAACGCCTTACAACGTAAACTCGACGCACATGCAGGTTCGCTCGAGATCCGGCGGCTGCTCCTTTTTTCAGAACTGCAGATTCAGCGGCAGAACTGTCTGCGCTTGAATTGTTGTCCTTCGAAAACGCTGGTAGTAAAACAGAATTTTGAACGAATAGAAAAGCAAAACTTACAGAAGCAATGAAAAGACGGTACACCGCTGCACACTCCAAATCTCCGAGCCTACACTATATGCTGCATGCGCCCACGGGGGGAAGCGTAGGATTACTACAAATACAGGGCTTTCAAGCCACAAAAATTCCACGTAACTATGCTTATCAATATAGAAAAGTGGAGCGCCTTTTTGCAGGAGCTCCACCTCATTGTCTGTTTGCTGTTTTTTTGAGATCAGCTTGATCGATGTCTTTTTTCCTGATCTCTAGCCCATTTGCATCGCAACAAAACTGGTTTGATACCAGTTCACCTGGTTTTTAGAATAGGCTGAGACCACCAATAGGAGTGCTCAAGCCGAAGAGGTGATTTCCCCATCCGTAGCCATATCCGGGATAAAAACCGGCATTGTAATACGGATCACCGATAACAACCGGGCTTTCCACTGAAGTGTAATAGTCTGGCATTATTCCACCACAGGAGTCCGTGTAGACAACCTGTGCATTTGCTTTTGCTGATATGCAAACACCAAGTAAAACAGCGAACAGTCCCGCGGTCATCAACTTAGTTTTCTTATGCATAATATAAACCTCCGTAATCATCGGGACTTTTGGTTGGGAATCGACGGGAAAAGCTTGCGCGTGTTCCTGTAGATGCAGATGGTCATGGCTCAGGCATGACCATACGTGTGACTTTCGAGCCTTACAAAAAGCAGCTCCAAGCAATATATTGCGAATACAAATGTAAGGTAGTGCGTGAAGAATTTGCTTCGCGACTATCTGTTTGGGAAGGCATGCCCGCCTCCCCAGCCGGCTTCTGCCGGTTTCTTTTGTATTTTTTTACTACGCTGCTATTTATGGAGAACGCGCGATGATTGAGTTAGAGACTGCCGCCGATCATGAAGAGGATCATTCTAAGCAAGGATCGTTCGAGGACGATGAGAGCGAAAGCAATTTTGACCAAAGCTCGGCTCCGGGGAATGCTAGTCCATGGCAAATTGGTGCAGGTGCCGCTGTCATGGCAGCTGGAGTTGTGCTGCCTGTTCTGAGTATTGCAGTGTCTCTGGCCTTTTCGTTTGAAGGGATCTGGCGTTTGATTTTGCTTCATCCGCTTGAGACTTTAATTGAAGCATTTCTTGTGGCGAGTGTGCCTGCGGCGAACTACGCAGCATGGCATTCTCTTTGTTATGGAGGGAACAGAAATCCTATTCGCCTGGGAATATTCAACGGAGTGGCGATTGCTGTTCCGGCGATAACTCTTGCAATTTCGATTGCCTGCTTTGCGCTCGGCTATCCGCTAATAGACTCGGTCACAAAAGAGCCTCATAATTTGAGCGTTGCTTTGATGGGAGCAGTGTCCATTCCGGCTCTCATTGTTGCGCTCTATCTGACGTTCTCGTTGCGCAATGCAAAACAAACGCGTGACGCAAAAATTCGCACCATCCTATACTCCTTGATGGGAATAGGCTTGACTTTGGTTTCATTCCTTGGCGCAGAAGCACGCTCTACTTATATTCGAATTGCCGAGAACTGGTCGCTATCAGATGAGGCAACAGAGCGTGAAACTGGTTTGGCGATGCTGCGCGGAGCAGACCCGGAAAAAGAATTGAAAATGGAGTGTGCTGACGTGCACACCGCTGGAATTGCCGGTTTGTTTTTGCCATTAAATGCGGATGCGCAGAAGCGACTGTTCTTTGCTGCAACAGGCAAACCATATAGAGATCGTCAAAATACAAACATGAGTTTGATGTCCAATGATTATTTGAAAAATCATGTTGTCGGTTCCACTGTAGATGGGTTGAGCTTGCACAGATCGGCTATTTTCGGAAAAGTGCATCCAAACACCTTAAGTTCAACACTTGATTGGAACTTTGTATTTAAGAACAAAACATATATGAATCAGGAAGCAAGAGCCGAGTTAGCCTTGCCGGAAGGTGCTGTTATCTCAGGTTTGACCTTGTGGATTAACGGCGTCGAAAAGAGAGGATCGTTTAGGGCTAATGAGCAAGCTGGAGGTTCTTACCAGTGGATAAATGTTCAGCATAAAGATCCGGCATTGATCACTGATCTCGGCAGAGGGCGTTATCTGCTGCAGGCTTCGCCGGTTCCTGGGCAAGGTGAAATGAAAGTTCAGCTAACAATCACAGAGCCATTGAAACTTGATGGAGAGAAGATAGCTTCATTTGGCATGCCTCACTTCATCGATCAAAACTTCAGTTTGACAGGTGAGCATGAAATCAATCTGCGGTCCAAATCGAGGTTGATTACCGGCAGTAAGCTCAGTGCAATTAAGCCGGTACAAACCCTTGATGGTGAGCAGCTCTTGCTCGGCAGTCTCAAGGAAGACGATATCAGCAAATCGACCTTTTCTGTAAAAGTAGACTCGCCGATTGATTTCAAAACCATCGCGACGAAAGATCCATCGAGCGCCAAATTCTTTGTGGAAGAACTCAAAACAAAAAGCTCTAACGCTCCTCGTCACCTCGTAGTGGTTGTCGATGCATCACAGGCAATGAAATCGCACGTTGAAGAAGTTGTTGCTGCCCTTGAAAATGTGCCTGGCGATATAGACACCAAAGTTGTCCTGGCTGGCGATAAAAAGACAGAGCCTGTCACTTTGTCCGAGGGAATCGCCATGTTGAAGAAAGGAGACTTCGGCGGAGGGCAGGATAATTTGCAGGCCCTTGTGAAAGCGGCTGAACGCGCCGGTGAAAATAAGGATGGCGCCGTGCTCTGGATTCACGGACCTCAGCCCGGATACAACAATGAGAATTACTTGATGCCACCATATGCGGCGGCGCCGAGTTTCTTTGAAATTGCCCTTGATGATTGTCTCACTGATACAAATGATTTCTTCAAAAATCACCGCGAGATTGGACCATTCAACGCCGTGGCCCGTTCTGGACCACTTGGCGAGGATCTGAAGGCATTTTTGAGCAAGTGGAAGCCAGGTGCAAAAGAGACTTTTGTTGAGATTGCATCTGTTCTTGACCTAGCGCAGGCGCCAACTCAACTTGTTGAAAAAGACGATGCTGCTTCTCGTGAAGTTGCTGTACTTGCCGCTGCCCATCAAGCTGCTGATCTAATTCGCAAAGGTGATACGGTGAAAGCCGCGACACTAGGTGCTAATTATCAGATAGTCACTCCTGTGACATCGGCAGTGGTGCTGGAGCAGGGCGCTGTGAATCCAACTGCAATTAATATGGGTGGACCAAACGCAGCTGCATTGCCGCAAAGTGTGCCCCAGCCCGCAAATAATACGCAGGCAAATTCTGCAAATTTGGTCGATTCTGCGCTCAATAACACAGCTCAATACCAGGGCAGTACCAATGGAACAGTTGGACCGCAGGGTACGGATGCAACTGTTATTCAAGGAGTTAATACTGCAGGTACAGTGCGCGTGAATAACCTCGCCAACCTGGAATCGCTGCTTTGCATTTTTGCTAACGGCGGTGAGTTGTTCGGCCTGGTCTTTGGTCTAGCTAATGCGATTCTTGGTGGATTGGGCAAAGGAATGTATTTTCCCTTCAGACTTGGTGCTAAAGGACGGATTGCCTTCGGTATCTGCATTGCCTTCATTGGCTTGGCAATCCCTGGTTGCATCAATTGGATGTGCGCTTCTGCTCGTGACGCAAATCTTTTTGATTGAGCCATCCGAAGTAAACCTGCTAAATAGCAAGAGAGCCTCGAATTTCGGGGCTCTCTTTCTATAATTTGATCGTTAACCGGGCGAGGTTGGCATCGCCCCTAAACCGATTCTTAGTTGTCGCGGCTGTCTGCGCCACCGATGTAGTGCAACACCATTTCGTGCCAGTACGGCCAGTCGTGAGCAAATCCATCCCACTCACGATAGGCATGCCACACTCCTTTGTTCCAGAGTGAATGCGTGAATTCTCTGTTCTCCTGAATTGCCGGATCTTCTTTTCCGATCACGACAATTATGTCTTGCTGGCGAATTTGATCGAGCTTACCGTTGTCCTGTCCGCGAATGAATTCGTAGGGATTGCACTGATATACGAGCTCGTCATCGTAGCCGGATGTCCACTGGCGTATATCATAAATTCCGCTCAGTGAAATCCATCTGCGGAAGTGCTCCGGGAAACGCAGACCGATGCTGGCTGCATGATAGGCACCCATACTAGCGCCCATGGCCATCGCGTAAGGATTGTCGTTTTTTTGCAATGAGAACGGCAAAACCTCATTGATGACGTAGTCGTGATATTGCATATGGCGCACGGCGCGATCGCGAGGTGATGCATGTGCGTTATCCCAGCTTTCTGGGTCCACGCTGTCAAGGTTATAAACTTGAATCCAGCCGTTATCGATGTGTCGGGACAGAGTATCCATCATGCCTCTGTTTTCCCAATCAAAGAAACGCCCTGACTGTGTTGGAAACACAAAAACCCTGGCTCCGGCATGCCCAAATACTGTGAGCTCCATGTCTCGATTTAGGCTAGGGCTGTGCCACTTGTGATACTCCCGGTTCATTTAGAAGATTCCTTTCGCTGCAAAACACCTGATAAAGCCCGGATTGTAGCATGACATAAGATGCAAACAGCCTTCTCCGACTGCGCTGGCCGCGCGTCGATACCTTAATTTACAGGCTGATGCATACATAATCAGCATTATTTAAGTGAACAGTTCCGTTTATCGGCTGCCCGAACTATGCGCTTTTCAAAGCTTGATATATTATGTTTAATCTGCCCTGCGCCCGTGCGCGTGCGCTATGCAGGCTTTAGTGGGATGATATGGATACTTAGGAATACACCTCGGGCGACGTATGATGTCGACCTCACATGCAGATGAAACAATGAGCAGCAGCCCCAGACCACACCGAATAAGAGCCAGAAAAAGAGTTCGTCAGCCGCAAAATGCTCAAGACGCGGGAACAGAAATTGCTCCTTTGCGTTTGGACGACCCTGCTCTCTATATCAATCGCGAATTGAGCTTGCTTGCATTCCAGCGCAGAGTTCTTGAGGAAGCGCAAGATGACACTCACCCCTTGCTTGAGCGTTTTCGCTTTCTTTCAATTCTTGGCTCAAATCTCGACGAGTTTTTCATGGTGCGCGTTGCCGGCTTGAAGAGGCAATTGGAGTCTGGTGCAGCGCCGACAACTCCTGATGGAATGACACCTGCAGCTCAGCTCGCTGCTATTCGAGCAGAGGTTACTAATTTACTTTCCATCTCCTACAATACTCTGACGCAACAATTGTGGCCCGCTCTCAAAGACGAAGGCATCCAGGTTCTCAAATACGGAGAACTGAATGCTCGCCAGCGTGCAAAAGCTAGAGAGTATTTTATTCATACTGTTTTCCCTGTTTTAACTCCGCTGGCTTTTGACCCGGGGCGTCCTTTCCCACACATTTCCAATTTGAGCGTCAATCTTGCCGTACTCATCCGAGACAAGGACGGCAACGAACGTTTCGCTCGGATTAAGGTTCCTGATACGCTACCACAACTGGTGCCTCTCGATCGATTGGCAGCTAGCGGCGGAACCGGTAGGCGCGCTGAGACGAGCAAAGCGCGTAGCTTTCTCTGGCTTGAGGACCTTATCAGCGCGAATCTGCAAGATCTATTTCCGGGAATGGAAGTTCTCGACGCTCACCCGTTTCACGTAACAAGAAACGCCGAGATGGCGATTCAAGAACTTGAAGCTGCCGACCTTCTCGAAACTACGGAAGAAGGTCTTCGGCAGAGGCGCTTCGGAGATGTCGTCAGGCTTAAGGTTAACTACGCGATGCCTGTAAATATACTCCAGATTCTCGTAAACAATCTCGAAATTGATCTGGAAGAGGTTTATCACGTTGAAGGTATGCTTACTCTCAACAGGCTAAAGTACATTGCTTCAATCGATCGCCCGGATCTAAAATTCACAAATTTTGTGCCAGTCGTTCCGTCAACTCTTTATCCTGATGGAAAAGAATTCGATCTGTTTTCACAAATAAAACAGAGGGATTTGTTGGTTCATCATCCATATGATTCGTTCCAACCAATCATCGATTTCTTGCGCACGGCTGCAAAAGACCCCGAGGTGCTTGCAATCAAGATGACTCTGTATCGCACGGGGCGTAATTCTCCAGTTGTAGAAGCATTGCTCGAAGCGATGGAAAATGGTAAGCAAGTTGCGGTTCTTGTTGAACTCAAGGCAAGGTTTGACGAAGAAAGCAATATTGAATGGGCAAGAGCGCTTGAAGCTGAGGGCGTCCATGTTGTTTATGGTCTGCTTGGCTTGAAAGTGCACTGCAAAGTCGCAATGGTTGTGCGCCGAGAAGGCGATACCATCCGGCGCTACGTTCATCTGGGCACCGGTAACTATAACCCGCTGACTGCACACTTTTACACCGATCTTGGTTTATTCACATTCGACGATGAAATCGGTGCTGATGTTACTGACCTGTTCAATTATTTGACCGGTTACTCGGCAAAAACAGATTATCGCAAACTTGCAATTGCCCCGATCAATTTGAGGCAGCGTCTGGAGTCGCTTATTAAGCGAGAAATTCGCCATCAGCAACATGGAGAACGCGGTCACATCATTTTCAAAATGAATGCTCTTGTCGATCAGCAAATGATTGAATTGCTCTATCAGGCATCGCGGGAAGGAGTGCAGGTTGATCTTCTTGTGCGTGGTATTTGCTGCTTGCGTCCTGGAATTCCTGGTGTCAGTGAGAATATCAGAGTGTTCAGCATATTAGGGCGCTTCCTGGAGCATAGCCGCATCTATTATTTCCGCGATGGCGGTAAGGAAGAAATTCTGCTCGGCAGCGCCGACATGATGCCTCGCAATTTGGATCGGCGCGTTGAAGTTCTTTTCCCGCTGGAAGATCCAAAGCTTATCCGGCAGGTTCGCGAAGAAATTCTACACATCTATCTTTCAGATCGCGTGAAGGCAAGAGAAATGAAGGCGGATGGCTCCTACGTGCGCATGAACGCAAAACCATCGGAAAAGAAAGTCAATGCGCAGAGCGAATTCGTTGATAGACGGCTTGCTTCTAAAGACAGTCGACCAGAACGCTCAGAAGAAGATGAGGAAAGCTAGTCCATAAAATCCATGCCCTGGATGCGATCAGCTTTCTCTCGCGAAGAACTTAATTTGTCCGAATAACCTTGCTGGATTACCTTCAGTCCGCGGGTCGCCATTAACCGGACAAGAGCTGTTCCCGATTTGTTATTGAACACATAAAGGCAATCGGGTTTGCCTGCTTGCGAATCATCCGAATGAGCTTTTATGAATCCAAAGTGAGCGCGTGCTTCAAGAAGTTTTGTCGGACTGCTTGCTTGCGGCAAAAGATCTGTCATCGGTATATCGCCGCGTAAACATTGAAGAATCGGATATGGCCAGTTTTGATTTATGAGTTTATTGTTTTCAATTGCATCGGTAAGCATTTGAACGGCATCGGAGGGATCGTATTTATAAATCACTGGATACGCCATCAAAACGGTGTATCCATCCCATTCGCTATTTTCCAGGGCCTTTTTGAAGTCTTTGTAAGAGTTATCAAAATCACGTTTTAGCAAATAGGCAAAACCGCGGGTGCGCAAGAGATATTGATCTTTCGGTGACTTCGCGCAGACTTTATTCAATTCTTTCATGGCTTTATCGTCTTCATTCGCATTGATCATGATGACGATTTTGTTGGCAATTGCCGGTGTGCATTTTGCATTCAAGCTAATGGCAATATCGTAGACCTTATTTGCAAAATCCATCTGTCCCATATTTTCCAGCATCGCGCCGAGGGAAAGAAATGCTGTGTCTAAAAAGCTGTTTGCCCCGGCCCCTGATTTTGAACTCATATGCCGCACCGCCGTTTGATTAGTAATAGCAGGCGGCTTCATTAAAAATGGAATCGCGGCTGCTGATTCCATTATAGGACCTATTCCATATTTGCCTAGAGCATGATAGGGCTCAGTTTTCGCTTTCGGATTTCTGGGACTGCTTGTCCATTCTCATTTTGCGAACGCTTGCCGTGGGAGCCCCTCCCGGGCTGCGCACCAAACGAATATTTGCTAAATCAACTCTTTAAGTACGAGACCTGCTGCAGTTGCGGCTGCCATTGCTGCGAAAGTCAATAAAAGCATCATCGTTTACCCCCGTTTCTAGTGGACATAATCTTCTGACGGTAGACTCCCGGTTTTTATCCGGAGATTGGATAGTTTTAATTCGATTATCAAGAGGCGGGTGCACCATATATGGTTCTATTGAAAATGAGGGATGGTTTTTTGCGGAATTCTGCTTCTTCATGCATATGTTGCTTGCATTTCAATGCATTGTCTTATGATCCTCGATTGAAACTATACCGAGTCGGGCTGCCTTGAGTCCTTAAGATATCTGGAGCAAATGACTCCGTGATGGTCTCGTGGGCGGGGCTGATAGTCGCTGCCGGATCCTGAGCTTTTTAAGATAAATCACCCCAAATTAGCCGGCGGAGGAACAAGTTGTTCTCCCCCTCGTCGTCGAAAATAGTTCTCCTGAGGTTCGCAAATGAGTAATAAAATCGCGGCTGTCCGGGTTGCAGATCCTCGGGCAAGACGGAAAATTGTGCCGTCAAAATTCACTGGATTGGTAAAAGTTCAATCAGTACTTTTCAGTTTCCTCTTCCTTATATATGGCAATGCGGTCCAGGCGCAATCCGCGAATGGATTTATGGATAGGTTGAAGGGATTCGTAAACGATCCGGTCGTGAATTCGATATTGATGTCCAAGGCCTCAAGTTATTTGGGAGGCGCCGGGCGCAACAGCATGCCGCCGAATTCCTACTATAGGCAACAAGCTGGTTCAAATCCCGCAGCTGGAGGATATGGAGCTCCCGAGCAATACGACAATGCTTATGGATTCAATCCATCGCCAGATGCACCTTCATCCGGATTTTACTCCATGGATAATGGAGCAAGGCTTGGTGGCATTGGTTATGATTCCTCGCTCTCTGCTCCGGCGCAAGTTGCTCCGCCGCTTCCCTCCTTCGCCGCGCCATCGGCTTCCCAAAACATACTTTCGCGTCTGCCTGGAATTCTTGCCCCCTCGCTGAATCGTTTTTCAAATCCTGCTCCATCGGCAAATCAGTATCCATATTCATCTTCAGGCGGCGGCGCAAATAGCTTCGCACCCTCAGAAAATGGAATAACGATAAGCAAGCGATTAGCTCCTTCTGAACTGCGTCAGTTAAGCCGTTATGACCTCAGTGTACTCATCGATCGCTCGGGTTCCATGAACACAAGAGATTGTCCCGATCCGTACACCGGTGACTACGGCGGGATCTCTCGCTGGGAATGGTGCCGAGAGCAAACTGCAATGCTTGCCCGGCAAGCTGCTGCTGCGCTTCCTGATGGGATCACAGTGGTGCCCTTCTCAAGCAAATCAGTCCGCTATGAAAACGTGTCTCCACAATCGATCAACAACATTTTCAACACGACTTCACCAGAAGGCTCGACAAACCTGGCGGGAGCTCTTAAGAACGAATTCGAGCGCTATTTTCAAGATCGCGATGCCGGATTGCGCAGCAGACCTCTGATGATTGCCGTCATTACCGATGGCGTACCCGATAGTAAAGGTGCGGTTCGCAAGGTTATTGAAGAAGCAACGCGGCGCATGGTCAAAGCTGGTGAAATCAGAATTTGTTTCTTCTTGATCGGTGATGATCACTCGGGTGCAGACTTCGTAGATGAGCTTGTGGACTCGTTCGACGCAAATCCAAGTAATATACATATGATAGTTCGGCATCCATTCGCCGAAGTAAATCAAGTAGGTCTAGCGAGAAGCCTGGCATTTGCAGCGAAGGGCTAAGTCCCCGTGATCAATTTATAGACTTGTTCGTTTCCCACTCTTGCAGCCTTTGTGCTGCTACTATCATGCAAATATCAGGATTCCGGGTCTTATCAGCATTCCAGGTCTTATCAGGATTCCAGGTCTCATACAATCATTTCAAAGTCCAGTGAGCTTCAGATACAGTCGACATTGGTGCCTGCACTGAGGAGAGTTATTCTGTCGCAATGCGAAACGAATTCCCCCTGCCAGCAGCGAAGCAGATTGCGCTTAGTGCTGAGAGCAGTTCAAAATTCCCGTGGCTGAAAGTGATAGCCGCCAAGCTAGATGAATAGCCTTAGTCCGTTGAACGGCGGATAAAAACAAATCCAAAAAAATCCTCTGAAAACGGCAACAAAATTTTGAGCCCGGCGTCAACTTCATCAGATGGACTGACGATCCATTTGTGAGATTGCCTTTCTAGCGGCGAATCCTCAATGCACGAGATACTGCGCACGAGGTGATGATGCAGGGCTACAAGCAGGTTCAATCAGAAAATGCCATACTCAAACACTGGCGTTCTTTAGTTGTATTCCTCATCTGTGCTTATGCCGTTGCCTGCATCGGCAATCTCATCACCGCACCAGCACTTGTTGATTGGTTTGCGGATCTTGAAAAACCAGCATACACTCCACCCGGATGGGTGTTTGGTGCTGCATGGAGTTTCCTTTACTCTTCAATGGCAATTGCCGCATGGAGAGTATGGTTGCGGCGTGATTTGCGGAATATACATACTGCTCTCATTCTCTATCATGTCCAACTAATATTGAATTTGTTCTGGACTATCGCATTTTTCGGAATGCACAATCCATTGATTGCACTTGCAGATATCGTTCTTCTGCAATTGGCAAACATTGCGACGGCTGCATCTTTTAATAAGATCGACAGGCTGAGCGGACTTTTGTTTATTCCCTACATATTGTGGGTGTCGTTTGCGACCATATTGAATTTTTACATCTGGATCGCGAACTAATCCAACCACCACCCACCCTACACCCACAATATAAAGACTTGCCGGGAAGCAAGAGAGGGGCAGCACCACCTGGGGCTGCCTCTCTTTATTTCTCTGGCGCCACGCGATGATAAATCCCTCAAACGTTTTTGATGGTCCACTAAGCTCTTGTTTCGTTTCTGGACTGATTGTTATATATTAGGCTTCAATCAATCGGAAACAGTATGCTTAGCCAGGCCGAGTTCTTACTAAGTACAGGAATACAAACTGCAATTGTGCTTTCGCCAGCGCTGGCATTTGCTGTGTTGAAGAAGCGGCAATCGAGCAAACTGTTATTGGCCATTTCATTGACTTTGCTACTGGCTCTGGTTCAGGCATTTGTACTTACAATTCCGAATTTCGGATTTTTTGCAGATTTCAAAATGAACTGGTGGCAAAAGCTTGCTATGTTTTTGTTTTGCGTCGGTGCCGCGCTTGCATTAAGAGTGACGAAAAAAATTGATTGCGGCTTGAAACTGCCTGCTTCGAAATCAGCCTGGCTCTGGGCTCTTGCTTTTGGGCTTATTACGGCAATACCGGCGATAGTTAGTGATTTTCTAAATGGCGATCTGAAGAAGCCATCGCTTGAATATCTTCTTTTCGAAATGACCATGCCTGGACTGCAGGAGGAAAGCCTTTATCGCGGAGTTCTTCTGGCTATTTGGGATTCTCTTCTTGGCCGACCATGGAAGCTTGCCGGTATTCAATTTGGCTGGGGCGCCGTTATAAGCATGTTTTTGTTCATTCTTGGACATCTATGTATGGTGGACAAAAGCTTTCACATAATGCTAGCTCCGGATTTGCTTCAATGGCTGGATATGATCTTCTTTGTCCTTCTGATCACCTGGCTGCGTTATAGATTCAATAGCTTCTGGCCCCTGGTGCTCACTCATAACCTTGGGAATACTCTAGAGGCGCTCAGCGGATTTTTCATTCATAAGTAAGAAATAGGCAACACTGACATCTCGCCAGCTGCCGATCTGGACTGGTTTTCGTGACTTCTGTAGCTCATTTGGCTTGCCAAGAATTGTGCTTGGGATATTGGTTTATGAGCTGGTGCAAATGTTCAAAACGCAAGATGGCAGGGGATTTTGGGCCACATTGTCAGAGAAAATCAAACGCGTGTTGTATATACACTGATTGCACTCAATGCACGGAAGGTATATCCAATGGGCTTTTAATATATCTCCAGATATATCCCGAAGCTTAAATCGGACGTTTAATTTGCGATTTAATAAAACGACGCATATTGTTGACCATCCGGTATGACCGATATAACAAGTCTTTCCGGGTTCGATATATTTTGCCGCTATAAAAATTGTATGCGTTCGGTCATCTTGCTAATCGCGTTAACGGAGGCTTATTATTGAAAATAACAGAAATCAATCAAACCAGAACGCAAATTGCATTCCACCAGAGTGTCTCGGAATACAGTGGATAAAGCAAATGTCTCAGCGTCTGGAACGAGTAAAGAGCCAGTCTTGAAGACCTGCTCTAAATAGATTTCTCACCGAGTAACAACCCAGCCGCACACACTTCCTCGAACTGAGGAGGGAGATCGTGCAGCATTCTAAGCCAAACCAACTAGGAGGCAATCATGAAAAGCGCAGCTGAAATCCAAGCTCTGGCAACCCTCGCCGAAGAAAGAGGCGATTATGTCAAGGCAGCGCGTCTTCACCAGAAAGCACTGGTAAAAAGAGAAAACGAACTTGGTGCAGACGATCCTCAATTGATCGAATACCTGTACAACGTCGGAATGATTAGATGCGCTCTTGAGGATAGAAAGGCTGCTGAACAGGCTTTTATTCGCCAGTTGGATCTACTGTTACAGTACTATCCCGAAGAACACCTAGACGTTATCGAATTGCGTCAGATTCTTTCTGATGTCCGCAGCAATGAAGAAGAAGTCGCTGCTCATCCGCTGAAGATCTCAGCATAGTTTTCTCTGTTGTTCCTCCTTATCTCATCACACACCACCTGAAACAACAGACTGTGAATGGGAGCTTCGGCTCCCTCACACCAAGAAGACGCCCACTCACCACCGGGCGTCTTCTTATTTCTTTTGCTTGCGTGGATTTTGGCGAATTTGAGACTACCTTAAACATGAAGATCCGGAAGTGGAGCCGGTTCAAATAATTGAAAAGCTAAGCGCCGGGATCGCGCGCTGCGCATTCTCCAACCCGCACTCGCTTTGCTCGCACGGGTCCCCATTACGAAGCTAGCTGCGTCTCGCCCGCTCCTGAAAAATTCACTATAATAGCTGCTTCATTCCATCGGATATGTCAAGGATATGAAGCCAGGCAAACTCATCATCATAAACGGCGGTTCCAGTGCAGGCAAAACCAGCATGAGCCTGCAGCTGCAAGAAATCATGGAGGAACCATTTTTCTTGCTCGGCATCGATGTCTTCTGGTTCACCATGCCAGAAAAAGCAATCAATCTAGAGCGAGTTCAGCCTGAATATTACAAATGGTGCGAGGAAGAAACTGCAGATGGACTCAAATATTTCCGCATACTTCCCGGGAAATTTTTGAACGAAAGCATGCTTGCAAGATACAAATCAATGGCTGCTTATCTAGATCAGGGCTTAAACGTTGTTGCAGATGAAGTTTTCTGGAGCAAGGACTGGCTGCTGGAATCGCTTGAAGTGTTTGCGAAATATACATGCTACTACATTGGCATATTCTGTTCGGATGAAGAACTATCGCGCCGTGAACTTGAGCGTGGCGATCGATATCAAGGTTGGGCGCGCGGCTCACAAATTTATGCGCACAAAGACGCAATTTACGATCTAACAATCGACAATACAAAGAAAACCCCGCTCGAATGCGCTCAAGAAATCAAAGCGTTTCTTTCGAGCCACTCTCATCCGGGCGCTGCTGATACAATGCGCGAAAAATTCGACTTGAAAATCAAACCTGCGAACTTGCATTGATTGGGTTCCGTTATTAGCTGGTTAAGCTGACGCTCGTTTATTTTTTTTTGCTTGGCGTTGAACTGGCAAGCGCCTCTTGCAATCTCTTCGTCAAATCAGAGTCGCCTTCGGCCCACTTCAGCTGCTCTTTGCGAACTTGTTTCGTTGCAATTGCAACTTTGACGAGGTTATGCCGCATTTCTTCCGTGTCACGCACTTTTAAAATCTCGACCGCGATTTTCTTAGCATCGCTTTCTTTGTGCGAGGCTAGAGCGGCGCAATAGAGCAGGGGAGCTGAAGTCATGAACGGTTCGATATTTCCGATCACAGCAGTTTTCTCTACCATTTTTGAAGATTGCGCCGACAGTTCGCGAATTCTCGCGATTGGATCTGGATAAAGTGCTAACACATCTTTCAGTCTGTCTTTGCGAGCGAGAACAGATTCGAGCAGCAAATCGACCGATTGAATATTTGCTTTTTGCGATGGATCGTTTTTCACTTTATCAAACCATTGCAAAGTTCGATCATCTTGGCCGAGGGCCATGTTCAGCACAACAAACTCTGGCATTGCACCGGCTTTTTCGGCATCGTCGCGCAATTTCTCAAATCGCTGTTTCGCGTCAGTTGATCGCATTGCAAGCATTGAAATCGGTCGCGGCATTGAAGTCAGCCGCAATGTCCTGCCGTCTTTCGGCATGACGTTGGGAAGCTCCTGCCAGAGCCAGGTGTATTGATCAGCCGCCTCCGTAAACTTGCCATCTTCAGCAAGTAAATGCGCCAAACGGAAACGTGCTTTTGCTTCCTCTTCCCCGCCTTTACCGCCAAATTTTTCTACTTTATGTTTGAGCAAATCTAGGTTCGTTTCCCCGTTCTTTACCGCAGCAAGCCACTCAAGTAACTCAGAACTCGTCTGGTAACCAATTTGCCGATCGAATTCTTTTGATACATCGCCAGGTGTAAATATCACAAGAGATGGCATCGCTTGTATTTTGAATTTCTCGGAGACGTCTTTATCTTTGTCTACGTCATATTGAACTGCAATTCCATTTTCGCTGATCCATTTCACCACCGCTGGATCAGCCCAGGTAGTCTGTTCCATCTTGTGGCATGGACCGCACCATGAAGCTGTAAAGTCGATAATCAGAATCTTGCCTTTTTCTTTTGCGGTGCTTAGCGCGGAGTCGAGATTTAATTGCTGGAAAATACCAGCTGCATCAGCGGCGTTCATAAACTGAAACAGGCACAACGTAGCCGACAAGCTTGCTTGTTTCCAGAACCTCGAATTTTGCATGGTTTTTCCTGTCCTAAACTAATAGATAAAAAGGATAGCACCTCAGTATTCGAATTTTCCTCCGCAACTTTTTTATTTGTCACGTGTATCCGGCAATGTACAGTCTTCCTGGAGATATTTGTTTATGAAATATGCGGTCCTGCCATTGGTTCTTACAATAGTCCGCTTGCAAAGCTGCATGCCCGAGGCTGAGGCGATTGGGTTCGCTAGGTCCTAGGACCAGGGCGCTTGCTCTTGGCCTGATCCCGGCCGCCTGTGTCGCCTCTCCGAGCGCACAACTTGCGCCAGCACGGGTGGCCATTGCCAGGCTTGCTGCGGCTCGGCTTTTCCCCGAGAACATATAAAGCCTAGTAAATCACCGGAATAAAAGCCGGCGAGCCGCCGGCGGTCCCGGGTGTCGCTTTCTAAGTCGGCTCTTTGTGCTAATGCGGGCGGGACGCCGGCGCTCCCGGGGCATCCGCTTCTGCTGGGACTCCTAATTGTAGGGGCGAGGCCGTGCCTCGCCCGCTATCTAGATCCGTCTTATTGAGAAACTAGTCCCAGATCCAGTTCCAGCCGTCGCGGACCCAGCCGCCGACTGTACTTGCACCTTCGACGACTTTATCTTTAACGATGCCAGCACCTTCGACGACAACATCTTTTACAACCGTTGCGCCTTCAACAACTTTGTCCTTCACGTCAAGGGCGAGGGCACCAGCTTCGGTGGCAACTGCAATGACTCCGAATCCGACGCCTTCGACTCCGCCGTTGTCGGTGGCTTGCCATGCGGCTTGGGAACCGATGCGCATCAATTCTTGCGTTGACATCGCAAGTTGATTGCCTTTGTCGAATCGCAGAACCAGCGGCATCTGTTTATTCGCAACCGGGTTATCTACGAATCCATACATATACCAGTTGCCTTTTGGATCGAGGGCTGGTTTCATGTCTGGCCCCAGCATGACGCCGACTTGCTTCATGAGGTGATCTGTTTCAAGCAAGAGTTTCCTGTTCCCCTTTCCGTCAGGGGATGAGAGTGCGAATGTTTTCAGGTTTGTATAGATATGGTTGCCCGGATCGATTCCGAGATCCTTCACCATCTGTGGCAGTTGCACCGGCAGCTTGAGATGAATGCCTTCTATGTTGCTGAGGCGAGCACCTGAAGGACCGTCTTGAGTCAGTTTGAATTTAATATTCTTCCCTGCATCGAGAATTACTCCGCCGAGATCATGTGAGCTTGATTTTTCACGTTCGATGGAAACACGATCGCCAACTTTGGAAATCGAAGTGACATTGCTGATCATGTCTTTCAGCGGAGCATCAACAGTGGTGCCTGTCATTTTTTCGATCAATTTGACGCAGTTTGCATCGCCTTTCAACGATATTTTGAAATCAGGACCATTCGCCGGGGGCTTAGCGACTTGCTCCGGATTAAAGGTGACAGACAGCGGTAGGTTCACATCTTTGAGTTTCACATTTAGATCAAGAGAAATATTTCCTTTGTCGTCTGTGACCGGTTTGAAATCCTTGTTGACTTTAATTTGAACTGATTCAAGCAGCGAATCAGTTTTAACAGTCAATATGCGATTGCCGTCCTTGTCCGCATCGCCTATGCTTACTTCTTTGAGATTCGCTTTGAACGGCTGAGGCAGACCGATTGCTTTTGCAACTTCTGCAGGCACGGGCAAATTCATGGCTATGCCTTCTATCTGGCTGATGCCCAGACCGCCGCCTTTGTTTTCGATTTTGCCTTTGATCGTTTGTGCAAGTTCTACTGGCAAACCGCCAAGGTCATTAGTAGATGCTTTGCTGCGTGCAATCTCTAAAAGCTCGCCTTTCTTCGAAACAGAAGTGATGTTGTCCAGCGCGCCGCCGAGCGCCGATTTGAGATCCACACCGGCGATTGATGCAGCGAGGTCCGCAGGACTGTGCTTATCGGGCTCTTTTGCCCATCCTTTTACACTGTCGAAAATGCGCTCAACAAGTTTTGCTGTGTCTGGATTGTCCAGCGGCAAAGTGATTGTCGTTTTCTCTGGGAGTGCAAGACCATTTGCCGCACGCCCGAGCCTTCCCAGAATGTCATTTGGATCTGGTTTCTTGGCCTCTGGCTTCGGTATTTCTATTTGAACGGCTTTCTTTCCGTTTCCGTCAGTGACCAGAGTGATAGATGCCTGTTTGAGATCGCCACCAATTCCCAGCAAACCAATAGAGACACCTTTGATGTTTTCCAGGTTGATCCTGTTTGGGTTGCTTGCATCAGGCACTATCTTGAAGCTGGGATTTTTGATAGTGAGTTCTGCATTCGGCAGATTCTTGCTCACTTCTACAGGTACTTTTGCTTCTGCTTCAACTTTTACTGTGGCACCGTCCACAGTGGCAGACTTAAGGCTGCCCAGCAGTTTGCGGAGGGTAGGGTCGAGGTATGCACCAGGTACAGCTTCAGCAACTTTCGTAAAATCGTTCGATTCAATTTTCAGCTGACCAGGCTTTGTCGTAATAGCAATATCTTGAGGTAGCGCGCCAATTACAAGCTTGCTTTGATCTACTCTTGTTCCATCAATGTGTTTCTTAGCGTAATCTTCGACACGCTTAGTCTCTTGTTCTTTATATTGTTCATCTTTGGTTTTTGCCGGCGCTGCATGCTTCTCTGATTTTTCGATGAATAATACAGGTAATGTTTTTGCGGCTGCGGATGCGTCTGTCATCTGACGATACGCTTTCTGATCTTCTGGCTTTATCTGCAGATCAGAATTCGATGAGTTATTTTGTTCGGATTTTTCTTCTGGTTTTTCTTTTATAGGTTCCATGGCAACACCAACTGCTCAGTCGTCACTGTCAGCGTCACCGGACCCGATATATCTACGCCTTTCCCACTTGTCTTATATCCAGCTCAGAAAGATCCTGGACAATGATTCTTGAAACTGGAGATGAAATGTTGTACCATACGCAAGTACGGTATTAAGGCGCCCGCACCAGATACAATACCGATATACATTGATGCCATGAAGACTATCCAGCTTGCTGTTCGTGACTTTGCATTGCCTGTGCCAAGGCGTGGCAGTATCGATGTGCACTCCGGCTACAATCTTCTTAGCCAGGGGCAGGAAATACACGAACAAATCCAGCAGCAACGCAAGAAGGAAGACCCATATTATCGTTCTGAAGTAAAGCTCAGCCATACATTTCAGCGCGATGGTTATAGATTCGTGGTCGGCGGTCGAATCGATGGCATCTTCGATCGTGTGCCAGTTCTTATTGAGGAAATCAAATCAACAGTAAACGTGCATCAATTGAAGGCAAAACTTGAATTGCTGCCTGATCATCCTTATATATTGCAAGCACTTACCTACGCCTACTTTCATTATAAACAGCATGGAGTGATACCACACGTTCGATTGCATTTAGTTTCTTCCACTAATAATAGTGTGACCGAAAATATGGATCTCCATCTCGATCTTCAGGAGTATGAAGAATGGCTTGAAAAGCGCCTGGCGGAGCTTGTTGTTGAGATTCAAGCAATCGAAGCTGACATAATGCGGCGCATCGATATTTCGGCGTCCTTGCAATTTCCATTCGCGCAGCCGCGTTCCGGCCAAATTGAATTGATGGAGTCAGTTGAACAATCCATTAAAGACGGAAATTCTTTATTGCTGCAAGCGTCGACAGGGCTCGGAAAGACGATGGGCATTTCTTTCCCCTCGCTTAAAGACGCCCTGTCTCGCGGACAGAAACTGGTTTATGTTACCCCGAAGAACAGCCAGCATGGAGTTGCTGCTGATGCAATTGAACGCTTGCAAAATCAGGGCCACTCACTGCGCCTTCTCACTATTAATGCCAAGTCGAAGATATGTTTCAAGCCTGAGCCGATTTGCACACCGGAATACTGTGAGTATGCTCGCGATTACTACCAAAAAGTCTACGAACATAAACTGATTGAACTTATGGCTGAAAAGCCGGTTCTCAATTTTGATATTTTCAGAGAGCTGGGAGAACAATACCAGGTTTGTCCCTTTGAATTGTCGGTCGATTCAATTGCCAGAGCTGATGTTGTCGTTGGCGACTACAACTATGTCTTCTCTCCACGATCATTAGTTGGCCGCATCACGCAGCACAATGATTTGATGCATGAGAAGCCCAATCTTGTAATTGATGAAGCTCACAATTTGCCCGACCGTGCCTGCGATTATTATTCGCCTTCGCTGGCTAGCTGGATGTTTGACGAGGCAATGACATTTTCACTAGCTTTGCCTCCCGGAATATCAATGGAGTCGCAGGCAATCATTTCGCGAAGCGTGGAGATAATAAACTCGATGCTTCTGCGGAATCAAAAAGAGGCGCAAGTTCAACTCAAGTCTGAGCTTTTCAAAGATCACGATAAACGATGGCGAGAGCTGCTGGCACGATATCTGAACTCCGGTCACAATGTGGAGAATAAAGATCCTCTGGTGCGGGCAGCAAATTCCTGGTCTGATTTTACAGATGGCTTGAACTTTGACTCTGACAATTTTTTCGTCACCGCTAAGCGCACGCAGAATGGTGTGGAACTGAAGGTGACCTGCTGCGATGCTTCGTCCTATCTCAAGGACACTTATGGCGAATTTGCCAATACAATTGCTTTCTCTGCCACGCTCAAACCTTTTGATTACTACTTACGTTTATGTGGATTCGACACAAACAAAACCACAACCATGGAATGCAGATCGCCTTTTCCGGTTGAGAACAGAAAAGTGCTGGTGATTCCCCAGGTGTCCACGAAGTATTCAGATCGCGCACGTAACTATGGGAAAATCAGTGACGCGATAAAACGAATCGTTGCATTGCGTCCGGGCAATTATTTCGCTTTCTTCCCAAGTTTCGAATTCTTACGAGAGGTCGCATCTCTTACCTCAGCTGAAGAGTTCGAGATATTGCAGCAGCGCAACGATATGAAAGTGGATGAGGTGCGCCAGTGGATCGACAAACTCCGTGACGGCAAACAGAAAAAGCCCGTTTTGATTTTTGCCGTACAGGGTGGAGTCTTTTCCGAGGGAATTGATTATCCTGGCGAGGCCTTGATCGGAGCTTTGATCATAGGACCGGCTCTGCCGAAGTATGATCTCGAAAGAGAATTATTGAAGGCATACTACGAAAAGCATTATCAGAGCGGCTTTGATTACGCGTACACCTATCCTGCCATGTGCAGAGTTGTGCAATCTGCTGGCCGTGTCATCAGATCGGAAAACGATCGAGGCATTATTATTTTGATGGATCAGCGCTTTACACAGAAAAGCTATGTGAGTGCAATGCCTACGGATTGGTTTAGCAGTTCTGTTAAAGAGCTTATTTCCGGCAGTATTTTGAAGGATATAAGCGAGTTCTGGCAATCCGCGGCGGAAACGCAACTGAAGATCGGTGCGACAAACTTTTGAAGAGGTGCGCGGTGAAATTGAGATCGCACCTCTACGTTCGCTGGTTGTTTCTGCGCATTTTGTCGTTCTGCTTTCTGGCAGCGTTTGCCTCTGCAGCAGTACAAATTACTGGACTCTTCGGTGAAGGCGGAATTCTGCCACTCAAAGCATTGCTTGAGCTCGTACACAACAGGCTGGGATTGGACGCTGCGCTTAATTTCCCCAGCATATTCTGGTTGAACGCCGACGATGCATTTTTGCAAATAGTTTGCTGGTCTGGCGTTGGACTATCGTTGCTTGCCTTCTTTGGATTCTTTACCGGTCCTGTGTTGGCAATACTCTGGTTTCTTTATCTGTCGATTGTCTCCGTCGGGCACGACTTCATGAGCTTTCAGTGGGATTCCCTTCTCCTTGAAACGGCACTTCCTGCAATATGGTTTGCCCCCTGGGGCTTGCGAGAGATCCATCCCACTGATAGCAGACGTTTTCAAGCCCAACGCGAGCCTTCATTGCTCTTCCTCTTTTTGTTGAGACTGCTTTGCTTTAAGTTGATGCTGTTCTCTGGAATTTGCAAGCTGGCAAGTCACGATCTGACCTGGCGAGACTTGAGTGCGATGACATTGCACTATGAGACGCAGCCATTGCCAACGCCTCTTGCATGGTTCATGCACAAGCTGCCTGTGCTGATTCAAAAGGCATCGACGGCAGCTGTTTTTTTTGTTGAACTTTTGCTGCCTCTGGGAATTTTGTGGCGTCCCAGCCGTATAGTGGCAGCGTGGGGATTTATCTTTTTGATGCTTGTGATAATGCTCACCGGCAATTATGCTTTCTTCAATTGGTTGACTATTGCTTTAAGCGTTACCCTGCTGGACGATGATGCCTTGTTACTGGCTATGCCACGGTCCATGAGGATGACTTACAGACGACCATACAGCCGCAAATACGATCTTTTATTCAATACGCTGATTTCTGCGTTACCGGCGATCTTACTGGGGGCTGCGTCTGTGAGCTATTTATGGCTGATCTTCGATCAGTATGCCGGAACAGAAACCTTGCCGGCTATTCTCCGCGTGCCCATTGCGCTCGAGCAACCGCTGCGCAGCGTCAATCGTTATGGACTTTTTGCCGTGATGACGACTACCCGTCCCGAGATTATTGTTGAGGGATCCAACGACGGCATAAATTGGCTTGCCTATGAGTTCAAGTTCAAACCAGGAGATATTCACCGCGCACCGCCACTGGTGGCACCACATCAGCCACGCCTGGACTGGCAAATGTGGTTCGCTGCGCTCGGACCAGCTGGCGAAAGCCCCTGGTTTGATGGTTTTGCCAAACGTTTGCTGGAGGGCTCCCCGTCGGTGCTGGGTCTATTGGAGAGAAACCCTTTTCCCAATAAGCCACCTCAGCAGATTCGAGCGCTTAAATATGACTATCATTTCAGTGATTTTGAAGGACTTTTAAAGCGAGGAGAATGGTGGCAAAGAAAGCCTCTGACGCTATTTTACCCCCCAACCAGGCTTGAGGATTTGCAGTCGTCCTTTGGTAATCTGGAATGATCGGTTAGAATTAAGTGCAGAGGCGAGGAAACAAACCCTGACTCAAAACCCGAGCCAAGGAACCTAAGCCCCGGGAGCGCCGCCAGCTTGGCGGCTTCTGAAAGAACTCAAATGAGGTGTGTTGAGCAATGAAAAAAGCATATTTCGCAGCTGGTTGATTCTGGGGACCGGAGGACGCCTTCAGGCACATGAAGGGTGTTCTCGAAACCGCAGTAGGATATTGCGGAGGAACATACGACAACCCAACTTATCAAATCGTTTGCGCTGGTAGAACCGGACACGCAGAAACCGTTGAACTGGGTTTTGATCCCGCCGTCATCAGCTACGAGCAACTGCTCAAAGCATTCTGGAACATGCACGACCCCACTCAGGGTAATCGTCAGGGTTGGAATTTCGGCAGCCAGTACAGATCCGCCATTTATTGCACGGACGAAGAACAGTACAAAACGGCTATTGCCTCGCGCGATGCTCTTCAGGCAGCGCTTGGACGTCCCATAACCACTGAAATTAAGATGCTCGAAAAATTCTGGCGCGCTGAAGAATACCATCAACAGTATTATGAAAAGAAGGGCGTTTCAGCCTGCCGCATCTAGACCGTATTTTTAACTTGCGACAAGCGGCTTGATTGTATCTATCTCCATTTACTGTTTTATTGCACCCGCAAAGCTAGCAATTGCGGGCCTCTAGTACTCTTAGCTTGAATAAAACAACTGTGGATCTATATACTTGTCCGCAATGTTCTCGTAGATAAGGGCTTAGTATGACCGATTATGAACTCCTTGGAATTTTTTACCTTGGCAAGATTCTGCAAGAACGAAGCAGCTCCGAGGAGTTGCTGCTCTACCATTCACGCGAGCTCCTGCACCATGCCCTCTGCATTGGCGATGAAGGGAGTGGGAAGACCGCATTGTCAATTGCTTTTATCGAAGAAGCTGCTATCGACAATATTCCGGTAATTGCAATCGATACGAAAGGTGAATTGAGCAACCTGTTTCTCAGTTTTCCTGAATTAAGACCGGAAAACTTTCTTCCATGGATTGATGGCGATGAAGCGCGTCGCAATCAGATAAGCGTGGAGGAACTATCCGCGCGGGAAGCGCAGCGCTGGCGTGATGGACTTGAAGCGTCATATCAAGATGCTAGCCGTATTGAGCGCTTGCGACAATCAGCCGTCTTTGAATTTTATACACCTGCAAGTTCTGTTGGCATTTCTATTTCAATGCAGGCCGCATTCAGGCTTCCGGATGCCGAACTTGTTGAGGATCGCGAATTGTTTAAAGAGCGAGTGAGAGATACCGTCACCAGCATTTTGTCTTTTGCTGGATTTTCGATTGATTTGAAGAGCAAAGAACACATTCTTGTTTCGTCCATCCTTGAGAATTGCTGGAAGAGTGGCAAGGACCTTGACTTACATGCACTGGTTTCAATGATTCAAAAACCACCGGTGCTCAAATTTGGTGCGCTTGATCTTGAATCATTCTTTCCTTCCGACGAGCGAAATGCATTCGCGGTTCAAATCAACAATTTGTTAGTCTCAACAGAATTCGAATCATGGAGCGAAGGCGAGGCGCTGGACATCAGCAAACTTCTTTATGATCCAAAAGGGAAGAATAAGGTCAGCGTCATGTCCGTATCTCACTTGAATGAAGCTGAGCGCATGTTTTTCGTCTCCTTGTTTTTGACGCAGCTTATATCCTGGATGAGAAGGCAAAGTGGTACTTCGAGCTTGCGAGCGATGATCTATTTAGATGGGCTCGACAAATATTTTCCTGCAAATTCAACAGCCCCTTCGAGAGCACCGCTGCAGCAGCTCCTTAAAGAAGCAGGGGATTACGGACTGGGACTCTTGCTTTCCACAAAAGCTTCTGCTGAGCTGGATTATGATGCACTTGCAGGTGTTGAAACCTGGATTCTAGGTAGAGTTATTGATGAAGCTGAGCGGAAACGGGCACTCGCTGCCCTACGGCGATTAAATAGTAAATCTAACCTGGCTTCAACCAGCGAGAATTTCGAGCAGTCAGTCGCAAACATGGCTGCTCAAACTTTTTTGATGCATAGTTCCGCGCAGCAAACACCAGCTCTATTTAAGGCTCGCTGGACGCTTTCTTATCTCAGAGGAAAACTATCGAGACCTCAGCTTAAGTCGCTCAAAACGATCATGAGCGCTAAGCTTGAGCAAGAACTTGAACAAGCGAATCCTGCGGCCGCCGGTGAGTTAGGGGCAAAGCCTGAGCGCGAGAATCTGGAGAAGCAATCTTCAGCAATCCCAGAAGCATCGGTGAGCCAGAAGGATTCGGGAACGGCTCTGTCGCAGCAAAAGCCCGCCGATGCAAGAATGGAAGCAGAAAGCAAGACTGTCCAGCCTCAAGCTGCTAAAGTTGAATCGCTTTCTCCTAAAATAATTCAGCGCTTCGCACAAGTTGGAAGAAGCCGTCCTGATGAGGTTAAGCTGGTTTACAAACCAATGTTGCTTGGCTCTGCACAGCTGAGTTTTATCAATCCAAATCTCAATGTAGACTGCGCCAAGGAATTCAGCTTCCTTTATTTAATCAAAACTGAGCAGATTGGCTGGGAGAAGGGCTTGATTGCGCAATTTTCAATAGATTCTCTCAAGCATAACCCTGATTCTAATATTGAACTTCCCAGCTTGCCCGATTGTGCAAAGGAGCTTGCAAACTACGATCGATGGAAAACGGAATTTCTTGAATGGATGCAGTCGAAGCAGAAGCTTGAAGTTTACAGATGCCCTGTAACAAAGCTTGTTTCGTCTCCACAGGAAAGCGAGGCAGACTTTCGCAACAGGATCAAACATGCTGCAAGAGAAAAGCGTGATGCCCTGGTCGCGGCCTTGACTGAGAAATACCAGAAGATGCTTGCAGATCTGGAATACAAACAGCAGTATGCCGAACGACTCGTTAATCTGGATGTCGGGCAACAGGATTCACTGGCAAAGAAGAATGAAGAAGCTCAAAAGGGAATCGGCAATTCTATCTTCCAATCGCTGGTGGGTAGAAAGATACCGACAAAGCTTATGAGTGAAGAAGATCGCATGAGGAAGACTTCCGGCATTGAAAAGATGGGTGAAGTGCAGGACGAAATTCTGCGCTATCAAGATTATGCAGATAAGATTCAAGACCAAATCTCCGGGCTGCAGTTTGATTTTCAGAAGCAATTGAGCGAGTTGAAAGCCAAATTCGACAATGAGCCGATGCTTGAAACATTCAGCGTGGCTCCCGTTCAAGGGAGCCTCAAGCTAAGAGCATTCTGTCTGTGTTGGACACCATGCTTCCGGCAAATGGATGGAAAGGTCACAGCAGCCTGGTAGAAATAGAACGAAAGCAATCATTCTTGGTTTGCATACCAGGTTAATTCCGGATTTAATTTTTGACTTTCCGACCTGGATATCGCAGCCCGGAAGCTCTGCAGGCGCTGGAGGGAACTGTACAAGCATTGAGCTCAAGGCCCTGCGGCACATAAGTTTGAGGCTTCGTAGTTTCACCATTTCACCTGGATGGGTAAAATGGTAAAAAGGTAGCGGGAAATTGGTGTTTCTTTAATCAGAAACAAATTGGGGATACTTCGGGGCGCTGGAGAATTTTTAAAATGGACAACCCAAATGCAGGTAACAAGCCTGCTAACCAGCCATCTTCGGATGCTGACTGGTATGGATTTAATCAGGAGAAGTCGGTTAAGACCACTCCTGATAAGAGTCAACCCACACCAGGACCAGGTGATGATCCGTACGGCTACCATCAAGGCGGACCGGCAAAGCCGGGCGGGGACACAAACAAGCCAGGCAATCAATGCCCGGATGGCAAAGGACCTTTGACTCTGTATGATGTGGCTGAGCGTGAGCTGCGCCGCACGAATACTGAAATTAAGAGCCAGGACGATATTTATCGCAAGCTCAATGAAATGATGGTGGCACATGGCCACAAGAAAGCAAATATTGATGGAAGAACGGGCATCAACGATCACATGTTGCCGAAATCCTGGAACAACGTTGATCCACACTCGCTTCTAGACGGTGACGCTAAGAATTGCCCGCCCAAGCAGCATCCGAAGCCTGAGCCTGGGCACGACAAGCCGCATCCTCCGAAGCATCATCCGCCGGAGCATCAGCCGCCGCATCAGCAGCCTCCGCATCGCGAAGCGCCTCCTCGTTCAGGATATGAACAGCCAGGATATGAGCGGCCGACTCGGACGTATTATCAACCACAACAACGCTATCACAATGATGGCGGCGCGCAGAT
>JBIKOL010000096.1:0-33856 GCA_044358055.1 Obscuribacteraceae bacterium (SeqCode)
GAGGAGGCGCTGACTCCACAACAGGCGGAGGAGGCGCTGACTCCACAACAGGCGGCGGAGGCGCTGCCACCGCTTCGGCTGCCGCTGGGGCTGGCTCCGCCGCTGTCGCTATATCTTTCTTGCTCACGTTCCTGATTTGAGCTACGCCTACACTTGTTTCTGCTTTCGTGGGAACGGGGGATGGTTCTGCTGTAGCCGTGACCGTTTCCCTAACTTGTGCCAATAATTCTGGTGGTGGATCAAACTTTCCGTGGAGGTAGCGATCGCGCATAGCTAAAACGCGATCTTTGTCTTTGAGTACGTGAATCTTCTTTTCTTCGCATTCAGTGAGCCGTTGCTCCAACTGGGCAATCTGCTCATTGATGAGCTTGTACTCTTCTTCGATCATCGCAGTTTCGTTTGAGAATTTCTCAAGCAACTGCTTCAGCATATCGCCGCTATCGCCTGACACTTTGCCTAGTCCTCGCCAATCCCCTGATTCTGTCTTACCACCAATCAGCCAATAAAAACAGTCCCTGTCTAAAATTCTTGGCATTTTGCGCTGATCTGATTATAAGACATCAGATGCTTAAATTGCCCGAAATGAAAAGAGGGGCTGGTTTTCGGCGGTATTTTATTCTGCAAATGGCCGGTTAGTTCAAGTGAACTCAAGCTGGGCCTTTAATTCGAGCGTCCGGTAAATTCAATACAGGATAGAATCTACCGGTTTCGTAAAGCCGCTTAGCTCTTATGCATGCTGAAAGTAGCGCACCATTTCACTGTATTCGCTCAAATCTCTGGAAGTTTGTTGGAGATCCGTGCCATCAGCGTAGACGTGTACAACCGGATCTACAGCATCAGGCAAAACGAGAATCCAGTGATCTGGTCTCGTTTGTATCTTTACTCCGTCGAGCAGCTCCATTGGTTTGTTTTGATTCTTCTCTACAAGAAGCCTCATCACACGACCTTTGCGCTCCCAGGGACAGTGAACCGAATCCACCTGATAAACAAGCGGCGGAAGCTCTGAAACAGCCTGATGGAGGGTTCTGCCTTGATAGGTCAGGTGCTCGAGCAGCTGGCCCACGGTGAACATAGCATCGTAGCCGTTCTGGAATTCCGGGAAAATAAAACAGCCATTTGCACTTCCGCCAATCACCACGCCTGGTGTTTTGCATGTTGCAGATCCGATATCAGTCTCGGAGGCTTTGCAGCGAATCACTTTGCATTCGTAGCGGGCCGCGATGCGTTCTATTGCTGAACTGGCGCTCACTGGTACAACAATCGAGCCGCCGTGCTTATCTCTGAGAAAGATATCGGCAACTGTGGCAAGCAAAAGTTCGCCGCGGATAACCTGACCTGTCTCGTCAACCAGCGTGCACTGTTCTCCGTTGCGCCCGATTTGTGCGCCCAGATCTGCATTCAAAGCACGAACAACATCGGCGAGTTGCTTGCGCATTGCCATGCGTTCTTCCTGTTTTGGAGGGTTTAATCGAATAGAGGAGTTTAGCACGACAGTTTCAATTCCAAGCTGTCCGAGCAAGTCGGGCAGAATTACGCCTGTTTCTGCCATGGCGTAGTCTATGACTGCCATCGGAGGGCGAGTTATGACGGTACCGTCTTTGGTGACTCGTGTGTAATTTGAACCTGGCACCACACAAAACGCAACTTTGTCTTGCTCGTAAACTTGACCCTTTACGTGGTGCAAATATTCACCCATGTAATATTCGCGGACACGGCTGGGGTAGCTGATACTTCCGACATCCTGAGGCAGACAACGAGGGAAATCTTCTTTGAAGAATGTTGACTCTATTTTCCGTTCCATTGATTTTGTAATTGCATTGCCTGCGCTGTCGAAAAACTCGACTTTAACTTTTCCGGCATCTCGTTGCGAAATTCTTGTATGAACAAGACCGGAAGCCCGCTGAGTTTTGACATAGTGGCGTGCAATCGGCAGTGGCATTCCTTCAAGGTTCTGCACATCGACTCCAACACTCATCAAACCGGAGACAATTGCTCGGCTTATCATGCGGCTTACAGGCCAATAATCGCGGCTTACAAGAATCGGTCCACTTTTAACAGTGGCACCATAGGCTGCGGCAAGGTTAACTGCAAATTCAGGAGTGATTTCAACATTGGCAATGCCGATTACGCCGTTTGCGCCAAACAAACTGCGTGGTGCTCTGGTTCCCCAGATGACTGAAGTTGGAACTTGTGCACCCGCGTCAATCGCTTTTTCCGGCCAGATTCGTACATCGGGATCTACTCGGGCTTCTTCCCCAATAACGGATTTTGGACCAATTACTGCGCCTTCAAGCAGCTCTGCTCCGCGGTGAATACTTGAGTTGTTGCAGACAATGCACGCGCGAAGTGCGGTGCTTGAACCTACATAGCTGCTCGACCATATCACAGGGTGTTTGAGTGTAGCTTTCTCCTGGATGATTACATTGTCGCCAATGACAGTGTGAGGTTCAATCTCAACATCTTTGCCGATGCGGCAATTGCGTCCGATCAATATGGGTGCTTCCAGTTTGACTGAGGAGTCAATTTCACTTCCTTCGCCAACCCAGACTCCTGGCGATATCTGCGGCAGACCCATATCTATGGACATCTTTCCGTCGAGAATATCCATGTGCGCTTGTCGATACATTGCCAGGTTGCCGATGTCGCACCAGTAACCGTCTGCGACATACCCATAAAGAGGCTCACTACGAAGCAAAAGCAGAGGAAAGAGATCGTTTGAGAAATCTTGCTCGCGACCAAGCACTACATAGAGAAGAACTTCTGGCTCCAGAATATAGATACCTGTGTTTACTGTGTCTGAGAAGATTTCGCTTGCGCCTGGCTTTTCGACAAAACGCTGAATGCGGCCGTCTTTATCGGTAATAACAACACCATAATCGAGCGGGTTCTCGACGCGCTTAAGCACAAGTGTCGCTTTCGACTTCATGTCTTTGTGATACTTCAGAGCCTTGCCCAGGTCGATATCAGTGAGTCCGTCACCTGAGATGACGATGAACGTATCGTCAAGAAGGTCTTGAATCGCTTTGACGCAACCGGCTGTGCCTAGAGGCTTTCCTTCTTCAGTTGAGTATCTGATATTGCAGTCCCAATCTGAACCATCACCAAAGTAATCGCTGATTGCTTGCGGCAAATAGTGCGTTGTAAAAATAATGTCGTTGAAGCCGTGCTTTTTAAGAAGCTTCACGATGTGCTCGGACATCGGCTTGTTGATTACGGGCACCATAGGCTTGGGCAGGTGGCAGGTCAACGGTCTCAACCGTGTACCTGAGCCTCCAGCCATGATTACTGCCTTCATTTCTTGTCCTCCAATCTTCCCTGCTGATGAGTTCGTTTATTTTTTCGTTGGACTGATCGTTGCACATCGCGGATGCAAATGCGGCGACTTTTAGCTTGATTTAGCACCTAAAACTGGTTTGGGTGTTGATGAGACGCCATCCGGACCTATTTTTGAAGCTTCTGCCAGTACCTGCTCGTATACTTCAAGCGTGTGTTTGGCAATAGTCTTCCAGTTGTATATTGTTGAAACTCGTTTATATGCTTCTTCTTTAAGTGATTCTGCTAAGTCCGGGTTTCTCAGCACTTGCAGAATTCCCCAGCTCAAGCTTTGGGTGTTGTCGGTGTAGCAAGTAATTCCATTTGCCATGTGCTCAACAAAGTCGGTCAGTCCACCGGTATCGGTGGTTACCACCGGCACCTTCGCCGCCATACCTTCGAGCGCAACGATTCCGAATGGTTCATATAAGCTTGGAATGCAGACGCAATCAGCGATTTTGTAGAGGCGCAGCAAATCATGATCACTTACATATCCGAGGAATTTCACATCGTGATTTATGTTCAGCCCATCTGCCATACGCTTCAGGTCATCCAGATAATATCCGGTTCCAACAAGGAGGAATTTCGTACCGGGGCACTCATAAACAATTGATGGAATCGAATGCAGCAAAACTTGCACTCCTTTCTCCATCACCATTCTTCCTACGTAGAGGACAATCTTTTCGTAATCTGCGGCATACTGGTGGCGCATTTGCGTTGGATCAAACTCGAAGTCGAAAATATCTGGATCGATTCCATTTGGAACGATTGATATTTTGTCAGCGGGCATTCCGAAATTGTTTTGCAGTTCTGCTTGCATGTGCTGGCTGTTTACGATAACTCGCCAGGCTTCAAAGGTGAGGCGCCATTCCATCTGGTGAATATATCGTTGCAGATCACTGTGCACACCCTTCATACGTCCGGATTCGGTGGCGTGCATGGTGGCAACTAGCGGAACACCAAATCCTTTTTTCATTGTCCATGCCGCATCGCAAACCATCCAGTCATGTGCATGGACAATGTCGAACGGATTCTTGCGGTGTAGTTCAATTGCATATTGCAATAAACCAAAATTCAATTTGTGCACCCAGGTTAGAAAATCTGGAGTAGGGTCCGTCTGCGTTTTTACCCGGTGCACATGCACTCCCTGATCGATTTCGTGCTCCGCTGCCCCAGGGTGATCAGCTGTGACCACATGCACTTCCCAGCCCTGTTTGGCCATCTTCCAGCCTAATTGCGCAACCACTCTGGCCAGACCGCCGATGATTCGGGGCGGATATTCCCAGGCGAACATCAATACTCGTTTTGTCACAGGGCACCTACTCACTAATTAAGGGACGATTCATCAAATTCATGATAGCTTTCTGCGGGCTGATTTCTCCTTTCAGAGCCGTTTCAACCTGCAGTGCTATCGGCAGTTCTACATTCATTTTTTCGCCAAGGTGGCATACGGCATTGGCTGTGTTGACGCCTTCTGCAACTGCACCTAATGTGCCAAGTGCAGAATCAACAGTGACTCCATGCGCAATCATTTTTCCAAGCCGATAGTTGCGTGAAAGATCGCTTGAACATGTAGCCATGAGATCTCCAAGCCCGGCAAGACCAGACATTGTTGATGCTTTGGCTCCCATAGTCACGGCGATTCGCGTCATTTCAGCCAAGCCTCGGGTCAGGAGGGCGGCTTTTGCATTTGTGCCCAGATTCAGTTCATCAAGTGCACCAGCAGCAATTGCAATTACATTCTTGAATGCCCCGCCAAGCTCTACTCCAGTGATGTCTGTATTCGAGTACATCCTCAAGGTGGGAATGGTGAGCTGAGATTGAATATGCTTTGCAACTTTGTCGTCTTTGCATGCTATTACTGAAGCGGTTGGCAGCCCGTGCAAAATTTCAAAGGCAAGGTTGGGGCCCGACAGGGAGCAGATGCTTTCAGCTGGGAAGAACTCTTCAAGAATTTGCGACATTCTCAGGAAACTTTCGAGCTCAAGTCCTTTTGCAACGTTGACGAGAATTTCCTTCTGTTCCGGCTGAGAACTTCTTCCTGCAACAACAGGTTTATTGCTGCTCAAGTGAGCCTTCACAAGCTGAGCTAATGACCGAACAGACTGCGATGTACAGGCGAGGATGATGATTTCTCGATTATCAAGGCACTTTTCAAGATCCGCCGTGACAAATATAGTCGCAGGAAATTCAACTCGAAGAGGTTTTTCAACGCGCCTGGTCTGGTTTATCTCATCAGCTTTCTTTTCATCTCTGGTCCAGAGAGCCACATCTTTTCCTGCCGCGGCAAAGACTTTCGCCAGGGTGGAACCCCAGCTGCCGGCGCCTAAAATGGCTATCTTCGATGATTTTTCGCTTGAACTTCCTGCCACGCTGACAACTATACCCAGTGAATACCTGAAAGACATAAATTGTACGTCCAAGAGCATCCAAAAATACTTAAATGGGCTCACTTAGTCGCAAAATTCTCAGATTGATTTTTCGGGATGCAAAGCAGGTCGCTCAGATTTTAGATCAGTTTTTGACCTCGTAATCACCAGCTGCGTTTGAAGATTGACTGGCGATTCTCGGGTTCATTTTTTCGTTCAAAATTGGTTTAGATTTGCTCGCTATATTGTGAGCATAAGGGTTGGGCGGGGATTTAAATATGCCAGACAAGATTCACAATGAACTCATCGAGAACCTGAGCAAAGATGCTGAAAAAGGCAAAGACGTTTCCGAAGTTCTCAATCAAATTCCTTTTGAAGAGCGTTTGAAAGTAGCCAAAGAGATGGAGGCTGCAAACGCCAAACACAGAACAGCTGATTCTGCACTCCCCCAGCTCACAATCGACACTGAAAGTGATATGGCTCAGCAAGATCACTTATCGCACATCAAGTCGGGTGGAAAAGATGTTTACCAACTTCCCTCATCGGCTCAACATCAGTGGGGCGACTATGTTGTAGACACAAGAATGGAGCGCGACCAGCAGGACAGCAAGCACCTGCAATCGCTCAATGAATCAGAAAAAAGCGGCAAATTTTATACCGGTTCGGGCTCTCGCAACAAATAAAAAACCCCAACCTCCCGTGAGGGACCGCACCGGAAAAGCTAAAGCTCAGTCGACTCCAGCCCGCGACTGAGCTTTTATGCTATTCCTATTCCCCTAATATGGCGCTCCTTACTGAAGCGTTATGCCGTAGTACCGTTGTTCGTCGAAAACGAAGAGCGAATTAAGCGCCGGGAATGCGCCAGTCAGGGAAATAGTTTTCCAAGCCCTCGCTCTTAAGCTCCGCGGCGGTTAAGGCATGGGCTTCCGAATGGCGGTTTATGCAGGAGTTACAAATCGGCATCCTGAGTGTCTCTGGAGGATAAAATACGTCGTCCTTCATTTGGCAAAAACTGCACTCTGCAAAAGCAACTCCTTGGGCTTTTATTTTCACTGCGGCTGTCTCAATACACGGCCAGCAAATGAAGATTCTCTTTCGTTGATTCCAGGAGACGGGCGCAACGAAGGTTGATTGGCATTTTACTCAATCCTAGCTCGGCCAAACTCAGCAAGTCAAAGCAAAAATCTGAACTGGTTAAAGTTTCGGCATTTGTCCAAGGATTATTTGCTTTCATTCCTATCCAAGGATCCTTTGGCACCTCTCCTAAAAGATTTGAAATAGCCACCAGCTTCTTGAAAGAGACTTGCCACAGGTAAGTGGTTATATCGATGCTGCCTCCAATTACTCGCTTGGTGTCTCTTTTCTCTATTTGGTCTCTCATAAGCAGTGGCAATAGCAGAAATTGGCAGTGAGGAGGCATTTGATCTTCCAACAATTCGTACGATTGGCGGTATATGCTGATTGGTAATTTAGGTTTTTTTGCTTGCAAATCGGCTGTTATTATGTCAAACAGGATGGGACGCAAATCCAGGTTCGCCCGTTTCCTTTTACTGCTTTCAAAGCAAAGAATTCTTTTGTATACTTCAACTAACAAATGAGTTGAGCTAGCTTTCTTTATGCAGGCTAGAACTCGCTCACTTAATTCGGGTTCTGAGTTCAAGAGACCTTCTTCTATGTAGGCACCAAACTCAACAATGTCTGAGCGATCTATTTCGCTTGCAAGTCCATCTTCAAGCAGTCTTTCCAATCTTTCCAAAAAAAGCGTAAATGCTTTTTTTGAAGCCTCGCTCTGCTTCATCTGCATAAATAGTGGCATTATGTCCTTATTAGCGAGCTGTTTTAAGTGTTCTAATTGCGCCGACAGCCGATCATCAGAACCAAACTGCTGGCGTCTAAGTGCAATAATATTATCGACGTCCCTTTCTGCCGAGGACAAACTGGAAAGTCTGTCTAATGCCTTAAAGTAAGATTTTAAGGTGTATTCAAATGATTCCTGAGGCGTGTCCTTGTTCAAGAGAGTTTGTTTTGATAAAAGATTGAATAAGTTTCTTGTTCTTTCGGCAGTGGCCGTTCGGCCCAGATACTCGAATACTACTGCCAAATGATAATCAACTGGACCAGTTACTTGGATATCATGAAATGGTCCACTAAAAGCATTTTCCAATAGGCCAATTGCCTGGTTTATTTCTCGATGTCGCAGATACCTTGCAGCTTGGCGCAAAGTCGAAATTAACTGATCTCTGTTAATCATCCCTGTAAATCCAAGAAATCAATCTTATTATAGCTAAGCGTGATGCTTGTTACCGTCTTTTGGTAATGATATTACAAGTAGCGATTGCCATTTATTTCTTCTGAGATTTGGCCCAGGCTTCCTGGTCCTCATTGACATTCCTCGTCATTTTCTTGACGGCGTCGACTAGCCAGCTGCTGTCGCCGCGGGCTTTTAGATCTGCAAGAATATTTTTTGCTGCATTAGGCGAACCCAGGTGAATGTTTGCAGTTTCGTATCCCATTGCCCAGAGCAAATGTTCTTCGTCTTTTACGCTGGATAGATCACCAAGTTCAATTTTGGAACGCGTGGGCGAAAGGCTGCGCACGGTCCAGTCACCATCAACTTTTACATAGGGATCGGGACTGCGAACAGCATTTTTGATGGTGTCTTCGTAATAGCTTTTTCCGTCTGCTTTTCCTTCCGCAAAGTAATTCGCAGATGGGAGGTGTGATTTTGCTTCAGCCGCAAAATAGCTAGCGTCATGTTCTGTTATGGCCACATAACGTTCGCGTCCTAGGCTGCCTACACCCGCCTGTCTTTGCCCCACTCTCATGTCTTTATCGGGATCCGGCAAAATTCCTTTCAAGGCATCCAGTGCATCTGGAGGAATTTTTTCGGCTGGAACTTCGCTGATTTGCTTGTTCAGTTTTTTCCAGAACTTATTAGGCTCCGGCATCTGGCTTTTTGCAATCTCTGCAAGTTTCTTATTGCTCCTGCCGAGAATAAATGGGTCTCCGCCATGTTCAAGCGAGTCTTTATAGCCTTCGAGTACAGAATCAACTGCGTCCTGCAAGCTTATCTTGAGGTGATCTTGTTTGCGCAAAATATTTGCACTTGTGAGAAGCCTTACAAGATCATTCGTGTAAGGAAGAGGAAATGCTTCGTCGAAGTCGTTGATTCCCCAGACGAGCCGTCCGTCTTTATCATTCCATGTGCCGAAATTATCTATGTGGAGATCTCCCACAGCATTCACAACTGGTGCTTTCATCAACTCAGGATTCTGCTCAGGGAAAGTCTCTGCCCAGCGATAATAGGTTCCGCGCAAGAATCTAAATGGATCATCTGCCATTTCAGAATGCTTTTCTGCCAGGTCTTCTTTCACTACCTTAGTGTGCTGGCGCATCCATTTTTCGTAGTCGTTTGTCGCAGAGACAATGCTCTTTCCGCGGAATTCCACAGCCGGGCGGAAATTTGTATCGTCTTTGAACTGCTGCCATTCAGATTGCCAGACCTCATTGTATGTTTTGCCGTTGGCTGCGATTTCTTTGCCCAGCAGTTCGGGTTGAACTTCGACAGCGCTTTGAGCTTTTCCGTAGCGAGCATTGATGCGGTTTTCTACTGTGCGAGCTGATGACTCCATATTCGCGCGCAGGGCGAAATACGCTTTTTCCGCAGCAGCTGGATTCGTTTTTGCAAGCTCTCCTATTTCCTGGTAAAAAGGTTCGGATAGTTTTGCCAGGTTTAAGTGCTGCAGCTCATGTGCAAGAACGGCGGGATCATCAGACGATTTGATCAGTACGGCGTTTTCTTTGATTTTTGCTTGCGAATCCAGTTGAGGATCGTCAGTTCGTTTGACACGTGCAAGGGCATTGTCTTTTGCAATTTGCTCGAGATCCGGATCGCTAATGCCGTTCTTTTTTAGGTCGCGTTCAAGCGGTAATCCCTTACTGCCTGGGCGAGAATAGACAAGATCGTCAATAATCTTATTGGCTCGTTCTTGCATGGCAGGAAGGGCTACGTTGACGAATCCACCTTGAGCCATCGATTGCAAGCGCTCATTCCATGTTTCCTGATGTTTGATACCTTGCATGGAAGTGGTGAGATTGCTGCTCTCGTATGACGCTAAACCACCAGCAGCGCCAACAGCAAATCTTCCCGCTCCCTGTGCCAGTGTATTGGCTGTAGAACTCTGCAATTCAGGCATGTATTTGCCGAGCAAGGCATTTCCGCCTGCAAATGCCGCGAAGCCAGCCATTGTCCCGACTGCCTGTCCAAGGCGAGTCTGTCCTTCACCCGGCTTCTGGGCAAAGCTGTAGAGTCCTGCGCCTGCAATCTGAGCGATGTTTTCGCTTGCCATTATTCGAGCTGCAGTTCCTTGCAGACCCATGCTCTCTCCGACCGTGCGCATCCCTACGCCTGCCAGCTTTCCTGCGGCGACAAAGGGGGCGATGGCTCCAGCGGCGGAAGACAAAGCTTGAACGCACCAATCGGTACTGAAAGTGTCTGCCTGTGGGACTTTATAGATATCTAGAGGTTTTCCGGCGACCGTGTCGTAGATCTGAATGAGCCCGGTGCCATTTGCGAAAGGGTGAAAGACATTGTCTGCCAGCCAGTGGCTGTTGTCCTGCTCTTTTTCCAGCAAACTGGCGTGAGTTAGTTCTTTAAGGTCTTCGGCGGACACTTCAGCCTCCTCTCCTCACCCTTGCCTCGATTGTATTAATTCGCTGTTCAATTAATATGGGGAGACTACGCTGCCAAAATTAGACATTGATAGCCTGGGGTGCAGCTCGCCCTGATCTTGCTCTGAGAGCGGCGAAAAAATTTTGTGAACCCCGTGCAAGCCGTGGTCTGGGACGATTTTTTTCAAAATTTAGCGATGCTTCTGTTTGGTCATGGACCGAGCGCGGAATGATCGCTGTGTGGTTTGTGGCAGGATTAATTTCTATGGATAGCGATCTGACGATTTCGACCTTAAGAGACGCGGTGAAATTGTCTCCGGATAATGTGCCTTTACGTGAGCATTTGGCTAATACTCTTTTGTCTGTGGGTCGTTATGACGAAGCCGAAAAGGAATTTAGCGCAGCGCTGGCAATGCAGCCGGAGAATGCTCGAATTAAACTAGGATTTGCTCAGTCCAGCTATCATCTTGCCAAATATAGCCAGGCGCTTGTGATTCTAGAAGATCTAATCAAACGTCCTGATGCTCCGGGTGGAGCGCACCTTTTGCTGGCCAGGCTTTTCTTGAACGATGGATCTGTCGGCAAGGCGCAGGAACATTATCGAAAAGCAGTGAGTTTGGATCCAAAACTCGCAGATGGAAGTCTTGCAGATCAACTTTCTACGCAGGCAATTCCCGTGCCGGCCGATGGACCTGCAAGAACTGAGGCAAGTAATGAAAGAGATTTTCATGACGATGAGCTAGAGCTCGACGCAATGACTAAAGCCGAGCGTCCCAAGGTTACTTTCGATCATGTAGGCGGGATGACCGCTGTAAAAGAACAGATACGCATGAAGATCATTTATCCAATCACCAATGCAAGCATGTTTGCTGCTTATGGAAAAAAAATTGGTGGTGGCATTTTGATGTATGGTCCTCCCGGATGCGGCAAGACGCATTTGGCAAGAGCCACGGCTGGTGAGATTAAAGCTTCATTTATTTCTGTTGGGATTGCTGATGTTCTCGATATGTGGATTGGAAGCAGCGAGAGAAATTTGCACGAGCTTTTCGAACATGCACGGAGAATCAAACCTTGCGTTATTTTTTTCGATGAGGTTGACGCACTTGCAGCCAGCAGGGCGGATATGCGCACAAGTTCTACCCGCCAGATAATCAATCAATTTTTGCTTGAACTTGATGGAGTCGAGGACAACAATGAGGGTGTGCTGATTCTCGGTGCCACAAATGCACCGTGGCACCTTGATTCTGCATTTCGGCGCCCCGGCAGATTCGATCGCATTATTTTCGTTCCACCTCCGGATGCGCCCGCGCGTGCCGAGATATTCAGAATAGTTCTGAAGGACAAGCCGGTCGGTCCTAATATCGATTTTCAGGCTCTTGGAAAAAAGACTGAGAAATTCTCCGGTGCTGATATTCAAAACGTCGTAGACATCACAATTGAGAAAAAATTGGAAGAAGCGATGAAGACCGGCTTGCCTAAGCCGATTACGACTGCGGATCTTGATCAAGCAATTAAGAAAGTGCGTCCTTCCACGCTTGAGTGGATTGCTACCGCTAAGAATTATGCTATGTACTCAAACCAGGGCGGAGTTTATGATGATGTCCTTGCTTACCTCAAGACTTGCTAGAGCTAGAGCGCATCATTGTAAATTCCTGGCATTGCAAATGGTGGCAGTGTTAGTTGTCTCCTGGACTGGCTTCTTAGCGCCATGTAGCGCCGACAAAGAAGCGGAATCCAAGCCGGCGAAGATTGACTGGGAAGCATATAACGAAAAAATTCAAGCTGTTGTAAAATCAAAATGGCATCCGGAGGCAGATTACAAAATCAGCAAGGATGCCGTTACGATGCTCAAGTTTCAAATTAACAAAGACGGGCGGCCTGTTCACGTTTCTATAGGCAAGCCTTCTGGTATCAAAGCTATCGATCAGCAGGCCCAAATTACTTTGATGCAGTGCAAATTTGATCCCCTGCCTGCAGGTGCGCCGGAACTTGTGGATGTTGAATTTGCATTTGATTACAAAGTTCCGCAAAAAAATGCTGCAGCAGAATCAACACAAGTTGCCACAGGGGGTGAAACGAGCTCAAATGATTCCAAACCTCTCTGGGGCGAAAAAGATTGGTTTCGAGTTTTCCATTATCTGATGCGCTTTTTTGCGCCAGTAGTCGTCGGCTTCCTTCTTTTTGTGCAGAGCATAATGATTTTTGTGTTTTTGCTCTGGCTCGGCATAGAGAGCCTGAAGTTATTTTTTCGTCGGCGCTGGGCTGCGGGGAAAACGCCTGGCGAACAAGCACATGAGCATGAATGCTGATACAAAAAGGAAGGACAAATCCTGAACATTCGGGGGCAAATCATGTAATTCCAGAGTGTCCGGACCAAAGCTGCACAATATTGCCAGAATCCCTAGTGCTGACGCTCCAAGAAAATATTTCTTGTACTCATCTAGTTGCTGGGGTTCGTTTCTGAGATCAAATAAGCGAGTGAAGATTAGAGGCATTCCATACAAGAAAGATACCGCTGGCAAGAAGATGGGTTTGTTCCAAACCAAAAACAGTCCAGCGGAAATGAGCATTGTGGCTACAATCCAGGCCGCCAGGATGTTTGACTGACGAATCTCGGCATGCTCTAATGCCTCAACAGCTAAGGGATCAAACCTCATATACATGGTGAGCAAATGGTTGCTTACCTGGCTTAGAACTGCGCCTGCTACTGCGACAATCATCCAAACCAGCAGCGATGCTCCCATCGCATATGGGTGTCCAATGACTATCCTGGGCGCCTTTGCGAACCAGATAATTCCAAGTATGAATTCATACATAGGATTTCTTGAGGAGAGCATTTCCATGTATCCTTCACGCGCCCAGGCAAAATTTGGATTGATTCTCAACGATTCCCGATAATGGTGAAGGGCTTTGGCGAAGTTCTTTTTGTCTCGCTTCAAAATTGCCGCCATCAGGGCGTGCGAGTGCTCGCTGTCCGCTGCGATTTTCAACGCCTGCTCGGCTATCTCTATGGCGCCTTTGGCATCACCATCGTTAATCGTAGATAGAGCCAGAACTCTAACGGCTTGATCGTTGAAGGGGTCCAGGCTGAGAGCAAGTTTCGCTTTGTCTATCGCTTCCTTATATAGACCTTGTTGAAGGGCCAGGAAGGCGTCGTGTGTGTGGTATGTAGCAACAGAAGGTGCCAGTTTCTTTGCTGCATCGATTGCACGTTCTGCCTCGCGGTATTGTTTTAGATCATCCAAAATCAATGAAATTATGTAATGGCTGTGCGCATTTTGCGGATCCAAACGCGCCGCTTCTTGCGCCGACACCAGTGCATCCTGAAACTTACTTTGGTAAAGCAGACTCAAAGCTAGCATTCTGTGAGCAGACGCGTGCTGAGGCTCTTCGGCGAGCGCGGCTCGAAACTCACGCTCCGCCATATCGAAGCGCCTATTATCGTAAAGTGCAGAGCCCCGCTCGTATCTCTTATTCATAGAATGGATCTTGCTTTCTCTGATTTCATACCCTTTAAGGAAGGACTATGCCTTCCACTCCTTGTAAATTTCTGATTTTGAACTCATAAGCGGTGACGGCTGATCGCGCTTCCGCAAGATCAATTTCCAATTGACTTGTTTACTCTGCGGATGTTACGCCAACAAGAGCAGAGGACCGAGGGTGGATATGTCAGAGAGCTTTTCCCCAGCGTTAAAAGCGCTTATTCAGTTTGCACATCAAGAAGCAGCCGAATCGGCACAGGTTACGGTGTTTCTGGATCACCTTGTGAGTGGTTACTGGAGGTTGCATCAGTTGGAGAGACTGGGAGTTCCGTTCTCGAGTGTCCTGCCATTGGATTCTAGCGCAGGCGAACTGCCTCTGGACCTTGACTCTCAACGTGTAATGCAGTTGGCCAAAGAACTCGCGCAGAAGCGCGGAGATATTCATGTTGATGTGGTTCATGTGGCTGCAGGAATAGCCCTGTTCAGGCGTTCCCGTGGAAACTAAACTTTAGCGTTTGCGCGTTCTTGGATCCAGGGCATCTCGCAGTCCATCACCAAGCTGGTTGAAAGACAGCACTGTGATGAAAATGAACATGCTCGGGAAAAAGATTAGATGTGGGTGTGTGCGAAGTGAACGCCAGCCGTCAGAAGCCAGTGTTCCCCAGCTGCATGCCGGTGGAGACAGACCCAGTCCGATGAAACTCAATGTGGACTCCGAGAGAATCGCTGAAGGGACGGTGAATGTCAGGGCGACTATAATTGGACCCATCGCGTTTGGCAGCATGTGTTTGACGATAATTTCAAATGTGTTGCGACCGGCAGCTCTGGCGGCATCGATGAATTCTTCGCTTTGTAGCTGCAGCAATTGAGCTCGAACAAGACGTGCCGTTCCCATCCAACTTACCAGACCCAATGAGAGAAGGATGCCAATCGTGCCTCTGCCTACGAGTACGCCGATGAGGATCATCACGAGCAGGTCGGGAAGCGCGTAAGCAATATCGACGCCTCGCATAAGCAAACTGTCGACCTTACCGCCGTAGAATCCAGCGATGGAGCCGTAAGTGGTGCCAATAATGAAGGCCATTCCAGCGATGGTAAAACCGATCGCGATCGACAGTCTGGCACCATATATGATGCGAGCAAGAAGGTCCCTGCCCAGCTCATCTGTACCCATCCAGTGCTGAGCAGAAGGCGCTGCAAGAATATCGGGGCTGGTTTGATCGAAGCCATACGCAGACATAGGCACACCCAACCAGGAAGCCAGCGAAATTCCAAGCAAAATTGCGATTATCCAAAAACACACAATTGCCCTTGGCATTTTTTGCAAGCGCACCCATGCTTGCATCCAGAGCCCATAATGGACAGCAGGCTTGACTGCCGCCTGCTCTGCTTGGGGTTGCCCGCCGGGCTTGTTTTCGAGAGCACTGCTCATCAGCCCTCCACTTTCATGCGCGGATCGAGGAACATGTATGCAATATCGACAATCATGTTCGTAATTATGAGCAGCACTCCGAAAACAAGTGTGGTGCCCATGATTAGGTCGTAATCGCGATTGGTAACAGCGGTAATGAAGAAACGCCCCATTCCTGGAATTGCATAGATGTATTCGACCACGAATGAGCCTGTGATCAAAATTGCAGTGAGCGGACCTAGCACTGTGACCACGGGAATGAGGGCATTTCTCAGTACATGAGCCCTGACTGTAGTCCAGTAGCTCAGTCCTTTACACCTGGCTGTACGCACCCAGTCGCGTTCCATAATGTCGAGCACGCTTGATCTGGTCAGTCGTGCTAGATAGGCGGTAGGGCTGGCTGCAAGAGTAAGCGCCGGTAGAATCATATGCCGCCAGGATTCCCATAAGGCAACCGGGAGTATCTTAAGCCAGATACCGAATATAAAAATCAAGAAGGCTCCAATGACGAATCCAGGCACAGAGACACCCAAGCCTGCGATGAGCATGCAGGCTCCGTCCAGGAATGACCCACGCCTGAGTGCTGCTGCAGTTCCAAGCGGCACACCGACAGCGACCGCAAGACTTAATCCGAGCAATCCCAACTGCAAAGAAACTGGAAATGCATCAAACAAAATATCGTTTACCGTTCGATTCGCATATTTGTATGAAACACCCAGATCTCCCTGGCAAAGGCGAGCCATATAGCTCCCGTACTGCTCAATTACCGGTCGATCGAGATGATATTTCGCTTTTATGTTTGCCACCACCTCTGGTGGTAACGCTTTGTCGAGGTCAAAGGGACCACCAGGTACTATGCGGATCATCAGAAAAGTCAAGGTTGCCACTATCCAGAGGACGGGGATGGCTGATAGCGCTCTCTTGAATACCAGTGCGAACATTTAAGGGCAACCCGAAGAAGCTGCCGTACTTATAGCATATTGACAGGCACAAGTTCAGGCTTTGCTGGCGCGTTCTTCCAATTGCAGCCTTATTGCTTCGCAGTTGCGGCAGAGCATATCCCAATAATCGTTTGCCTCGTCCCACTGGCTTTCCTCGGCAGCATCCGTGAGCCGGGCTGTAAGCTTGCTTGTCATCAGCATGCCGAGCGATGCGAACGGGCCCTTTAACGAGTAAGCAAAATGTCCGATCGAGCGAACGTTGCGTTCGTCCATGCTCATGCGCAGGCAACGCATAAGGGTATTTGTGGTTGACAGAAACGGTTCGAATATTTCGTTGAGTTCGTCTTTCGAATATTGCTTCGATAGCGCAGAGAGGTCAAGTTCTTCCTCATAGTCATCAATGCTAATGTGTTTCTCTTCCTGTCTGCGGCTGCGTCTCAGGCAGGTGTCCATTGTTTCTTGTATCTGGGCAAAGTTAGCGCCTTTGGATAGATATTCGTCCATACCAGCAGAAAGGCAACGCTCTCGATCTGTTTCTTGATCATGGGAAGTAAGTGCAATAATTGGCACGTGCTTGCCACTGTCCAGCTCAGCTTTGCGGATTAGCTGGACAGCCGTAAAACCATCCATCAGCGGCATGTCGAGATCCATGAAAATTAGCGCGTAGTCGTTGACAATTGATTTGTCTACGGCTTCCTGTCCATGTGCAGCATAGTCACACTCGAATCCCATCTTTTGCAAACGCATCGACATCAATTTTAAATTGACCGCAATATCATCTACTATGAGGACCTTATTGCTAGTGGCTTCACTGATATCAGCTGGGCGGTCGCTTGTTCGAGGAACATAGAAGTCCTCTTCTGCTTGCTTGAAAAGCTCGCCGCTGTCGAGTCGCTTCAAGCAAAATTCAATTTCTGCAATTGCTGTGCGAATAGAATCATGCATGGTTGAATACGCGTGTGATTCTTTTTGCAGCGAAACAAGTTGCGTCACGTCTGTGAAAGATGCTGCTTGCACACTTGTGTTTTTCGATTTTGCTTTCGCTGTTGTTTTCTTTCCCTGCATTAGTTCGGTCATCTGGCAAACTAGCCATTTCTCGCCATTTTTGCTGGTGCATCTGAAGAAGGAGCTTGATTCGATTCCGTCGCTAGATTCGATTCCGTCGTTAGATTCACTCCAGGGCGACTTAGCAAAAGCAATCTCTTTTCCGGCTTGATTGGCCTCCTCAAAGAGCTGCTGGAGTGATTTACTAAATGATTGAACTTTGCCTTTTCCATCAAAGACAAGGGCAGCTGCTGGCGGATTTGAATTTATATTTTTAAGAGAATCAACCATCTGCCGAAGAGCGGACGAACCGCTGCTGAGGACATGCAACAGGTTGATGCGCAAAATTCTCAGAGCTTTGCTCTGATCTGCACGTAATTCTTTGTCTGAGCCCAATCGTTCGCTCAGTTCACGGATTCGCTGGCGAAGTAGACTGATGTTGTCGCTTGATTGCTCAGTCATCTCTGTAGTCGAGGCTTTCACGAACGGTTCCCCCGTTTTAACTTACCCTTTTGCGGAGAATTTCATCGCATTCTGATTATTCTGGGGCAGAGCAAATGAGTGACAGGTGCGATAAAAGGAGGTCTGTAATTATCGGACGGGCGAAAAGCTCCAGGCCTCAAAGCCTCCACTGGACCTGTTTTCGCCTCATGGTGTTCTTCACATAAGCCACTGCATTTTTGCGCAAGGTTTAGCAGCTGACGTATGTGCATACCAACAGTGATTTTTACTGTCCTCAGTTTTAATATCGGAGTATCCCACCAGTTGAAATGCAAGCGTTCGATCACGGGGGGTGGACGAGCGTAAGTGATTCATCTGTAAACCGGCAAGAGCAACAGCTTTTGCCGGTTGGTGCTTTTTTTGATTCCTAGCGCAATAGAAGTGCCTCGGGTGAGTTGCTGTTGCCGAAGAGAAATCTCGTTGGCTTGGCAGGCTTAGCGCCCTGCCCTCAGGTTGCTTGCACAAGCGCCTAGGTTTCTCCGAACTTGCCCAATTCACTACAGCGCTCATTGATGCCAGCTATTGTTAATTTCTACGTCTTTGAAAAACTGCAAATCCAATGGATTTATCGAAATGCCTTTTACCCACGGTTTGGTCATGATGTTTTGTGTAGCTAAAAACGTGCAGGCAATAATGCATTCGTCTTTGCAAACCATGTGATCCGCTCTGGCATAAAGCTCAGCACGGCGAGCTTTATTTTGTTCACCTTCAGCCTCATCGATTAATTTGTCGTAGACCGCAGACTTCCATTTTGTGTCATTGTTGCCATTGTGGCTGGTGAATATATTTCCGAAAGTTTCTGGATCCGGATAATCTGCACCCCAGGAAGAACGATAAATCGGTGGCGAATCACGGCGAAGTGTACGCAGGTAAACTTTCCATTCCATGTTGTTTAGATCAACTTTTAGATTGAGATTTCGCTTGAGTTGATCTTGAATCGCTTCCATCACGAGTCGTGTATCTTCTCTTGTTGGATAGAGAATAGTCACAGGTGGAAAATTACTACCATTCGGGAAACCGGCCTCAGCCAGAAGTGTCTGAGCTTTTTTGGGATCGAAGCTTGGTCCGGAATCGCGTGAATATCCGAGCAAGCCTTCAGGTATCCACGTATAGGAAGGCTTCTCACCCCTGCGCAGAATCTCTGGGAAGATCTTGCGATCGATTGCGTAGGAGACTGCTTGTCTCACGCGTTTATCATCAAACGGTTTCTTTGTGACATTGAATCCGAGATAATTGTTTCGCAAGAGTGCGAAATTGTGATAGTCAGGCGAGTTCCTGTTCTCGTAGACGTCTGGAGTAGGGAAGCTGCGATTATCAATATAATCAAGTTCATTGTTTTCGTATAAGGCAAATGCAGTCGCTTGCTCTGGAATCATGAACATCTTTATTTTCTTTAGCTTTGGTTCGCCGCCTATGTAGAGAGGATTCGCATGCAGCTCTATTTTATATTCATGCTTCCAATCAGCAATCTTGAAGGGACCATTCACAACAATATGCTCAGGCTCACTCCAGTTATTGCCGTATTTGTCGACGAGATCTTTGCGCAAGGGAAATGAGGCACAAATTGCAGTAAGAGTGAGGAAATAGCTGGCTGGCTTTTTTAGTTCTACTTCAAATGTGTGATCATCACTGCAATGAATTCCCAATTTCGATTCATCTTTCAGCGCTCCGGTGTTGTACTCAAATGCATTTTTCACATCATAGAGAAAGAAGGAATATGGAGATCCCGTTGCAGGATTCAACAAGCGTTTCCAGGCATACTCAAAATCCTGAGCACGCAGAGCTACACCATCACTCCATCGAGCATCTTTTCGCAAATGGAATATGTAGCGTTTGCCGCCATCGAGAATCTCCCAACTTTCTGCTATTGAAGGTGCCACAGAAAGATCTGGTTTGTACTGCGTCAATCCGACCATCATATTGCAGACAACATCGAAGGTGATGTTATCTGTGGTGACGTGCCAATCCAATCCTGGAGGTTCATTACCCAAGTTTATGCGTAGAGTATCTTTCTCCGGGCCAATGTGAGTGTTTGTGCAGGAAGAAAGAACAAATGTGCAAAGAAAGAGACAAATGCAAAATGCAAAATGTCGACTCAAAAATATTGCTGTCCTGAAAGACGACGGCATCGTTCAATTCAATAAGTAAGAAATGCCCCAATATCATACGCCTATTCCTAGAGAAAAATCATCTCAGTTGCAGTTGGCAAACTCGCGGCTTCGTATATATAAGATTGGCGTATTCTGATAAGATTCACGGCGAAGGCTAGTTATTTCTTGGATTCAGCTCGAAATCAGGCTGCTTCCAGAAATAGCATGAAGACTGCACTTTGCGGAGCGCCTGCAAAGCTCCGGGAGAAACTGATGGCGACTGAGACCGAGAAAAGCTACACTCCACCATGGATCTTCGGTCTTACAAATATTCCCTATGGTGTATCAGGCACTTATGTGGGTATTGCCGTTCCATTTCTCTTGAGAAAAGCGGGGCTTCCCTTAGAGACAATTGGCACAGTTGTGGCGATTTCCTTTTTGCCCAATGCCTACCAGCTTTTCTGGGCACCTGTTGTAGATCTGGGCATTCGAAGAAGAAGCTGGTTGATACTTTGTGCCACGTTGGGAGCCATCTGTCTGGCTGCAACAATGTTTATTGATGTGCGTCACCATCTGCTTGAATACGAAACCGTACTGGTTGCTGGAACTGCGCTGGTCGGATTGGTTGCTTCCTGCAACGGAGCTCTTGTTTCTACTACGGTCGATCCTCTTCGAAGAGGGCAGGCTGCCGGTTGGGTCAATGCTGGAAATCTGGGAGCAGCTGCTCTTGGTGGAGGGTTGGTTTTAACACTGGCCAACAATGTGTCCACAAGTGCTGCTGCAATTGCTTTGTTTCTGGTGACCTGTTTACCGTCTCTTGTCTCTTTGCTTATTAAGGAACCGCCTCCCGCCAAAGATCCAATTCTCGAGCATCTGGGCAAAATGCGTCGAGAAGTTTGGAAGGCCGTTAGTGCGCGTCGCGGTTGGACCGGGCTTTTGTTTTGTATTTCGCCAGTGGGAACTGTAGCGCTTACCAATTTATTCTCAGGTATGGGTGCTGATTATCATGCCTCAAATCAAGTAATTGAACTTGTGACCGGCTACATTGGCGGCTTCATCACCGCCGCTGGTGCCCTGGCAAGCGGCTATATTCTTGATCGAGCTGACAGGCGCAAGCTCTATCTGCTTGCCGGTGTTCTTACTGCAATTTGTTCTGCAGGAATGGCTCTGGCTCCCATAAACCAGACCACCTATATCGTAGGTATTATCGCCTATCTGCTGATCGCAGGACTTGCTTATGCTGCCTTTTCTTCTGTTGTTTATGAGATCGTCGGCACGGCCGGTTCAACAGCATCTACTCTGTATTCAGTTTTTCCTGCAGCTGGCAATCAAGCCATTGCATACACCTTGTTTTTTGATGGGCAAGCGAATAAATCATTTGGTCCGCGAGGTTTGCTCTGGACTGATGCAGCACTGAACATTGCTGGTGTAATCGCGCTGCTTTTCTTATTGCGTATTGTCTTTGCAGAAAGAAAAGACCAAAGCCAGAAAAGTTCAGATGAGCCCGCTTCCTGCGAAAGCGAAGAGCCGGAGCCGGTTCTAGTCGAAGCATAATCTTGATTATTCCGTTTCGAACAAGCCGAAATCCTTCATGTAGAGCTGCCGGAATATTGTTCGGATGTCAGAAACAAAAGCATTGACAGCCATACGCGCGTATGGCATAGTGTCTTTAGTAGGTGACTGATTCAACTGCGATGGGGCTGAATCTTAGCTCAAGCAAGCAGTGCCAGGCGGTCACTAACCCGGATCATGCCAAAAGTGCGGATCTGGAACCGGGCGCCAGCTAGTAGCTGCCATCATCGGTGGTGAACGCTGGGGATGGGACCCCCGCTCGGCGCCAGCGATCCGCCAGACGCGCTGCGAAAAAACTGCCGCGCGAGCACTTCAGCCTGCGCTAAAATTTCGCCGGCCGGATTAAGAAAAAAAATTGCTAGAGCTATACACCCGCTTGCATGAAGCAGATTTTAATCAGCTGATAAGACCCAGCTGTGTTGGGCATCTTCGCACGCTCTCTGGACGAAAACTCGCATGTCATGTGCTGCGTTCTTTTTCTTCTCGTAACAAAAACAAGGAAATTTTGCACAGAAATCCCCAACTTTAGATATACTTCGACACTAACACCTCGCGAGAGGTCTTTTTTTTCTGGAAACTTTCCGCAAGGAAGTTTCAACAGACGAGGCAAGGTAGCGGCTTTGAGCCGATAACTGAAAAGCCTCTCTCAACTGGAGAATGAATCGTGGCTAAGAAAGACGATCGAATGATCATCACTCTTGCGTGTGGCGATTGCAAAGAACGCAACTACACGACAATGAAAAACAAGAAAAACGATCCGGATAGACTCAACCTCAGCAAATATTGCGGACGTTGCCGCAAGCATACTGAGCACAAAGAGACCAAGAAGTAAGCTCATTCGCCAAGAATGTGCAGGCGGTAACTCAACGCCGCCAAACTGCGCCTTTAGTTTAACGGTAGAATAGGGGTCTCCAAAACCTTTGGTGAGGGTTCGATTCCTTCAGGGCGCGAATTTTATAATCCAACTTAGAGAAGAACTGTGAGCGCCAACGGTCAATTCGAAGACCCCACTGATCAGGATCAGGCTTCAAACGCTGAAATCCGCGACAATGGCTCGGGCGAAGCAGACGGGAATGAAAACGTGCAGTCGACAGCAACAACTGAAAAACATCAAAGCAGTCATGCTGGGGGCTCGCCCGCTCTTTCAGGAGAGTCTGCAAAACATAGTAAGCAGCAAACTCAGAAATCTGGACTTGCTGCACTGTTGCAGTTTTTAGCTGAAGTTCTCATCGAACTCAAGAAAATCACCTGGCCTGATCGCCAGCAAGTAATCAAGGAAACGCTCAGCGTTATCGTGCTCGTCGCGATTATCACCGGATGCGTTCTTGCTTTTGATTACGGTATCGCTAAAGCCGTATTTGAGCCCCTCGATAAACTCGCCAGGCATCTTGGCGGTGGCATCGGGGTTTCGCACACTCATTAGCGGTTTTGATAGTGGCAGGCTTTGTCTGTCTGCCCAACGATCCGAATCGATAAGCCATTAGAATCAAGGAGACTGCAGCACAAATGCCATTCATAAATAGCGATGGACAGAGACGCTGGTACGCCGTGCAAACGGCTTCAGGTCACGAAAACAAGGTGAAGGAGCACATCGAAAAGCGCATCCTCACCATGGGCGCCCAGGACAAAATCTTTGGCGTTATCGTTCCTGAGAAAATGGTCACCAAAGTCAAAGACGGCAAGCGTGTTGAAAAGAAAGAGCGTGAATATCCAGGTTACGTGTTTGTTGAAATGATTCTCGATGACGACTCCTGGCGAGTAGTTCGTGAAGCCCCTGGCGTCACCAAGTACGTCGGGGCCGGAAAAAAACCAATTCCTGTGCAGGACGTTGAGATTCGTAAGATTCTTCGTCGTCAAATGTCGGTCGCTGGGGTCAAAGGCAAGAAGCCGGTTGTTATCGATGTTAAGGTTGGTGACAAAGTCAAAATCACTGGCGGACCGTTCGCCGACTTCGAAGGAGAAATCACGGAAGTCAATCTGGAACGGGAAAGAATCAAGGCCTCGGTCATCATTTTCGGCCGTGCTACACCAGTTGAGCTGGAGTTTAATCAGGTTATAAAAGTGTAAATGTCATTGGCGCAGACCTCTGCTGCTTATATGATCAATAGTTCCGAGTAATCATAGGGAAATACTGTCGTGAAAAAGGTCGTCGGCAAAATCAAACTGCAAATACCGGCTGGTAAAGCCAACCCCGCACCGCCAATCGGTCCGGCACTTGGTCAGCACGGTGTCAACATCATGCAGTTCTGCAAGGAGTACAACGCAAAGACTTCTGACCAGGCTGGCATGATCGTCCCTGTCGAGATTTCAGTTTACGAAGACAGGTCATTCGATTTCATTCTAAAAACCCCACCAGCATCGGTCCTTCTCAAGAAGGCCGCCGGTCTTGAGAAAGGTTCAGCGCAACCCAACAAAAATAAGGTTGCCACTTTGACCCGCGCACAAATTCGTGACATTGCCAAAATCAAAATGCCCGACCTGAATGCAACCTCAATGGAAGCAGCTGAGGCAATGGTTATTGGCACTGCCAAGAATATGGGCATTACGGTGTCTGACTAGTTGAATGAGATGCGATTCACCTGCTCAGCAGGAAGGCGCAAGAAAAATAGGAAATAAGGTAAGAAGGAACGAGCGTTATGGCTAAGCTCACTAAAAGACAACAAAAGCTGGAAAAGGTAAATACCGAGTCGAAAGACAAGGGACCGATGGCTGCTGAAGATGCAGTCAAGTTGCTGAAAGGCGCCAAGGCCAGCAAGTTCGATGAAACCGTTGAAGTGCATTTTAGACTGGGCGTAAACCCAAAGCTCAACGATCAACAAGTTCGTTCGACAGTCAATTTGCCGGGCGGCACAGGTAAAGAGGTTCGCGTTGCAGTCGTTTGCAAAGGCGAGAAAATCAAAGAGGCAGAGGGCGCAGGCGCCGATGTCGTCGGAGCTGAAGACCTGGTTCAAAAAATCAGCGAAGGCTTCATGGAATTCGACAAGCTCGTCGCAACTCCAGACTGTATGGCGATGCTCTCCAAACTCGGTAAGGTGCTCGGTCCTCGCGGCTTGATGCCAAACCCGAAAGACGGCACCGTTACGCCGGATGTTGTGAAGGCCGTCAACGAACTCAAAGCCGGTAAAGTTTCTTTCCGGGCAGAGAAAGATGGTGGCGTTGTCCAGATGGGCATCGGCAAAATCTCCTTCGAAGACACTCGCTTGCTGAAGAATCTTGCTGCAGTATTTGAGCAAGTCAATAAAGTCAAACCGGCTTCTTGCAAAGGCATTTACATCAAGTCTGTCTACTTAAGCTCAACAATGGGCCCCGGTATAAAACTTGATATCAGCAAATTGCCTGATTTGCACAAGTATTTAGTTGCTTAAGGCACGAAAATCCAAATTCAAAGAAATGGAGAGCGAAATTAATCGCTCTCCACTTCGTTTATAGCTATTTCTCCTTTTTGCAACAGTAGAGCAATAACCCCTTATGAACTACTGATTGCTAAATCATGCAGACCGTTTCGACTTTCCTGGCCAAGAATAAGTCTTAGCTGCTTAAGAACTTGTGTCAAAGATTGGGCAAGTCAGCAATCCAAACTTTGTTTTCCAGCTCATCGGCGTTTATACACGAATACTGAGTCGTATATAAGATCCCAGCGCTTGAGCTTGAGCGCTTGCTCTAAAATCCATTTTTCCTTGAGTTCTTCATGAAAGGATCTGTTTGCCGTGCATCCCGGCGGCGCTTCACCAATATAAACCAGTCGTGATCCGCGGTACGCTCTAAGCGCATTTATAGCCATTTCTGTAGCCTCAGGCGGCCAACATAAAATCAAAGTTCGCTCTGGATGGTATGCAGCCGCCGATTCTGATCCTTCAAGAACCACGCCCCAGCTCTTGCTTTTGTAGACATAATCATTCTTGCCTGACTCGGCAGGAGAGGGATCATATGCCACCACGTCTGCACCTCTCATTCGTAAAAGTGCAGTCCAGTAACCTGCTCCTGCTCCTATTTCAATAAGGGGACTGAGTTTGATAATAGCTTGAAGTGCATCTTCGTCTGGAATCGCCCAGGAGAATCTTCTTACCAGGCTCTGTCTGGCGAATCTACGGCAATCGCTGGCGTTATATCGTTTTTCGAGCTCAGTAAATATCTCCAGGTAAGGGTTATTGTTGGGTGTAAGTTCCAAACTGATTTGCAGCGGTGAATCAAGCGTTGGCATCTTCCAACTGCGATCTCTATCTAGAGCCAGAGAATAGTCAAACAAGGAGCAGGCATCACCCAATCGTCCACGCAACAAATAAATGCAGGCTAGCTGTATGGCAAGATTTGAAAATGATCCGTGAATGAGGTTCGTCGAGTTCAAGCTTAGAGCCCGCCTCAAGACAAGTTCAGCTTCATCGTGTTTTTCGGTTTCTATTAGTGCGATACTCAAATCTTCCAGAATATGCATCAGAAGATTTGATTTGTAGTTAAGTTTGTCAAGCAAGTCCAGCGCTAAGTTCAGGTTTAGCTCTGCGTTTTGATAGTTAGCTAAGGATAGATAAAAACAGCCCAATTTAGCCAGAGCTTGCGCGTAATCGAAAATCCGGATGAATCCTGCGTCTCTTGCATTGCTTTTTCTGATCTCCACAGCTCGAACCAGGCAATTTTGTGCGTCCGCCTTTTGATTTTGATTGTCGAGATAATCTCCCAGGATCATCAAACGATCAGCTATTTCTGGATGATCTGAGCCGAGCTGCTTAATTCGAAGATCTATCAGTCTCTTGTATATCATTCCCAGATAGGCATAGTAATCGCCAAACCATGAGCTCCATCGTTGAATCAGCCTTTCCAGGGTATTTCGAAAAACTGCGCTCTCAGCTGACAAAGCGTTTTCCAGAATGTCGAGAAGCACCTGGGCGTTATTGAGATTCGATTCGATGACTTCGGCAAACAAACTGTTGTCATTAAAACCGGCAAGATCTAAGGCCCTCGCTGCCAGTTCTTCTGCAGCGGCAATCTTACCCGAGGCCCTCTCATCCCTGGCCAGGATAGCCAGTTTAAGAGCTTCCTCCAGGGAAACCTGATTGATATTGGCAATGTTTGCCATTGAAGTTTCCTAGTGCCATAAGCGATTGTCCCTGTAAATTGGATTTCGTCAATAGGCGTGTCCTCTTTAATTTTTGCGGCGCATGTTTGCTCACCCTGAAGCGATATTGAGCACGAAGCAGGCTTGAGAACTCTCCTTCAGGATCATGCTTTGTGACTCTTCGAGGCAGCTAGATTGTTGTAATATATGTTGAACCAAGCAAAATTAAGGCTGTCATGAGTCTGGATAAGGAGCAAAACTTTGGCTGAAGCAAATGCTGCTGGCTCTGAATCTGACGTCCTGAACTTCAAAAATTTGATATTAGTGTCGCTGCTGTTTTTCCTTTCGGGTGCCACTAGTCTGATTTATCAGGTCATCTGGACGCGTGAGATGGTCTTTGTTTTTGGTTCCACCACATTCGCATCTGCCACCGTACTCAGTGCGTTCATGGGAGGGTTGGCAATTGGTTCTTATACAGCTGGAAGATTCGCGGACAAACTTAGAAATCCATTCTTGATTTATGGAATTCTTGAAGGAATCATCGGCCTCTGGGCACTGGCAGCGCCCTTCATGTTTAATGCGGTGCTGCCTATCTATAAGAGTTTCTGGTTGCAGTTTCACCTCTCCGTTCTTCCGTTCTCATTGCTACGCTTTGTGATCGTCTCCATGATTCTGCTTATACCAACCGCCTGCATGGGGGCAACCTTACCGCTTCTCTCTCGGTTTGTCACAAATAGTTTATCTGTAGTGGGCAGCCGTGTAGGAACACTTTATTCGATAAATACGCTAGGCGCGGTAGTTGGTGCTATATCGGGCGGCTTTCTTTTAATTCCTTCAATTGGCTTGAATGCCACCACTATGACAGCAGCTGCAGCAAACGTTCTTCTGGCAATCATCGTATTTGTGCTGCAAAAGACAGGCCTTGCCAGGCAAGCAGATGCGCTTACTCAGTCTAAGGAGCAGGCACAGCCCCAAGCTCAGGCTGAAAGACCGAGGAAAAAGAAAAGGAAAGAAAAGAAAAAAGACGCTGAGGCAGAGCAAGAATCTGCTGATTCAGAAACAGCACTAGCTGCAGAGAATCCTGCTCTGATCTCTCGTTCAGCGATAAGCACAATGATTGGGTTTGGTATTTCAGGCGCTATCGCCATGGTGTATGAGATTGCGTGGACGCGTTCCTTATTGTTGATAATCGGATCGACAACGTATGCATTCTCGATCATGCTATCCACATTCCTGCTTGGTATTTTTCTCGGCAGCTTGATAGCTGCCCGCCTGGTAGATCGCTTGAAAGAGCCAGTACTATGCTTTGCGGTATTACAAGTGGTGCTAGGGGCCGCCGCGCTCTTCTCGATTATACTCTTCGACTACTTACCTTATTTGAATTTGGTCGCCAACAGTTTCGATGTTCATGATGCAAATGTCGGCATGATTGTGCGCTTTTTGCTTGCTGCTTGTGTTTTAGTTCCCATCACTCTGCTTCTTGGAGCTAGCTTTCCTGTCGCTGTCAAAGCTTGCACACCTGAGCTGGAAAAAATAGGCAGATCTATTGGTACTCTTTATTCCATAAATACGCTTGGAGCAATTCTCGGCTCGTTTGCCGCTGGCTTTTTGATTATTCCTCTGCTGGGTAGCCAGCAAGCCCTTGTTGTTTCGGCAACTGCTAACATAATTTTGGGAGCTGTTTTGCTTTTTGCTGCCGGAAATACACGTTTGCCGTTTGCTTTTACCAGTGCAGCTCTCGCGCTTGCGCTCAGTATCTGGGCCTTTCAAAGTCCGCAGTTATGGGACCTGCATGCCCTGACCGCCTCACAAAAAATTCGGCGAGGCTTGAACTTTAACAGACCAGGACCAATTTTACCTTACGACAAATGGAAAGCACTCGTCGATAAGTCATTCAATATACTCTTCAGAAAAGATGGTCTTTGTGCAAACGTGGCCGTCGTTGAGTTCCCAGATCATCAAAAATCACTTTTCACCAACGGACATATCGACGCTTCAGATGGCGAAACAGACATGGCTACTCAAGTCCTTTTGCCGTGCATTCCGCTTCTTTTGCGCCCGCAGGCCAGCGATGTGGCGGATGTCGGCTGGGGAAGCGGCTGCACAATGGGATACGCACTGCGATTTCCGATTAAGAGAATGGTTTGCGCCGAAATCGAGCCGGCTGTAATCGAAACATCGCAGTTCTTCCATAAGGTAAATCTGGCACCGGAAACTGACAATCGCCTCTCAATTGAAATAAATGATGGGCGCAATTTCCTGCTTGCCACAGATGAAAAATTCGACGTCATAACATCTGAGCCTTCTAATCCATGGCAAGCAGGTGTTTGCAATCTCTATACGAAAGAGTATTTTCAAATCTGTCATGACAGGCTAAAACCTGGCGGTATTTTCACTATGTGGTGGCAATATAACGAAGTGCCCAATACAGATCTGGTGCGCGTGTTTGCAGCCTTGAAAAGCGTTTATAAACACCTTCTAGTTTTTCAAACTTATTCCGGTGATATCGCTGCCTGCGCTTCTGATTCATCATTGCAAATCAATTTGAAAGAGGTGCAGAAGTCTCTTGATCAGATGCATGGCAGACAAGCTCTGAGCTCGTTTGGAAAACTGGAATATCCGGAAGATCTCGCACTCAAGGTCGTAATCACCGACCAGGCAGCAGAGCGCATGATCAAAGGTGTTGAGCCAAATTCGGATGATCGTAATTTTATCGAATTTGACGTCTCTAAACACTACGAGCAGGAAAACTATTCCGCCAATAACATAATTTGGCTTTCAAGAAATGGCGGGGCGCCCTGGGAAGCCATAGATTGGACAGGCTACTCTGAGGAGGACAAAGCAAAACGCCTGGCTGGAATGGCTGAGCGTGCTATGGTGACTGGCAACCCTGCCGCAGCTGCCTGGGCTGTTCAATCACTGAATACAAAATCAAACTCATTTGCTATGTGCGTTATTGCTCTCTTATCTGCTCAAAGACTCGCTGATTTTAATCAAGCCTTCTCGTTTGCAGATAAGGCCGTTAAGCAATTTCCGGGTGAGATAAAATCACTCATGGTCAGAGGTATAGTTGAGCTACTCGGCGGAGCTCCGTTGAAGGCTCGTAAAGACTTTACTGCTGCGCTCAAAATGGATCCCAATAACGTAGCCTACAGATACAGACTTGCTGAAACCTATTTGCCGGAAATGCGAGAGTGGTATCAGATAGCAGCAGTACCCATGGATGACGACGGAAAAGCAGATTCCGATCCGGCAAAAGTTTTGGAATTAGCCAGCCCGCTTGCATCGAACGAACGGCTTGTAGCACAAAATCCGCAGGTGCTGGCATTTCTTGGCGCAGCCAGCTTGAAAATGGGAAAGGTCGAGGATGCGATTAGACTTCTCAATCTCTACTTGAGGACCAGACCCGAAGATGTAACTGCCTTGAGACTTATAGCAGAGGCATATTCAAAGAATTCTGACTCCCAGGGCGCTCGTTTTGCCGGCGAAAAAGCAGAGAAGCTCGCCAAAATTCAGGCAGGCAGCCTTTGTACGAGTGCAGAAAGAGTCTGGAAAGAAGGCAAAGAGAAACTCGCCATTAGCGCATTAAAACGGGCTCTGGATTTCTGCCCCGATTCGCAAGATGCACGAAAGTTGCTGCGCCAGATAGCTTTACAGAGTGAAAGCGCTAAAAGCCTGATGAAGGAACTTTCCACTCGAAGTTTCGAAGACATGCAAGCTTATCGAGAGTTAAATCGGAAACTTGAGAACGAGCCTGTGAGGAAATAGGGAATTGGCTGAGACGCGTTCAGCTGCTTCAGAAAAGCATCCCAGTCAACATTTCTGGAGTCTTGTTTTCGCGATTGTTTTGTTTTTCTTTTCTGGTGCAAGCAGCCTGATTTATCAGGTCATCTGGACCAGGCAAATGGTCTTTATTTTTGGCTCAACTTCATTTGCATCTGCCACTGTGCTCAGTGCTTTCATGGGTGGGCTGGCTATTGGTTCTTATTCAGCCGGCCGAGTGGCTGACAAAATCAAGAATCCGTTTCTGCTATATGGACTTCTTGAAGGAGCGATTGGCATTACCGCGCTGAGCGCTCCATTTTTATTCGATGCAGTTCTTCCCATCTATAAGAGCTTTTGGCTGCAATTCCATCTGTCTTTACTGCCGTTTTCCTTGCTTCGTTTTTTGATTGTCTTTTTTATTCTGATTATTCCTACCGCATGTATGGGTGCTACCTTGCCTTTGCTCTCGCGCGTCATAACAGACAAACTGTCTGTGGTTGGAAGTCGGGTTGGCCTGCTTTACTCCATAAATACTCTGGGCGCGGTATTTGGAGCAATAAGTGGTGGTTTTCTTCTTATTCCAAATCTTGGTTTGAATGCAAGTACAATGCTGGCGGCCGCTGGAAATGTTATTCTGGCCCTTTCCGTCGTCGGGTTAAACAGCCGCTTTCTTTCAATGGCACAAGAAATACCAATACTTGTTTCCGACAATGTACTTGCGGAAAAGATGGATGAAGGCAAGCACAAGAAGCAAAGCAAGCGTAAGAAGAAAAAAAGGCAGCAAGAAAAAGCTGCGGAGATAGAGCCAACTGATTCTGATTCTGAGCCGAAAGCAAACCGCAATCTCGAGGAGCAAAGCACGAGTTCAGATGTTTCAAAGCTTTCGCGCGATGCCATCTTTATCATGATCTGCTTTGGCATTTCCGGCGCTATCGCAATGATTTACGAGGTGAGCTGGACGCGGGCTCTACTGCTGATAGTGGGTTCCACCACCTATGCATTCTCAATAATGCTTTCCACCTTTTTGATTGGTATATTTCTAGGCAGTCTCCTTGCCACGCGGATTGTTGACCGTTTGAACAACGCAGCACTGAGCTTTGCATTGTTACAGGTCATTTTAGGTCTGGCAGGGATGCTTGCGATCTTCCTTTTCAATTATCTGCCCTACCTGAATCTTGCTGCCAACAACTTTGACATTCATAATGCCGACCTGGGCATGACTGTGAGGTTCTTCCTCTCAGGGCTAGTATTTTTGCCCATTACGCTGGTTCTCGGTGCAAGTTTTCCCTTTGCAGTCAAAGCCTGTACCGCCGATTTGGAAAGATTAGGTCGTTCAGTCGGGACTTTATACTCAGTCAATACCATGGGAGCAATTGTCGGTTCGTTCGCAGCTGGTTTCTTTATAATTCCTGCTCTTGGGGTGGAGCAAACTTTGATTGCCTGCTCAGCAGCTAATACTGTATGTGGTGCTATTCTCTTGTTCAATTTGCAAGCAGAAAACCGGAATCTCCTCCTGGTAACGGGCAGCTCACTCTGCGCTATTAGTCTTCTTTTCTGGGCATGGCAGAAACCTGAGATTTGGGATATTCACGCGTTGACGTCCTCTCAAAAGAGTCGCCGTGGATTGACGCTCAGAACCAGGACCAATTTACTGCCATTCCAAAAATGGAAAGCTGATATCGATAAATCATTTCAGATACTCTTTAGAAAAGATGGAATGTGTGCCAATGTCGTTGTTGTGGAGTATCCAGACAAACAAAGAGCCTTATTCACCAATGGTCATATTGACGCATCAGATACCGCCAACGACATGCCGACACAGATTTTGTTGCCTTCAATCCCGCTTCTTTTGCATCCTCACCCGCTTACTATGGCTGATGTGGGCTGGGGCAGCGGTTGTACGATGGGCTATGCCCTGCTGTTTCCAATTGAAAATATGGTTTGTGCTGAAATTGAGCCATCAGTAGTGGAAACCTCCAGCTTTTTTCATCATGTAAATCTTGCTCCTGAAAAGGACAAACGGCTTCGTATCGAGATTAACGATGGTCGTAATTATTTGCTTGCCACTGAGGAAAAGTTTGATGTTATTAGCTCTGAGCCGTCAAATCCATGGCAAGCAGGTGTCTGCAATCTTTATACAAAGGAGTATTTTCAAATCTGTCATGACCGACTTAAGCCTGGCGGGATATTTGCAATGTGGTGGCAGTTCAACGAAGTGCCGCATGATGATCTGGCTCGCGTTTTTGCAGCATTGAAGAAAATTTTCAAACACGTTGTAGTTTTTCAAACTTTTCCCGGTGATATTGCTGCGTGTGCATCTGATGAGCCAATCAAGATTAATCTCCAGGCAGTCGAGCAATGTTTGAAGAGTAACCCGCAACTACGCAGAAATTTAGCCGCTCATGCTCATCTTGAGTTTCCAGAGGATCTTGCTCTACGTGTTTGCATTACTGACGAGGCTATCGATAAGTTGCTATCTGGCGTTCAGCCAAACACGGATGACCGCAATTACATCGAATTTGATGTGTCGAGGACCTATGAGCAAAAACTCTATTCACAAGAAAACTATGAGTGGATGACCGCCAATTCAGGCAAACCCTGGGACATGATCGACTGGACAAATTATAGCGATGACGAAAAGGCCCGGCGACTCGCGGGCATTGCTGAACGTGCGTTCTTGTCAAAGAATCCTCTTGCTTCGGCCTGGGCTGTGCAATCTTTGAGAGTTAAGCCAAATTACTTCGCCATGTGTTTGATTGCGCTGAGCTCGGCGCAAGTTGAAGCCGATTTCAAAACCGCCTTGTATTTTGCAAATGAGGCGGTCAACAAATTTCCGCAGGAGGTGAAGCCTCTCTGTGTGCGAGGAATTGTCGAGCTTGAGGCTGGCGCGCCACTAAAAGCAAGGCGAGACTTCAGCGCGGCACTGCTACTTGATCCGTCGAATCGGCTCTATAAATATAAGCTTGCCCAAACCTACATGCCGGATCTGCGCGATTGGTATCAAATTGCCAGTGTTGCGATTCAGGATGATGGTGTTGCGCAGGCTGACCCGGAGAGGTTTATCGATCTGGCTTCTCCTTTGTTGAACGATCCTGCTTTATTGAAGCAGAATCCGCAGGCTCTGGCTTTCATGGGCGCAGCACAATTGAGTATCGGTAAGTGCGAAAATGCAATTTCTGCATTGGATTCATATCTCAAATATAAACCAGACGATATCAGGGCTCTGCGCCTGATTTCAGAAGCTTACCGTCGTACGGGCGAGACGGCCAAAAGTCAGTCGGCGAAAGCTAAAGCCGATCAGCTCGCTGAAATTCTATTTCACAAATTTTGTTTGGGTGCTGAAAAATTGTGGGCTGATGGAAAGGACAATCTTGCAGTTGCAGCCCTTCGCAAGGCTATTGAACTTTGTCCTGAACACAGAAAAGCTCAAGAGATTCTTATACGGATGGCTCCAGGCAGCAAAGCCGCCGCGGAACTTCTGCATGAATTGTCGGGCTTGGCTTCAGATCAGATCGATCAGTCCGGCACAAATCCTTAGCTCAGATCATAAAAGAGCGAGAGCCCGGGAGCGCCGGCAGCCTGCCGGCTTTTACTCCGGTCTGATCGATCCGATAATTTTGAAGCCGGCAGGCTGCCGGCGCTCCCGGG
>JBIKOL010000277.1:0-2951 GCA_044358055.1 Obscuribacteraceae bacterium (SeqCode)
GTATTTATCTCCGTTGCCATGATCGATGCCACCGCTATTGGTGCCATCTTTTACAGGAGCTGAACCGCTATCTTTGCTGCCATCTTTTACAGGAGCTGAACCGCTATCTTTGCTGCCATCTTTTACGGAAGCTGAACCGCTATCTTTACTGCCATCTTTCACATGACCAGAACCACTATCTTTGGCCCAGTCTTTCGAATGGCCTTCGCCGGAGCCCGGTCCGGATTCAGGTCCGTGTTTGCCGGCCGAGCCTGCACTGTTCTTTTCTCTATCCAGACCATCAATAGAAAGTCTGGGCAAACCATTATCTTTTCCGCTTCCATCACTTATAGAATTGCGTTCCGAATTCGAAGATCCAGATTGCAAATTCTTGATCGATTCATTTACGGCTTCTCTGGAAAACGATTCCCGACTTTGCTCCACTGGGCTTGCCGCCGGGTTTTCCTTTATATGCTCTTTTTCGTTGTTTTCTGCCATTTTAGTAAGCTCCCTTATCCGCGAAAAAATAGAAGGATTCACATGCATTTCTGCATGTCGTGTCCTCTAATCTGTCGGGATTCCTAAAGTAAGTACATGGTGGTCTTGCTGTTTGAGTCGCACAGCAATTTGTCTTAATTTGCAGATCCCGGGGGGATTGGAGTCTTGCAATGAAATCATTATGCGGATAACACGTAGTGGAAACAATTTTATTTTCCGCAAAGTCTTTGCGCAAATCCGCAAGGCTAAAATGCCCAGCCTATGTGCCTTTACGAAGAAAAAGAGCGGCATGATAATGCCGCTCAGCTGATCTTTCAATGTAGAATTATGCAGTGTTCCAAGCGAACAATCACAGCTGCATTACATACGCCTGCCGTACAATTTGTACTTCACCTTGAAGCGCGGTTGCTCGCCCGGTTTCACGATGGTGATGCTTTCAAGTCCTTCGAACTGAGCTCCATCAGGACCCAATTGCATCACAATCGCTTCGTTGGCAACAGAGTTGAAGACCTGGTGTTGGTATTTGATAATGGCAATATTTGCACTTTGAGTTTGCACCATCAGTGGTGTCGTAGCGCCGGTGTCTGACTGCATCACATAACCTTGTTGTGGACTGCCTTGAATTGTCCATGTTTGCTGGTTTGTTGGTGAAAACTGGCTTCTTACCTTTTCCACAGTAGCTCCGGTTTTCTGCTGAAACCATTGAGCTACCTCTACTCCAGTTTGCTGCCCCTGTACTGCCCAGCGACCCAAAAACTGGGGCGGCAAGACGCCGTCTTGTGGCTGCATCGGCTGCATCGCCTGCACCGGTTGCATAGGGCGTTGCGGAGGAGGAGGAGGCGGCGGAGGTGGCTGCTTCGGTGCCTCCGTGTGTTTGATTTCCATCTTCAGCTTTTTAGGCGGAGGCTGTGTCGGCACCATCTGTGGTGTTGCGTAGGTAGGCGTACCATAAGATGCCTGTTGCTGTACTTGTCCTGGGATAACTTCAGTATGCGAAGCATCGAGCTTGAATGGCTCATCGGCCCACGCTGTCGCTGTCGACAGACTAAGAGCAAGTGCCAGGAAGTATCCTTGTTTTTTTACCGACATCATCTGCCTCCGGGACAAGTTTTTGAACGCTGCTACTATCAGGGCTTGATCTTCGGCTATCTCATTTATCAGGCACGCGAGCTGCGCCCTGCAAAGCCGGCACGAAAACTAGTAGCTGCTGTCCTAATGCCCGCCCGGGTGCACGAACTAAACCTTAGACGGACACACGAGCCATTCTAACGTAAGGTTGTCAATTGCGCTCAATTAATTTTGGGCGGCAGGTTTAATGTGTTTGTCCGGTGCCGGCCAGAGATTTAGTTTGAGGAACAGAGGCAGGGGAGGAGGCTATCGGCTTGGCTGTTGATACAGCGCCTTGAGGACCAGGAGCCGTAGCTGAGGGCGAGAGCGGAACTTCTTCCGAGAAGCCGATTTGCTTCAGCAACGAATAGGCAGCTTCGCCTGTGGCAGTTTTGGGCTCGGCAGCCACAATGTCAATCAGTGGTTGCAGTGCTTCCGGCTGGCGATTGTTGCGAATGAGGAATTCGGCCTTGAGTAGCATCGCCTGTCTTTTCAGGCTGCCCAATTTTAATGTTGTTTGCTTTTCCACGTCAGCCTGTGGCTTCATGGAATCCACTTTTGAAAACGCCTGATAAATCTTCCAGTGCCCGTCAGCCATGTCTCCAAGCCAATCAAGATAATCTGTGATGGCGTCCTGGAAATCTTTTGGCTTAGCGGTAATCATGATGTTCCGCAGTTCTTCAAGCCTAATAGAGGCGGTTTGATGATTGAGCGGCAACCGCCTGTATGCTGCATTGGGACCGCCGCCAAGAACCTGTTGGGTACCCGGGCCAGGCAATGGAGCCGCTCCTGGAACGGGGCTGCTTGCTCCTGGAATGGGGCTGCTTGCTCCTGGAATGGGGCTGCTTGCTCCCGGAGCCGGTGCTGCGCCGCCCGGGATTGGCGAGCCTGTTTGGGCCAGAGCCGGAGCAGACAAGAGAAGAGAAAAAGAAATTGGAAGCAAAGAATATCTATTTATACGCTTCATTCAAACTCCAGACCTGTATCAGGATCACTTGACTTGAAAATAGGAATGCATGGCATCCTCACATCGAACCATGATAAAACGAGTTTTTGGTACTCTGTATAGTTAGCTGTTCCAAAAGGCATCACATTTTTCTAAGCTCGCTGGAACGATTGTTATCACCGCTTTTGCAAAGTGGATAAAAAATCATCAGGAGTCTTCAATTGTATTCAGGTATTACGGATTTTCCTGTTCGCAAGCAATCACTATTTGCGCGCAAGTGTATCGTTGCATTCATGAGTTTGAGCCTGGCGCTAGGACCGCTGCTGTATATGCCGCTCGCCAGAAGTGCTGAGAACCCTGAGACTCCCGCTTCTGCTCCTGAGCAGCCGAAGGAAGGAAAAGAGGATAGTTCTCCGCCAGA
>JBIKOL010000227.1:0-10194 GCA_044358055.1 Obscuribacteraceae bacterium (SeqCode)
TTCTGAAAATGATTTGAAAAGACAGCTCACAAAACAATGATTTTAAAAAGAGTGTTTTGGCAGTTCCAGAACAAATGAACTTCCGTCTTTTTGTTCAAACTGATAAGACAATGAGCCCCCGTGATCTTCTGCGATGCGCTTGCAGAGATAAAGTCCGAGTCCTGTTCCGCTACCTTTGCGCCGCTTGGAACCACTGGAAAAGCGGACGAAGAGGCGGTCGCGTTCATCTGCTGGAACTCCAGTGCCGGAATCTATTATCTTTGCGATAATATTTTTTTCTTTGCAGTGAAAAATCACTTTAATGGTTCCAAACTCCGGGCTGAACTTAATTGCATTGTCCATCAAATTAATAAATAGCCTTCGCAACGACTGTGCGTCGCCTTTGATAACCGGTCTTTCTTCCGGCAGCGCAATTTCCATTTTTAATTTCTTGCTTGTATAAATAGGCTCTAGCTCTTCAGAGCAGGTTCGGGCTGTTTGGTAGAGATCAATATCATTATTTTCCAGAGCCTTCTCGTCATATTCATAACGTGCCACCATCAGCAGTGTATCTGCCATGTTCATCAATTCTTGTATTGAGCGCTTCGACTTGCGGAGGATGTTCGTATACTCTTCAGTCAGCGTGCCAAAAATTCCTTCAATTGCTTGCGACATTGTCATGTTGATTGCGATGAGTGGAGTGCGCATATCGTGCGAAAATGCATATACAAAGTCCTGCACTGTCTGCGTGCGTTCGAGCAATTGTTTGTGCAGGTCTAGAATGCGCTTGCCTGCTCGTAAGCGAACCTTCAATTCCGATTCGTGGAAGGGTTTTACAATGTAATCATCAGCTCCTGCGTTCATCCCTGTTACGAGGTCTTCACGCTCAGATCTCGCTGTAAGCAATACTATATATCTGTATTCATTCTCTGTTTCAGCTGCTCTTATCTGTTTGCAAATGGTGAGTCCATCGATATCCGGCATCATCCAATCGAGAACTACCAGGCGCGGTGAATCTTCGCTATCCAGCACTGCAAGGGCTTCTGCACCGTTATTTGCCGTGACGACTTCATAGCCTTCCTTAAGTAATAAAAGACGCAACAACTTCAATGAATGTGGGTCGTCGTCTGCAATCAATATTTTCATTGTGCTCTTTTCGCTCTAGTAGGCCCTTGATGGCAATATAATATCCAAATGATGAATTTTTTGCGGGCGAGAATAATTTTGCCGTTAGAGGGGCTGTCATGACCAATTCTGCAGTAAAGGTATTTCTGGTAGAAGATCACGAATTGCTGCGAGATGGGCTCAGAGCGGCGCTTCAGAAAGATGGGCAGTTTGAGGTCGTCGGCGAAGCAGCCGATGGCTTGACAGCTGTGCACAAAATTAGCGGGGCTGACCCTGACGTTGTAATTATGGACATTGGCCTACCCGGCATCGATGGCATCGAAGCGACCAGGCAGGTTCGGGAGAAGCGCCCAGGCACACGGGTGATTATGCTCACTTCTCACGATAATGACCAGGAAATTTTTGCTTCTCTTGCTGCTGGAGCCAATGGCTATTGCTTGAAAGATTTAGGCGCAGATCGCCTGAAGCGAGCAATACTAAGCGTCTCTGAGGGAGCCGCCTGGCTCGACCCACGAATTGCCGGCAAGGTGCTAACTATTTTTTCAAAGGAAGGCGTGAATCATTCCGGTGCAGCAGATAGTGCAAAAGAAGATGAGTTGATTTCCCCGCTTTCTCAACGAGAAACTGAGGTGCTCAAGCTTATGGTTGACGGGCTAAGCAACAAGGAAATTGCGGACCGCCTTGTAATTGGGGTTTCCACAGTTCGAACGCACGTTGAACACATCCTGGAAAAACTCTCAGTTTCCGGAAGAACGGAAGCCGCTGTCAAAGCCATGCGTCGGGGCTTGATTTAACAAAGGTCAGTGATGTATTAGGGAATTGAGACCGCTCATGACGCTCATGCCCATTGGGCTTGCACCACCCATCGGATTGTAACCGCCCATTGGCATGCCGCCGTAGCCATTGTTGTAGCCGTATGGCATTCCACCATAGCCATTGTTGTAGCCGTATGGCATTCCACCATAGCCATTGTTGTAGCCATAGGGCATTCCGCCATAGCCATTGTTGTAGCCGTAGGGCATTCCACCGTAGCCCATTCCGCCGTAACCCATGCCTGGCATTCCGTATCCGTTCATCGAGCCGCGCGGCATTCCCATATTTCTTGCCTGTCTCTGCATGGCTTTGCCCATGAAATAGCCTGTCGCCATGCTCATTCCAACTTTTGCCAGCGTGCCTCCAGCTTGCATGAGCTTGCTGGGACCTTGGGATTCGGCTTTCTGATTGGACTGTTGCTGTTTTTCCTGATCTTTTTCCAGGAACTGATCTAGGTTTGCAGGCTGCTGCGCTGTACCGTTGGGAGAGCCTTGAGTTCCATAAACTGGTTGTTGGGGAAGCGACTGCTGCTGCGCTTGTCCCTGATAAGGCTGTTGGTATCCTTGCTGTTGCGCCTGCTGTTGAGCTTGTTGCTGTTGTTGAGTTATGTCGGTAGCGTAACCGTAGTAAGTCGGCGACTGATTTTGACCAGATGCATCTCCAGAGTATTGCTGTTGACCCGGATATTGTTGCCCTTGTGTCTGATAAGACTGAGAGAACGCATTAGGCTGCTGCCCCGCTTGACCGTAAGCGCCTTGCTGCCCCTGGTATTGTTGTTGTTGGTCCTGATATGGGGCTTGTTGCTGAGCTTGGTATGCGGGCTGTTGCGCCTGATATGCCGGTTGTTGCCCCTGATACGCAGGTGCTTGCTGCCCCTGGTACACGGGTGTTCGCTGGCCTGCAGAGGCATTGGGGTCTGTGGCGGCATAACCGGCGTTGTAGTCTTGCGCCAGCACAGCAGTACAAGAGCCTGCAAAGGCTGCAATTAGCAGTGCCGCCAGAAGTGACCTGTGACCGGACATTAGTAAGCTCGCCATTAAAGTAATAAGGGAAGCATAATTACTTATCTTTAAGATGTCAAGATCGCGCACTGGTTTTGAATAGAAGAGTTTTTTCGAAAAAATATCGAAGGGTGCTAGAAGGAATTTCCAAAAATCATAGCGGGCAAAATTGGTCAAAAAAGATGGCAGGTAAAATCGATCCACAGGCTTAATGATCCGGACACCTTAAAATGATCCGGAAGCTCCAGGTACCAGGACGTTTCAGGCTTTTTATCTGGAATTTTCAGCCTTGACTGTCCGATTTCAAATCGAGAAAAGTAATCTGATTCCGTAACGATTGCTGCAATCTTTGCCTAAGTTACCGTGCAAGCATGCAGGAAACTCAAAAATTTGGCATTATGTCCCTTGCAAGACCGTCATACATAACTACAATAGTTCGACGGATTGACTGAAATAGTGCGCACAGAGTGGACATTCAGCCACTGGAAAAAATACAAGGTTTTCATCCTGTTCTTCACTTTGTGTTCACGTAGAAAATGTAGACTTCAAACATGCTCCTATTTCATATTTCATGGACGAATTAAACTTACTGGAGGGAATTAGCATGGCTAGAGCAGCGGATGCCTCCTCATTGCTTACGGTTGCAATTTCCAGAGCAATCAGAGAACGCCGACTGAGTCTCGGAGTATCCCAGGAGGAACTGGGTAACCGAGCCGATTTACACCGAACATATATCAGCGACATCGAAGCTGGGAGACGTAATTTATCGCTGCGCAGTCTTTTTCGACTGGCACTTGGCTTAGGTCTTTCTGTATCCGATTTGTTGAAGCTGGCTGAAACAAAAACCGATTTGGAATCCACCGAAAAGGGAATTGCTTTTGCCGCTAACAGCGGGCAGTTTACGACCGTAGTTAGCTAATAGAACAAAAAAATCAAAGGTGTTAACCTTCTTGTGGTTAACACCTTTTGAATTTCTTACGCCTTCGCTCTCTTATCTAGAGAACGGTGTGATGCGACTTGCCATCGAGGGAGCACGCAGGTCTTTCTCCAGGCTGCCGCTGATTCTGTTCAGATTGGAGGCAATTTCTTTTGATTGCTCGTCCGAGATGTCTTTAGCCGGAAGTTCAGCCATTGTTTGCCGAATTTCTGCCTTCATTTCGGCTGCTTTCCGGGCAGTCATTTTGCCTTGATTTACTGCAAGATTCACGCGCTGAATCATGAGCGCTTCTCTTGCTTGTAATCCCTCAATTCCGGGATTGGACTGCTCACGCACAAGCACTAATTCTTCAAATTTATCGTTCAATTCGTTCAGCTGTTTAGCCAGCGATGCTCTGGAAGCGTAACTTAGCTTTCCATCAGCGTCGCGCATTGATGATTCTTTGTCTGTTATTTTCTTCATGTCGTTGCACAACTGGTCGACCTGCTGAGCAGATAGCCATTTGTGCTCGGTGGCGTATTGAAATCGCTTCAGCAACATTGTTCTGGAAGAACCAATCCCGAAACCAGGCATTGCCAGTTCGGCGCTCTCTAATTTCACTTCAATTGGTGTCTTTGCTTCGTCCTGGTGTGGAACATACCAGAATTGCTCTGCCTGCCCTAAGCTTGGCGCAGAGAACAGGATTCCACTGAATAACGATACCCATATAGAAGTTGTTTTCATGATTGACTTCCTTCGAGCCTTAATGAGCACTTAAAATACCTAATAACCTGATCTAATTGTCACATGACAACTGTGAAATTCAATAGAACATTGTGTGGAATTAAAACTTTAAGCTCGTAGGATTCCCACGATTGTAATAAAAACAATAAACTGGAAGAGGTGAGATTTTTTTTCAAACTTCTCTTTGCATCTCTGGAGGAATTGGTATGGCTCGGAAAAATCGCCGAAAAGTGGAAAAAACCGCGCTCTTCCTGGGAACGGCTTTTACTGTTTCTCTGAGCGGGCTTCAGTCGGCGGCTCTAGCTGATGATTCGAGCTCTGGATCTTCCTCGTTATCCAGCTCCAGTGGTAGTTCTTCGGATTCCGGTTCGGGTAGCACCAGTATCATCACGCCGCTCTTTCCCAGTACTCCCCCGCCATCGAGTTCGGATTCCCCAGCTTCAAGCACTCCTTCAGCCTCAGGCGGCGGTGCATCTTCAGCATCTTCAACCCCTACAGAGTCGAAATGGAAAGAGGGTGATAAAGACCTCACCCCCGTAAATCCATTGAAGGGTTTGTTCCAACCGCAACCGCAATATCCTACTCCAGGAACAACGCAGATGTTTCCGGAAGCCGTATCAAATAACATGGGTAAGGATTCGGATGTCCCAGGTCGAAACCCCGGGCATGCAGGCTCGACCTTCCAGACCGACTGGAAAGACCCTTATGCTTCTCCTGAGGACAAGAATACCACTTCTGTAAACCCTCTTAAGGGACTGTTCCAGCAGCAGCCTCAATATCCATCGCCGGGCAAAACACAAATGTATCCCGAGGCAGTTCCTCAGCATTTAGGAAATGACTCGGACGTGGCGGGACGACACCCAGGTCAGGCGGGTACTGTTTTCCAAAACGAGTGGAAGGACCCGTATAAAACCGAAGATAAGCCATCCAAAGACAGCAACAATTATTTGAAGGGATTGTTCCAGCAGCAGCCGCAATATCCATCCGCCGGTAAAACTGTTGTCTATCCCGAAGCTCAACAGCGCAATCTTGGCGATGACTCTGCCCAGCCCGGGCGCCAGCCAGGAAGTGCCGGTACTGCTTTCCAGCCTGAGCCAACAAATACGTACGAATCTGAAATAAAGGCCAACGCCAGCGCGTTTTCCACGGTCTCCACTGAGAAAAAGGAAGAGAAAGCCGAAGATAAAAAGGCTGAAGGCGAAAAGAAAGAGGGCGACAAGAAAGACGACGAGAAGAAAGATGACGCCAGCAAAAAAGCTGAAGCTGATAAAAAAGACGCAGATAAAAAAGCCGACACGGATAAAAAGGATGGCGACAAGAAGGCTGAAGCTGGAAAAGACGGAGATAAGAAAGACAGCAAAGCCACCGACAAAAAAGACGGCGACAAAAAAGATGACAAGAAAGATGGCGACAAGAAAGCCGATTCTTCGTCAGACAAAAAAGATGGAGATAAAGACAAAGATAAGAAGGAAGAAGTGAAATATCTTCCCTACAATCCATTGCGTGAATCTATTTCACTGATGAACACCGGACAATTCAATGAGAGTATTCAGCTTCTGACCAAGGAAATTCAGAAGTCTGCGAAGAACGCGGAAGCTTTCTATATGCGTGCGGTGGTTTATGTGAGAATGCGCAAGTACGATCTTGCGGCTAATGATTACAAAGAAGTCTTGAAGTTGGTACCGACAGGTCCTTTTGCTGATATGGCTAAGAAGGGATTGATGAAGATTCACCTCTAAACGGTATCAATCAATCTGCTAAGAAAGCTGTTCTTCGAAACTATTTTTTCTGTCTGTCTTGCTTCTCTTGCTCGCGCTCGAGTTTTTCTTCTTTGCGTTGAGCCTTGTCGTCTTCATGGAGGAGCTTGTGACGCGCCTTGTTCATGTCCTTGCAGCAGGCGTCGATGCCTCTGGCCTCGCTTGTTATTTCCAAAACGTTGTAATCGTCATCTACCTTCGTGAGGTCCTGCAGTTTTTTCATATGCATTTGAGTATCTTGCATGAGACCTTTGAGGTCTGCAAGTGGTTGGGCCGCATAGTCTTTTTCAGCAGGTGGAATTACCAGATTGTTAATTTCGTCTTGAAGAATTGGTACAGCCCCAGCAAGCTGGGACATATGCAGTTTGATGTACTTGGAACGGGGCGGAACATATTGATTCGCGAAGCCCTCAGCTGTAGCCGGCATGATTGGAATAACGTCCATACCAATGATATCAATTTCGCCCATCATTTCTACTGGTTGCGTGCATTCGCCAATGATGTCGAAGCCCGCACGATTTACCCGTTTTATTGCTTCCGCCATCTGGCGCAGCTGGATCTGTTCTTGCTTGAGGGTGGCAACTTGAGCTGTTGGACTTGCATCGCTAGAGCCGGCATTCTTGGCACCAGATGTAGTGTCAGTACTTTTGGCCGGCGCAGCAGCAGCGGCAATATCATTTGACTTGTTCTCATCGGCAATTGCATAGCTCTGCCCCAATAACAGAGAAATGGCTATACAGCCGCAAAGTGACAGGCACGAAAAAGTCTTTCTTTGATTTGCCATTCGCTTAGTCCTTACAGTTACCACCCGAAACACAATTATCGCATGTCATGGCATCCAAGCGCTCATGACAAATGCTCGGCAATTGCATAAGATGCAATTCCATATGCCACTGCGACGTTAAGCGACTCCTTAAAACCACGCATGGGTAGGTCCAGTACGATGTCGGCTTGATCGATTGTCTCGGCGTAGACTCCTTTTACTTCGCTTCCCACTATCAGACAAAGCGGCTGTTTAAGCAGCTGCTCTTTCAAAGCCTCTGTTAGAGGACGGCTCTCTTGTGTTTTTTCAAGAACGACAATCTGGTAGCCAAGTTGTTTGAGCTGCATTATAACCGGCAAAGAGTTGCCGGAATAATTCCATCCAACGTGATCTTCTGCTCCGAGACTGGTTTTCGCTATTTCTTTCCGCGGTGGACAGCCAGTGATGCCGATCAAAAACAAATGCGAAAAGCCTGCCCCGTCCGAACTGCGAAAAATGGAGCCGACGTTCCAGAGACTGCGAATCTCTTCTAAAATCGCCACCATTTTCCCTGGAAATGTTTTTTGTTCAAAGAACTGTTCGGCAAGAGTTGTTTGAGACCGATGCTTCTCAACTTGCCTGTCTATCTCGAGATATCTTGCCAGGCTGCGAATCGTAATGCGTCGATTGCAGTGTGGGCAATCAATCGCCTTGAACTCATTTTCTTCACCCGCTTGAAATACGGAAAGACAATCTACAAAAGGGCACCGGCTTTGCATGAAATTCGCTTTTAGTCTTGTTGAAATTGTGGAATTGCGCCGTGATAAGAAGGTCCAATATCGAACGGATAAGTATTGGCAGACCTGTAGCCCTCAACTTCTACAGTAACCGGTATATTCAGCTGACTTGGGCCGTAAGACCAGTTTGGCACGATTACAGTAAGGTTCGTTGCACTGGCTGATTCGACCTGACCAGGCACGTCGCCGAACAAGACTTTGTTTGAAACGCTGTTGTTGCTGAAGTTTCTGCCGGAGATATGAATAGTTCCTCCAGGCGGTGCCATCCAGCAATCGATGCCTAAAATTTCAGGGACGGGATGAGTTCCAATTACAGTTGTGATCGGATTGCTTGTGCGCAGCGGAGAGCGAACAATTATCTGATTCGTTCCAGCCTGCACCGATGATGGAACCTGCACAAGAAGCGCGTTTGAATTAGCGGATACTACGCGGGCACTTTTTCCATTGAATGTGACGCTCATCAAAGAAGGATCGCTGAGAAAGTTTGATCCGTGAAGCGTTAGTTCTTGTCCAACTTGTGCTTGTGCAGGTTCGGCATAGCTCAGTTCCATCTGTGGTGCACTCATATACCACCAGAGATTCGCCCCAGGAACCCCGCCTGCTTCTACAAGAACTTGTACATCCGAACCTTGCAAAAGACCACTGACGTCCTTACTTGCAGTGTCTTTGCCTTGCATGTCTTTTTCTGAGGCAATCAATTGTCCATTGACCATGATGCGAAACCATTTGTATGAGGGTGCTTCGGCTGACCCATTCATAATTGTCATTGTCAGAGGCACTGTGAGCTGGCCGGCTTGAAGGTTTATTCTGTCTTCGAAACGCTGAACTTCGTAACTGCGCGACACATAATCTTGAGATTTGAAGATGACAAGTTGTCTGCAAAAGACCGGACCGCTTGCAAGGAAGAAAAGCGCAATTGCCAGAATAGATGCAAGGATGCGGACCATGGTAATACCTCAAAAATAGCGATCATTATTATAAACGCTGCCTTTCATTCGACTCAGCCTGTCAGGCTGTAAAATTTGTGCGTCAGGGGGGACTTAAAATGACAGTAGATATTAATGCCATTCAAAAAACGCTGGCACAGGAAAATATTGATGCTTGGCTCTTTTACTATTTTCACGAAAACGATCCTCTGGCTTTGCGCATTTTAAAGCTGCATGATGATGGACATTTCTTCTCGCGACGCTGGTTCTACCTGATTCCACAGGAAGGAGAGCCAAGAAAACTGGTTCATCGAATTGAAGACAATTCGCTTGATTCATTGCCGGGCAAGAAGCAGGTTTATATTGGATGGAAGAATCTTGAGGAGCAGTTGCCTGCACTTCTTTCAGGTTGCAAAAAAGTTGCGATGCAGTATTCGCCGAAAAATGCAGTTCCTTACATTTCACGTGTTGATGCAGGCACACTCGAACTTGTGAAGTCTTGTGGCGTAGATGTCTGCACCGCTGCAGATCTGGTGTCCAGGTTTGAAGCTACCTGGACGCCGTCGCAATTGGATTCGCATGTTAAAGCATGCATCAATTTGAAGAATATTGTTTTTGAATCGTTCAAATTGATCAAAGAGACTCTGGCACGCAAAGAGAAATTAAATGAATACCAGGTTCAAAGCTACATATGGAAGCGTTTTGAGGAACTGGGCATGACCAGCAATTCTCGCTCAATAGTCGCTGTGAACGAGCATAGCGGCATGCCGCATTATCAACCGGATGAGAAGCATTTCTCCGAAATTAAAGACGGTGACTTCGTGCTTATCGATTTGTGGGCAAAGTTTAAAGAGCCTGCAGATGCCGTTTATGCTGATATTACCTGGACTGGTTTTGTTGGCGATTCGGTACCACAAAAGTACCAGGACATCTTCAATGTCGTACGCAATGGACGTGATGCTGCACTACAGCTGGTGCGCGATCGTGTTGCCAGCGGAGAGACTCTTTATGGTTGGGAAGTTGATGAAGCCGCGCGTCAGTCCATCAGCAAAGCCGGTTACGGAGAATATTTTGTTCACAGAACAGGGCACTCGATCGGTCTGGAAGTTCATGCCAATGGTGCTAACATGGACAATCTAGAAACCAGAGAAGAGCGCCGCGTTCTTCCTAATACCTGCTTTTCAATCGAACCAGGAGTCTATTTGAAAGAATTCGGTGTGCGCAGCGAAATTGATGTTTACGTCGGAGACAAAAATGTAGTTGTCGCTGCCGAACCGATTCAAGATAAGGTCATTCCAATTCTGACCGTGTGATTATAACCCGGGAGCGCCGGCGGCTCGCCGGCTTCTAAAGGATTGGAACGATCTAGCCGGAGTAGAAGCCGGCGAGCCGCC
>JBIKOL010000010.1:0-93491 GCA_044358055.1 Obscuribacteraceae bacterium (SeqCode)
ACGAAGGTCGATGATTACGTCGTAGATGGCGCCGCGAACGCAGCGTACAAGCTTGGTTTCGGCGTAGGGAGGCAGCTGGAAGTGCATTCCGCGGACTGTTCCCTTCAGCTTGTTGAACGAGCTGCTTGTCTGAAGAATCTTTGCATTGAGCCCGTGTGCTTCAAAATCGGGGATCGCGAAGGTTGTCGCGAAGTAGCCACGGGTGTCTTCTATTTTTTCGATCTGAACTGTGAATGCGTCTTTTAGGCTTGTTTCTTTGAATATCATATGGACTTCGCTGAGGGAAAAATCTGTACTTTGATGGTAGTCTAAGGGCTTGTGCAGCCGAATCGGCGCCTTTGCTGGTTAAACGTTATTAAGTCACAGGCGCCCTTTACCGATCCGAATCCTGGAAAGGGGCAATTGAAATGAATAAGTTCTGGACAGACAGAAGGACTCTCGTTACAGGGGCAACAGGTTTACTTGGCTCCTGGTTGACGCTAAGATTGCTCGAGCTGGGTGCGGAGCCGGTTTTGCTTGTGCGTGATTGGGTACCGCAAAGCGAACTTGTTAGATCCGGAATTATCGATAAATGCCGTGTTGTGCGCGGCGACCTTTGCGATCTCGAGTTTATCGAGCGCGTTCTTGCTGAATACGAAATCGAGACTGTATTCAATCTGGCAGCTCAAACTATCGTAACAATAGCCAATGCCAGTCCGCTTTCAACATTCGAATCTAATATTCAAGGCACCTGGGTGTTACTTGAAGCTTGCCGCCGCGTGCCGTTTGTGAAGCAGATCGTCACGGCTTCCTCCGACAAAGCCTATGGCGAGCAGAAGGTTCTTCCATACAAAGAGGACATGGCTCTGCAAGGTCAGCATCCATATGACGTTAGCAAATCATGTGCTGATTTAATTGCGCATTCGTTTGCTCATAGCTATGGCTTGCCTGTTGCAATCACCCGCTGCGGGAACTTTTATGGTGGTGGCGATTTGAACTGGAACCGCATTGTGCCAGGCACGATTCGTTCTGTATTGCGCGGAAATGCGCCAGTAATTCGTTCGGATGGAAAATTTCTCCGCGATTACATTTACGTTGAAGACGGTGCTGATGCCTGCATCTTGCTTGCTGAAAAATTGGCTGAGAATCCGAAACTCGCAGGCGAAGCATTTAACTTCTCTACCGAGTCACCACTCACGGTGATGGAATTGGTTCGCAATATTCTCAAGCAAATGAATTCCAAACTCGAGCCGCAAGTATTGTCGCAAGCAAGTAACGAAATTCGCGACCAGTATTTGTGCAGCGAAAAAGCACGGCAAGTTCTTGCCTGGAAGCCGAAATACAATTTGGATGAAGCCTTGAAGCGCACAATCGATTGGTATGCAGATTACTTCAAAAGCGAAGAGCTGAATCAAGCCGGCGTACCCCAGATGGTGTAATGGTAATGCTGCCAGAGGCACTTAAAGAAGATGCTGAGCAAGAATCGTCTGCTCAAAAAGGCGAGGCTCGTTCGATTCCTGGCGTATTTGTCGTTCTAGCTGCGCTGGCTTTCTTTTTCTACAAGACGGTTTTTCTGGGAAAGCCAATCGCCAAGCTGGGCTTATTACCCGCTATTGACGCAATGTTCAACCCCGCGCTGAAAAAAGCGATTATCAGCTTTTCTGATCCATCTGGCTATTTGATTTTCTTTCCGACGGGATTCTTTGCAGAATCAATGTGGTCTCGTTTTGTGCCACCGCTGTGGAATCCCATGGTGGCATGCGGCTATCCTCTTTTAGGTGATCCGCAGTCGATGATTCACTCTCCTGCTCATCTGCTTGGCTTGCTTTCCAGCCCGGCGGCATACAACCTTGGTCTGATTCTCGAAATTGCTGTCGGTGGTGTCGGCATGTATTGGCTCGGGCGCTACATGAAGATGTCCGTGCCGGCATCTATATTCGTTGCGCTTGCTTATGAACTGTCTCCTCGTGTTCTCGTGCAGGTGGACATCAGTGGGCAGGAAAGTTATTTTCCCTGGGTGTTTCTTTCTTTTGCATGGTTAGCTCGTAAGCCGTCCGTTTCGCGGGCGGCTCTCTGTGGAGTAGTCTGCGCTGTGATGGCATTCTCAGCGCACCCGGAAACGATTTTCTTCGCGGTCACATTTGCTGCTCTACTTTCTTACTTTACTATGATATTCGAGCAGTTAGCGCCCGGGGCGGTGCCCGGCGGAACCGGACCCGCCAATTCGCTCTCTTTCTTTGTTCGTGCAGTAAAAGCGAAGTTAAGGGCTATTGGATTTCTAATTACGGCTGCGTCAGTTGCCATCGTGACAGCGCTACCTTTAATTCTGCCATTTCTTGAATTCATGAGGAACTCTCATTTGTACAAGGAATCGTATGGCGGTGCATCCACATCTTCCTGGTCTGAGTTCGTCAGTGGATTTTTTGCGGGGCAAGGTCTTGAGCCTTTGTTTATTGGAAGCGTTGCTGCCATGCTTGTTCTTCCGGGACTCTTCCAAAGGAATGTGCGCTCATTTGCGCTTGCATTGAGTCTGCTTATTGGCTTTGTACTGGCTATGCCTGCGGGACCTGTCCTCCAATTACTTTCGCAAAAACCGTTCAACTATGTGGCAACTTATTACATCACTCCGGAAATTATTTTGATGCTCGCATTGTTGTCTGGAATTGGGTTTGATTGTTTAACTCGAGAAAGGGCTAGTCGAGCGCAATTAGTTGTTGCGTTGCTGGGCTGTGGATTGGCTTTTCTTGCTCCATTCCTACTTATTTATTCAGAGTTGGGGTCCGGAGCAAGCATTTGGACCGTCCCGTGGCTGAACCAGAAGCTGCTCACCTACACGAGTTTGCATGTAATTATCGCGTGGCTTTTTGTCGCTACTGTTATGCAAGTGAATAGATTGGAGAGCCGTGCTAGCGTCGCTAAATCGCTTCCTAGTATCTGCGCTGCAGTTCTAATTGCTGTCAACTTTAGCAGCCTAGCTTTTGCCGGGAGGAAGATTCTGCCTGTCAATCCAGGCTTTAATCTTACGCCGCCGGCTCCGGTAGCTTTTCTTGGTGAATCAAAAGAGCGTTGCGCTGCGGTAGGAAGAAACTTCTTTTTGCCAAACACTAATGTTGATTTCGGGGTTCAGGATTTCCGCTGCTTCAGCCCCTTGCTGCCTACTCGTTATCATAACTATTTGAAAGCCTGCGGTGCTGAAGCTTATAATTTGTATTTCTATTCTCTTCCTGAGCGTTGCAGCAAGCTGCTTGATATTGCGTCGGTCAGATACATCGCTAGTCTATCTGCGATTTCGGCAGAGGATGATACAGAAAGGCAATGGACTGTGGGCACATTCACTGGGCGCATGCTGCCTGGACTACGTTTGCATAGTTCGCGAATCACTTATGATGAGGCAAATTCACAGTTCAATGCAGAATTGCATTGGCGAATTCATGATCAGTGCAAAAATCGCTACTCACTCATTTACAGTATTGTGGATTATGCAGGAAAGGAATTATGGTCAAGCCGCGAAAGCGTATTGCCGGCCGCTGGTTCGGCTGGTCACTCTCTGGTTGAATACAAGTCATTTCCAATTCCTCTCGCTACTCGCGGTCCCATCGTTCTCAACTTAAAGATCACCGACACATGGACCGGTTCAACCATTCTCCCCGAAAATTCTGGTTTTGCCAGCATTAATGGAGCATTCAAAATTTGCGAGTGTCCCGGCTTGTGCACCGGTAACACTAACTTGGTTGCCGAACTCACTAAAAACGCGGGGAGCAGCGCAAACCAGGGAAGTAGTGCGAACCAGGGGAGTAGTGCGAACCAAGAGAATTCCAAAAACAGTCAGCCAGTAGAAAACGAGTCCGAATCAAATCCCCCGGGAGCGCCGGCGGCTCGCCGGCTTCTACCTCCCCATTTCAAGCTAATACGCGAGTTCCCTAATGCCGGTTGCCGTATCTACGAAAACTTAAAAGCCTGCCCCCCAGCTTATCTAGTAAGAAAAGTAAGCCACGTTTCCGAAGCCAGCACCCCTGCGCAAATCCTCGCCCGCATGCAGCGCCCCGATTTTTCTCCTAAAACCGAAGCCATCATCGAAGACGGCCTCACCGCTAACGCAAGCTATGAGCCGGCGCCGATTAAACCCGCCACAATAGCTCGTCCAGATTGCAACACCGTTCTCATCAATTGCGAGGCTGAGGGAGAAAGCTATCTCATACTCACCGATGCCTACTACCCCGGTTGGAAATGCTTTGTGGACGGCGAGCAGACCCCAATCTATCCGGCAAACTACCTCTTCCGCGGCGTAAAAGTAGGCGGCGGACCGCACAAGATCAAGTTTGTATTTGCTCCAGAAAATTACTACTACTCCTGGGTGGCCTCGTTGATAATGTTGCTTGGCGTATTTGCAAGAGCCTTGCAGAAGCGTAAGGAACTCTTGTCTGACGGTGAGGCTGTATAATGACCGAAATGTCGAACGATACGCCTCTTGTCACTGTAGTAATGGTTGCATACAACCATGCGAAATATCTGCGCCAGACAATGGCTAGTGTTTTCGCACAAACTTTGACAAACATCGAGATCATTCTTGTCGATAATGGATCCACAGATAACTCAGCCGAGATAATTGCAAGCTTCTCAGATCCTCGATTGCTGGTCATCCAGCAAGAAAACCTTGGACTCAGCCTTGGATACAATATCGGCATTGAGCGAGCTCGGGGAAGATACATTGCTTTAGGAAATGCAGACGATGAATGGGCAGCGGAAAAACTGGAAAAGCAGGTCCAAGCAATTCAAAGAGAAAATGCAGCCGCTTGTTTCTCTGCAGCTCAACTAGTAGACGATGATAAGCAACCGATTCCTCCTGATATAGCCAGCCAATTTCCATTTTCTTTTGAGAATCTGCCTCGTGAGCGCATGTACGAGAAGTTCTTCTTCAACACAAACTTCATGTGTGCAACTTCTGCGTTGATCGATCGTACCTTCTTGCGGGAACGGATGTTTGACCCCTCATTGATTCAATTGCAAGACTTTGAACTCTGGGTTTATTTGATCAAGAAGTCGAATCTTGTGATTCTTCCTGAGAAGCTTGTTTATTACAGAGTTCGTATGGACGGGCATAATCTCAGTCTAGACAAAAGTAATCGCGCTAGAGTCTTATTCGAATTGCATTTGGCATACAGAAAGTTCTTTGAGGATGTCGACATTGCATTCTTCAAGTCTGCATTTTCTGAACATTTGAAAAACAAAGATTTCGCTCCTGATGCTTTCGAATTCGAAAAAGCCTTCCTTTATTTGAAAATGAGCGAACCTTCAATTAAGGCTCTGGGTATTGAAATGCTCTACTCCCTCCTGAGCGCGGAGAAAGCTCGGGCGATAGCGGCTCGCAATTACAATTTGAAGATTGCCGATTTATGGAACATCTCAAAAGCACCGATCTACGCAGACAGCCAATCGCTTGAGGGTGCCACGGCTTATGCGGATCAAGTGACGGAAAAGCTTCGTAATACCGAAGCAGAACTTATGCGGCTGCGTGAAAGCATGCGCCAGATCACCAGCGGAAAATTGTGGAAGCTGCGCGAAAAAGTCTACGGCTTTTTAAGAGGATCCTAGTTAGCTTCATCGCAGGCTCCGTCTCACATCGTAAATTTTCTTTTGGCTTGCTTGAACTGAATTCATCAATCTTTCGGCTTTTGGACAAGAGGGACGGTTTCGCCGTTAGCTAAATACCTTTTACCCTGTTGAAATTTACCATGCTCATCAAATGTAGCGCTTTCTTGTGGCTTGCCCTCTTCATCAGTAAGTTCCAAACTGCGTCTGGTTCCGTGCTGGTCAAATTTCTCAGTGCGATAACCCCCTTCGTCTTTTGATCTTTGCTCGCTGCTGCCATCTTTGTTGTAGTGGGTCGTTTCGTCAAGTTTTCCATTCTTAAATCGGCTGAATTCTTCGAGATTGCCGTTTTCATCATAATTGGAAGATTCTTTGGGTTTACCTTTTTCGTCAAATGTCGTCTTGGAAATCGGCTTTTTATTTGGATCATAATTCTCTACAGACCTGCGAGTTCCATCTTCGTCATACAGTGTCAGTGAGCCTCCTCCATCCTCATGCTTGTCATATTTTTCATAAGGACCTTTGCCGAGAGGAAACTTCTTATCACCGACTGGCCCGCTGCCAATGCCCTGCTTATCACCGGCTGGCCCGCTGCCAACGCCCTGCTTATCACCGGCTGGCCCGCTGCCAACGCCCTGCTTATCACCGGCTGGACCGCTGCCAACGCCCTGCTTATCACCGGCTGGACCGCTGCCAACGCCAGGTGTAGCGGGAAATTCTATTTGGTCAAGGTGTATTATTGCATTTGGCAATGTCGTCCCTTTTTCTAGTTTCGATTGGTCGAAGGCTGATCCAGTTTTATTGTCGGCGGCTTTCATGCCAGGCTCGTAGGCGGACGAAGCAGAGTTTGAGAAACTGTTCTCTCCAGCAGAATGCTCTGGTTTGTGAATTGAATTGCTTTCTTGTCGGTCGGTTGGCATTTGACGAGCCCTCGCTTATCCTGTGAATAAACTAATATCGAGGTGCTTAAGGACCCGTGAAATTGAAGAGACAAGTCACTCTATTATTTACCGAGTTCTGCGGCAAGTTCGTTGGCGTCGTATATTTTTTCCAGCGCTTCCTTGATCGCGCTTGAATGAACTGAAACCGCGCGAGCCACGTTATCCGTGTATGCAAAATCAAGAACCAGCGATTGAATGTTTCCGTCAAAAATAATTCCAACGAGTTGGCCGTTCTTATTCACCACCGGGCTGCCTGAGTTGCCGCCAATGATGTCGGCTGTGGAGACAAAGTTGAACGGTGTTTTCGGATTCAACTTCGCTTTGCGTTCCTGCCAACGTGGTGGCAGCAGAAACGGTTTTACATTTCCGTGTGCGGCAGCGTGATCATATGTTCCACCCAGAGTTGTCCATGGCGGAACTGGCTTGCCATCCTCGGTATAGCCCTTCACGGGGCCGTATGCCAAACGCAGCGTGAAGGTGGCATCGGGGTATTGGCTCGTGCCGCCGACCGCGAATTTTGCTTTTGCAATTTTTGCATATGCCTGGCGCAGCGGCTCCTCGATTTGTTCCTCATAGTATTTGCGCACTTCTCTTGCATGTGGATCTACGATGCGAGCAAGTTCAAGCATAGGATCTTTTGATTCAGCGAGAGCGTTTGGATCGGCCGCAAGCTTCTTACGAAGAGCTACGTCCTTGAGTTTGCATCCGTGGATCAACTCGATTGCGCGCTCATGCGGCGACTTGCCCGCCATCACCTTTTTAAGGAGTTCAGCACTCTCTGGGTCTGTACTCTTGTGCGCCGCAGTGACGAACATGCTTAGCGAGTCGGCAAGCTTTGCTGTTTCTAACGTGTCGTAAATTGGAGCCTCGGAGAAGAGCTGCAATTTCAGCGAATCTAAATTCGATTCTCGATATTCACGAAGTCGATCTGCGTTTGGTTTTTTGCTTTCCTCGGACATGCGGAGCAGTGTGCGTGCAATGCTGTAGAGGTCGCTGTTGAAGGCAGTTCCGCGTTCGAGCAATTGCTGCTTGTAATAGACGCCGCGCCATTTTTTCAATGATTCTGCTACATCATTCCAGGCGTTGCCGGACTCTTCTTTTAGCTTTGCATCTTTTGCCACAGCTTCGCGAAGCTCGTTTTCTTCCTTTTGTTTCTTAGCCATTAATGCAGGATCTTGCAAGCCGTCCATTCCGCCTAGACGTGCTTTTCTGCTATTCTGCACGCCTAGCAGATCCTCTTGTGCCTGCCTTGCATTTTCGAGACTGCGATCGCTGTATGTCTTATACAAAACTTCCAATCTACGAAGGTCCGTCAGCTTCGCTGGGAATACTAAATCTCTCAAGAATTCCAGGTGTTGAACTGTGTTCAAACGTTCGGTCATGCCAGGGTGCCCGGAGACAAAAACCAGTTCGTTGTCTGCCGCGCCGTCTTTGCTCCATTTGAGGTGGTGCTCGATCTTGGCCGGCTTGCCGTTTTCATAAACGCGGAAGAAGCAAATGTCGAGATCGTATCTCGGATATTCGAAATTATCCGGATCGCCGCCAAACGCTGCAATGTCTTTTTCTGGAGCAAAGACAAGGCGTATGTCGGTGTACTTTTTGAATTTATAGAGATGATACTTGCCACCCTGATATAGTGTCACAACGTCACTGCGCAAGCCGGTCTTATCGAGGGACTCTTTTTCAATTGTATTCATGATCGCGCGGCGTGCTTTTTGTGCATCGGCAGAAGACATATCTGGCTTCACGGCGGCGTTGACGCGATCTGTTACATCTTCAATATCCATCAAAACATTGAGTTCCAGATCTACGCATTTCAATTCTTCTGCCTTTGTTTTTGCGTGAAACCCGGTTGTGATGTAATCTTTTCCTGGCGGACTGAGCTTCTGCAGTGAATCAGCGCCGACATGGTGATTTGTCATCACCAGACCGTCGGAAGAAACGAACGAGCCAGAACCCCCACTGTTGAACCGAACGGAAGACTTCTGTAAATGCTCTAACCACTCTTTGCTTGGAGTGAAATTATATTTCTGCTGCAATAAGGTCGTCGGTGGATTATTGAACAACCACATACCTTCATCAGCGTGCGCCGCCTGGTTGAAAATCGTTGAGGCTAAAACCGCTAGCGATATAGAAGTGGACCACTTGTATTTGAAATACATGATTTAGCTAACCCTTTATGCAGGAACAAAAACAGGTCTTAGAGTTTACAGTGCTTGACGCTCAACATCAAGGAAATGTCTTGTTTTCGGTCTCTCCTAATGTTTCTCTAATTCACTAAACATAAACGCTTTTGTCCAGATTTATTCGGACTGCATCTCTTATGGTGGCGAAGCGATGTCACATCTGCACGCCTGTTTGGAGGATAAGAGTGATGGGTATTTCGGGCTTCTGCTTATTGGCAAATTCTTTTTTGCTCATTTTGCTGGTTCATTCAAGCCTAATGCCCGCATTTGCCAGCAGTGATCAAACCCAAGCATTGGCTGTCGAAGACTCGTTGAGAATTCGAAATCTGGATTTGCGCAGCCCAATCGCCGTGTCTCCAGATGGAAAATGGCTTGCATATACAGTGAAAAGCGATAACAAAAGGAAAAGTGGCACTGGGCTATTTTCGCCAGCTGGAACTTTTGTTGAAGCCATCGGTTGCGATGTTTGGGTGACAAATCTGGAAAGCAAAACTACAGAAAGTTTGGGGCTAGGAGAAAGCACAAATTGGGGACCCGTGTGGTCGCCTGATGGGAAGTTTCTGGCATTTTACTCTGACCGGGACGGCTTTGCCAGGCTATGGCTCTGGGAAACGGATTCTCACGGCTGCCGCAAACTCTCTGATGAAATAGTGCGCCCTAGCTTCAATTTTCAGACGGTTAAATGGTCTGCTGATAGCAAGAAAATCGTGTTTAAGAATTTGCCGGAAGGGATGACATTAGATAAAGCTCCCTGGATGAAGAGGGGCGACGCTGCTCCTGAATCCAAAAAACAGATTGAAGTAGTCTTATTTAAATCCCCTCCCAGGTCTAGATTGGGGAATAAAATTGATACTACAGGCAGTGCGCCTCGTAATGAAAAGGGTGAAAGCAGCACTAGTGCTTCCGGTCAGAGTTCATCTGAGAAAAGCCAAAAGTTAGACAACTCTGCTTATTCGAGTGATGGAATTTTCAGCGCAGACCTTGCTATTGTGGATGTGTGCTCACTAATACTTGAGCGTGTTGCCACCAAATCTCGCCCGGCAAGCTTCTGGATTTCTCCTGACGGGCGATATCTTGCCTTTCTGAACCTTCTGGGAACCCGCCCTAACACACAATATTCTGTCTATCAATTGAATTTGGTGGATCTTTCTAGCCACGCAGTTAAAAGTTTCGATTCTCAAATTGTCCAAGACTACGGAGATGCAGTGAGCTGGTCACCCGACAGTAGCGCGCTGGCGTACATCAGCCGAAATTTGGAGGGAGAGTCACATGCTTACGTTGTTCGTGTCTCTGGCACTGGCGCAGCCGAGGACTGGACTCCCGAACTAGCAAGCTTGAGTGAAATGTGGAGTAGTTCTTCGCACGACGCTCCTCGCTGGGACTCTGACAGCAAGGCATTCTATGTCATGGGTTTCCCAAAAAACGGAAGAGCCAACATAATCTGGAAGGCTTCGGCTGGAAATTGCAAATTGTTGGGACAGATTCCTCATGTGCTAGTGCGACAGATTGCGGCAATTGACAATAGCCAGGCCTGGATAGTTGGTCAATCGCTTGTTCTTTCCACAATGGATGAAAAAACAAAGGACTGTGGCTTCTACAAGATGGACGTCAATACAGGGGCTGTAGAGAAAATAATTGAAGAAAAGGCGTATTTTGCTGCTTCTCCCTTCAGCATTAACGTTAGCAAAAGTGGCAAGACCATAGCTTATGTCCGGCAAAGTCCAAGTGAGCCGACTGATGTTTGGGTTGCCTCAGAAAAGCTCAGCGACCACCGCAAGGTTTCAGAACTCAACTCAAGCATGAAGGATGTTTGTTTCGGCAAGTGTCGAATTCTTAGTTTTACCGGAAAGGGCGGAAAGCGTCTCAATGCAGCATTGCTTTTGCCCGGCAATTACAAAGAGGGACAAAAATTCCCATTAATTGTTCACGTGTATGGTGGCATGTTTCTTTCCGAAGATGTGAATTGCTTTGGGCTGTCTCGATTGAATGAAGGTGTGGATAACTGGCAGCTTTATGCATCTCGCGGTTACGCAGTTTTGCAGCCTGACATACTAATAAACAAAGGGACTCCCGTTGATGACATTGTCCACTCAATAAGGGCGTCGATTGCCAGCGTGCTTGCGACTGGTATGATTGATTCTAAGCGCATAGGCCTTATTGGTCACAGTTATGGCGCTTATTCAACTCTTTCCTTGATCACCAGATCCGATCTTTTTAGCGCTGCGGTCGCATGTTCTGGACCTGCCGATCTTGTAAGTGCATACGGTAATCTGGATAACGATTCCACAGGTTGGGCCGAGTCTGGACAAGGAAACATGCTGGGCACACCATGGCAGTTCCGCGAGAGATATATAAAAAACTCTCCGGTATTTTTTCTTGACCGTGTTCAGACTCCACTTCTTTTAGTCCATGGTGAAGCAGATAGGACGATAAGCTGTAAACAATCCGAGGAAGTGTTCGTCGGCTTACGGAGACTTGGGCGAGAAGTTGAGTATGCGAGGTATCCTGGCGAAGCACACTGGCCAGGCGGATGGGGCTATACGAATCAGGTGGACTATTTGAATCGTGTAATCGAATGGTTTGATAAGCATTTGAAAGCAGATCTGAAATAGACTCTTTTGCAAATACCTAGGCAAGACCAGGATCTCTTACCTCATTCCTTTGGTTTTCTGAATAATTGGAATAACAATTCCGCCAGGGAAATAGTTGTTTCCTTTTACAAATGCGCCATTGGCATCGAACGTCGCGTCTAGCTGAAGGTTGCCTTCATCGTCGGTAAGCTGCAGGCCTCGCCGGACTCCGTTGTTGTCAAATCGCTCGGTGCGGTATCCGCTTTCGTCTTTCGAAAGTTCAGAACGGGTACCATCTTCCAAATACGCTGTTGCTTTATCGAGCAGTCCATCTTTATCGTATTCTGTTTTGTGGACTGTTTTATGGTCTCGGTCGAAAATTTCTGTGTATCTACGGACACCGTTTGCATCATATCGAGAAAGAGAACTTGTGCCGTCTTCATAAGGCACATAGTCTTCCCTGGGAAAGTTACCTTGCGGAGGGCTTTTCTCTGCAGTATCTTTGGCGGCTTTGCTATTCAATTCGTGGGTAGCAATTTCACTATCCCCTGTATTCGAGGAAGACGTATCTTTCGGAGCAGCTTCAGATTTGTCTGCATGGCTTTGAATTGGAGTGATAATGCCGCTAGGCAAATAATTGTTCCCTTTCTCAAATTTGCCATTAGCATCGAAGGTGGCATCTAGCTGAAGATTGCCTTTATTATCTGCAAATTTCAAATTTCTGCGGACGTTATTCTTGTCAAAAACTTCGGTGCGATAGCCGAGTTCATCCTTTGAAATCTCGGAGCGCGTCCCATCTGCGTTATATGCGGTTGATTTATCCAGCAGACCATCTTTATCATATTCTGCTTTAAGAATGGTTTTTTTGTTTTGGTCAACAATCTCCAGCGATCTGCGCACTCCGCTCTCGTCGTAGCGCGAAACCAAATTGCCTCCTTGAAATGGAGTGCTGATTTCCCTGGGAGATTTGCTGGCGGCTCCGCCTGGCGCCATGGGTGCAAATTCAATTTCATTACCATTCACAATGGCTCTGGGTATCGCTCGAGTTATATCAAGGTTTGGCAGCCCGTGTTCCGAGCCAGCTGTTCTTCCCGTCGCCATAGAGCCGAGCTCATATGCAGATGCCGCAGCAGATGACATGGTCTTCTCTGGTTCAGAAGCCTCTCCTGTGTGCTTGATCTCTGGATGAACTCTTTCCATGCTTGCCTTTCCCCCAACCGAACCGAGTCAAATGTATATGGGGGAGCTTAAGAGAATGTGTCATGGACGATAGGTCGAAAAAACGGCTGGTCAAATCAAAGTCAAGGTCGCACCAGAGCCACGCCAAAGCCACGCCAAAGCCACGCCAAAGCCACGCTCCAGAGCTGCTGCAAGACGTTCTGTCATGGCAGGTGGAGAAATGGTACAGTTGCCTGGCGTCATCTCGAGGGGCTGTTGAAATGAATCAAGCTGACAAGTTCATGGGAGAGGCCATAGCGCTGGCACGCCAGGGGCTCTCTCAGGGCGGCATACCAATTGGTTCCGTGCTTGTGCGTGGCGACGTAATGTTGGGGGGCGGCTTTAACAAAAGAGTTCAGCATGGCGATCCAACGGCGCATGGTGAAATAGATTGCTTGCGAAATGTTGGAAGGCAAAGGACTTATAAGGGCACAATTATTTATTCAACGCTCATGCCATGTCACATGTGTGCCGGAGCGATTGTGCAATTTGGCATCCCGAAAGTTATCGCGGGGGAAAATAGAACATTTCCCAGTGCAAAGAAGTTTATGGAATCAAGAGGCGTCGAAGTCATCGATCTTGATTTGCAAGAGTGCTACGACCTGCTAGCTGAGTTTAGAAACTTGTATCCGCATGTTTGGCAAGAAGATATAGGCGAAGACTGAGATTGCGTTCCGTCTTGCTAGCTAATCTGATCAACATGCAAATTTCGAGATAGATTTCTGGCTAATCGCGATGAATAACTCGACCGTTCGCGTAAATAAATCCGCCTCCCATATCAATGGGGTTGTTTACCTGTTCACCGGTGTTGGCGTCGTAATAGTTGTTGCCACCTTCATCAATCAAGGTGTCGGCTTTGGCTACGCCAACTAAGTGGAAATCAGCAATAGCATGAAAGGCTTTGCTCAGCAATTCTTCGCCTGCTTTGACTGTTGAAGAGAATGTACTTATTTTTGAGCTTACGTAGTCTTCAATCTTTTCTGTAGGACTCTTACCTACTAGAGACGCGTGGTGCGGATCGTATGCGCCTGAGAAAAGTGCTGGATGAGTCTCGTCGCTGTGCATGCTCGGTGCTTCAACTTTGTGATTTGTATTGTCCATGGTTGCTACCCTCTTCCGATACTCGTAGATATCCAATCTGGAGCAAAAACAGACAGCGGAATACTGCCGAATATTTTGCATAAATGTACAGTTTTGAAAGGTAATGAGCCGCTAATTTCTGGATGAAGCTGCCGAGTGTGCTAAGGTTGCTTTTCGCGATTAGCTTTCCACCAGCCAATTGTCTGCTTTAAACCGGCATCTATTGAGTATTGTGGAATGAAACCGATTTGTTTTAGTATGGACGCTTCTGCGAATATCTCTGGGGGTTCTTCTTTGTTGGTGGGTACTGCACCAAGCTGAATCAAATTGCCTTTGCCTGTTTGAGTGCCAATTGTTTCAACAAGATCTTTTACTGCTACAGCAGCCCCAGAGCCTATGTTAACTGCGCCTTCGTAATTTGAGTTTAATAACGCAACAAATGCATTTGCTACATCTTGAACATGCATGAAGTCGCGTTTTTGAGATCCTTCACTGCATTTTGCAATCTCGTTGGAAAGTAGCGATGTAATGACATATGGAACCAGTCGGCGTTTGTCTTCGAAGGGTCCATAGAGCCAGAATATGCGGCCCCAGGCGAATGAGAGCTTTTTGTTTTTGCTGAATTCTTGTGTTCTAGAGAATAGCTCGGCTTTGCATTGGCCATACAAAGTGCCTGGTTTGATTACGGTTTTTGTTTCGTTGAGAACTCCATCGCTCCAATCATATTCCGCGCAGGTTCCCGCCCCGACGAGGCGCTGCCCGCCATGCTTTTGAAACTGCTCGTACAAATGCATGCTGGCGTGCGTCCACTCTCTATTTAACATGGACTCCCAGAATTTGCCTGGCTCTGCATACCAGGTTAAATGCAGCAGGTGTGTCGCCTGCAATTTTGAGACGAGATCTGCAGTTGCTGAATCATCGAGAAGATCAATTTTATGCCAATGCAACGATGCTGCTTCCTGCACGGGTGCTGAACCGGAATACAACGCATGGACGTGGTAGTCGGAGTCCAGCAATGGTTGAATACAGTGCCTGCCGATGAAACCGCTTGCGCCGGTGAGAATTATTTTTTTCATTAGAACTTCAGCTTTTTGAAAATGAACCAGGGTGTGCAGCGCAAAGCAAGACAAATGAATCGCCAGAATCCGGGGTAATATGCAAAGCCGGAACTGGCGTTCATTCGGCTTACAACGTAATTTGCTGCGTCCTCTGGTTGTGCTGCTGGAAACGGCAACTTCTTGCCATAGGTCTGAGCAGTATTCAAATACCCGAGTTGATAAAACTGCACGCCAATTTTGCTTGCGGCACATCGGTGCTTGATGCTTTCGTAGAAGCTTAGAAGACCCCGTTTTGCGGCTGCATAAGCGATGTTTGAACTTCGGCCTCTTTCTGCTGCGACGGATCCGAAAAATGCAAAAACACCTGAGCCACGCTTGAGAAATTCATCAAGGAAAGCCGCTGTTATAGCCATAATTCCGGATAGATTGCTGGAGCTAATGCGCTCGATATCGTCTGCAGACAGCGTGCCGTCGTCATCGCTTCGAGAATATCCCATCGGGAAGTAAATGCCGTCGATCTGCCCCAACCGCGCGGAAGCAGTTTTGACTGCGTCGACACTTTCCTTGTTGCATTGGACGCGCAATGCCACGGATTCGACTTTCACTGAGTATCTTATTGTGAGATCTGCTGCCTGCGCGTGGAGATCTTCCTGCTTGCTTGCAACGAGCAATAGATTATGCCCATTTTGCGCAAGCCGGTCTGCAAGGCACCTGCCAAGCCCTGCTGACGATCCGACAACAATGAAATTCACAGTGCCAACCTTTCCGAAAGTTCAGACCGATAAAAACGATCTGGATCAAACTCTCGCAGCATTGTACGGAATTTTTCGTATTCTGGGTAGGCTGCAGCGACAACGGATTGGCTCAATCTTGAGTCTTTAATTATGTTGGGTATTCCACCACACTCCAGCACGAGCCTGTCCAGCTCGGCCATAAATTCTAGTGATGCTCGCGAGCGTGCGAAATTGATGGCAAAGCAAATGCCGTCGCCGGTGAATCTCAAAAAATCTTGTTTGCCTGCGAAAAGCTTTGCGGAAGCCAGGGTGATTGGCAGGCTGTTCTTGCTTAGGTATTGTTTCACGCCGTTGATGTATTGCTTGAAGTTCTGCTCCGGTATCACGACCTGGTATTCATGAAAACCAGCTGCGCCGAAGAATTTGAAGTAGAGCTCTTTGCTGTTTTGAATCGGAAAGATGCTGTCGAACAATGACATGGTGAACTGAGAACCGCTGCCTTTGCAGCGTGATCCATACAGCATGTTCATCATTTTTACTGTAATTGGATTGAACACTGGCACTGGCAAAATGCCACGCGATCTTGCGTCTAAGGTTTGATCTGCTGCTTTTTTGTTGTTGATCGAGCTATCTTGCGGCGCTTCAATAAAACGCCCCTGTTGCACAAAACCCTTGCCAAAGTTCTTCCCAGAGAGAGTGAAATCGTGCCATGAAAGAACAAAGTCGGAACATGCCGCAGATTCACGCAATTTGACGGGCAGCTCGTCGATGGAACTCAGCGGTATCAAGCTCACTTGTGCCATCGAGGATGGAACCTTTTTGAGTTTGAGTTTGCAGCTAATAATATTGCCGGTTAATCCATAAGCACCGCAGGTCAGTCGAAATAGATCCGGGTTCTCTTGTGCGGATAGTTCAATTACGCCATGGCTTGGGTGGAACAGCTTCAGTGAAATGACTTGATTGATGAATGTTCCATCCAAAAATTGATTCTTGCCGTGAATGTCCGGTGCAATGCATCCGCCCACGGAGATGCGCGGATGACCTGGCTGTGTGGCGAGAAACAAATTGCGTTCAATCAAGAAATCATATAGCTGACCCAGCGTAATACCAGTTTCTACTTCAATCCATTGCTCTTGTTCGTTAAAATCGATGATGCGGTCAAAGTTGCCGTGCTCAATTGAAACTGAGCCTTCGGCAAAACTAGCGGCAGTGTACGAGAGTCCCGCTCCACGCGCAATTGCTTTCCCTGGAAAGTTTCTCGCATCACTGAAGAAATCATATCGATCTGGGCGAATCAAATCAGACTTTGCCGATGTCGAACCATCGAACGAAATGAGTTGGCTATTGATTCCTGTGCTCATTATGGTTGAGGTGAGCTTGTTCTGGAGTCGATGATGAAGTTGGGTCTACCCAGCGTGTTCTTGTGAATGCGAGCGACGTATATTGCAATAAACGAAATCGTTGCGCCGACATAAGTTGCAAACGCTAAGAATGTCGCTACCAGATACCATTTGTTGTCTGTCAGCACATAGGCTGATGGAAGCAGAGCCATAAACAGCAGCCAGAACGGCAGGGTGTATATCGGAATTCTAAGGAATAAGGTGGACGATGACAAAATACCTGCAATGGCGAACTTAGTCATGCCGAAGAAGTTATAGTGTGTTTCGCCGGCGATGCGTTTGTGACGCTTGTATGTAATACCTTTGCGGCGGTAACCGACGCGTCCGATGGAGGCCCGAATGAATGGGAAGGATGTATTGTCTTGAATAATGGCGTCGCGAACTTCGCTAGTCATCAGCGAGAATTCCGCCATGTCGAGAATGACTTCTTCGTCGGCTAGGGCGCGCAGCGTTCTATAGAAGATTTTGCGCAGCATTTTGACGAATTCGGATTCTTCGCGGTCGGTTCGTTCGCCATAAACAATGTCGAATCCTTGTTCGTGCGCTTGAACGAATTCGAGAATCATCTCCGGTGGATCTTCGCAGTCCACATCTATAAAAACGAAAAGGTCACCCTTGCAGTTGCGCAGTCCGCATTCCAGGCTGCGCTGGTAGCCGACATTTGCAGTAAGAGAAAGAACAAATACGTCTTTTGCTTCCTTGCGGATTTTTTCGATTTCGGAAAGAGTCGCGTCGGTTGAAGCATTATTCGAAAAAACCAGATTTACGTCATAGTTTTGAGCCAGCTTATCCATCACCGGACGAATGCGTCCGTAGAAGAGCGTTATTACTTTCGCTTCATTAAATACAGGACAGATTATCGTCAAACGTTTGCGCGCCGGACTGGCGTCAATCACCGCCTGGATGGCACCCGTGACTGTTTGAGCTGTTTGTTTGCTGTGATGGCTTTCCATTTTTTCAACTTAAAAGAGTGCTGGGAAAGCAGTCTTTAACGACTGAATAGTTTTCAACTGATAGGATATAGCCTATGTTGACTTCACATCAATGTGATGTCATAAAGGAAGCTCTGATCTAAACAAACGAAGATAAATCGTAGTTCAGATCTCTGTGCAGTCAGGAGCAATTAAGTGAAGGCAGTAATACTTGCAGGCGGGCTGGGAACGCGGCTTTCGGAAGAAACGCAGGTTAAACCAAAACCGATGGTCGAGGTAGGTGGTAAACCTATTCTCTGGCACATTATGAAAATTTACTCTGCCTTCGGTATAAACGATTTTGTAGTTTGCCTTGGTTATAAGGGCTACATGATCAAAGAATATTTCGCCAACTATGCGCTGCATTCGGCTGATGTTACTTTTGACCTCGGACAGCGCAGCATTGAATACCACAATAATGGAAGCGAAGACTGGCGGGTGACTCTGGTGGACACCGGCGACCAGACCATGACTGGTGGACGTTTGAAGCGCATTGCTAGATTCCTTAACGACGGTACATTTTGCATGACCTACGGTGACGGGGTCAGCGATGTAAACGTTGGCAAATTGCTTGAGTTCCACAAGCGCAACAATGTGCTTGCGACGGTGTCCGCTGTGCAACCGCCAGGAAGATTCGGATCTCTTTCGATCAACAGTGAAAAGGTTGACGCGTTCGTTGAGAAACCACTTGGCGATGGCGGTTGGATCAATGCCGGCTTCTTTGTGCTCGAACCTAAAGTTTTGGACTACATAGCTGGTGATGCCATCTCCTGGGAAAATGAGCCATTGGAGCGCCTGGCGCATGATGGCCAACTCGCCGCTTACAAGCATCGTGGGTTCTGGCAAGCCATGGATACTTTGCGTGATTGCAAGCAGCTCAACACCATGTGGGATTCAGGCAAGGCACCATGGATGGTGTGGGATAAGCAAGAAGCCACCGTGACTGATGCAGAAGAAGATTTCACTCCTTCCCCAAATATTCGCCGCGCGACAATCGTATAGTTGAGTCTGCATCGCGCTGCTATTTGCTCTTCTCAAGCATTTTTGAATGAGCTAGACTACTGTCAGCGTCAGCTTTTCGGCATCCATTTCCTGAATTCATCAAAATATATCGATTCGAAATACATTTTTCTTCTTATGCAGATCTCAATTTGCATATTCACAGCTGTTCCTTCTTTTGCTCAGAGTACCGTTTTGGGCACCGACGTAAACAGGCAAAGCACGCAAAGGAGTACAACGCAGAATAAGCTGCAATTGTTAATGCTTGAGAAGCTGCCCGCTCCGCTTTATGTCGATGCTAACGTTGAAACTAGTTTTCGAATTGAGACCAACCCGTTTCAGGAGGCACCGAAGAGATCGATTATGAGGCAGCAATCGCCTCCCGGTAGCCAGCTTGATCCAATCGATGCAATTTCGCTTTATTCAACTATAAAAAATGATGCCGTATTCAATAACGTCTATCGCGTTAATCCAAATATAACGGCAGGTTGGTCTCCAACAGCCAACACTCAGTATTTCGTGAACTCTTTCTATTTGCGCGACTCACTGCTTAAAAGCAGCGGTTTGAATTCAAACACCTATGTTGTCGGCCTCGGGGCGCAGCACACATATCAGCTCAGCAAAAAGGTGTCTCTTCAGCCGCAGTTTCAGGCGCGTGAAATGTGGCAAACTGGACAGCTACCCGTGCTCGACTATTTGCCTGCGCTTACGTTGACGATAAACCATACCGATAATTTCACGTCCTATATCAGTCCGCTGCTTCAAGTGCGGTTTAAATATTTCGTCGGTGAACCGATGAGAGAACTTGATCCCTTTATCACATGGGGCCATACCTACCAGAAAGGGCAGTGGTATCTTTCCGCAAGTACGACGTTCAACCAAAATTTCAGAAGGCAATTTTCGCACAACGCCCTCTTGCCACAAAACAATTACTCGTTCATTTCGGATTTTGAGATCGACAGAGAGTTTAAGAAGTTACCCGGCGTACAGGCTTTTGTGCGCGCAGAGCCAGTCTGGAACTTCCATTCCAACTACACCAACGGTCTATCTGGAATGGATTTCCGGTTATACTATGGAATAAGGGTTTCTGCTTCGAAGCAAGCTTTGACCGGCACGATGGATCAGTTACGCAAGAGATATGAGAGTGAAGCTTCCGGCAAGAATTAGGCACGTCAATTTTGCATTTCTGCTTTGTTGTTTTTCGCTCTGCAGCTTAGCGGCGCTTGCAGACACCCCGAAAGACATTAACGTTCGCTTTCAGCGCCCAGATCCTCGAACTGTGGTACTTCATACAACGAGAAGACACGCGGTCACTGACAGCAGAGATGCAACGCGACCTCAAACGGAGAAAAACCTCGCTCGTCGCAATCTCTGGCTTCCCATCTATAACCGCAATTTGACTCCGTTAAATCCATCACCTGTTCACGTTGGGACTCTCGATAGCCAGGTGAATAGCCTTTCGGTAGAATTGCCGCCAGATTGGCAAGCAAAAACACTGATTGAGAATGAAGATCAAAAGGCGGCAACTAACTTAGTTGCGAAAGAGCGGACTATAACTCTGGAGCAAGGAAGTCTCTTGTTGTGCCCGAAGCAAATACTTCGCGTAAAAGAGCAAGAGCACAATTTCGTATTACCGAGTGATGCTGTTTCTTACATGTTGAAACTTGGTGATGAGGTTGCCGTCTTCAATCTTGCAGGGCGTGGGCGGAAAGCCATTAGCTGCGAACATCTTGCTGGTGGCCCGGCTATTAAAGTAGAAACTGGTCAGGCTATATTTTTGAGCAAGTCAAAGGAATTTGCAGGTGCAAAATTAGCGAATTACGTGCGCTGCTACAATCATGCTCTTGTTCGTGAACAGGGCGGACTTTATGTTCATCGAGCTGATTTCCTTTATCACGAGGCTCTCGATCATTGCCCTCAGTTTCAAAAATGCTTGCATTCAAGTGATAATAGTGAGCGGGCTTTGTCTAACAAGCTGCTCAAGTTAAGCGCGGCGCGAATAATTTCCTTTAGAGATTAGAGCCTCTGCCATTTCTTCATATTAGAATGGCTCAGTTCCGCGTTCCAAGATCTTTAGATATGCATCGTACACAAAGACACGCCCTCGCTGTTTACCCGTTACTTCCTTTACTATTCCGAGCTTCTCGAGATTCTGCAGCGCGGCCGTAACAGTCGGAGTTGTTATGCCCAACTCTCGTACCAATTGAGGTATTACTGCCAGGGGTTTTTTTTCTAGATATTGATGGACTTGAAGGGCCGAACCTGTTCCGCGGCCAACCTCACTTATGCGTTCGCGATCAGTCCTAATTAGTTTTAGTATTTCTCTTGCCGTGTCAGCTGCTTGTACTGCAATCTCGTTTACACCAACGATAAAGAACTTCAGCCAGCTCTCCCAATCTGCAGTCTCTCGTACTTGTTGCAGTTGAGCATAATATTCTTGTCTGTGAGTTTTGAAATACAGACTCAAATATAAGATCGGCTCTGAGAGTACGCCTTCTGAACAGAGTAGCAATGTTATTAACAAGCGACCCAACCTGCCGTTTCCATCAAGAAAAGGGTGAATCGTCTCAAATTGATGGTGAACAAGCGCAGTTCTTATTAATAAAGGCAGATTGTCGCTCTTGTCGTGAAGGTATTTCTCCAGATCGCTCATGCATTCAATTACTCGTTCTGGCGGTGCTGGCACGTAAGTTGCGTTGCCCGGCCGCGTGCCACCGACCCAGTTCTGTGACCTCCTGAATTCGCCTGGCGATTTAGCACCACCTCGGGATTCGGCCATCAATACTTCATGCATTTCACGTATGAGCCTCATCGATAACGGAAATCCGTTTTTCAATCGTTCAAGGCCGTATGTCATTGCTGCAACGTAGTTTGAAACCTCACGAACGTCGTTCAGAGGAGCTCCTGGTGCTTCCATACTTTCAAACAATAATAAGTCGGATAAAGAGGACTGCGTTCCTTCGATCTGGGAAGAGAGCACGGCTTCTTTTCGGACATACATGTAGAGAAATAGGTCCGTATCGGGAAGAATCGAAGCCAGTCCGTCGAGCCTTCCAAGAGCCTGATTTGCCTTCTCGAGCAAAGGGTGGAGCTCATCCAGTTGCAGGCTGAGAGGAGGGAGCGGGCGAGGTACTAATGCCCAGTATTCTTCGCTGCTGGCTGAGCAACGAAGCCTTTCGCCTAATCTGGCTTTTCGAATCTCTTCCATGCCTATTAAAGGTTCCTTTAATTGGAAATCCAGTTATTAAAGGATAGCGCAGTTCTCTTTAATAAGAAAGCTGTTATTAAAAGATAGCGCCATTTTCTTTAATAAGTGGATTGGCTAGTAAAGCAGCCTTTAATAACACGAATGGCTTGCAAACACTACGATTGCGGCTTCTTGTCTGATTTTAGTAACCCATCCCTGATTAATTGAGTCGACAGCTCGTTAACGAAGTTGACGGCACCTTCCGGGTTGAGATGGACTGTGTCGAAGAAATTTGTATCTGGCAGCTTGTCGTTTTCATGGTCAATGAAAAGGGTGGCACCGGCAGCGGTGGCGTTGAGTTTCTTGAGATAGTAGTCGCGCAGCCCTGGGGGGCTAACGAGCTTGTGTCCCTGGCTGACCGGCATGTTTATCAGGATTAGTTTTATGTGCTGCTCGTTGCAGTAATCGATCAAATTTTTGAGCTCTTGCATTTCTGCATTGAGGCGCTTGTAGTTCGCGGGACTGTAACGCTGTGGGTAGTCCAGGACGGCAAGAGTGCTGGCGGCGGGTTGAACTTTGGCTGGCGCAGCAGTGGTTGGTGCTACAGGGACTGGTGTAGCAGTGGTTCGTGCAACAGGGGCTTGTGTAGTAGTGGTTGGTACTGCAGTGGCCAGTGTAGCAGTGGGCTGTGTAACGGCGGACTGTGTAGCTGCTGGTACAACGGCGGAAGCAACTCGAGCGCTTTTCTCGCTGGTGTTGTTTTGGTTTGTTTTTTCAGCGTCAACTTTTGGAGTCGAAGGTCTGCCTTGCTTCGGATTTGTTGCTTGAACTTTTGTGGCACTGCTGACGGTGGCAGCTTTTTGATTGAGGTCCGCGAGAATAAACGCTAGCTCGATTGATGTCGGATGATGGAGAAGATTGCAAACCTTGTGCTCCGCTGAAATGCGGAATTCATTGCGAAGATCATACATCTTGCATAGAGCCCCGACTGTAAGATCGTTGAATGCGTTCATATGCATCATGTATGGCAAATGGCGCAGGATAAATGGAAAATTGCACAAAGCCTTGTAATAGGGTGTTTCACCTGGTGGTGGGTTGATGTTGTCTACAAAGTCTCGCAAGCCCACGCCATATATAATGAGCGACGGTTTTCGTCCTGCCGCAACTGCGCGTTCGACAACCAGTTTAGTGTCTGACGCCATGCATGCTGCGCCGGCGAAGTTGAATACGTTGAAATGTTTGCCACTTAGCTTCTTTAATTGCGCAGTGAAATAACCCGCTTCTGGATACGCCTGCAGCAAATTCAATTTCAAGCTGCGAATCTTTTTGCCTTCAGCTAAATCGAAATAACCTGGTCCTTCAGTGTAAAAGAAGGCGCACATCGGCAGTGATGAACCGATCAGCATGATGTCCGGAGCTGACGCAGATTGTTGCAATTCATCCATTTTGAATCGCAACGCGGCTTTGGAAAGTTCTAGATTCGGTTGAGCGGTGTGCGGAACAAATTGCAGTGGGTGCAAAGTCCCCCACAGTGCATTTGCCAGCGCGAACAAAATCAATATCCACAGAAATGTGCTCTTTGGAAGAGAGTCCTTCTCTGGAATTTGCTCTGGTGACGAGCCGCTTTCGATGAGTTTTCTTTCACGTAGTGCGTTCATCAGCCGGGATCATAACAGGTTCTCAGGAGCCAGACCTGTCCGTTATTTCATGAAACGCGGGTTTTTGCAGGTGAGTCTTTTTGGGGTGGCAGGCCGGGATTATGGGATTTCCCAGAGTCGATCATCAAAGAACAAGGGGGTCTCTTATCGAATTGATGTCAAGGGAATGCCGTGTATTAATTACTTCACTTGAAAACGGGGCCTTTTAACGAAATAATGCGCTTCTTGGGCGCTGAAAATCTGCCAGAAAAGTGATCATTTAATACGGCTGTTTTGGCAGCTGTTTTGGTATCTTGATGCCCCTCTGATTTATGTCGGTCGACCAGGCCACTAGGCCGCTGTTGCTTGCGTTTGATGAAGGCTGCCTCAGCTCAGTTTCACATTAACAATGATCGGCGGCAGATAATTGCAGTCTTGCCGAGGGTACAAAATCAACTACTAGCCGATTTTGCCAGGTGAACATGATTGACGACGCAAAGAAAAACTATCTCCGCATAATCACAACTAAGTACGCCGATTTCAGTGGGCGAGCGAGCCGCAAAGAATTTTGGTTGTATGCACTCGTGAACTTCATGATTCAGCTCACAGTTGGTCTAGGTGTGGTGGGCGTTTGGTATTTGACGGCGCTCAATCTTTCTTGGATTGCAACTATCGTTGCTTTGGCTACCGTGCTGCCTACTGTCGCTGTGGGCGTGCGCAGACTGCATGATATAGATCGGACTGGCTGGTGGAAGTTGCTCAATTTTGTGCCGGTTCTGGGTCCGGTTACTCTTGTAGTTTTCTACTGCTTGCCTGGGTCAAGTTCGGACAACAGATTCGGCGAGAGACCGAAAGGTATTGGCCAGGATGCAGATCCTTCACCAGAACAAGCTGAAAAAGAGCTCGAAAAAGCTGTGGACAAGCTGAAACAGGCTTGTGTAGAAAGTCTTGCCAGCGAAAAACAACTGGAAGCAGAGCTGCAAAAGGCTAATAAAGAACTTGCAAACTGGGAAAGCAGAGCTGCAATGGCCGTCAATAAGAATGACGATAATCTGGCGCGTCAGTGTTTAGCAAAGAAACTCGAAACAAATCTGGCCGTCCAGGCATTCACTGCACAATTGCAGGCACAAAAGGAAGCTAGTGTCAGTCTGAAAGCAAAGTATGCAGATATGCAAGAACAATTGCGTGTGTTCCGCCTGAGAAAGGAAAGCCTGCACGCCAGGTCGCAAGCCGCATCAGCACAAGAAGCAAGTAATAAAGCTTCCTCAAACAATACTGCAAGTGCAATGGATCGCTTCGAAGAAAAGCTGCGCGCAACCGAAGCAAGAAACGAAGCACACCGCGAAATGCATCAGGCAAGCTCCACAGCAAGATCATTTGAAAACACAACAGATCTTGAACTTGAAGATGAACTGGCTGCAATGAAGCGTGCATTTGCAAATAAACAAGACGACAAATAGCAAAATGAATCATCACCCAGTAAACACATGACTGCAGCGTGTTTGTATTTGCCGATCTATGCTCTGACGTAATGATTGGAACCACGCCGGCAGGCATGGTGGGCACATGCGTTCTGTTTGCCGATCATGCATCTGCAATGTTTGCCCCAGTCCCTAAATTGAATTGCAATTAAAGAAGGAGAACTCGCGCATGGAATTTCGACAACTCGGATATTCGGGATTGAAGGTTCCTGTTCTTTCATTTGGAACCGGCACTTTTGGCGGAAAAGGCGAATTGTTCAGCGCCTGGGGCTCAACCGATGTAGCTGAAGCAAAACGGCTCATAGACATGTGTATCGACGTTGGTTGCAATTTCTTTGACACCGCCAATGTATATTCATCGGGCGCCTCCGAAGAGATTCTGGGCGAAGCTTTGGGTTCGAAGCGTAAGGATGTTTTGATTTCCACAAAAGCAACTTTTCGCATGGGTGAAGGTCCAAATGATCTGGGATCCTCGAGATACCACTTGTTGCGCGCGTGTGATGAGAGCCTTCGCCGATTGAAAACGGATTACATCGACATATACTTTATGCATGGATTCGACGCCATTACCCCAGTAGAAGAGGTCTTAAGCACCCTGAACGATCTGGTAAAAAGCGGTAAAGTTCGATACATCGGATGCTCAAATTTCTCCGGTTGGCATTTGATGAAGTCACTCAACATTTCCGAGAAATATGGATGGGCCCGCTACGTAAGCAACCAGGCATACTATTCTCTAGTTGGACGCGAATTCGAATGGGACCTCATGCCGCTTGGAATGGATCAAAAGGTCGGCACTATGGTATGGAGTCCGCTTGGATGGGGCCGATTGACGGGCAAGCTCAGGCGCGGACAGGCCCTTCCCAAAGAGAGTCGCTTGCACGATACTGCGCAATATGGACCACCGGTTCCAGACGAGCTTCTCTACAATGTTGTAGACGCGCTTGATGAAGTCGCGAAAGAAACAGGAAAAACCATTCCTCAAGTCGCAATCGCGTGGCTGCTCACGCGTCCAACTGTAGCTAATGTCGTTTTGGGCGCCCGTGATGAAAAACAATTGCAGGCAAACCTTGGTGCTGTTGGTTGGAAGCTGGATTGCGAGCAGATCAAAAAGCTGGATCGTGCAAGCGACGTTACTCCCATCTATCCATACTGGCATCAGTGGCAGTTTCTGGAGCGCAACCCGCGACCTGTGGATATGGTTCCAATGAAAACAATTTGCGACTGAGAAAGTGCAAGCTACTAGTCCAGTGCAGGCATATGTTCAGTGGTGAACTGCAAATAGGCAGACGGCCGCAAAGCGTCAAGCTTGCTACTCAGCTGCGCATCAGGCTTTAGTTTTAAAGCTTGCTGATACTCAACAAATGCATCAACAAAATGCCGTTCTTGCAAGCAGTGATCTGCCAGGCGCAAATGATCATCAAATGTTAGAGCTGGTATTTGCTGGTTTGCCAGACAAATTGCCAGATTGTCTGTAGCGCAGCGGCTGTCCGGCTCGATAAACAAAGCACGCCTGAAGGCATGTTTCGCGGCTATTGGCGAGAGTGTAAGTCCCCAGTTGTTGTATGCAACTGCAAGATTCTGTTTTGCGATTTCCGAATTCGGATCCATCGCAATTGCCTGCCTGAAGTGATCGATTGCCGGTTCAAATTGCTTTTGTTTGAGCAAATCGACACCTTCGTTATTCAAATCGACAGAGCCATTGTTTAGAGGAATGGCTGGAAACAGCCTTTGCGACTGCAAGTCGACGGCTCGAAATGAGAGCGAAATCGTTGAGGGATTGCTTGCTCCCTGCGGAAGTGGTGCAAATGGCGATAGCATCACGATGCGTTTGAGAATAGAAGCGTCTGTGCTATCCACGCCGCTTGATTTTTTAATGCTTGTGCCCTGTAAGACACCAGTGGGAGAAAGCGCAATCGCTACTTCGATTGCACTGTTGCTTGCAAGCGGCACATCCTGGCAGGCACCCTGAAGTGATTTCGCCAGATTGTCGAGGTATGTATTGTCGAGCTTGTCGTTTGTATTTGCACCAACCTGAATTGCATTGGAGTTGGTGACAAGTTGTCTGGCGGGAATGTTTTGTCCTTTTCGAATCACGTCATAACTGAAAGTGAATTCTACATTGATGCCATTTTTGGGTGCTCCGGCCGGTAGTGCTGGGAAGGGAGAAGCTTTTGCCACCGCGTGCATTGCTGCCGCAGAGACGGCTTCGGGAACAGGGGCGGCGGAGCTTAACCGGAGATTTGATACGGCTCCATCGGAAAGAACTTTGAAGCTCGCTCTGACTGTTTCGTTTTCCTGTCCTTTAGGTGGAAACCATTCGGCTTTGATTTTCGTTCGAAGTTCCTCTAAATAGGGTGCTAAAAGGGCTTCTTCTTTTTTGAACGAGCTGCTTTCAATGGACCCGGGCGGGACGCTGCTCGCAATGCCGGTGGGTTTACTATTCGCTTTGGCGGCAACGATCAAATCGGATGCATTGCAAAGCAGTGTCAGCGCTGCGCAGATGGCAAGTTGGATTTTCATGTTTGATTAGAATTGGAAGTAAATGAATGGGGCACTATTATCCGGAAGGAACGTAATAATAGCAATTATTAGCACTGTGCAGAACGCGGCTTTCAATGGAGCGGGAGCTGCCTTGAACCAGCCCTTTTCAGACATCGCGCTGACCGGCAGGTTTGTCAGCAGCAGTGCCAATACCATAACTGTTACAACAGGAACGAGCACAGGCAATTCTGGTTTCAAAATCAGGAAATGGTGGTTCTCAGCTCTTGTCAAAATCGGGCTGAAGAACAACATGCGTTTTGCTACGAAGAATGCTTGCGAAACATCTTGAATACGGAAGAAGACCCATCCGATACAAGCTGCATGGAAAGTCAAAACAATCGAGAGAATTTGACCAAACTTCGAGTCAACAAACGCTTTTAATTTGACGGTGGATTCTTTGAACATACTGAATTCTCTGTGCACGATCAAAGCCAGCCCGTGATACATGCCCCAGACAACAAAACTCCAGGAGGCTCCGTGCCAGAGCCCGCCTATTGCCATAGTCAAAAACAGATTGCGGTGCGTTTTCCAGCGACCGTCCCTCGAGCCGCCAAGAGTAATAAACAAATAATCGCGCAGCCACGTGGAAAGAGAAATGTGCCAGCGGCGCCAGAAGTCCGACATGTTTTTGGCGAAATAAGGCATATTGAAATTGATCGGGATGTGATATCCAAACAACATCGCCGAGCCTCGCCCTATATCCGTGTAGCCAGAGAAATCAAAGTAGATTTGAAAGGCAAAGGCGTACATGAATAGCCAGAGTTCCGGCGCACCATAAACGCGCGGATCTTTCAGACCCATATCAACAAGCGTCGCGAGATTATCCGCAAGCAATAATTTCTTCGCCATACCGAGAATAATTAGCGGAACGCCTTCATCAAAGTTGCTCAGCTTCAACTGAGTATCCGCGAGCATTTGCTTCTCGAAGTCTTTGTAGCGTTTGATTGGTCCAGCAATTTGCGTTGGGAAAAACGCCGCGAACAAAGCGAAGAGAACGAACGAGTTAATCGGTTTACCGCCGCGATAAATCTCGAACAGATAGTGGATAAATTCAAAAGCGAAGAATGAAATGCCCAGAGGCAAGATGATATCTGCATGCCAGACTGGCGGAGCGTGATGAGTAATTATTCCGACGCCACGCGCTGCTGTATCAAGCAAGAGATTTGTATATTTGAAGAAGCCAAGGCAGAGCAAGTTGGCAACAAGACCAAAAGTGAAGACACCTTTCTTCTTTGATGAGCCAACGCTGTACAAATGGCGACCCAGGAAAAAGTTGAACACTGTCATGCCGAGAATCAGCAGTATGAATGCCGGCATCCAGCTCATGTAGAAGTAGTAACTCGCCATCAAAAGCATCGGCAAGCGCATTTTGCCTGGCAATACCCAGTAGAGGGCGACAACCAGCGGCAAAAACAGCAAATATTGGAGGCTTGTGAAAAGCATCGAGAACCGACTTCCTTTTCCCTGAGACCGCGAGCGTCTTGCCCGCTTCAATTGCTCTTTAGAGATACGCAGAAATAGCTATCTCAGGGTTGCCAATACTAACATGACAAGCAATGTCAAGATGTTTGATTCGCTTAAAGTAAGCCTTCTATTTACTAAAATACTCTAATCGAATGCCCGGAAAGCTGTGGCTTCTTGATCGAACGCAGCTCGATTTGCAGTTTGCATATTTCTGTATTTCCGTTAACCGGCTTCAGCTCTACCTTCAGTGACGCATTGTCGTCAGCGCTTGTGACTGTGGGAAGGTCTGATTGGAACTCGAATGTCGTCCATGCCGCTTGGGCGTTAACGAGTCTGGGTGCACCTGGAAGCACTGTGGACATGAATCGTTTGTTTTCGCTGCTAATGCCTGCGACAGAAAAGCTTGCGCTGTTTGCTCCTCGAGCTTTGCCCGAGATACGCACTCTTATGTGCGTTCCAGTTTTACATTGCGAAGGAATTGCAACGGACATTTGTGGGTAGTTTGTCGCCGCAGTCAACTTGATTGGTGTGTCAGGATTGGGACCTGCTGAAAGTGAGCGCTTGAAGATGAGTGACTCTCCTATCGCTGCGTTGTCTTTGTTTGCCTCATCCTCTTTCTTGTTCTCATATCCAAGAAGCAAATAAATTCGGAATTGACCTGTTTGCCTGCCGGCTTTTCTGGAGAGATCGTCCACTTGCTTTGTGCCCTTATGGTATAAGACGCTACTCGCCTCGGCTATTTTAGATGAGGTTCTTTGCATGATTCTTGAGTCGAAGCCATCTTCCGAATCGTTGAAGAACTTACCTGGGCTGACCTGATCTGCTGACGGAAGCATCAATTTTCCTGAATTGCTTCGCTGCACAAAGTCACCATAGATGGTGGCTGATGTCCCTGTTGCTGCTGGATTGATGGAGCAATAATTCGTCCCGTCGTGAATTAACTTGACGGGTACTTCGATAGCTCGCCACTTTCGATTCGCTGCTGGGGAGCGTCTGGTCAACGATGCAAATTGGTTTAGCCAATCTTCTAGTTCGTATTTTTCCGTTTGAAACTGATAAAAGGATTCCAGAGTGCCTTCCAGGTTCGCTCCGTTTACATTTACTCTTGCTGATTCGATGTTCTGATCGCCGTCGACTAAAAGGAGTGCCCAATCCGGTTTTTCGTATGGCGCCATGCTCACATTCATGGAACGTTCTGCACGATCTTCTGCGCTGAGATTGCTTTGCCATTGCAATGCCTCTCGGGCCGAGAGAGCAAAGGAAAAGGCGATGGATCCTGCAAGCAATGTAGTGGCCGCCACCGCCGCGAGCATGGCTTTGCTTCTAAGCTGTGCAAGTGCGAAACACAACGCAAGACCGCAAACAGCCACTGAAGCAGTTCTAAGTATCGCCTGGTAAATGATTGCTGAATCTGGGGCTTTGATTAGTATCACCATGTAAGGAAGGAGATCGAGCTTAAAAGTGAGCAGCATTAGAATGAAAGCAAGCGCGAATAAGCTCAATTGCAGCCACTTGTGCCTGAATAAATTGAGCTCTTGAACGAGATAAACTGCAGCAATAATTAGGAATGGCATACTCGTAAATCCGTATCTGCCGATGCCTTCAAATGGTAAATAAATGAGATGCCCTGCAAGAAACAGCATGATGGAGGCTGCGGCTAGTTTCTCTTTGAATGATAACCTGCTCTGAAACAAACCCGCAAAAAGAACCATGATGCCGTTGATTCCTAGCATGACCAGCAGCAAATGGTAGATAGACTGAAAATGATAATTCAATCCGAGAATTTTGTATCGGTAATCATTCCAGGGCAGGTTCCATAAGCGAGAAATTTTGCGCAGAGAGAGCTTGGCAATTTCCTGCGGATTGGCTTCAATCAACGCAAGTGCCACGGGCATCGCTGCTTCGTTGTCGTCGAACATCAGTGCGACTGGATGTGTTGGATAACAGCCCCAGCCGTCACCTTCAACGTTGCAGCCGGTTGCTATGTTGTATACCGGGCGGCGTGACGGCATTATCGTAAGCGTGTGTCGCGCCGCGAAGCCGAAGGAAAGCCAGGGGATAAAGACGATTGCCATGCCGATCAGCGCCATTGCTGGAGGAAGAATCGATCTTGCGTTTACAGTTCTAGTTTTGATTATCCTGTGAACAAATTCCGCCGCATATACAAGCGTTGCTACCATCGCCGCTGGTGCCAGTGCTGGTTTCAGCAGTACCAATAATGACAGAAAGAGCCCTGCTCCTAAGCATTTTATATAATCCGGAGCATTTGTCTTTTCTCTCATCTCTGTTTCGCGAGCGAGTCCGGTAAGCGCATACAAAAATGCAACTGACAAAAACGCGGCGAGCGGTTCGGTCAAAAATGAATTGCAAGACGATATCGCTGATGGGTAGCTTGTCCACAGTACGGCTGCGCTTGCAGCCAAGATTCGTTGTCTGAAAAATACTCGAGCGAGCAAATAAACAAATCCCGAGCATAATGCCTGAAATACACATTGCATCGCGACGAGGCTTTGCCACTCGGACAGAGCTGGAGTTTTACCCAGCAGGAAGAACAAAATTGAGGCGGCGCCAGGCAAAACGGGACCGTCCAGGAATAGATAGAACGCCAGTGAATCAAGCGCACCTGCAGTGACTTTGCCGGCGAAAAACAAAGCGCAAGTGTCGAACAATCTCTTTGTTGATTCAAGATAGTGCGCAGCATCAAAGTACATCGTCGTGCGAGGAAGCACGGATGATGGATTCTGGCTGAGGAAGAGCGGTAAGCTCAGTAGGACAATGGCGATGAAAACCAGTGAATCGAAGTGTTTTGATTCGGAGAGCGTCTCCTTCACCTTGTTGACACTAGATGCTGAGTCTATATCCGGACCGAGCATTAAAAGCGCCCTCTACCAGTGCTGTTATAGAGAGCGATTAGCCTTTCTTGATTTCCCAGAAATCTGCGCCCAGAGTATCCCAGGGAAGTCTCTGCTCGTCTGGTTGATTCGCGTCAAACTGCTGATTGACAAAGTAAATCATGTTAGCCGGCTGCTGCCAGATGTTTGCCAGACCGTGTGCGACTCCGCGAGGCAGGTAAAGTATTTGCGCGCGTCCTGCACCCATAACGAAACGCATCGATTGCTTATAGGTCTTCGAATTTTCTCGAGCATCGAAGAGTCCGATTAGAAGACGATCATATGGCATGACGAACCAGACATCTTCCTGGTTGAAGTGCAGGTGGAAAGCTTTGATTGTCCCTGGCAGCATTTGCGACCAGGTGCTCTGCCTTACTTTAAATTCCGGAAGAACGGCTAGATTCCCGTTTTCGTCGAGCCTGACTATTTCAGCCAGCGCGCCGCCGTCGTCGACAAAAGATTGGAGCGTGATGAGCTGAACGCCCTCGATTTTGGTTTTCGAGCTGTAGTCCTGAACTGAAATATCAGGGCGGAATTCTTCGCCGATGGACTCTTTTGTGAGCGGTTTAAGCATAAGCATATGTATTAGTCGGGTCTAAAATTGCCTGATAAAGATTGCTCTTTGGCGTGAATAAGGATAACACATAAGCCGCAAGGCAGGCGCAGGAAATGCCTTTGTGATCGCATTAGTTACCGAGTGCTTCAGATTAGGGCTTTCTAGCTGACGGTTTGCTTCTCTTTCTTCATTGAAAGATACGTCTTCAGCGATTCTTTCCACGGTACGAGCTCGCGTTCGATGGTGTGGATTAATGTCGTCTTATCGAGAACAGAGTATTTGGGTCTCGTTGCTGGGCGCGGCATGTCCTTTGTGGCGATTGGTTGAACTGGCACTTTCATGCCGTCAACAATTTCTTTGGCGAATTCGAACCAGTTAGTGACACCGTCATCAGTGGCATGATAAACGCCCCATCTCTTTGTATTGATCAGGTCGGCAATTGTTTCTGAAAGGGTTAATGTACAGGTCGGTGAGCCAAACTGGTCTGACACCACCCGCAATACCTTCTTGTCCAGCGCCATTTGATAGATTGTGTCCACGAAATTGCGGCCGTGCGGGCCATACAACCAGCTTGTGCGCACGATAAAGAATTTGTTCAGATGGTTGCGAACAGCGTGTTCACCGGCAAGCTTTGACTTACCGTAAATTGACAGTGGTCCTGTTTGATCCCAGGGTTGATACGGACGATCACTATCGCCGTTGAACACATAGTCAGTGCTCACATACAGCATTGGAATATCGATTGTGTTGCAAGCGACCGCCAGATTCTCGCTGCCATAGCCGTTGATCATATAAGCAAGGTTTGCTTCGGATTCCGCCTGATCAACCTTGGTATAGGCTGCTGCGTGAACGACTATTTCCGGCTTCTCAGCTGAAATGGTTTCCGCAACTTGTTGGTAGTTGGTGACATCAAGCGTTTCTCTTGGATAGGCGAGCACCTGATGGTCACGAGCTTCCAGGCATGAACTTAGGGCCTTGCCCAACATTCCGCCGGCACCGGTAATCATTATCTTCATTGCTGAACTCCCTATACATTGGCCCTGAGACTGGACTTTGGATTTGAGATTGGAAGCATACTATTTTAAGGGATTCTATTTTATATGTAGGGGCGAGGCCATGCCTCGCCCTTACAACAGATTCCTTCTTAATAAAAGGGCGACGTATTAGGTCGCCCTCAAGAACTCTTAGTGAACAGCAGTCTTCTCTTTCTCGTGAGAGTGGGAGGAAACTGCCTTCAGCCACTCTTGATTGTCGAGATACCACTTGATGGTCTGGTGAATACCAGTTTCAAAAGTATGCACTGGCTTCCAGCCCAGTTCTTTTTGAATCTTGCTGGAATCAATTGCATAGCGACGATCGTGACCGAGTCTGTCTTCTACATACTTGATCAAGTTTTCGCCTTTGCCGAGTTCTTTCAAAATCAATTTCGTGATTTCGATATTTTTGCGCTCGTTGTTTCCGCCGACGTTATAAACCTGTCCTGGTTGACCTTTGCTGAAGGCAAGCCAGATTGCCTGGCAGTGATCTTCAACGTGTAACCAATCGCGCACATTCAAACCATCGCCATAAACAGGAACTTGCTTATCGGCAAGAATGTTCATGATGAACAATGGAATCAATTTCTCTGGATGCTGATATGGACCATAGTTGTTGGAGCAACGTGTGATGGTCACAGGCATTCCATAGGTTTCGAAGTAAGCGCGGCACAACAAATCTGCTCCGGCTTTGCTCGAGGAATACGGGCTGTTTGGTTGAAGCGGTGTTTCTTCAACGAAATATCCAGTCGGTCCAAGCGATCCATAAACTTCATCGGTTGAAACTTGCACATAGCGAATTGTCCACTTGTCGCCTTGCTTTCCATGGACGAATGCTGACTCGAGGAGTGTCTGTGTTCCAAGGACATTGCTGTGAACGAAAACTGAGGGATCTGCAATTGAACGGTCTACGTGAGTTTCCGCAGCAACGTTGATGATGCCATCAATTTTGCCGAACTTTTGTCCGGAGACAATGGACTCGACAAGTTGCTTGTCCTCGATGCGTCCTTTGACAAATTTGTAGCGCGGATCGTTTTCGATATCGCTCAGATTTTCGTAGTGTCCAGCGTAAGTCACCGCATCCAGGTTGATGATTTTGGTGTCAGGGCTGTGCTTGAAGATGTACTTGATCAAGTTGCTTCCTATAAAGCCTAACCCACCTGTAATGAGAACTTGCATTTGTTTTCCCTCTTAGTTTGATACTGTGGCTTACACCACGTCTACTTTACTGTCGTCGCCAAGCATAAACTTGTATGCGACGGGCTTAGCATGACTGCGCGCCAATTCAACATTGACGCCAATCAGGCTGTCGACTATGCGACCATTGAAATCTTTGATTTTGCAATTCTCTCTGAGAATGCTGTGTTCAATTTCTACGTTGCTTACTTCCGCTCCATCACCAATAGAAGTGAACGGACCGATGTAAGTGTTTTCGAGTTTGCAATTAGAGCCAATTACAGCTGGTCCGCGAACCGTGCAATTGTTCAGGAAGGAGCCTGCACCAATATGAACACGTCCGGAAACAACTGAATTGCCTTCAAGTTTGCCCTTTTGATCGAAGTCTTCCATTTCATCAAGAACGACGCGATTTGCTTCGAGCATGTCGTCCTTCTTTCCGGTGTCGAGCCACCAGCCGGTATGAACGTGGCTGGCGACCGGGTGATTTAGATCGATGAGTTTCTGAATCGCATCTGTAATTTCAAGCTCGCCACGACGACTTGGTTTTATTTGATTGATCGCGTCGTGGATTTTTTCGTTGAACAAATAAATGCCAACCAGTGCAAGATTTGACTTGGGTTGCGCTGGCTTTTCTTCCAGGCAGAGAATGCGACCATTTCCATTTAGTTGTGCCACTCCAAATGAACTTGGATTTGCAACTTCTTTCAATAAAATCAACGCGTCTGATTTGCCGTTGATATACCGTTCGACAAGCGGCTTGACACCATCTTTGATGAGGTTATCGCCGAGATACATAACGAAGGCGTCATTCTTCAAAAATGGCTGAGCCGTTTTTACCGCGTGTGCAAGTCCTTTCGGCTCGTCTTGCACGATGTATTCGATCTTGATGCCCCAGCGATCTCCATTGCCGAGTGCTTCGCGCACATCGCCACCAGTTTCAGGGCTGATGATGATGCCGATTTCGTTGATGCCCGCATCTTTAATTGCTTCAACTGCGTAAAAAAGAATTGGTTTGTTTGCTACCGGTAGTAATTGCTTGGCTGCAGTGTGCGTGATTGGGCGCATACGTGTGCCCTTGCCGCCACTGAGAATCAATCCCTTCATTGCTATTCCCTTCGTTACCTGTTACCGCGACCCGTGAACACAGCTTGAAACGTCATGATAATGATTTTGCAATCGAGCAAATTGCTCCAGTTATCGCAGTACCATTTGTCCAATTTGACTTTTACGTCATCTGGAAGTTCGTCACGCCCATTCACCTGCGCCCAGCCAGTAATTCCTGGCGGAAAACGCAGCACTCCCGCAGACTGGCGCATTTGCGTCAGCTGCGTTTGATTATACAAGGCAGGGCGCGGACCCACGATCGACATATCATTCTTAATAACGTTGAATATTTGAGGTAATTCATCAAGACTCGTTGCTCGAAGTACTTTGCCAATTTGAGTTACCGGGCTGGGCATCTTCTGCATCTGGTCGGTCGGCAAATCTGGCGTTCCGGTGCGCATTGTGCGAAATTTGAAAATATCGAAGAGCTTGCCGTCTTTGCCTACTCGTTTTTGTTTAAAGATTACTGGTCCAGATGAGTCAAGCTTAATCGCAATGGCAATAATGAGCATCGGCAGGGAAAGCGCCACTGCTGTGCTACACGAAATTGCAAGATCGCCCAGGCGTTTTATGGCGAGCTGAAATGCAGACGGAGGCGGCGTAAACTGGAGGTTTTCCTCATCCAAAGTTTGCGGGTTTTGCAATTGATCTTGCATCGCGCTGCTTACTCAGAACCATGAACAGAATCAGAACTTTGGCGAGGATATCATATATCCGCTTCTCTTTAGTTAATGAAAAGCAACGCTGCGCCGAATATGATTGGCTGGTCTGTGGGGAAAATCTTGTGCGCCTCAGTGTAATTGTAGTCAGCTGGAATGTCGTGAAGCTTCTCGATGTCTGCCTGGAGACGCTCAAGCGTGACATAGAGGGGCTCGACGCGGAAGTTTTTGTTGTAGACAATGCTTCAGCTGACGCTTCGGCTGATATGGTGCGTCATAAGCATGCCTGGGTGCAGCTGATCGCGAACGACGATAATCTTGGTTTTGCGAAAGCTAACAATCAGGCGATGAAACTTGCAAAAGGCGAGTATGTGCTTTTGCTGAATCCAGACACGGAAGTAATACCCGGCGCAATCAGGGAGTTGATCAGGTTTTTGGAGGAACACCCAAAAGCGGGGATCGTTGCGCCTCAGCTCATCAATACGGATGGCAGCATTCAACGCTCTTGCAGAGCTTTTCCCACATTTATAGCAATGCTTTATGAGTTGTTGGGATTCAGCAAAATGTTTCCGAACAACAAGGTTTTTGGTGCCTACAAAATGCTTGATTTTGATCACCAGCATTTGCGTGAAGTGGATCAACCGGAAGGTGCATGCTTGTTGCTTAGACGGGGTGTAATCGAGCAGGTAGGCACCCTTGATGAAGGCTTTTTTATGCTGTTCGAAGAAGTTGACTGGTGCTTCCGAATCAAGAATTCTGGTTGGGAAATCTGGTTTAATCCAGCGGCGAAAGTTGTACATCACTATGGCCAATCCATTAAACAGGTTAAGGCGCGAATGATCCTCTCCTCACACCGCGGCTTGTATCGCTTCTGGAGCAAGCATTATGCCGGCAACCACAAATATCTAGGTGGGTTTGTTTATATCAGTCTTATGATGCTCGCTTACGTACGAATTTTTACTCATTCCTTGCGCTCGCTAACATATCGCAACCCCGTTACCGCGGGCCGGGCTTAGGCGTGTTCTCGGTAGGGGCGCCTCACTGGCGCCCGTTGAGTATCGTGCTGATATTACTGGGCGCCCGTGAGGCGCCCGTAGCATACGACGATTCAATGATCCGTATCTAATAAGGTATGGGCGTGGCTGTGATACTTTAGTAGCTCTTGAAATGTTCTGGAAGCGATGCAGCAAGCAACATTGCTAAAGTCTGAACCCACTCAGGGCTCTTCTAAAAAGAATGGGTCTACGTGGAGCGAACGCGCGCCGTTCCTGGCGCTGGCTGCTTACTGGCTTGTTTGTCTCTTGTTCATCGGTGTAAGCGGAAATTTTCCCATCAACGACGATTGGATTTACGCTGAATCAGTCGAACACTTATTGAAGACAGGACAACTACGTTTGTTGGCGTGCGCGCCTGCTTGCATTGTTCACGTCATCACGGCCGCTGCCGCCTGCAAAATATTTGGATTCAGTCACGTGCTCTTGCGGGCTGTTGGACTGGCATGGGCAGTGCTGGGCTCGTATGCGCTCTACGGTTGCTGCAGACAATTGCGGGCATCGCAGGCGGTATCATTGCTGCTGACCTTTTGTTTTGCAGCAAACCCGTTGTATTTATGTCTGGCATTCTCCTTCATGACAGATATGCCTGCAATAGCACTTACTATTTGTTATACATACTTTTTGCTGGACGGCTTGCGGAAGGGCAGAGCCTCGTCATTTATTTATTCCGCTTTGTGTTTGATTGCTGCCACCCTGGTCAGACAAAACGTTGGATTGCTAGGCATAATCAATGCACTTATCTTGTTGAGCTTCTGGCTCAAGCGCAAACATTCATGGACCATGCTGGGTGGGTTAGTAATTGCTCCTCTTGCAGCCGGCTACCTCGCCGACAAGTGGATGATCGCAAGCAATGATTTCATTTCGCTGTACCTCTGGTACAAGGGTATGGTGGCAAAGCAGGTATCAAGTATGGTGCACGCACCCGCCGGCGTTCTTCCTACTTTGTTCCAAATATCCGGTGAACTTCTTGCATACATGGGATTGTTTTTGCTCCCTGCTCTGCTTTGTTTTGTACCAAGGTTCGTTGCTTCTTTGCTTGGGAAAGGAAAGCTAAATCCTGGGGGAATGGTAACATCCGCCACGCTGATGACATTTTCCCTGAGCAAGTTTATCGTTGCTGAAGGTCGTTGGATGCCTTTTAGCCAGAATCTGTTAAGGCTGCCTGAACTCGGAGCACATACGATTCTGGGAATCAATTTGCCAAGCCTTAGTTTGAAACTTAGACAAAGCCTTACCTGGTCTAGTGGCGTTCTTGGTTTCATGACCGCAGCGCTGTTGATAGAGTCTGCTTCTCGAACACTGGTAAATTTCTGGCGCGCAATGAAATCCGCCTCGGCAGGGCGCTTGAAGCGCGCAATGATAAGCCTGTCCGCCTTATCTATTTTTGCATTCTTCTTTGCATTTACAGCGTTACAGTCAACCTTTTCTGATATAGATAGATACTACCTGTTTCCGCTCTTTGGTGCCATTCTTTGCACGGCGCTGCTCTGGAGATGGTTGCGCGTGAAAGTTGTGCCTGCAGTGGTCTTGCCGGCACTTTTGATAATTGCTGGGTATTCGATAGCGGCAACGCAAGACTTGATGGCATGGAATCGTGCACGCTGGGCCGGCATAGAGAAGCTCGAGGCACAGGGAGTTGATTTCAAGAAAATAGACGGTGGAGCGGAATATAACTACGCAAGAGATCCGCAATTATTCAAAAATCTGATATTGCACGACACCTGGTACGAATTCACGCATCGTGGAGAGTCTCCGCGCGACCAATGGCGTTGGTGGACAGTCAGCGGAGAAGATTATATCGTCAGCTTCTCACCGGTGCCCAATTATGATGTGATAGATCGTCAAAGGTATTGGAGCGCCTTATCAGGCAATAGAGAAATCTTTGTGTTGAAGCGCCTTGCGAAGTGATTTAAGGTACGAGTCATCTTCTTGCAAGAGCAGCTGCCAGCGATTCCAAAATAGATGTAATCGTTGCTGCAGATCAAAATTCTTCCAATACTCCAAGACTCTGCACTATTGATATTGTTAATGAGGCAAATGATAAGCCGCGACCCAACTGTGTCACAATTACGACCCAAATGAATCATTCCAAGGCGGTGTAATGATTGCATCACCGCCGATTCAAGGAGATTGCAAAATGGGATTCGATATCAACGAACTGACTGACAGCACAGTGAAGTCAACAGAGAGTAGCATCAACTTCAATAACGTCTTAGGAGATACTTTCTCGTCCGGAGCCTTTAATCAAGCCATAAAGGACATGACACGCGGAGTGAATCAATCAATGAATCAGTTTCCTGATGCATTCGAACTCCTTGGGGATTTGTCAAGCGCTAATTCGAATCAAAAATCATCGGGAGCATTTGGTGCGATAAACGACATGGTGAAAGATGTGACGTCAACACTCACTGATTCTATTGGCAATACTGGCTCAGTAAACGACACAAATGGAATTATGGGAGTAATTGGCGGAGCGCTGAAATCGATCGACAATTCAATTTCTAGCGTAGTTTCTTCAAATGAAACAGCCAATCCTTTTGCCGATATCGTTAGCTCAGCAGGTGACTTAACACCAATGGTATCAAAAGTTGCTGACTCATTGCAGAATTTCGACGTGCCGGCAATCAACGCTCCCGATGCTCAAGAGCAAATTCAGGCAATTGATTCAGCTGCTAATGCTCTTACGAGCTGGCAAAATTCGGCTCAGGACCTACTCAAGAATGTTGGAACTAATCTCTAATATCGTGCATTGTATCAGCGCCTTCGCCTGTTGAGGATTGTCGCGAAGTTCAGACTGTTGCGCGGAAGCCCGCAAAAACGCCGAAGAGTAAACGGCTTGGAGCAATAGCTTTGCTGAGTGTGACGGGTTTGAGATAAAATGTCACTGTTGAGAGTCTTCGCCCTGCTCTGCTTTCAGCCTGTATTTTATTTCGCCAGATTCTCGTTCAAACTGAATTGAAGAGGGTTCTACTTCCAGATATACAGGCGAGTTAGTTCGATGAAAGTACCATTTGCCTGTCTCAGCATTCTTGGACAAAACAAAATCATCGGCAGTCAGTGCAATAATTTCACCGGAGCTATTTCTGGTTATGGCTTCGTCGAAGAAAGCAGGCGGCGGGGCATCAGGATCTGTGAGCAAGCGGTATTCTCCTGGATGTACCCAACGATATTTGTAGTACGGCCCATATATCCGATCCACCTTGAAACCAATCAGCTTGATTAGTTCGAGAACCTTCTCTCTGACAAACCCTTCTTTAGCAATGGAGTATTCGACCCGAAGTCTGGTTCCGTCATAGATTGAGAAATTCACATCGAGCTGCTTGCAGTTGAATCGACTGACGGAGGAGCTTTCATATGTGAGTGTTGCTGGCGCGGGTAGCGAATCAACAATTTTTTTCAACCTGTCATACACCGGCAGGTTTAGCTTGCAAAATTCAATACTCACCCAGGTACGACCGTTCATCATCCTTTTACTTCAACTCTTCTAGCACCTTTTTTGCATTCTCATCATCCGGATCGGCCTTAAGTGCTTGCGAGGCATATAATCTGGCACCATTGAGATCTGTTTTTCACCGGCGGCCTCAATTTACAGTTTTACAACAGAAGCATGCATAAGACCGATGATTTCTTCAAGCCTGCGACTGTGGAATGGTTCCGAAATGCGGGAGTTGCTCAGGTAAGTAAATGAAATTCCTGTTTCCGGATCCGCCAGCGAATAAGAAGTGCCTACGCCGCCATGCCCGAATGTGGATGGCGAAGCTGTGCTTCCTAAGCCGCGAATAGTGGGAGTCGTTCCACGAACATGTACGCCGAGGGCGCGATGCATCGGCATGCCAAAAAAGTCGTCGTTGCGATCGCCTGTGTGGTTGCGCGTGGCATATTGCACCATCCGCGGTGATAGCACTCGCTTCCCGTTAAGCTCTCCTCCACCTAGCAGCATTTGATAGAACATGGCAATGTCGCTTGCAGCAGCAAATCCGCCGGCTCCTGGCATGCCTGAGCGCAGAAACTGCGGTGAGTTGAAAAATGCATTAAACAAATGTTCTCCATCTGAACTGCGCTCGTAGTTCTCGGTAGTTCTGTGCAGAATACTTTCGTTTGCTCCAATGTACAAGTTTTTCAGTCCTAGAGGCACGATCACTTCGTCATGCACAAAGCGTCGGAAATCTTTTCCGCTTAATTCGCGAATGAGCGCCGCAAGGACCCAGTGAGCTGAAATGCCATGATAAAAGACCCTTTCTCCTGGCTGCCATTCAAGCGGAAAATCGCATATAGCTTCCTTCAACTTCTCATGATTCTCCCAGGCTTCTTCCGGAACTCCTGCATTGGGAAAGCCAGACTGGTGAGTAAGCAAATGATAAACGGTTACTGCTGATTTTCCATGTTTGGCAAATTCAGGAATGTAACTGCACACAGGCTCATGAAAGCTGATGATACCGCGTTCAGCCAGGAGCCATACAGCGCTGGCAAGTATTGGCTTCGTTTGAGAATACATCAACCAGAGTGTTTCAGGATCAGCGGGTACAGCTGCTCCGCGCTCGCTCTGAATACGAGCATGTCCAAATTCTGCACTGTTCAGCAAAACGCCCTTGCGGGCTACTGCGATTGCAGCGCCCGGATACAGATTGGCAGCAATATCTTCCTCAATACGTTTATGAATCCGGCTGTATCTCTGCGGATCGATGCCGTACTCAGATAACAACTTTTCGTCTATCTTTTGCTCTCGTGCAACTGAAGTTTGCGCTTTTGCCATCGATCCACCCTCAATAGAACCAGCCTATTGTAGATTTAAAATGAACAGCGCGCTCATTTGTTTGAAGTTTCGTCATGATCACCAGCCGGCTGGGCATAATGCCCGAGTGGGGAGATCTTTGACGCATATGGGTGACCGGCTGGAATCACAGGCTCAAGTTCAAGAAGCGGCTCCTTCGGTGCAGCTTCCAGCTCGTTACGAGATTCTCGAGGTGCTGGGCAAGGGCGGAGCCGGAATTGTTTTGCGTGCCATCGACAGGCAGCTTGATCGTGAAGTTGCAGTTAAGGTTCTTTCTTCAGAAAATTCATCTAACAACAATCTGAACGAGCGCTTCTTGCGGGAAGCTAAAATCCTTGCCTTTCTCGATCATACAAACATCGTGAAATTATTGACCTGGAATTTGAATGAGAATAATCAGCCGTATCTCGTAATGGAGTACTTAAAGGGCCTTCCGCTGACTCATGAAATCGCTGAGCGCGAAGCTATCAGACCGTCGCGGTTTTATCAGATTTTTTCACAGCTTTTGCGTGGACTTGAGTATGCTCATGAGCGGGGGGTTCTACACAGAGACCTGAAACCTAGCAATATTATTTTGTTAGAGAGTGAAGGTGCCGTTGTCCCCAAGATAGTTGATTTTGGTATAGCTTATGAAAAAAGCGATGGAGCAACAGTAAATACTCAGTCGTTAACAAAAACTGGTTTTTTTGTGGGAAGTCCTAATTACATGAGCCCGGAACAGTGCAGGGGTGAAGAGGCTAATGTGAGTTCGGATATTTATTCGCTTGCTTGTGTTATGTATGAGTATTTGCTCGGGCATCCACCGGTGCAGGGAGAAACTGCAATGGATGTGATGTATAAGAAGTCTTCTTCAGATGCTTATTCACTCGAGAGTGTAGCAAGCAGCAAGGAAGCAAAAGAGCTGGGACACCTGATAGATCTTTGCTTGTCCAGGGATGCCGCGGCTCGGCCGAGTTCAGCACGCGAGTTAAGGGAAGCTCTAGACAAAATTTTTCTTGGTCGGCATATAGATACGCGGAAGTTTTTTGCAAGCGTCAGTAAGGGTGGCAAGCACAGCTTCACCGGAAAGGCTGTCCTAATAGCCGCCTCCAGTATTTTGATTGCTGGCGGGTCTTGCTTAGTGTTTTTTTCGGCTAAGACGAGTAAAACGGCCAAACCTACTGAAGAAGACATTCTTCCAAGCAAAGTGAAGAATGCCGCTGTTCAAATCGCGCGGTGGCAAGCAGTTGCTAACAATGCAGAAATAGAATTCAAAAAGAATCCGGGCAATATAAATGCCGCTACTTCCTACTTCAACAAATTGCATTTTCTATATTCTCTGCAGTTTCACAGCAATCTATTCCGTGAGGCAGAGTCCACTGTCTTGAAAATGTCCGTTGCCCTAGAAGCGATGCATCTCAAAAATCCTCTGAAGTGGCGGGCAGAAATTAAATCGCGGATTGCTGAATTGCGCGCTCTTTCCGGTATTCCGGGGGACCTATCTGTTGCACAGAAATATCTGGATGAGTCTGTGAAAGTTGGGGATAAGGATGTTGGCAACGCCGCTCGCATTGCATACGTGCAGGCAATCATATTTCTGAAGGACGCAAAATATAGCGAAGCCGCCCAAGTTGTCAAACAACTGGCTCAATTGGACGCGCTTTTACAGAACGACAAGGATGGACTTCAGCGAAGAGCTGACGGAATGGCTAAAGGTGTTGGAGTGTCAAATGAACGAGAACCTGAGCTGTTCTTAAAAAGGTTCGCGAAGATGGTGTGTACGGAAAAGGTTGCAAGAGGGAATGAATTGCAGTTTATCGAATTACTAAACAGTTTGTGCGGCTTTTATGAAGGGAAGGACGAACATGAATTGCAATCTAAGTTATTGAAAGCCTTGTCGTCAAACCTTAAGTTAGTTCCTGCTGAATTAGTTTCTGGAACGCAGGTTCAAGTAGCACATAAATATTTGAGCAAAGGCGATTAGATTAGCAAAGGGACGATCTGCAGAATATGCCGCCAAATGAGGAAAAGAAGGAAGATATTGCGCAAATGAATCTGGCGGGACTTCCGGCCTTACCCGCCCGATACAAGGTGCAGAGGTTGCTGGGGCAGGGCGGGATGGGTCTTGTGTTCGAGGCTCTCGATACACAATTGGACCGAGCTGTTGCAATAAAGGTAATCGCAAGCAACTGTGGATCTGGTGGAGAATTTGAACAGCGCTTTATGCGAGAAGCGAAGGCGCTCTCTCAGCTGGACCATCCTGGTATTGTGAAAATCCTGAACTTCGGTGTCACCGAATCTGGTGACTACTTTCAGGTTCTCGAATTCTTAGATGGTACACCTCTATCTTCGGAACTGGCTGCAAATAACTCCATGAGCCTCTCTCGGTTTAAGTCGATTTTTTCTCAGGTTTTGGCGGCTTTAGAGCATGCTCACGAGAAGGGCATAATACATCGCGATATTAAGCCTAGCAATATTATGATATTGCAGAATGACGGCACGTTAATTGCTAAGCTGGTAGATTTCGGCATCGCAAGGCTGGAGCGCCAGGATGGCGGACAGAAGCTAACTTCAACGGGGACGCTGATAGGCAGCCCCGCCTATATGAGCCCTGAACAGTGCCGTGGGGTAAAAACAGATGCACGCTCAGATATCTTTTCTCTTGCCACTGTAATGTATGAAGCTCTCACAGGCAGTACTCCACATACAGGAACTACTCCGATGGAGCTGATGTACAAACAGATGAATCTTCTTGCGCCTCGTCTGGAGGAGATCGGCGAATCGAGTGCAGATAAAGCGCTGGGAAGGCTTGTTGATAGGTGCTTGCTGGCTGATCCAGAGTTGCGTCCATCCAGTGCAAAATCGGTTCGGGAAGAACTTGAATCCGTTCTTTCTACTGGCGCTTCTGTCGATCAGTATTTCTCAAGCGAGGCAAAGACGCAGAAAAGAAATTTGTTTGTTCCTTCAGTAATTGTGGTTTCAGTTCTAGCGCTCCTGCTCGCGGGTCCTTACTTCTTATTCTCCAGCAAGAGCAGCTCGATGAGCAATTCGAAGAGGATCGCGCAAGAAGAGCGAAGCATTCAAGATAAATATGACCGCCGCCTTGATCGTTATCGGGCAGATCTAAGTCGCCTGTATGAGTCTGCGCGTAGCGAAGCTGATTTCGACAAGCGCACCGAAAAGGCCAAGGAGCTTCTCTCCAAGTGGGAGGAGTTTACTCAATTAGAAACACATACCGGCCACGCTAATGATGTCGAGGTCTCCTGGCACAAAGCGTTGGAACAATTTCAATCGATTCACGATAGTTACCGGGAGCACAACGTTTATATAAATCTTGCGATTCTTAAAGGTAAGAATTCTGACTTCCAGGCTGCGCGGTTGCTACTTGAGAAAGCGCGGAACTGCCAGTTTGGTTCTCCTTGGGCACGCGGTGAGCTTGCTGTTTTTATGTCTGCAAACGATATCTTACTCTTCGATTCGAAGAAGGCTATAGATAATCTTGACGAACTGATGACTTACTACAGACGTATTGCCGCAGACCCGTCGCACGGAAATCCGCGGACTGTTTTATTGCATGAGAAAGTTGGAGCTCATGGATTGGCTGAGTCCGCAGTAGTGACATTCAAGAGTTTGTCAAAAACAAGTTTTCCAAAACATAGTGTTTCGGATTTTGAATTCTTGAACAAGCTGGCAGCTTCTTATTTGGAGATGGGCCAAACGGATGCGTGTGCAAGAGTCTTGCAGATTAGTGATGATTTACAGTCCGAGCTGGCAAATAAGACCGCTGAATTCGCGAAGGTAGAGACGGAAAAAGAAAAGTTGAAAGCGCGACTCAAAGCTGCCAGCTAAGCTCGGCATCCTTCAGAATCGCTCATGGTAGGGGTGCCTCACGGGCGCCCGTTAAAAACTATCTGTAACTTAAAGGGCGCCCGTGAGGCGCCCCTACCGTTGCTGGGAAATCTAGAGCGAATACGCTCACACCAGCTGAGCTGGTCTACCCCATACAGACTGCAAGCACAGCATTTGTTTTTGCAATTCGTTCCGCACTCTTCTGTCCGGGCAGCCGTTCGCCTCCCAGTATAACTGCCACCACTTACGGTGCGCCTTCTTCTTACCCTCTTCGGCTTCTTCCTCGCAAATCTCATACATTCTGTCCAGAAATGCCAGAGTCTCTTCCTTGAGTGATTCATCTGAAGCTGGTTCAGCTTCAAACATTGCTGGAGCAATATTGTGGCGATCTTGTGAGAAGCACCAGCGTAATGTAGTCAATGTTTGAGGATCAATTCTTTCGAATTCCGATTTATAGGTTTCAAATCGCCGCAATATTTTTTCTGGATAGAACTCAATTCCGCCTGACGCCGGCCATTCTGCGCCGTATTCAAGCGGTTCTGAAGAACCTGTTTCGTATACAAGGAAGTAGCCGGAAAAGCTTGTGAGCAGAATTTTGAATAATTGATCTCTAACTTGAGACCATGCCTCCGGCGAAATGTGTGAGGCAGTCGGATTGTTTTCTAATCCTTCACCATCTGGTGAGAGCGCAAGATCGATAGTTCTCAGCGCATTACAAACTTTAAAGAGAGCTGGGCGTTCAAGCTTCAGCTCCAGACGCCTGCAATAGAAGTAGGCTTCGTCAAGTGGCATGCCTCGTCGTCGTTCTTTTCCCATAAACCCAGCCCTGTTATACGGAACGAGGTTTTTATACCCAGAGTTGCCAAGGTTTTCTCGGTCACCCAAAATGATTTCGGACATTGGTCTAAATGGCACGCTCTAGTTTGCTTTGAAACATCAGGTTTGTCTGAATTAAAAGATCGGTCTGCGGGCTATCCGGAACAGGATGCCTCGCGATAGCCATGCGATGCATATATCCCCTACGGTTTATAATTGAGCTTCTCGCTCACCGCAATTGGGACTTGCTAAATTGTCGAGCTCATCCACCAGCACAAGACAGCCTTCTGAAGCCAGACTTACACTTAAGCCGGCCCGCATTGAATTGCAATCTGCCAAGGTGCAAATGCTTCTTGCCGGTTTTGCAACATTTGCTGTTTGCATTTTTTCGTTCGTCCCGTCGCTTCACGTCGGGTTTTTGCTCGATGATTTCTTGCACATAGATTACATCTACAGAGCTTTGCACAGCAGCCCAAGCGACTTTCTGCACAACTTTTACGGCAATTGGGCCAACTCGCCTGTGATGTTGAGCTATCGCCCGTTGGTTTCGGTGAGTCTGTTTATTGATTATTTGATCTGGGGCGCAAACGCATTTGGCTTTCATTTGACGAACTTGATTTTGTATTGGGGCTGTTCATTGTTGGTCGGATTGATTGCGCTTGAACTAACTGGTATGCGTGGTAATCGCCTGGGGGCTGCTGCGCCGTTCTGGGCGGCGTTGCTGTTCTGCGCTTATCCACTTCATCTTGAATCAGCCGCATGGATAATTGGACGCGTGGACTTGCTCTGCACTTTGTTCACGCTAATTAGCGTCTGGGGCTACTTCCGATTCCGCCTGCTGCGCGAAAAATATCTATTTCATTTGTCGCTAGCTTCGTTCATTGTGGCGATTCTGTGCAAAGAACCTGCAGTGGTATTACCAGCGGTGATAAGCGTTGCCGAGATTTTGCTTGCACCATACTGGCCTGATAATAACACCAGTGAGTTTCGCCCTCGTGCACAAACAAGACGGCTCAGCGGTGTTCTCTCCTACTGGGTGATAGTGGGTATGTATTTCCCCATACGCTGGGCGATTCTCGGAACAATGGTCGGCGGTTACGGTGGCTCGCCGCTTGCCGCGCTTAAGCATCTTTTCGACAAGGGCACTGTTGAGCGCATATTTTTTCCAGAGAACCTGGATTTGATCAGACGTTTTGGATTTTGGGATCTTCATCAAAAGCTAGATGCTGTTTTGAGATATGCATATATAGGAATCGCTGGTCTTGGGCTTGTGAGACTTGTAACGTCCACCGCCTCCTGGCGCATCCTTCTATTTTTGCTCAGTTGGTTGTTTCTATCAATTGTTCCGGCTTTGCAAATATGGCAGATCAGTCCCAATCTTGTAGGGAGCCGCTTGTTCTTCATGGCGTCGGCGCCATTTACGATACTGCTGGCATTTTTAGCTCTGCCTGCTATCGATATCATTAAGAAACAAACTGCGAAAATAGTTTCAATTGCTGGCGCTGTTTTATTGTTTGTAGTGCTGTCCGTCTGGTCGTTTTGCTTGCAGTTTGATCAGCAGTCATGGGTTATCGCTGCAAATTCAATCAGAAAATTTGTGGATGATGTCAAATACAATCTAAAGCAAATTGACCCGGCCAAATCAATTCTTTTGTTGAATTTACCGACTGATTGTTCAGGTGCAGGAATGCTTTCTCGTGGCGATTATTTGCACTTTTTGTTTCAGAGACCTTTTGAGAAGGAGCCACTTTCCGCGCGGCTTGAAGTACTCGAAGCACCGGGCGGGGAACCGGATCTAGATCTGAATTACTGTGCTTCGCTGCGCCTCTTTCTGGATAAGGCAAAATATGGGCGTATTTTGCAGTGGCAGGATAGTGATGGAACATCTCTATGCGGGCAAGTCTCTGAATGGAAACCAGCTTCGATGCCGGTAATTGGTGCCTTGCCCACTGTCACAGTGGCAGCAAATGACCTTTATTTTTATTCGCTTGCCAATCCCAGCGAAATTTCTGATCTGGCAAAGTTCGAAAATAAGTTTGCTCTGGTGAATCCGAGCAGCAGTACTGAATGGACAGTTGAGCAAGAAGGAGGGCGCAGTTTCGAGAAGCTCAGTGATGGTGCTTTGCGAATTCGTCCAGGCGATAAGGATCTATTTCTGCTTTTCCGGAGCAAGCAAGCGCTTTCACCGCTCGAGCTTGATCGCGCTCTGCTCGGTCTGCATGCCAACAACAGAATACCTGTCTGTGTTGCATTTTTTTGGATCAACAAGAACGCTGGCCACGAGCAGATCAACTTCATTGATGGGATAAATTGTGCTGCAGATAGTCCATATGAACTTAAGTTGGGCTCAAACAAGCTCTGGGCTCTTTCACCAGAAATTATTGCGTTCGGATTGAAGCTCCCGAAAGGAGATTACGAGATCGATTTTCGCGGGATTGAACTATGCAAGTAGGGAGCTACCGTAGGATTCTTTGGAGGCAGCGATCCTGTAGGCAGTGCTCCGAGTCTGCTTGCAGACCGTGGTCAAGATCCAGAAGGATATTAGCTGATTAGCGCGGTAGAACTTTGCAATTGCTGCAGGGTCGTTCCCTTGCTTACTAGGATAGAATCAAGCTCTTCGCAGATTTGCTTCACCGCGGATGGTCCACGGTATACAAATCCTGTATAAATTTGTAAGAGCTGTGCTCCTGCGCTCAGATAATCGAACGCATCTTGTCCAGATGAGATACCGCCTACGCCAATTATTACTTGCGAAGCCGATTTCAATCGTGCAACCTTGCGAGTAAGTTCCAGATTGAATCGTTTCAATGGTGGTCCGCTTAAGCCACCATTGCCGATTTTTCGAATCGTGGCGGAATCAGTTTTGAGCCCTTCGCGGCTTGTACTTGTATTGCCGCAAACGAATCCTGCAAGTTTGTAAGTCGCGGAAAGTTTCACAAGTTCCTCAATGAAAGCATCGCTGCTATCGGGAGAGAGCTTGAGCACTAGTGGTAATTGCCTGTCGTTTGCTGCGCAAATTTTATCTAAGACACTCAGCAATATGGTGCTTTCTTTCAAGCAACCTTCTGCAGTATTCGGACAACTTGTATTTATCGTGATGTATTTTACAGGCAAGTTTTTTACTTGCTTGAAGCTAAAAACAAGGTCCGCTATTGCCTCGTCTCCTGCAATAGAAGGATCATTCGTTTTTGCTATGTTTACGCCTATGGGAAGAGCAAAACTGCCCTGTTGTGCAAGATGGGCTGCAACTGCTTGGGCGCCAAGACCATTCAATCCCAGTCTGTTTATCAGGGCGGAATCAGCCGGGAGGCGGAAGAGGCGAGGTTGCGGATTGCCGCTGTGTGGTCGCCCACAAACCGACCCAATTTCAGCGAATCCAAAGCCCAGCTGTCCGAGCTCAGGTACCAGGGCGCCGTTTTTGTCGAAACCGGCTGCCAGTCCTATAGGGTTGCTGATCCGTGTTCCAAAAAGAGATGTGCCAAGGCCATCCTTCTTATAGGTAAGGTTGAGCGCCGGCAGAAGAGGTGAAATGAGGTGGAGAGCATTGTGAGCCGCGTTGTGCACGAGTTCTGGATCCATCGAAAATAAGATGGGACGAATCAGGCTGTCGTAGATTGCATCTCGGCTCAAGTTTGCGGTCCTCCAGAAAGATCATAGCAAGAGCACGCTTTGTGGTCGCCTTGATTTTTTGCTTCACCGGTATTTCTTGCGTTTGACCTGGTGTTCTTTTGGTAGGAGCGCCTCACGGGCGCCCATTAGTTATAACTCCCTGTTTGAGAGCCAGCCTCTTGGGCAGATGACTGAAGCTCTACCAATCACGCTGTAGGAGGTGTAAACTTTTTATTGCTCATCTGTTGATGTCAATATTTCGGGATCATGCGGCGCGCTTATTCACTCAATTTCAAACCTTCCCCAGGTCCCTGTCGCGAACCCGTTACTAAGTTCGGCGGTCAGCCGGTCTGGCTGCAGGCCCCAACTTGGCCTCTCAGCGCTTCCACCGGCGAACAGATGAAGTTCGTCTGCCAGATTGCTCTTTACCCCGAAATCTTCGGGCAGGTAAAGGGGCAAATGGCGTATATCTTTATTAGCGATCTGGAGAAGCAAGTGGTTCCTGCTTGGGATCCAGATGCTGGAGAAAACGCGGTGATAATCCAGCCGGGTGCTCCGTACAGAGGAAAAACTCAGGCGGCCAGCATTGGACCGACGATTTACGAATATATCGAAGTCCCCGGAGATCCGAATCTGCATCCGCGTCCGTGCGAATTTATGGTTGATGTTCTGCGCAGAACTGACCCTGAGTTCATTGATGAGAACCATCGCGTTGCTATGAACGATGCCGAGTTCGAAGAATATTCAAAACAAATTGAAGGCAACAAAATCGGCGGCACGCCATTCTTTTTGCAGGAAGATGCTTTGCCACCAAGCGGGCATCTTTTGATGCAATTGGATTCTACAAAAGTTCCGTTCTACATCAATTTTGGCGATTGCGGTGTTGGCTACGCCTTCATATCACCAGATGGAACCATGGGTAAATTTCTGTTTCAGAGTTATTGAATCGATCTCGCCGGAGTAGAAGCCGGCAGGCTGCCGGCGCTCCCGGCGCATCCGCTATAGCGTAAGTCGGCTTGATTAGCACACTAACTCGGGTGCAAACATGGACTCCCGGGAGCGCCGGCGGCTCGCCGGCTTATAAAATCAGCCGGCACTATATATGGTGCCACTATTGCAAGTGCTCGACATTCTCGAATATTTAATCGCGCTAATATTAGAGCGGCTTTATGCCCGCCGGGCCTGTATTAGTGGTGATTTTCCCATCCTAGAAAATCCAGGTTTTTTTCGCGTGGAATATACACAAGTCCGAGCAGCGATCCAGTTTCACGAAGGCGCTGCTTAAAAGGCTCTAAGGGGGAGCGGCTTTCGTGACGGAGGTGTAGGAAATGGACAAAGTGGATCAGGGATTCGATCTGAAGGCTCAAGGGAAAGAAGACGCCAGCCACAAGCTGTATGCGGATATTGAAGGGGTGATTCCGCCGTACGTTCTCGACGAGCTGGCCAAGCGCAATCCACGTAACTCAAGTTACCAGAGTACTATCGATGAGATGTCCAAGCTGAGCAAAGAAGGCCTTGCTCATCCGCGCGCTCGACAAGATGAAGGTGGCAAGCGCGAAGTCTATGATGCCGGTGGACAGAAACTCGCACGCGGTGAAACCGGAGATAAAGCACGCTTTGAAGGTGAGCGTCCCACCGGAGACAGAGAAGTAGATCAGGTGTACGACTACACCGGAAATGTGCGCGAGTTCTACAAGCAAGTATTTGGACGCAATTCTATCGATGACAATGGCATGAAGTTTGTCTCACGTGTCAATTATGGTCAAAATTTCCAGAATGCTTATTGGGATGGCGTTGAAATGACCTACGGACGTCCTGATGCGAGCAGTCCATTCAAGACATTCATTTTGCAAGACGTTACAGGCCACGAAATCACACACGGCATCACTCAGTACGAGTCGAACCTTGGCTATCAAGGTCAGTCAGGCGCATTGAATGAATCTCTCTCTGATGTTTTTGGAACCCTGGTTGATCAGTGGGCTCATCACACTAAAGCCAGAGATGCTCACTGGCTGATTGGCGAAGGCATCTGGAAGGATTCGATCAACGGACGCGCACTGCGCGACATGTTGCATCCTGGTACTGCATATAATGATACGAAGATCGGCAAAGATCCTCAGCCTGCAGACATGGCTCACTTTGTGAACACCACAAAAGACAATGGTGGCGTGCACATCAATAGCGGCATTCCAAATCGTGCCTTTGCTGAGTTTGCCACCGCAGTTGGTGGATACGCCTGGGAAGAGCCCGGACACATCTGGTACAAAGCCAGAGAAATTGCCGGCAGCAATCCTGATTTCGCCAAATTTGCTGATGCAACGATTCAAGCTGCAAAACAACTTGGCTTTGACAATGATGTTGCAAAACTGGAGCAAGCTTGGGCAAAAGTCGGAGTCACGCCATCTTCATCAGGTGATAGTGGCTCGCAAGATGACGGCAGCGGCTGGATGGCCGCAGCTCAAAAGAAGCAAGCCGCCTAGATAATATAGCTGCAGCGTTGAAATTCCCGGGGCGCGCGTCGCCCCCCTCAACCCGCAATCGCTATCGCTCGCACGGGTCCCCATTCGGTGGCTAGCTGGCAGCCTGCCGGCTTATACTCAGGTAATTTAGCTGCGAAGCAGAGCACGTTCGAGATTGATAAAAGCGCATCGTCAAATTGATGCGCTTTTATTATTGTCAATTCTTATTAACAAGCTCTCGTCAAGCTCTCCTATTCTGAGGCTGCCATCAAATTCTTCGTAAACTTCGCCAGCCCTCTTCATTTCAAACCAAACTCAGGGGACTATGCTAAGTATATCTGTTGGAAGTCCGATCGGTAATTGGCTCGTGATATTATGAGCTTGAGGTGCCAATGACTATGCCTGCTGAGCCTTCGTCCAACGGACTGCAAGATGTCTTGCTGCGCTATTGGGGAATTAGCGATTTGCGTCCCCTGCAACTTCCGGCAATTAAATCAGTTTTGCAATCACGTGACTCGCTTGTCGTAATGCCTACCGGCGGCGGAAAGTCTCTGTGTTATCAGGCCCCAGCTGTGCTGAGCGGAGGAACAACTATTGTTGTTTCGCCGCTTATATCGTTGATGAAAGATCAGGTCGATGGATTGAAAGCGCAGGGCATCAAAGCAATGCAGTTCGATTCGTCTTTGACTGCTGAGCAGAGAAGGGAATGCTGCAGAGAATTGGCCGCGGGCAATCTCAATTTGTTGTTCGTTTCTCCAGAGAGACTGGCGCAGCCCGAGTTCAGGCATCAGTTGCAAGATATTGATTTGCGCGCATTTGCAATAGATGAAGCTCATTGCATCAGCCAGTGGGGTCATGATTTTCGCCCAGAATACAGGCAACTTTCATTGCTTAAGGAGGAATTCCCTGGAGTGTCTGTTCATGCATATACAGCCACTGCAACTGAACAGGTTCGTGCTGACATCATAGAACAGCTGCGCCTGGATAACCCAGATGTGCTGGTAGGGAATTTTGACAGAGCGAATTTGCTTTATCGCATTTCGAGCAAACGTGACTCACTAAAGCAAATAATGGAAGTGATAAATCGCCACTCCGGAGAAGGCGGAATTATTTATTGCATCAAAAGAAGTGAAGTCGATGAATTGACTGGAAAACTCGTAAAAGCAGGTATCAGCGCGAAGGCTTATCATGCCGGAATGTCCGCGGCAGATCGTGCCGAAACTCAGGAAGCATTCTCAGAAGAATTGTGTGATGTCGTGGTGGCAACTGTGGCATTCGGAATGGGAATCGATCGTTCGAATGTTCGTTATGTTCTTCACACGGCAATGCCAAAATCGATTGAGCATTATCAACAGGAAACCGGTCGGGCAGGCAGAGATGGGCTTGAAGCAGAGTGCGTGCTTTTGCATTCTGGCGGAGATTTCTTGCTCTGGAAATCTATTATCGAAAAGTCCTCTGATGAAGATGAGGGCGGAAATGAAGGCGTCGATCTTGCTATAAAGCATTTGCAGGATATGGATCGCTTCTGTCGCTCGGCAATGTGCCGGCATGCGATGCTTGTGAAGTACTTTGGGCAGGCTTATGAACAGCCTAACTGCGGCGCCTGCGATTTATGCCTGGGTGAAACTGTCACAGTTGAAGATGGCAATACCATTGCAATGAAAATTATTTCTTGCGTTGCAAGAATAAAGGGAACTTTTGGTGTTGGACACATTATTTCTGTTTTGCGCGGTGAGAAGAATCAAGCGATAGAAAGATTCGGACATGCAGAGCTGAGCACTTATGGATTGCTGAAAGAGCATGCTGAGCCGGACCTGAAAGATTGGATTTACCAGCTCATTAGTCAAGGTGTTCTGACGCAAGAGCTTGTCACCGGATATGGTGGCAAAAGCTTCCCCGTGATTAAGCTGAATAAATTGTCGATGGATGTTTTGCGAAAAGAAAAAATCGTCAAACTCATGCAACCTGTTCGCCGCAAGAAAGGTGAAAAAGCAAAAGCTTCGAGCGCTGACTTAAATTCATGGGAAGGTGTGGACCGAGACTTGTTCGAACGATTGCGTAGTTTGCGTCAACAGTTGGCTCGAGAGCGTCGCGTCCCGCCTTATGTGATCTTCAGTGATGCCAGTTTGCGTGAAATGGCGCGCGTTCGCCCTCGCGATTTGCTCAGCATGCGAAGAATTCACGGCGTTGGTGACGTTAAACTGCGCGACTATGGCGAGATGTTTTTGCAGGAAATTGCAAAATAGCTCAGGGTAACGAACGGACGAAATCTCTGTTCCATATTTTTGTCGGGTGCGCATGGCACGATTCGAATTGTCCCGTGCTCGGTCGCTTGGCCTGAAGGATCTCTCCTGTTCCAATGGAATCCCCAAAAAGCCAGCTGGGACGAAAACTGATATTTAATATTAAGCCCGGGTCATTTAATATTAAATCAGAAGATTAATTGTCAAGTGGTCTCACCCCCCGTATACACACGCATAAGAGGACCGGCATTCAGAGCATCCTCGGTCACCCCAAATGGTAATTCTGAAAATGGGACTGGAAAGCGCAGGATTCGAAGCAGAACGCAAACCCGAGGTTCACCGTATTAACTGGGACCTTGAGGGGCCCCCTGGTACGCGAACTGATCGCTCGAAGCTTACCGAGATCAAACCTTTAGAGATGTTTGATGTGCGGCCGAATCCGGGCAAAGACAAACCCGTAGAACCATCAGTCAACGTAGCCATCGGTGGGATGGTGGCCGACAAAGGTTCGGCACCGATTCTCAGCAATACCGCTTCGATGTATGTTTCGCTGGATGCCCAGCACAAAGCTTTCGAACAGACCGCATACAATGCACCGGCACCACAGCTGCAATGGAAAGGCTCAAACGAAAGCAGCCTGATCAAAGCCGACTGCGAGCATCAAGCAGGTGAAAGCACTGGCTGGGGGAAGGCTGTTTCATATGATCAATCAGCTGACAAAAGTAAAACCGACGTTGTTCCACTGAGTCTGAAGGACGATGCGGCCAAAAGTTCAAGCACCTTCGGATCAAGCATTATCGGTAGCGCTGCTGGAGCACAAAACGATCGTTCACAGGAAATGAAGCCGAGTTCCGAGCTGGGAAATATTGCCAAAGCCGAGAATGCAAGCACAAGAGGCTTCGATCCTGAAAAGCAGGATTCGACAATTGCCAGAAGAATCGAGCTGAGCGACAAAACTAGCGATGCAAGTCCAGCAGTTCTGAACACTAAATCGCTTGATGTACATGCAATTGACCTGGTCGATGCAACGAAAGCCATTCAAAACAACAAGCCCGCTGAAACTCCGCAGCCTGCCGTGTTGCCAGTGCCGGAAAAGAGCGATCTTCATATTCCACCCATCGCCAGCGATAAGCTCGCAATTGATCAAACCGTTATCCGAAAAGCAGATTCTGCCCCCAACACAGACAGCGTCTCGCCAAAACTTAATCAGGACAATCGTTTTGACAATAGCAGAACTGACTCAACGTTCAAAACGATTAATAACGATGTCAGACCAAGCGACAAGACAGTTACGGATCGCATCAATCCTCTTCTTATTGTGTCTTCGGTGGCAATTGTAAGCGGCGGACCGGTAGGTCCAATCAAACCGGCCGATGGTCAAACCGTGAAGCCCAACGTAATTGTGGCGCCGCCGGTCATGCGTGATGTCTTCATTCCTACTCCTCAGGTCGCGGCTCCGCGCCCGGTGGAGTCTCGCCCGCTTGTGTCTACATCAGATGCACGCCCGGTGGTCGCACCTGTGACCCAGCCAGACGTTCGCAGCGGAGCTCAGCCTCCCCGCGTTGTGGCTCCAATCGGCGAGCAAGCAACTCGCCCCGGCATTCAAGGCCCTGGTGCAGATCAAACTCCACGGGTCCCAACCAACAATGCTCCCGGCCAGCTCGGTGATAAAGGTAGAACCACAAGTGGTGACAACCTTAATCCTCATACTCAACGCAATGATAACGCTCAAGGTAGACAACTCACTGTTGCCAGCAACCCCAGTATCGCCCTTGGTGGCAACGAGTTCAAGAGCAACCTGAGAGACTTTACCAAAGAGGCTGCTACACTCGCTCAAATTTACACTCGCTCTCCCCAAGCCGTCATCACGAGTATGGTGATTTCAGCTCAGCGCGAAATAAGCAGCAACAAGACCATCGAGAGCAGCAATGTTCAGAGAACAGTAGATGTTCCGAATGCAAAAAGCATAACAGCCGTCATCAAGCCTGGCGATAACAATCGTCCAGTCCAGGAACCACAAGCTAATCTCATTAATAATCAAAGTGCAAAAGTAATTGCTTCGCTGGATCAATCTAAAGTTAGACCAATCGCAGATGCAAACACCGCTCGCTCTGAGCAAACGGTTGCGCAATCGATTCCAGGCAACAACCGCCTCATTGGCTCGATTGCAGACCGTCAGGTATCAAATGCTCAAAACTCTAGCTCGTTTACAAAAGACAAGGGACAGAGCGGCACCGTAGCAGACAACGCTTCTGCCACAAGACCAGGCGCTTTCATCGGTCGCCCGCTTTCCGTTGGCGAGCGCCTCGATAACAAGACTCATTCAGTCGGCCCGGGAGCTTTGAACGGCTTCGAAGCCGCCAGAAATGCAGGAATCAAATATGAAGGCGGGTTCGCTGCATTCATGCAGGGACAAAAGGCGCCGGCAGCTTTTGATATTAACTCTAGAACTGGTATGGGACTCCAAGCCGTACAGCAGTCATGGAATGCCGCCATTGCAGCGGGTGCTGCACATGCAAGCGAAAGCGCGAAGGCGCTCAACAGCGAACTAGACCCGGTTAAAAAATACGCACAGCACATCACTCAGCGTATGGAAGAAGCCATCAGACGCGTGAGCGAATCCAGCTCATTTGTGCAAAGGTCTAACGATGCTGGCGTGCAAAAGAAGAACTCTTTTAACGCATCCGAGATGTTCGAAAGAAAGCAGGATCTTGCAGAAGATTTCGACCCAGTAGATCAGCCGTCTGCACCTGCTGGTGAAGATTCTAACTCACCTTTTCACAGCCAGGCTTTCATTATTGCTCTCTTGTTGAGCATCGGTGGCTTGACTCGTGGACGCTTTGCAAATGCAGATTTGATTGAATCCGGTATTGCTTCCGGATTCAACGACGAAGAGCCTAGTGCTCGCCCTCTCGGCAGCAACCGCCGCCGTCGCACGCACATGGTGGAAGGGAACGAAACACTTCAATCAATAGCAGAGAAGTATTATGGTGATGCTCGCGTGGCATGGTTGATTGCAGATCTCAACTCTCCAATTGAACACAATGTTGAAAACGGAAGGGTCGTGGAACTGAAGACAAGACAATTGTTAGAGCTACCCGAAATTCTCGAAGCAAAAGCATTCATTCGCTCACTTCCTCGTGAATTTGATATCAACAAGCTGACCACAATCGTTACAGACACAATGATCAATCTGGAAGTTCTTCAAAGCTTCCTGGGTGCAATGAATCTGAAGGAAGATAGCTCGTTCGGACCAAGAGAATTCCTTCTGCCTGCATTAACAATTTGCGCCGAATAAAACCAAATTATTTGCTCAGTTTTTGCGATTAATGCTAAGAGAATTTGTTGACCATGTGCATGCCGTTTATGGTTTCCTCTGTTCCTAAATCGATACGCAGAGCCGCTGGCTCTCCGTTTTCATCAAGATCAAGGTATACAGGAAAGAAGCCGTCTCCCCAGCTGGTCATGAAGCCACAGCATTGTGTGCCGTCAATATCTATGGCACCAGATTCGGTGCTGGACTCTGAAATGCATTTGAGCATCTGCCAGTGATCTGAGTGTGGGCGGAAATCTATTGCTGCAACAAGACGATGCTGAGAAAGATGGCGATGAGTTTCTGCCGCCATTCGTGCCATTTCTTCAACTGGTTTGTCACTGAAGCCGTAGATCTTTCCATCGATTTGTTCGGCAGCAAATTTCTTTGCCAGTCGCGCGGCGTCTTTGCCCCAGAAAACGAAGTCGGCGAGACCGTCTTTAGTGCCTTCATGTTCCCACTTGCCTGCTGCTTCCAGATCGCAGAACATAAGGCGAGCCATATCCACCGCGACGTGCCCGAGCTGGCGGCTCGCGCTTGCCCTGGCTTTCTCGTTGAGTAAAAGGGAGATATCCTTCCAGTGCGTTGCAAGTGGACCTTCGCCCATTTGCCTGCCGATTACTTTCAGTTTCTTGTTGTTTGGAACATTGCTCAGAGCAATGGCGTGAACACCGTGTAGGAATACTTCGCCTGCGCCGTTGAATGTTTCGAGTGTTTGTTTGACTCGTTCGCGTGGGCAAATTCGCTCCGGCAATCGAACTAATTGTGCGTTAAGAGCATTAGTTTGGACGAACTCTGCGAACATTTGCTGGATATCGCTTATTTCGTGCTGCGGAATATCGTATAAGTAGAATGGGTTTGGCTGGCGTTTGAATTTCTCTCCGGCAACTTTTGCGTCAGGACCTTCGATGCGAAAATCACAGCCATTGTTCGCGTCTTCCACTGCCTCCGGCCTCAATGAATGTGCATGCAGGAGTGGTGGTTTATCGTGCGTCCAGAGATCCATCAAGCCAAAATCGATTAGCAGAACAATTCCTGAGGGGACGGTAATTTCGCCTAGTTCGTGGACTTGTTTTTCTGTTTCTTGCATTGATTGGATACTGTTGGGAAGCTACATGAAAGAACTGTTCAGGCTATAGAAGCGGGCGGGACGCCCGCGATCCCGGGGCACTCGCTATTTCAGATGATCTGAGTCGTATCACTTTGCGTAAGCATCTACATGTCATGTCACGTGCACCGGGTTCGAGCTCGAACAATCGCAAAGTGAGCGCAGCACGATTCCGTGCCACGCTCACTTCGATAGTGCGATTAGTGGATATGAATATTCGCTTCCTTGCGATACTCTTCCATTTTGTCCCACTCAAGAACTTCTGGACGTTGTTTCGTCAGTTCGTTCCAGGTGATATGCGGGCGACCGGTGTCGATTTGCACCATGGTGATGCAATCATCAACTGGGCATACCTTCGAGCAGAGGTCGCAGCCGACGCAATCTTCTTCGCGCACAACTGGTTGAAGCATCGCGCTCATCTCTCCGTTGAGCTTGAGGCTCTTCATGTCGATGCACTGGTGTGCAGCGTCGTTGCAAGCGATGTAGCAGAGGTTGCAATGAATGCACTTGTCCGGATTGATGCGAGCAACAGTCTGGAAGCCCAGGTCGAAATCGCCGAAGTTGGAAATGCGATGAACTGATTTACCGATGAAGTCAGCGGGCGTCTTGAAGCCCTTTTCGTCCATCCAGTTTTCCATGCCTTCAATCATGTCTTCGACAATTCTGAAGCCCCATTTCATAACTGCTGTGCATACCTGAACTGAGGTAGAGCCCAGCAACATGAACTCCACCGCGTCGCGCCATGTTTCGATTCCGCCGATGCCTGAAATTGGCAACCCGGCTTTTTGAATTTCAGGGTCGCTTGCAACCGCAGATAGCAAATGTAATGCAATCGGCTTGACTGCATAACCTGCGTAGCCGCCGTGACCGCCCTTACCACCGATGTTTGGCTTGATCTCGAAGGTGTCGAGATCTACTCCTGTGATACTGTTGATGGTATTGATGAGCGATAAGGCTGATGCGCGTCCTTTCAGTGCGGCGCGAGCTGGTTCAACGATGTTGGTCACGTTGGGTGTGAGTTTGACGATAACAGGTTTCGTCGCAACATCCATTACCCATTCAGTAACCATGCAAGTATATTCCGGAACCTGTCCCATTGCAGCACCCATGCCGCGCTCGGACATTCCATGTGGGCAACCGAAGTTCAGCTCGAAGCCATCTGCACCCGTGTCTTCCACGCGTTTGACGACTTCTTGCCAGGCTTCTTTCTTCGACTCAACCATTACCGAAACAATAACGGTGTGCTTCGGGAAATTCTTTTTTGTTTCCGCGATTTCTTTCAAGTTGAGTTCAATTGGACGGTCGCTGATCAACTCGACGTTGTTCAATCCGACGATCTTTTGTCCTTTGTAATCGATGGTTCCATATCTATTGCAGACATTGAGAACCGGCGCGCCGATCGTCTTCCAGACCGCTCCGCCCCAGCCTTGCGAAAATGCCTTCTGTACCTGATAAGCAGAGTTCGCTGGCGGCGCAGACCCTAACCAGAATGGGTTAGGCGACTTGATACCACAAAAATCTATTTCGAGACTTGCCATCTCACTCTCCTAATTATGTTACGGGTGACAGAACTGGTTCGATGTGTTTTTTGTTTGGAGAATGCTCTCCAACAAGCTGGTGGTGAATGGCTGCTGCTGCGATCTTTCCATCTTGCACCGCTGCCACCGTTGATGCTTCGCCTTTACTGCGAATGCAATCGCCGCCCGCAAAGATTTTTGGATGTGCTGTGCGCAGAGTGTCGTCAGCCACATCGATATAGCCATTCTTCGTTGTTTTCACGCCGAATTCAGCAAGCTTGGCCAGCATAGCTGTGTGTTTCTTTTGACCAATCGCTGTGACTACCATGTCGCAGGGAATGACGAATTCCGAGCCTTTTACTGCCACTGGCATGCGTCTGCCTGAGTGATCTGGTTCTCCCAATTCCATGCGCACACACTTCAAGCCTTCGACTTTGCCGTTGCCGACAACTTCAACTGGCTGCGTGAGGAACATGAAGCTGACGCCTTCACCAAGTGCAAACAAATATTCGAAGTGGTAGGCAGTCATTTCGGCTTCTGAACGACGATACACGATTGTGACTCGTTCTGAGCCAAGGCGGCGAGCGATGGTGGCACAGTCGATTGCTGTGTTGCCTGCTCCGATAATTGCAATTCGATTTCCGAATTTTATGCTGTCGAGTTTCTTGACTTTGGTTTCTTCGATGAAATCGAGACCATCGACAACGCCTTCCAGCTTCTCGCCAGGTATGTTCATTTCAGGAACTGAACCCAGTCCGGCTGCGACGAAGACTGCATCGTTAGCTTCAAGAATCTCTTCGAACTTGATGTCTTTGCCGACTTCGCATTCGGTTTTGATTTTCACGCCCAATTCTTCGACCACTTTCACTTCAGCAAGGCTGACTTCGACTGGTTCGCGGAATACTACGATGCCGTATGTATCGAGTCCACCGGCCATTTTCTTCTTCTCATAGCAGGTTACTTCAAAGCCGAGTTTTGCAAGTTCGCCTGCGCATGAAAGCCCGGCAGGTCCGGTTCCAATTATTCCGACCTTGAAACCGTTCGGTTTTCCTGGTTGGAAGTATTTGATTTTCTTCTCGTTTGCATAGTCAGTTGCATAACGTTGCAGGCGCCCGATCATAATCGGTTTGTGATCGTGCCGCATGACGCAGGCGCCTTCGCAAAGTTCTTCAACCGGACAAACTCGTGAGCACGTTGCTCCAAGCAAGTTCGCTTCCAGAATTGTGCGCGCGGAGCCTTTGGTATTACCCGTCGCAATCTTCCTTATAAAGGTTGGAATGTCGATGTGTGTCGGGCATGCCACCATGCATGGTGCGTCGTGGCAGTAGAGGCAGCGGTTTGCTTCAAGCACCGCTTCGCGCTCCGTTAGAGCAGGATGGTACTCCTGGAAGCGCTCTTCCAGGGTCATTTCCCAGGCTTTGTATTTTACTGGTTTGTAGTGCTCAACCATTTGTTTTTAATTCCTTCCAGAGATTTAGAGCTTGACGAGTTCTGTGTAGGTTTCTGGTCTTCGATCTCTGTAGAATTGCCATGTGTCGCGGACTGTTTGAATTTGATCAAGGTCGAGATCGGCAACGATCAGTTCTTCTTTATCGCGCGAACCTTGTGCAACGATTTCGCCGCGTGGGTTGCAGAAGTAGCTTGAGCCATAGAATTCACCAATGCCCCACGGTGCTTCTGTGCCGACGCGATTGATCGCGCCTATGAAGTAGCCGTTGGCTGCTGCGTGCGCTGGCTGCTCGAGCTTCCACAAGTATTCGGAAAGTCCGGCAACTGTTGCTGATGGGTTGAACACAACTTCTGCGCCATTGAGTCCGAGTGCGCGAGCGCCTTCCGGGAAGTGGCGGTCGTAGCAGATGTAGACGCCGACCTTCGCATACCGTGTTTCAAACACCGGATAACCAAGGTTGCCTGGACGGAAGTAGAACTTTTCCCAGAAACCAGGGTTGACTTGAGGAATGTGGCTCTTGCGATACTTGCCGAGATAGGTGCCATCAGCATCTATGACTGCCGCGGTGTTGTAATACACACCGGTTTGTTCTCTCTCGTACATCGGTACAACGATTACCATGTTGTGCTTCTTCGCAGCTGCTTGCATGGCTTTAACTGTCGGTCCGTTTGGAATTTCTTCGGCGAGCTGATACCAGCACGGATGTTGTTCTGCGCAGAAGTATGGTCCATTGAAGAGTTCCTGGAAGCAGAGTATTTGCACGCCCTTCTGTCCAGCTTCGTCAACAAGTTTCAAGTGCTTGTCGAGCATTGCTTTGGCAATTTTGTCGATAGTGTCTTTGTCTGAGCCGCCTGCTGGCGCGACCACTTCATTCTTAGTCTGGGTCAATCCGCAACGTATTGTGCGTGGCATTGGTGATTACTCCTATAAATGCTGTACTTAATTATGAACGTTGTTTTGAAGATCGCTACTTGCGCGCTGTGCCTGATAGCTCGCCTGTTTTGACGGCTTCGAGTCCTTTGCGCATGGCGGCAAGACATCTGTCGGCGTCTGCCTTTGTCACCGTCATTGGTGGCTTGAGTCTGATGGTGTTACCCCAGAGTCCACCCTTGCCGATTACAACTTTATTGTCTTTGGCGACTTCAACAATTTTTGAGCACTCGGCTGTCATTTGTGCTTTCGTTTCCGGATCGGCAATTTCAATGCCGAGCATCAAGCCTTTGCCTCTTATGTCGCCAATGATGGGGAATGATTTCTGAAGATCTTTAAGTCCATCGATGAGGTAATCACCGATGACCTTGCAGTTCTCCTGCAATTTTTCCTCTTTAATGGTATCAATTACTGCCATTGCAGTGGCGCTTGCCACCGGGTTTCCACCGAAGGTGTTGATAACGGATTTGTGCAAGTTCTCAGCAATTTTTGGCGTTGTGATGCAGGCACCAATCGGTGTGCCATTGCCGAGTCCTTTTGCCATGGTCATCATATCGGGATGAACGTCCCAATTCTGGATGCCCCAGTAGTGATCGCCCGTGCGACCAAATCCTGTTTGCACTTCATCGGCGATAAAGAGAACTCCGTATTTATCAAGAATCTTCTTCACTTCCTGGAAATATCCGTCGGGCGGGCAGATTGCACCACCAACACCTTGAATTGGTTCGGCAATCATCACGGCGGGTTGGCCGCTTGTTTGCTGCTGGATAACGCGCTCGACATCTTTGGCGCATTCAAGGCTGCAGTTGTCTGGAGTTTTCTTGAAGGGGCAGCGATAGCAATATGCGTTTTCTGCAAATGCGATGCCGGAAGCCGGCATTGTGTTTGGTCTGTAGTTGTTGTTTGCAGTCATTGATGAGGCCAGATGTGATTGTCCATGATATGAATGTTTGAGCACAATGACTTCGTGACGTCCTGTTGCCAGGCGTGCCATGCTGATTGCAGCTTCGTTTGCTTCTGTTCCAGAGTTTGTAATGTAGCTTTTGCTTAGTTCACCAGGGGCAATTTCGGCCAGCTTTTCAGCAAGGTCAACCATAGGTTGAGTGAGGAATACTGTGGAAGTGTGTTGCAGAGTTTGCAGCTGTTCAATTGTGGCTTGTGTAACTTTTGGGTGGCAATGACCTACTGAGACGGTCACAATGCCTGCGAACATATCGAGATATTCGTCGCCTTTTTCGTCGTAAAGGAATTGCGCTTTCCCTTTGACGAAATGAGGTGGTTCAGCATACAGATGCTTCAAACCGGGAACCATATATTTGTCGCGCTTCTTTTTGAGTTCTTCGCGCCCCAAGTTTTTTCCCACCGTTCCTCCACTCTTGAGTTGAATTTTGCCTTGCGTGCGAAAGCAGTCCATAGTCAAGTGGAGTCTAAGTACCACTGACGTATGTATTGGCTACCTTCACCTAAGTTTACAAATAGTACTCATATAGATATATAGCGTCAAGGAAAGCAGGTTAATGCTGCTTCATCTAGCCGCACCATTTACGGTATCAAACCTGGACAAGAAAATGTTCGTTTGGTGGCTGAAGAATAAGCTTGTCTGCGCTGCTGATTCGCAGGTAAGCTTGAAAAGGCCGGCTTTGTTATTAGCTATGGCTTCTCTCTTTGGAGATGCGGATCCAAAGGTGCTAGTTCAAACGCCCGTAGAAGGCTGTAAATCGCTAAGTCGGGATGATTTTAACCGCTTGTTCAGAAGCACCGGCTGAGCTCTTATAGCTTGAACGCTATACTAGTGCCCCTAGTATAGCGTTCGAGCTATAAGAATTTGAGAATCCTATAGCGCAGACGCTATACGAGCACCCGTAGTATAGCGTTTGCGCTATAGGTCCTCGGTGGTGGCGCTGTGTTGCGCACTCAAGTGAACATTGAAACAGCCTAATTTACGATTTCCTTGACACCGTAAGACATTGATTGCTACGATGAACCCTTACCTGCTGTGCGCCCGTAGCTCAGTGGTAGAGCACTCGGCTTTTAACCGATTGGTCGTGCGTTCGAGTCGCACCGGGCGCATTTTTTTATTGGCGATTTTTTTGATAGGCGTCTAACACGATAATGCGTTAGGCGCGGCCTGCCGCGATTTGCGCAGGGGCGAGGCATGTCTCGATTATGCGCATGGACGAGGCCTGCAGCGTTGCGTTGGGTCGAGGCCTGCAGCGTTCATGCGTAGGGTCGAGGCCATGCCTCGCCCTGTTCAAGAACAGACAGTTAATTGCGGGCGACGCATGGCGTCGCCCCTACGCATAGAAAAGCTTATGGACAGTCGAACAGACGAAGGAGTCTTCGGAACAGCTCTACCAGGGAAAGTTCACTCGAACATAGAGTGGAACATTTTGTCCGCTGATGCCTGAAGCGAAATCGAGAACTCCGACCTGCACACCACGTTCTTCTACTGAGCGTGGATACAAATAAAGTGCCGCACTGAAACTACCCAGGCGTGCATGACTGTTAAGCCCGGGACCAAGCCAGAACACCGCTTCCAATCCGCGCGGCGACTTGACCGGGTGTTCTAATTCAAAATATTTTTCCAACAAACCGTCGTGATCATACGGCGGCGGCTCATCTTCATCGATAACATCGTGGCTTGCCCAGCGCCAGAGGACCTGATCTGAGCCTGATTTCTTCAGGGTCACTTTTAATTGAGGGAACCAGTCGTCATGAGTGAGTGACTCACGAAAAACTGCAAGGCGTCCACGCGTGAGAAGCGGACGGTCAATAAGCATCTGCCGTCCTACTGCATCGATTTCGTCCATTGATTACCTCCCGGGCTGCAAAAAGAATAGCACCTCAGGACTTTCTGGATATCTCTTTACTAGCAAGTATTGCTTGAATGAATGGCGATAATGCGACTATTTGGGCTTAAATAACTTAAGATCAGTAAGTAAACGGATGCGCTTCTATTTACAATTGAATTCCAGATCAAGAGAAGCAGTTGAAGAGCATGACAGCATTGGCATGTAATCAAAAGCAGGAGTGCAGGGGAGTAAATTGATGGACAGCAAGCCGCAATTCGTATTCCAGGTGCGCCGCATTAATCTGCCTGCATTGTTTGCATTTTGCGCCTTCTTACTGACTACGGTTCTTCCGCACCTGGCGATCGCAGAATCCGAGATCGATGACGAACATAAAGCGAAAAATCTCGCGGTGCTTAATTACGTAACTGGATGGACGCTCGATTCGGCCGGCTATCACCCAGCTGTGTTCATGCTTCTGGAAAACACAAGTGGTCGTGATTTGAGCGGCATAACAATTAAGATGCAAGGCAAATTCACAGACATTCATACGCTTGAACCTTCTACTGCGCGTCTTGAAATTCGCCGCGCTCTAAAACCACATCAGCAATTTTCCGTAGCCATCATTTCTCCTAAAGAGTTTGAATTGCCTCGCGACACGCAGTATTGGCCGGTGATGGAATGCAAGACCATGGCGCGGGTCGGCAATGTCGGAGACGAAGGTACTGAGTATCTGCTGGTCACGAAAATCGATTCTGCAACTGCAACACAAGACGATGCATTTCAAACATTGAATGAGCTCACAAGCTATAACCGTTCTGCATCAGCTGCCGCTCATGGACACAACGGTAAAACGAGCGGTGAATATGCCTCGGCTACTCGACCACTTATAGCAAAGGCAGATCGAATCAAGCCACTATCAGCGGTGCCAAACGGCAACGGCAATGCCGCGGGAAAAGCCGACATCTTCAGCGCAAAGCCACTTCCTGGTTTAGGTGAGGATTTCTACAATTTCGAGAAGAGTTTTGGCTTGCCGGTACTTACCGATGCCCACAAGAAAGACTTCACCTGGGCGAAATACAAACATGCAGGCTCAGGTATAGATATTGTTGTCGGCTCAAAGGAACGTACCGGCAAGGTCGACCTCATCAGCTTTGTTCTGCCGCGCAGCGCTGTAAAAAACGACCAGTCACTCATCGATCAATGTAAGCTCTTCGCCGGCACATTGCATAACGCCAAGTTCAGCTCTGCGTCCAAATCGGTGCGCTATTTGCCTGCAGGAAGACTCGAGATGATTTCGTCGGCAGCGCCTGGCGGGCGCATTTTGTGCATGGCGCTTCCTGAATCGCATGAACGACCCCCTTCTTACCTTGTGATGATTTCTCGCCTCGGTCCGGATCCCGATGAGCTACTGCGAAGCCATCAGGCTGGAAGTGATGTGCTTAAAGGATTACCTCTGGGAGATTAATTCGGAGTGTTCTTTTTCGGGTGCCCGGTTACGTTCCGTTTCCTCCAATTGCAATCGTGAAAATCTGTTTAAGAGCCGTGTGCCCCAGCGGTTCGCAATCTTGCGGATTCACTAGTATTCCTACGCTGGTTTAGATTCTAAAAATAAGAAAAATAGTAAGTCTAGGCTCATGAATTCCGTAGAGAATTCACAGTAGCAGCTCAGATGATCTTTGCGGTACAGGTTCAGTCCTGAAAGCCTGGTAATTCCCAAAGCAAGAAACCATATAATAAGTACAGGTGCCACCAACATGCCCGTAGCTAGCCCAGTGAACGAAAAAACAACTCAGCCGAATCATGCTCCTGCAGCAGCAGCAAATCAAATAAGCATCGTGGACACGCTGCCATTGAAAGTGGTGATGATGCTTGCAGCCCCTTACCTGGCGGGAAAGACTGCAGAAGACGCATTGCAAAAAGCGCACAAAGTTTTCAAAGAAAATCGCTTCGCATCGACAATAGACATTCTGGGCGAAGATGCGAAAAACGATGACGATTGTGATCAATCAGTACAGAACTACACGCAGCTCATCGATTTGATCGCGGCTCAGCAGATTCCTTCTAACGATCCTCTAAGGCATATTACCGTCTCATTCAAGCCATCAATGTTCAGCAGCATATCGCCTGCTTCTTCTGCACCAGGCAAGCAGAGGGAACTTGAGCGCGCGCAGCAACGCATCGAAACTATCGTTCGTCACGCAGAAAAGAGCGCAGTTAGAGTGACTCTTGAAGCCGAAGATCACAGCTGGGCTGACTTTCATCTAGACACCTATTTCGGTTTGATCAACTCGGGCTGCAAGGGCTTTGGAACAGTCGTTCAGTCGCGTTTATTCAGAACGAAGAATGACATAAAGCGCTTTGATGAGCGTTGCCGAGTGCGCATGGTTATCGGAATTTATAACGAACCGGCTTCTATTGCGCTCACAGATAAACAGAAAATGAAGGAACTATCGGTAGAGTTAAGCAGAGAATTGCTTGCTCGCGGTACTTATGTCGAGCTAGCTTCACATGATACAGATTGCATGCGAAGCTTTATCGAGGATGCTGTGCTCGTAAGCAGAGCTCCGTCTCAGCAGTTCGAAGTGCAACATTTGCTTGGTGTTCCCCGCAAGGAAATTCAGCAAGAATTCGCCAGCGGAAAATATTTTGTGGCGATGGCGGAGTCTGCCAGTGGGAACAAGCGAGAGCAGCTGGCTGAGCTGGCTAGAACTGGCGTACTCGTGCGTATGTATTTGCCTTTCGGCAAGGACAATGTAGCAGGTCCATACTGCAAACGCCGCTTGAAAGCAAATCCAAATATGATTGGATTCGGCATCAAGAATCTCTTGCACATCAAATAAGCACTTCGATAGTTAGGCTGAGCTGATTATTCAGCACGTTACCCGGGAGCGCCGGCGGCTCGCCGGCTTCAAAAAAGCAGTAGCGCCTCCGCCCTAAGTTGGGAGCCTCCACATTCAGTTTTAGATCAGTACTCTCAGCTCAGCCGCCAATTTCTTGCGCAGATCATTTATCGAAGCATATATCACGCAACGTTGTCCTTTCACATCAAATTTCAGCTCGTCCGGATTGCGGCACAGCAAGAGTGTTTTCACATTGCGTCCCCAGGCATAACCGACTTCGAGATACACGTTCGCGTTGGCACCAGTCAAATCGGCTACCACGAGATTGGCGGTTTCGATTCTCGACTTGATTCGATCAACAATGTCGCCTGTAAAAACGTCAAGATCAACACGTTCGCACAATAATCCGGCTTGCTGGACAGGTTCCTGAATTCCAAATATATACACATCCTCGAACTCAGGGCTGAACGGCATCGCTACGAAAACATGCGGCTTCTCCTTTATTGCAGTGCCGGCAGACTCTAGTTGCTTTGTGTAAGTTTCCGCTACTTCGACTTGCTTGCGCGGCGAATAGTATTTTGCCAGGTGCTCTTCTAGCCGCTTTGCACGCCCTTCGTTTTTCTCGACTATGCTTATCTCTTCCAGAAGCGGCAATATTGTTTTGTCTTTCAGCGCTTCGAGCATTCCACCGAGCTGTGACAAAAATGACTCGCGTTCATCCATGCCGAAATTAGCACCATGCATTGTCATTGCAATGTGCCGCGAATCTGGCAGTGCTTTTGCGGTGTGAAGAATAGCGCGTCTGCTGAATTCGCGAACCGCGGAGTAATTTAGGTTTCTGAGCTGATCCACGCCTTCGAACAGCACATGCTCCGCAGCAATTTTTCGTTCGCCTTCTATTACCTTGTAATCACCTGCCGCAAGAAATTTGCCGCCAGTTTCCCAGCCTCTTCCAAGTCCCAGCGCATCTGCTACTGCGAGGTCGGCACCGTGCCACCACTGCGCATATTTCAAAATCAACACGTTGCAGGGAAAGCGCAGAACGTCACCTTGCTGCACAGTGATTTTTGGATCTTGCAATGGCATCTATTTTCTCCTGAATGCAAAGTTCAATTGCATTCAGAGAAAGATACACCAGTTTGGAAAATTAGTCCTGATCTAATTTTTGCCTTTTTGCATTTGCAAATAAACAGCGTACCAGTCCGTGCGGATGGCGTCTTGTGCCTCTTGAAGAGTCATGTTGCCGTTGCAAACTTGCTTGTGCAAATAGTTCTCTACCTTGTCTTTTTCGTGAGCTCCATTGGCCATTTTGTATGACTCGGGCCAGAGATTGCTTATGTCATTTGTCCCGCCAAGCTCAAGTGATATGAAGTGGTCGATCTCATATTCGCCAGGTTGCGGATTTGTGATTCCATATTCTTTGAACACTTCATTCTTGGTTTGTTGGCTGACGTTTCTTACCGATTTCGAGTAACCAGGCGTGCAAACTTCTGCTGCGGTTACGTCTGGAAAAATCGCTCCTGGTGTCAGGCTAGGATCAGGATAAATCGAAGGATCGCCAGCCGTATGTGGCGAGAATTTTGGCTTGAGAACCTGTCCGTGATCCCTGAGCAAATCAAGCGACGAAGAAGAAAGATCAGCTTGGGAATTTGTCGCGAGTTCTGAGGGTTTCACTTCTTTGGTAGAATCCAGGCCCGAATTTGACATACTCACTTCCCTGAAGCTAGCCTGCTTCAAAAATTTTTCAGTTCCTTACCGCACGTATGTATACTTATTTCAAGCAGTGAGGACATTTTTTTCTTTGAAATTGAATTAATGCTGGCTGTGGGAATATTACGCTTATAGCCAGGCGGCGAGCGGGAGAGAAACTTGAAAGAACCAGTTATGGTGGCAACAATTGTGGTGATCGGATGGATCATCTCAGTCTGCTTCCATGAGTTCGCGCATGCCATTGTTGCTTATATCGGCGGTGACAAGTCCGTCAAATCTAAAGGCTATTTGCACTTCAATCCCTTTGCATACACGGATATTCGGCTTTCGGTGATCTTGCCAACCTTGTTCATCATGATGGGCGGCATCGGTTTGCCAGGAGCCTCGGTGCAAATTCGGGACGATCAGCTTAAGGGACCTATATGGTCGAGCATGGTGTCTGCAGCCGGCCCACTGGCGACTTTGTTATTCGGTGTTGTTCTTGCCCTTTTGCTCCATACAGGCATCTTCTCTCAAACCTGGATTTTCGCATTGTGCTGGTTGATCAACATTGAATTTGTCGTTTTCATTTTGAACTTGTTGCCGATCCCCGGCCTTGATGGTTTTGGAATTATCGAACCGTTTCTTTCGCAGCAAGTGCGCAGACAACTGCAGCCACTTTATAGATATGGTTTCTTAATCGTTCTGCTGATGATTTGGGTCGTGAAGGTTCCCAATGAATGGCTCTGGGACGGAGCCCTGTGGATCTTGGTTCAATGTGGTATTCACCCGTTGCTTGCGTATCAGGGCGAGCAGTTATACAGGCAGGGCTCATTTCCGGTGGCTGCTGCTGTCATAGTTGTGGCCGGAATACTCTATTATTTGAAGAAGAACTTTGATCAGATCAGCAAAGGCGAAACACTGATACAGCAGGAAAAATATCAGGAATGTATCGACCTGATGAAGCCAATTCTCAGCAAGAAAGATGATCCGCGTGCTTATAAGCTACTGGCTCTTGCTCACTCTGGCCTGGCGTCTAAATCAACGGAGCAGGGCGAAGCGGTAATTGCCGAACATAATAGAATTGCTCTGGAGTCAATAGAGAAATGCATCAAAGAGGAACCGGCGGCTTTTGAGCATTGGCTTGCCAAAGGATTGATTTGCGAAACTGCAGGCGCAAAGGAAGATGCATTGAAGGCGTATGAGAAAACACTGTCATTGAATAAAAATGTCGAGTACGCCTTTCGTAAGAAATGCCAGCTTTTGATCGATGAGCAAAAGTATTCTGAAGTGATTACTTTTTGCGATGAACAGTTAAAGCTGGACCCAGGCAGTGGCGACGCAGTGTTTTTCAAAGGTGTCGCATTTGCTTCAAGCGAGCAATACGAGCAGGCGCTGCAGTGCTTCGAGAAGTGCATAAAGATGGGAGTGCACAAGGAGCCGAGTGAAAAGAACAAACAACTCGTGAAAGTGCGCTTGGAAAAAAAGAAAGAGGATCCCTCACCTTAATGGAGGGGCGCCTCATGGGCGCCCATTCATGGCTTTATTTCTGTTTATGCGATCAAGCTATTTTGCGGCTTTGGAATATTGAATGGATTGCCGAATGGATCGCTCCACTGATTGTCGATTGCTTTGTTGATTTGAGGACGCAATCTATTCGAAATTTGTGCAAGAGCGATATTGTCTGGTGCAGCTCCATCCAATCGCTGCGACGTAGCCAGAAGATCGTTTGCTTCCTTGAACATGATCTTTGCTTCTTCGCCATTGTCACGCGAGCTCATGTAGCCGGCTTCGGCAAGGAATCCCAATGCGATGTCGCGAGCTGATTTGGCCATGTAACGATTGTCGTTCGACTTTGTGTCATTGAATTGCTGATGTAAACGCACCAGACCTTGCTGCCAATCTCCGCTATTAACTCTGACTTCATTCAAGAGCGTGTTGTAAATTCCATCAATGTTGTGCGGTCCATAAATCTGATTGAGATAACCCTCAACATTGGTCTGCAAGCCCTTCAGTTGCTGAATGTAGGCATCGTCCATCGGCTGACCGTCGATGACCAGTCCTTTGTGACCGCGAACATATTGCTGTGCTTCCACAAGTGAACCCGCAGCAAGGCGCAACCATGTTGTTGCTTCGCCGCCGAAATCATATCCTTCGCCCTGGAGAATGCGCGGTTTGCTGTCGGCATGTGATGTGATGTCAATGCGACTTCCTGCTTCCAATCTGAATTGTCCAAGTCCGGTGGCAATGGCTGCAGTTCCACGCATGAATGTAATTGGATTCAGCGAATTCTTTTGTTGCAGCCAGTCGCGCATTTTCATTTCCAATGCGACTTCATTTTGATTTCCAAGTCTTCTGAATGCATCTGCTGAGTTGTAGAACGATTCTGATGTTCTCTGCACGCGATCACGATCGAAGGCGCGGCTTGCTTCATCCGCGGAGCCACCACCTGATGGACGCGGAGGATTCGTTCTGTCGCCTGTTCTGCCGGCGCTATCGGAACCACCCTTTTGCCATGGACTGCCGGGAATTTTATCCCAGGGTCCGTCAGAAGGGCTCGGAGCCGGTCTTTGTGTATCTCCGCTATTGGAGCCACCCCAAGGCCCGTCGGAAGGCTGCGTTGGAGCAGGTCTTCTCGAGTCTCCGTTGGAATTGCCCCAGGGCCCACCGCCGTCGGATGGCGAGGATGGCGCCGGAGTCGGCGTTGTACGCCAGGGCGGCGTTCCGCCGTTGTCTGTCGGAGTTGTTGGAACTGGAATCGGACGTGGACTTGTTCTCCACGGTGGATTTCCGCTGTCCGCGGGCGGAGCCGGAGTCGATGGCGTATCCGAGCCGCCTCCCCAGGGAGACGGATGCGGAGCCAATCTCGGCATCATAAACGATGTGCGCTCAATGCTCGGATTCGTGTTGTTGTCTAACATTGGGAGTGTTGTTTTCAAAAACGATGGTTGCTGCATCGTTTGCAAAAACAAAGAACCTGCACTGTCTGAAGCCGATGCGCTTTGCGCCTCAGTCGACTTCTCGTTCCATAAACTGTCATTGATCATTCAAACCGCCCCATATTTCCATTGCGGAAATCTTTTTCTAGCTGCGACTGCCATGGTCGCGAGTTTCTCATCTGTAATTTTGAGCCGTTGCCAGGCAAGCGCCCGTCCTGGGGGGCAGGATTTATTAGCTCAGAATTTTCCCGGTGCTGTGGTGGTTTGGGACTCGAACTCAGAAAGCCAACTTTGCAGAAGCCCCGAGCCGTGTTCCATCCCCTATTGCTTCTACACATGGAGACAAAAGATTGGACATTGATTTTGTTTAATAAAGTTGTCAAGCCAAGCCTGTTCTTGGATTCGCCTTCAGGTCCTTTCTCATAGCCTCCAACATCTTCTTGCCGTTTATCCGCCCCCAGCCCGTCGCTGCGTCCCATCCGGGGCCGGCGTTATAGCCGCCATTGTCTCCATCGACCATGTCGCTGAAGACTCCACTGTTCCCATTCCTATATATGAAAGGGTTGAGGTAGCCGACCTGCTGCCCGAGCGCGCCGTTCATGCGCATTACCAGAGCGGCATAAAGTGGCGCGACAGCACTGGTACCGCCCATCGTTGTTTCGAATCCATGAACACGAATGCGATAGCCTGTAATCGGCGCGGCGTTGCCGGCAATATCCGGAACGCCGCGGCCAATTACATTGTTTCCATTTGCATTCGGAGGAAGTTTTACTTCGTTCTGGAAATCAGGCACCTTATTGATTTCGCTGATGCCACCACCACTGTCCGGCCAGGTTGACTCTGAGCTGATCGCGCCCGTGCCATCAAGATGTAATTCGGTACCTCCTGTGGCTGTGACGAATGGATCCCCTGCCGGATAGTCAGCAGTGAATTTGTCTGTTCCATTTTTTGCGCCTTTGTCTCCGGTTGCAGCGAAGACGCTAATACCTTTCAATGCCGCTTTTTTGAAAGCAAGGTGCAGATTGTCGATTGCCTGTGCCGACCACTTTGACTCCGGCGCGCCCCAGCTGATGCTGATGGCGGAGTTGTGCGTTTCGCCAGGTTTTGTAAATGTGGCGCGGGTTATTGCATCAACAAATCCCTGGTCTGAGTTAGGCGCGAATATGAGCATCTGTTTTGCGTCAGGAGCGACCGTGCCTATAACCTGGCTGTCGAGCGCGACTTCATCATCTGCAGTGGCGCCAACTTTGCTCTGTGTGCCGTCCACCCCGACAAGCGTTATGTTTGGAACTTTGAGACCGTGATCTTTGTAGTAAGTGGCGTTGTCCTTCAAATCTAGGCCGCCGGCAAACTCTACAATTGCTACGCTTTGCTTTGCTCCATGCGACTCCTCAGGAAAATCATATGCCTTTGCGACGTCTTGTGGCATGTATCCTGTTGCTAAATGCGGGCGAAATCCACCATCGGGAAGGCGCAGTACATTGGAGTGTGCAGCTGTATGTTCGTCTAATCCGAATACACCCTGAATGTCTCCGGCCATTTCCATAGGAACGGAAATGGCTCCCTGTCTTTCTCTCGTTGGACCAAGCGGTCCTTTGAAATCATCAAGCTGAATCTTGAACGCATCATTGAACTTGCCGACGGTTCCTTTCAACATTACTTTGCCTGAATCGCTTTCAGATTCGACAATTTTCAGTCCATTGTCTTTAGCAAATTTGGCAACGCGTTTCATCGATTCCGGGTTGGCACTGAAACGCTCGTTGTATTCCTTGTCTGTAAGTGGCTTGCGCTCGCGTCGAGCTATTTGTGCCAGAGTATCGTCGATCTCTTTTTCTGAGGCTTTCGGTTTCACCATCACGGTGACTGTAATTTCTTTGTTCGGATCGGTTGGACCGATTTTTTTGTCTTGCGGCGGCTCGTCAACACGAGTGTTTAGTAATACGGCTCTGTCGCCGACGATGCGAACTTTTGCTCCGAACAAGCTCGCCGATTCTTGTTGCAGCGCGAGGCTTGCTTCTTTATGTGCTGCACCGCTGGCTTCCGCTTGCGGATTGGCCAGGCGTGGTTCAAACTTTCCACCCAGGTCTTGCAAATGAGATTCCCCCGATAGCCCGAATAATATCTGTGGACTGGAGCATCTGTGGATTGGAGCGAGCTTTATAGAAGCCGCCAGAATGGCGGCGCTTTCAGTGGCATCAGCAATTTTCAGATCACCGATCCTGTTTGTACTTCAAAAATGTGTTACCACTGAGAACGCCCCCATTCTGGAAGCTTCTAGAAACAGTTCCCGGATGTGCGGAAGGTGTGCGGGACCGAGGAGCGAAACGCACCCCAATAGCTCACACTACGGGCAGTGCCCGAGTGCCAGTTTCAGCCTACACACATCCGGGCTGTTTCCGGAATGTTTCGCAGGTTTAGCCCCTGATATGCGATATCAATGTTTTGATATCTTCGAACAGTTTCTTGCCTTGTGGACTCATTGCAATTGCAGCAACATCGCCGGCAACGTTGAGAACATCAACTATCAACACGGGGTTCAGGCCGCGCTGAAGAAGACCGGTATATGCTTTTGCAACTCTTTCTTCTACGGCATTCGGATCAACGATGCCATTGTCAGCGGCCTTGTTGTCGTTTTTCTCAACAGGCATGCTCAACTTTGGCACATTGCCATTGGCCGCAGCGAGATCACCAAATAGATTGATGCTGTCGGCAACAGCAACTGGGTCAACACCCTTGGTTTTCTCAAGCATCTTCTGATATGCAGCTTTAACTTCAGGAGTTTCCGCAGTATCTCTTTTCGCTGTAACTTCGTTTGTCTTGTCACCAGATTTGGTGCTTGAATCAGGCTTGAAAGTGAGATTCCTCACCTCGTCTTGCCAATTGCTTGCCCCTTTATCTTCACCAGCAGTCTTACCCTGATCCCTCACCTCTAGCATTAACGGATTCATTTAGGCTTCCTCCACCTTTAAGAACCTGCGACTCCTTCTTTCGCGTGTCGAGGCTCCTGCCCGCGTTCGACCCACCGTTATGCACAGCGCTCCCGATTACTGCACACTTCCCAGATTTGACAACAAAATGGAAACGTTTAGTCAAAACGCCTCGTTTGCTGTCCTCCCTTTTCCCCCGTGGAATCGTTTGTATACATCGCTGCTAATATTTTGACCCGCGCCTTTCTTCAAATTGCTTAAGAATCGGGGACTTTCTGTGATTAGGTCCAAATCTGTTAAGGCAGGCTGAAAAGGCGTTTCGGGCGTATGTCCGCAAATCGGCGAAGCGCTGGGATGATTAGCGCGCTCACATATTCGATACAATTGCAGAAAGCAGTTGAATGTACGAGCGTTTCGCCTGGACATTTTTCTAAGGTAGAAATCGGCTTCTACGTGCACAATAGCTGCGGGTATCAGAGGAACTGGGCATGAACAAGCCACGCCACTTCGTTCTTGTTTGTCTGCTGGCTGCAATAGCTTTTGTGCAAGGCACCGCAGTTGGTGCTAAGCAAAACAGCATAGCAAACACAAATTCAGCAAGAGAATTCTCCGGACTTGCAGATTATTATCACCATAAACTGTATGGACAGAAAACCGCATCCGGGCAGGTCCTGCAAAAACACCTGTTCACAGCTGCCCATCCGACATTGCCATTTGGCACCAAAGTAAAAGTCACAAACAAATGCAACGGCAGCTCATGTGTTGTTGTAATTAACGATCGTGGTCCATACACCAAAGGCAAAGTTATCGATCTATCTCATGCCGCTGCAGTTAAGCTCGGTGCCATTAAAGCAGGTACCGTAAAAGTCGCCTGCCGAGTAGTCGATGGTAACCAGGAAGAAGAAGAGGACTAAGCGCGATCGCTCGTTCCTTTGGATTTCAGCTGTTGTCCTGCATCAACTCATCCACACAGCTTTGCAATTGCCCCAACTCATCTTAACAAGCGCTGTAAACTGGCTCCGCTCGGGCTATAATGGCACTGTAGCTCGAGGTGTCGAGCCATACCGCACTACGCACGGCGTAACAATATCACTGGAATCCCATGCTCAGACTAGACAAAATCTCCAAAGTTTTTCCAAACGGCGAAGCCCTGCGTGAAGTAAGCTGGGAAGTGAAAACCGGTGATCGTCTTGGCCTTGTCGGACCAAACGGAACCGGCAAGACCACTCAATTCAAAATAATCACCGGCGAAATTGAACCCACAACAGGTGAGATCTTCAAACACCCAGGCATACGCATCGCCTACCTCAGCCAGGAATTCGATATTCAGCCAGAAAATACAGTGCACGAAGAGCTGCTCCGCGCATTCACCGAAGTTCATGCCCTCAAGCATGAGATGCATGAAGTTCAGATCAAATTGGAAACTGCCAATGAGCAGGAGTGCAAGCGCTTGCTGAGCAAACTCTCGCATTTGCAGCACGAATTTGAAGCGCGCGATGGCTATGGTCTTGAATTGCGGGTGGACAAGCTGCTTCCCAGTATCGGTTTTAGTCTGGATGATGCAGAACGCAAGGTGAGTGAGTTCAGTGGTGGCTGGCAGATGCGCATTGGTCTGGGCAAGGTGATGCTGCAAGAACCTCATTTATTGCTGCTCGACGAACCTACCAACCACATCGACCTGGAAACTATCGAATGGCTTGAAACTTATTTGCGAAGTCTCGAGACCCCAATGGTAATCGTCTCGCACGATCGCTATTTCCTCGACCGTATCTGCACTGGAATTGTTGAAATCGAGCGTGGTGTTTCGACAACATATCTGGGCAACTATTCAACTTATGTGGAACAGAAACAGATTCAGCGTGACGCACAAGAAGCTGCGTTCGAGCGCCAGCAAAAGGAATTGGAGAGGCAGCAGGCTTTCGTAGATAGATTTCGTGCCAGTGCAACGCGAAGCACACAAGCGAAAAGCCGTGAAAAGCAAATTGAAAAATGGGATTTGATTGAAGCTCCTGAATCGGAATTGAACACATTGAAGTTTCGTTTTCCTGATTGTGTGCGAAGCGGACGCGAGGTTGTGAAAATCAAAAATCTCACTCATGCCTATGGGGATAACGTAATTTTTCTCGGCGCTGAGTTGCTTATTGAAAGAGGAGATCGCATCGCACTGCTTGGCCCCAACGGAGCTGGAAAATCGACCCTGCTTCGATTGATTGCCGGCGTCGAGAAGCCCACCGACGGCAAGGTCGAGCTGGGCGAATACAATATCATCCCCGCTTATTTCGAACAAAACCAGGCTGAAGCTCTGGATCTGGAAAAAACTGTGCTCCTTACAATCGCCGAGCAAGTTCCTCAATGGAAAGACGTGGAAGTGCGTAATTTGCTCGGTCGATTTCTGTTTAGTGATGACACCGTATTCAAACGCTGTGGCGATTTGAGTGGTGGCGAAAAAGCTCGGGTTGCTCTTGCCAAAATGATGACGAAGTCGGCGAATTTGCTATTGCTCGACGAGCCCACGAACCACCTCGACATTCCGGCTAAAGAAATGATCGAAGAAGCACTCAACAATTACGAAGGAACTGTGGTTGTGGTATCACACGACCGCCACTTCATTTCAAAGATTGCCACGAGAATTGTTGAAATCAACGAAGGCAGCATGACCTTATATCCAGGCAATTACGAATACTATCTGGAAATGAAACAAAAAGAGCGTGAGCGCAAAGAAGAAGAACGCCTCGAAGCGGAGCGCCGGGCTAAGGCAGCGGAAAAGCGCGCTAAGAATATCGAGAAGGACAAAGCAAAACGCGAAAAAGCTCGTGCTGAGAAAAGCAGCCGAGATGCGGAAGACTAATCCGGAGGCACTGTGCATGGATGAACCAAGCAAAGTAGAAGGAAAGAATTCCACCGGAAAAATTATCGTTGGTGGAGTCGTAGCTGGAATTCTCCTGTTGAATCCAATCACCTGGATCATTTTGATCCTCGTTGCTTTTCTTATCGCTTATGCGGTCTTTTTCGTGCTGGTAGGTGGCACCGTTGGTGGTTTTGCCATTTTTGCACTTGTGCATGATCATCCTTTTCTGTTTTCCGGCTTGTTCGTAGTTGCTATCTCCCTTCCTCTTCTTCATCGATCGATAAGCAACCAGCAACGCATCAAGCAGCTAGAAGAGCGACTGGCTAGCATCGAGCGCAAGGAATAATTTAAGTCCGTGAAGACAAAGCACATAGGAATTGTTGCTTGTAGTGCAGAGGGCGCCGCGCTTTGTTATCGCACAATTTGTTTTGAAGGGCAGGAGCTTCTCGGCGAGCACATGCATCCTGAGGTCAGTATGCATACACATCCTCTTGGTCTGTATATGGAAGCCATTGAGAAAGACGGTTGGTGCTCTGTTGCTGAACTTATGCTTCGTCATGCAAAAAGCTTGCAGATGCCGGAGCTGATTTTCTGATTTGTCCGGATAACACAATCCATCAAGCATTGCCGCAGGTGCTTGAGAAAACCAGCCGTCCCTGGCTACATATCGCAGAGGAAGTGGGCAAAGAAGCAAGACAAAGGGAGCTAAATAAATTGGCTGTGCTGGGTACGCGTCTCCTCATGAACGGTCCTGTTTATCCAGGCAAACTTGCTGAACATAATATTGATTGTATTACCCCCGATAGCGCGACAAAAGAAAGAATCAATCAAATCATATTTAGTGAGTTGGTAAACGGCAAATTCATAGATGAATCACGAAAGTTTTTTCAATGCGTCATTGAGGAAATGAAGTCACTCGGATGTGATGGAGTTGTACTGGGCTGCACGGAGATACCGCTTTTGATTCAGCAGGAAGACTCGACATTACCAATTCTTGATTCCACTAGAATTCTTGCACGAGCTGCGCTTAAAGAAGCCATTAAAGTGCAGGAGCAATTTTAGAGATATACCATCGGCGAAGGAAAAGGGCCGCCACGCTAGTTCAAGAAATTGCATCCATGCACACAAGCACAGTTGAAAAATGTAATGTTCACTTTTACTTCTTCATGAATTAACAGTCAATTCTTCTTTCTTCTGTTTTAGCCTGATGATGGCGTTTTTAATTCTTGGGGAATAGATATGAAGAAGGCATGCATCCTTCCGTTGCCGTTGCTAGCTGGCATCGGTTTTATTGCTATCGCAAATTTAGCTTTTGCGGCTGAGCAGCCACCCACTGATGAAACCCATTTACCGAAGGGATGGATCATTAAAGGGGCTCAACCAGAGAAGTACGACATGGGTTTGGACAGCAGCATGCTGCATGATGGAAAGCCATGTGCTTACATCAAATCCAAATTCGATAAGATGGATGCAGCTCTGGGCACTTTACGGCAGGCTATCTCCGCGAAAAAATTTATTGGCAAACGAATTCGATTCTCCGGCTGGCTCAAGACTGAGAATGTGAAGGACGCCGCCGGGTTGTGGGTGAGAGTTGACGGGCCTGAGCACAAAATGCTTGAGTTCGATAATATGGAAAATCGCCCCGTAAAGGGAAGCACCGATTGGCAAAAATATAGTTGTGTAGTTGATGTTCCGGAAGGAGCCGAGGCAATCTTATTTGGGTTCTTGCTATCAGAAACGGGCAAGGTTTGGGCGAATCGAATGAACTTGGATGTCGTGTCTAAGGATGTGCCAAGCACCAATATTGCTCCTCCCCCAGAAAAATTACCGGAAGAACCTGTAAACCTTGATTTCAGTGAAAGCAAATGAGAGTAATAAAAGAAGCATTCCTATTTGTCACAGCGTTCGGCTTATTCACCTGTTGCCAGCCAGGCCTTGCCGAATCCGCACAATTTAGGCTTGACCCGGAACAGCCGCAAAGATTCCGGCTGGACCCAGAACGGGCCGCTCTTAAATCGCAAGAACAGGCACTTCTAAAAGCTCTGGACGAACTCAAATTGAGTGATGCTGCAATTTCCAGGAAGCTCGCAGAGCTGGGAAAGGATCTCAAGTCAGTTCACGACGCAATGGATAAAGTCGAACACGAATTAAAGCGAATTCGCATTGATATGATGAGCTAGTTCTGCGGTGCGGCGTCTTTACCGTGGCCCCAATCGCCTGGTTTGTCGGTCATGTTTAGAACCAGTGTGCCGCCACTCATGATGTCCTCGTGCGTGATGTAGCAGTGGTCTAGTGGTTTGCCGTTCAGCGTTGCGTTCTGAATGTAGATGTTCTTGTCGGAAAGGTTTGGTGCCACCACCTGGAATTTCTTTCCGCCGGGCACATCAATTGATGCCTTGTCGAACTCGGGCGTGCCGATGACGTACTCGCCACTAACCGGATTTACCGGGTAAAATCCGAGCGAGCTGAAAACATACCAGGCTGACATTTGTCCACAGTCTTCATTACCGCAGAGGCCATCCGGTTTGTCGTTATACATCTTGTCGCGAATCTCTTTTATGTGTTGAGCCGTTTTCTCCGGTGCTCCAGCGTAAGAGTAAAGGTACGCGATGTGATGGCTTGGCTCATTCCCTTGCGCATATTGCCCGATCATTCCAGAGACATCGATTGTGTCAGGTGGTTCTGTACTTTGTGTTGTGAATAATTTGTCGAGCTTATCGACGAATTTCTCGTTGCCGCCATATAAATCGATCATGCTGTGCACATCTTGTGGAACAGAGAACGAATACTGCCACGGATTCGCTTCGGTGAAATCGCGCACGCGACCACCTCCTCCTACTTTTGTTGCATCGAACGGAGTGTCCCAGCTGCCATCGCTATTGCGGCCGCGCATAAATCCGGATTCTTTGTCGTAGACATTTCGCCATTCTTGGGAGCGCTTAGCGTATTTTGCCGCATCGTCGTTGTGCCCAAGCGCTTTAGCAAATTGAGAGAGGCAATAGTCATCATAAGCAAATTCCAGTGTCTTTGATACGGATTCGCCTTCCTTATCCGAAGGCATGTAACCTTTGTCTGCCCACCAATCATTTCGCTTGCTATTTTGCACCATCAGCTTGTACAAACCTTCAGCGTCGAACCCTCGAAATCCTTTTGCGTATGCTTCGGCGATTACCGGGAACGAGTGATAGCCAATCATGCAATTGGTTTCGTTTGAGTCTAGAGTCCACACCGGCAGTTGTTTGTTTGGCGCGTATTCTCCATGCACATAAAGTGATTTCACCAGATCGTTGACTTTGTTTGGTTCGACAATCGTGAGCAATGGGTGCTCCGCGCGATAGGTATCCCAGAGTGAGAACGTGGAATAGTTCTCGAATCCTTCCGCCTTGTGAATCTTGTTGTCGCTGCCGCGGTAGCCGCCATCCACGTCCGAAACCAGGGTCGGTGCCAGCATGCTGTGATACAAGGAAGTATAAAACGTACGGGCTTTGTGTTCGTCGTTCGTTGAGATATTTACTTTGTCCAACTCTGAGCGCCATGCGTCTCGTGCTTGCTCATGCATCCTGTCGAAATCAAAATTGGCGGGAGCTTCTGCTTGCAAGTTCTTCAATGCAGCATCGGTGCTGACGTTCGACAGAGCCACTTCCGCTACAACAGGCTGTCCGTCCGTGGTGTCAAAATTCAAATACGCGCTCAATTGATTTCCTGAAGCTGCTGTTGCGTCAGCTACCGGAGCTTCATGATCCTTCGAAATACCGTAACCCCTAATTGGTTTGTTGAACTTTGCTACGAAACACTCGTACTGATCGTTTGCCCATCCGGAGGAGCGCCGTAATCCGGCGATGGTGTGATCATCAATGACCTTGAAGTTTAATTCGGTTGGATGGTCCATCAAGCCATGCGTCAAATCGATAATTACTTTTGAGTCTGTGCTCTTTGGGAATGTATATCGATGCATGCCAACGTGTTTGCTTGCGGTGAGCTCTGCCTTGATATCACCCATTTGTACGCTGTAGTAACCGGGCGATGCGAACTCGTCTTTGTGTGAAAAAGTGGCTGCGAATTTGTCCGGATCTAATTCAGCTTCACTGTCGACCGGTCGAGTTGTAGGCATGAAGGAAATGTCGCCGAGGTCACCGCATCCGGTGCCCGAGAGATGTGTGTGGCTGAACCCGAGAATTTGCGGGTCCGAATAATGGTATCCCGAACATCCATCCCAGGTGTCTCGTCTTGTGTCCGGGCTCAGCTGCACCATACCGAATGGAACCGTCGCGCCTGGGTATGTGTGCCCGTGTCCATCCGTCCCGATCATTGGGTCGACTAAATCGATGGGTTCCTTTTTTCCAATGTTCTTATCGTTTGCAGCATTGCTCTTATCGTTTGCAGCATTGCTCTTATCGCTCGGTCTCTTATCGAAAGAAGGAGTCCATGCATCGTTTGCAATGCCGGTCAAAGTTTCTTGAGTAGCGCTTTCTGAGCGCAACGCAGCAGTCTGCGAAATCGCTTCTATGTTCATATGTCGACAGGTATCCGGGTTTAATACTTCTGATTTATTATGGAAATTGCTCTGTGAACAAATCCGATAAAACCTGTGTATATTTCGTGACCTGCACATAAGTTGTTGCTAACGAGAAGTTGAGCTAGCCTGGGCGGCGGTAGATGATGCGGTAGCTGCCGGATTCTTGCCAGAGTACCGCTTGTTCCACGCGACGCTGCCATTCAAAATTTTCTTTGACGCGATGTCCCGCGCGCAGGTCGTTCAAGCAGCGCTGGAGTAATTGGTCATCGGGTGCTTCAAATACTGTTATCCTGCGGGTTTGATCTCGCCCCACACTTTCGTAGCGTCTGCATGCAGACCAGCAAGGAATGTCGGCAACCTGCAATGGTAAGTAATGGTTTTGGTACCATTCTTGAAATGGTTGATCCATTTCACTCTTCATTTCATGCGCCCAGATGAAAATCGGTCTGCCGCCAAAGGGTCCATCCGCAGCTGCGCGTGCATGCGACCATGAATTGCGAAATACGATGCGGCTGAAATTGCGCAGGTGGTTTGCTTTCCATTGCCTGAATTCACCGACGAGATCAACCATCGAGGGGCGCTCAAAAAGTTCATCCACTTTATCAATGACGTCGTCCGATGCCAGCTCATAAATAGTGAGAAACTGTTTGTTATACCAACGCAGTGTGCCACTAGTTCCAGATTCCTCGTATCGGCGAATGGAGGTGATCTCGGGCGCAGCGTTCAACATCTCCGGCAAAAATTTATGATGATAAAACGAATTGAATTCAGATTCTTTCTCTGGCGGCACATTCATTGCAACTAGCAGAATTGGTTTGGCGCTTGCGCTCATCTTGAGTTGTTCTCCAGGCTAAATGCGTCTGAGAATTCTAGCAACAAACATAGTATTATGATCCGTTGGCGCAGGGATTTTACTCCTCAATACGAGGTTCTTTGAGATGCATTCATCATGGCTTAAATATATTAGATTCACCCCTTTGCTTGCTTCTTTGATTTTAATTTCGGCTAGCGGGGCTGTGCGGGCGGAGAGTACTATTCAAGAGAAAGGCTCTGTTTCTCAAGAAGAGACGAAGCCGGCAGAATCGCAAGAGAAAGATCCGGTAAAGCGCCTGGAACAGCTTGGCACCTTGAAGGAAAAGAATGAATCAGCCTGGCGGCAGTGGGAAGAGAAGCGCTTTAAGCTAGATAAGCAGCGTCGTGATTTAGACAGACAACGACTTAATCTGGATGAGCCAAAACGGCATCTTGACGAGCAGCGGCTCACAATTCAAGAGCAAAGATACAAGTTAGAGGAAGCTGAGCAGCAATTGCGCGAGCAACAGCGCAAAGTGGAAGAGCAATCCAGAAAATTGCACGAGCAACGCCGAAATTTGGATCAGCAGAACGAGCAATTGCAAGAACAATACAGGCACATTGATGTGAAAAAAATTCCGATAGAGAAGGATCGGCTGAGCCTGGAGGAGTCCTACCACAAGCTTGATCTTGAGCGCCTTTCCCTTGATGAATCACGTCAAGAAATAGATCACGAACGCCGCCAGATGGAACAGCTGAAGCGCGAAAACTCTCGTAAGGAAGAAAAGCAAAACAAGCGCGAAGAGAAAGCAAAAAAAAGTGAGTCCTACAAGAAGGACAAAAAGAGCAAGAAGGAACTTTAATCCGCACGATCGAGTTTTTCTCCCTCGAGCTTCAACGGTGGAAGATAGACGCGCTTGTTGTCTCTCCGCCACCAGTTGCCGGTTCTGTTTTTCTCTTCTTGATTAGTGAAGTGGTAATCGTAAACAAATGCACGGATGAATTTCGGCGGATGATCAGGAAACGGATTTACAGCGAAGAACTTCATCACAGCAGGGCTTCCATCTAGCATTCGTTTCACGAGCTCAAGAACCCATGGGTTTCCATCTGCGGGCTGCATAGCCGCAAACCACAAACGCCAATCCAGTCTTGGCATATGAGGTGCCATATATGTTGGAGCGCGGGAAAGATCGTCACCGGGCTTGCACTGAAATTCATACGATTTCCACGTGATACCATCGTTGCTTCCTTCAAATACGATTTCTGGTCGCGTGGTAGTCATCACGGCGAAGAGCCCATATGAGTTTGATAAATCCAATGCAGCAAATACTGCGATTAGTGGTTTGAACGGGGCAAGGATTACAGCTTTGCCATACATTGACGCGAGGCTCACATAAGCTGCTACGAGGAAGAACGTTGAAACTGCAAAATTGTATAGGAGCCTTCGCAGCGATTTTGATTTGTCCTCGCAAGCAGAGTCTTTTATCGCACTAGTAAGAGACTGCGGGAGTATGTGTTTTAGCAACTCATCATCAATCAACAACAAACACAAGAGCATCATAAGCAAACTCAAGAACGTATAGTTGCCCGTGGCGAATATCATCAAATGCAAGCCGCACATTAGCAGGAAGCCAAGGACGCGAATTGCGCGCGGACCGTAGATGAAGAATGGGGCAATCAACTCACTGACGTACATAATAAGCACCTGCGTTTTATGCACCCAGTGAGGTAGATTATGAAAATGCCAGGCAAGAGGTGTAGGTATGGGCTGGGTTTCGTAATGGTAATTCATCGCAGTAAAATCGCGCCACGTAGGGTCTCCGCTGGCAATCTTTACCAGCCCTGAGATGAACATTATGCGGAAGAGCATAAGGCGAAGCAGCCATATAGAAATCTTTGGAGGCGGAGTTTGTTTGCGCAAATTGAGCGGTACCGGCCATGGTGGCTCAAAAAATTGCCAGGGTGCAAAAAATAATGTGAGTGCGCTGGCTTCTACAAGCATCACATCCGACTGGAAGCCAGTAAATTCACCGCCACCCGATACCAGAGATAGCCATAAGATCGTGAGCAGCAACAGCGCGGGCGCAGTTCCAACGCCAAGAATAAGCAGCACCGAAAGCGCAGTTCCACACCAGGTCATTCCTTGCAAGAAGGCGTCGGAACTGTTGAAGAGAGCTAGTGTCGGGTAGCCTATCGCGCTGCTCATCGGTTCGTAAGCCGAAAGCGTCCCAATCATATCGCCTGTCGGTTGTATTCCATGACTGCCGTTCAAACCGAGTATTTGAAAAGCATACGAGCCAAATGCACTTAGATGAATAAACCCAAGCAGGCGAAGAAAAAGCCATCGCGTGAGTAGATATGATTCTGCTTTCTTTTCTTCTGCCATTGCTTGCCAACTATTGCAATGGACTTATTATAAGCGGGACATAGATCCATACCCTGCTCCTACTCCGCGTACTTTTCTTCAACAATTACATGGCCAGCAATTTCTTGCGAGCTCAGCGACTAATCGCCGAAATTTACATCTTCCCAACCGCGATCGAAATGAACACGATGCGTATCAGGTTGCAGTCCCCAGCCTGCGCAATCGCCCTCGTTACCTCTGTCTCCAAAATTGAGGTCGCGATGTCTCCAGGTTGTATCTCGAGCAAGGCGGTCGTTTTCGATAATTTGACCTAAATACCATCCTTCGCGATCTAAGTAAACATCAAAATCTTCAAGCAGCCGCCCGATGTTTTTTCCATTGGGATCATAGAGCCCCATTTTGAATGCAACGGCAACGTGCTCGCCTTTGCTGTTAAACAAGTACAATCCTGTCTCTTTTGACAGTCCTGGTTCTGCAGCCACGGCGGGCGGGCTCGCTGCTGCTGCGGGTTTTGCAGGAACGCTTACAGCTGTTTCTTTAACAAGCTCGAGTGCAAGTGCCATTGATTCTTCATCATCATCTGCAAACGCATCGAGATCGAAAACGCCTTCTTCTGCTGCTGCCTTCGCTTTCTGAGCAAGCGCTGCTTTCTTATCCTGCTCAGATGGTGCAGCAACCGCTTTTGCCGACTCCGCTGCTCGTGCTGCTTCGGCAGCCCTGGCTGCTTCCGCCGCTTTTGCTGCCTCCGCAGTCTTTGCCGCCTTTGCCGCTTCTTCTTTGGCGAGAATGTCTCGCAGAGCCTTCGCTCTGGTTTCCATCTTGTCCGCCATTTCCGTCTTGCCGCATTGACGCAGCGCGGCGATATACTCGACGAGTTTTTTCAAAACCTCAGGATGCTGATTGCCAAGCCGACCCACAGCTTCACGCAAAGCAAGCTCTGCGCTTTTGACTGTTTCCTCGTTTGCGCCTGGATTTTGCACGCTGTTGGTCATATCTATCCCCCGTGAACCTTCCGGTACTCTATAACCCTTCCCAAATTTTTGCCATTCTACTCCTGCCACTGAAGGGGCGCTGGCGGCATTTTTGGACGATTTAACCTGAGAAAATAGGGACTGGCGTCCATAAGCGGGCACATATATAGCTGATTAATTCATGGTCGAGCCCGTATGCCGCTGCAGGATACCTTCAAGAAGAAAACTGTCTCCTCAGACGTTAAGAAGGTGGACAGCGTAAAGGTTTCGCCTCTTAGCAAGGCGCCGTCCGAGGACGATCTCAGGTTTTGCATGGGGCAGGCGGCGCAAAATATCGGACGCCCGGCGGGGTTCAGCTGGAGGTCCAGGGAGCAGACCTGCATTCTCACCGCAACATTTTCCAAAGCCACGCGCGACACCACCTGGACTTTGCATTCTGGCGATGAATCGAACTTATCCACGCTCTGGACCTATGTAAGCAGTGATCCGCTTCTGATACAGAGCTTCCTTTCTCAGTTGGACGAAAGCCCTGTAGAGAAAGCTATAATTCCGGAATCACTGCGCCCTTCGGCAGATCCGCAGACGAACACTGCTGAGACATTAATAGCGATCGGTGTGGATCCATCTGCGCCGATATCGCAAGACGAATTTACTCAAGACATTGAGATCCTGTCGCGCATCGGTTATGGCGGCATGGGTGTCATTTTCAAGGCTCGGCGCAAAGAAAATAACGAAATCGTGGCCCTTAAAGTCTTGCACGGCCACTTGTTGGAAGATCCGGAGAATACTAAGCGCTTCATGCAAGAAGCAACTGCTTGCATTGAGCTAAAACACCGCAACTTGATAAATGTGCATGAATTTGGAATTTCGAAAAGTGGTGCGCCATTCATGATCATGGAATATCTTGAAGGACAACCGCTCACGAGTTTGATTGAAAAACAGGGGCACCTGGAGTTGCCACAGTTCATCAATATATTCACACAAATTTGCGATGGCTTGCAGTTTGCGCATGAGCGCGGAATTGTTCATCGCGATGTGAAGCCAAGCAACATCATGGTTACAGCGGGAGAAGGCGGAGTCGAAACTGCTAAAGTTCTTGATTTTGGCATCGCGAAATTGCGGGCGGAAACGGACCAAAAACATTTAACACCCACAGGAAATGTTCTGGGAAGTCCAGCTTATATAGCGCCAGAGCAATGCGCTGGGGAAAAGGCGTCGCCGAGTATCGATGTGTATGCACTTGGTTGTGTTATGTATGAAGCATTGTGTGGTCATCCACCATTTGTGCATGAAAGCGTTATTAAAATGCTGCTGCTGCAGCTCAGTGAACCGGCGCCCGCACTTTCGACGGTATGTAAGGAAGGTACGGTGCCTCCGGCACTCGAATACATAATTATGCGCTGTCTTGAGAAAGACCCCGCGGCGCGTTATTTGTCGGCTTCCGAGCTTGATGCGGAGCTCTGGGAATTTGCTTATCTATACAGCCGGGGAGAAGATCCTCAAGGGACAGAAGAACCGGCTTTGCAGCTTGTAGATGAGTCGCTTGGTCCACCCGTGCTGCCTCCTGCTGTAAATCATTCGCCCGCTGCTGTGTCGGCTTCTCCAGTGTTGCAAGCACCACCTGCGGTGGCGCAGGCGGGCGCTCAGAGTATGTCACCGCCGGTGGAGCGGGCTCAAGTTCATCTTGCCATTCGCATAAGAAAGTGCCGCAGTACGTCTGAAATGGACGGCGCCTGGGAAGGCTTGAACCTGGCAATCAAAGTGATCTCACGCAATTTACCGCTTACCATATTTATTGATACTGAAGCTGTTGTGCTGCTTGTTCGTCCTGATGTTTCAGCGTCGAAGTTTGGCCTCGATGTGCAGGTTGTTCGCAAAATCAGCGCAATGCAAGGCATGCTGCAGCAGCTCATCAAATCTGGAGCACAAGTCTTGGCTTCGGAACGCTGGGCTAAAAGAGGCACCGAACCCGGGGAAATAATGCCGGGTGTCAGGTTGCTAAACGATGATGAAATTTGCGATTTGATTATCAATAGCCGCGGTTCAATTGTTGACTATTAGCTTTAACCAGCGGCAGGTAAGTTAACTTAAGCTCCGCTTTTAATCGGGAACCTAAGCATTTCTGTGCCCAAATGCGATATCCTTTAGGCTGTATTTTGGACAGCAGAGATCCTCAATATTCTTAAGAAAGCTGCCATTCGATCGCGGCGACTCTGGATGGATCCGCTGCTTGTTCAGAAGCCGGCGAGCCGCCGGCGCTCCCGGCTTGCTCATGAAAACTCCGCTAATGCATGTCTACATTTTCCGAAGAACAAATCATTGCTCTTGCGCCCGATGACAGCTCGGTCAAATCAGGCAGAGATCTGGCAAGTGCTCGTAAATGGGTTAACTTTTTCGCGTCGTCCCTGGTCGTCTGGGGCGAATGTCAGGGGAGCGGCTCCAAGCCATATCAAACCTGTATCGATCTGAGTGGACCAGCATTTAAATGCTCCTGTCCAAGTCGCAAATTTCCGTGCAAGCACGGTCTGGGCTTATTGCTCTTGTTTGCGCGTGAGCAAGGTTCATTTGCTGATGTGGCACCACCTGACTGGGTAAGCGATTGGATGCAATCCAGGCAAGATCGTCAGGAGAAAGCTGCCAAGAAAAAGGAAAATGCTGCGGAGGCTGTAGTCGACGAAGAAGCGCGTGCAAAGAGGCAGGCAAATCGCGTCGCGAAAGTTGAAGCAGGAATCACTGAATTGCAATTGTTTTTGCAGGACAGAATTCGCCAGGGGCTTTCCGGCTTGGAGAGCCAGTCTTATCAATACTGGGAGCGCATCGCGGCACGACTTACTGATGCACAGGCGTCAGGACTGGCTCGTGAATTACGCCAGTGCGCAGGACTCGCCAACTCGGGTGAAGGCTGGCAGACAAGATTGATCGATCAAATCTCGCAGGTGCATCTGGCTGCGGAATCATTTCAGCGAATTGAAACTTTTGACCAGGCGTTGCAGCAAGATCTGCGAACTGTCATCGGGTTTACTTTTAGCCAAGACCAATTGTTGAAAGAAGTTGGTGTGAAAGACAGCTGGCAGGTTCTTGGCCAAAGAATTGATATAGAAGAGAGATTGAAAACGCAACGAACCTGGTTGCGTGGCGAGAAGACAAAGCGATGGGCTCTGATTCTCAGTTTTGCACATGGTGTGCAGCCGCTAGACATAACGTTTATGCCTGGTGAAAAAATGGACGCAGAGCTTGTCTTTTTTCCCGGACGCGTTGCATTGCGAGCACTTGTAAAAGAGAAATCGGAAAACAGCAAGGAGAGCCTTTTCGGTTTCGCTTCTTACAATAATGCGGATGAATTTCTTGATGACTATTCAGAGGCTCTTTCGCTAAATCCATGGCTCGATATTCATCCTGTAGCTATAGAGCAAGTCATTGCATTCATGAACAACGAAGGTGATTTCTGTCTGGTCGATCAAGAACGCAATCTAATTCCTTTGATCAGCAGAGGCGGTATCGAATGGCTGATTCTTTCCATAACTGGCGGCCAGGCATTCACCATATTTGGTGAGTGGAACGGCGAAAAGCTTTTGCCGCTATCTATTTTTTGTTCAGGCAAATTCAGCAGGCTGGATGCGAGGTTGAGTACTAATGTCTCTTAGAGAAAAGCTCAGTACCAACGCACTCCTTGGCACTTCGCAAAAGTCTGAGCAGTTCAACGCGGACGGTGCCCTCGGTGAAGCACTGGCTTTGCTCGAAAAACAGAAGGCGGAAATGGGGGCTGAGAAGTATTTGCTCAGTGTTGCTGCGCTACTTGCAATATATGAGAAAGCGGGGCGCAAGCTACAAAAGTGGAATGCTGATCTCCCGGCGGCTGCAGAAGCGGAAACGCTTCCCTGCGTACCTTTGCGTGCAGAACTTGTGTTGAAGTCGCTTCTGCTTGCACGGCGAGATTTGATTCCAGAATGGATGGAAATTGCTATAGAAACTGGACAGCGTGCACCAGAAGATTGTCTTGTGGGCTTGCTGCAAATAGGTGCTGAGAATCAGTCTTTGCAAAGGTCTGTTGCAGCATGCGCTGGCAATCGTGGAGTCTGGTTGAGCAAGCTAAACGCTGAATGGAATTTTATAGCCTCGGCTACGATGCAAGGCTTCGATAGAGATCAGATTCGAAAAGATTTTGAGCTAGGCGATAGAGAGCAGCGCTATCAGGCTTTGCTATCTGCGCGCGCGCATGATGCTGCATTTGGTTTAGAGCTTTTGAAGGACACATGGAAAACAGACAGTGCTGAGGACAGGGCACATTTTCTTTCTGCACTTAGTCATGGGTTAAGTATGGACGACGAAGCATTTCTTGAGATTGCTCTTGACGATAAGCGCAAAGAAGTCCGAACGACAGCGCAAGATTTGCTTCTTTCACTGCCGGCGTCACGTCTGCTGGAGCGCGCTTGCAAGCGTTTGTTCGCCTCATTGCAGCTAGCTGATGCATCGGACAAAGAAGGAAACCTGCTGACTAAGTTTCTTCCGAGGAGGATGCAGAAGATTCTCCACGTGGAAGCTCCGGAAGTCTGCGACAAAGAAATGCAGCGCGACGGCATTAATCTCAAAGGGCACGAATCTGCCCGGCTGGGCGAGCGCGCCTGGTGGCTGAGTCAGATGATGAGCCAGGTGGATCCGAAGCGCCTGCGCGAGCATTTGCGCTGCAACTCCGAGCAATTGCTTGAGCTGATTGCAGCGTCAGAATGGAATGCTGCTCTCAAGCGTGGATTGTTCATCGCAGTCGAAAAATGGAGCGACTCCGAGCTTGCCTCGGTGATTCTTCAGACAGAACTCGAACAGCCTCCTGAAGAATTGATGTCATTTTTGAGCAATATTCAACAAGAGAAAATCCTGAGCACGTTATTGGAGAGTCGCGGATTTTTGCTGGTTAGACAGACTGATGGCTATTACGACTCTCAGCCGGTATCTCTCTTGCTGAAGATGGATCACAGCTGGACTGAAGGATTCTCTCGAACGATTCTGAGAACTGTGCGAACACACTTGACGCAGAAAAATCACTTCATTTTTATGGATCACATCATGCTGCATATCGGAAATCATATGAGTACGCAGGTGTGGGCCAATGTACAGGAGACATGGGCGAATGTACACTACGACACATCACTCGAGAAAATGATTTCAACCTTGAATTTCCGGCGAGAAATGCGAGAAGCATTCTCCGCACATACCTCGAGGAGAGCTTAAGAATTATGTGTAGGGGCGATGCCATGCGC
>JBIKOL010000200.1:0-14549 GCA_044358055.1 Obscuribacteraceae bacterium (SeqCode)
CATTTGCTCTTCCTCTTTTAAACCAAAATAGTAAATCCCTCATCTAGTAAGGATTTCCAGGATTGTCGACTTGACGCTGACAACCTTAACTTAACGGTATTGGGCTGCCAGCCGGCTCCTCCTCCGACAAGATCGATCCGCTTCTAAATGATCTCGCGAATTCTCAAATCTCGAAATTATTTTCTGCTTGAGTCATGATGGATTCTAAGTTGATGAGCGGATACCGGATGCGTTCTTCTTTCTGCCACCAGCCTGGTTCATCTAAAATTGGGCTGTGGTAGGAACCTTTCGTGTTGATCTCTTTGATCATTTCAGCTAAACCAGTCGACTCAGGAGCACCACTTCTTACATCAAAGGCTCCATGCTCATAGTGCCCATTATTTTCTTTCACCAGCCTGTTCCAGTCGTATGAGCCCAGCAGCGCCCAGGCTGTAACTGCCCTGACATCAATCTTGTCCTTAAGGCACGCCTCGGCTACCGACCATCGTTCTGCCAACCAGCGTTGTTGTTCTTCTGTAATATCACCTAAATGCGCTTCGGTAATTGCCAGAGGCAGCTGGTAACGTTGCCAGGTTTCCCGCAAAATCAAATTGATGTTGCCTATTTGCGAGCAGACTCTAATTGCCTCTATATCTGCGTATGAATCCTTACCGTTGCCACCATGTGAATGTTCTGGGTATTTGCTGAGATCGTCATCGATAAATCTTTCCGAAGTGACGTAATGATTGATGCCCACGATATCTGGTGAGCATGCATTTTTCTTGAACCAGAACAATTCTTCGGCATTGATGCCGTAATGGATGAGGTAGTTCACGATTATGGGATCCATTTCTGTTCCTGTAAGCAAATCAAGACTCAGCCAGCGCCGCTGATTCTCAAATTGAGCTTGATAATGCAGCTTGCTGGTGCTGTAAGTTTTCCCCATGTCTTCTGTTTGCACCAACAGAGCATTCGGGTTGATTTCTCTTATTGCTCGCATCGACTGAATAATAGCGCGGCACTGATTGCATACTGCTCTCAAAAAACTTGCCGCATCTCTATGATGCGGGTACCAATGTCCGTACAAAGCAGAGAATCTTGCGGTAGTCAGTGGTTCATTGATGGGAACATACATACGAATCCACGGATAACGTTTTGCTACTGCTTCGGCAAACTCAGTAAACAAATCTGGAAAACGCGGATCAAGCAAGCTCGTATGCCGCGGACCGCTGCCGTGATGAAGCAAGCCTACGATTGGTTCAATTCCCAATTCATGCAGGCGCCAGAGCCGTTCGTCAGTCCAGCTCCAGTCGGCTTTGCTTACTCCAAAGGGTGCAACCTTTTCCCACAAAACCGGATAGCGTAATTTCTTGAAACCAAGCTCCGCAATCAGCTCAAGATCCGAGCAGCGATTTGCATGACCAGACCTCTCGCATTGATCGTGATAATCCTCACGAACCCGATTATATGTGCATTCAACGCCACCCCACAATTCCAATTTGTTTCGCATGGCATCACCTCTGTTTTTCAGTTCAAGCAGACTGTTTTATGGTCCCTCCCGGAACCACGATTACTGAAGGTGAAAGATGCAGGTTGTCGTATGTGGCAAGCGCCTGTGCGACTACCTGATCCATGTTGTAGTATTTGTAAGTTGCCAGCCGCCCGACAAAATGTACGCCCTCCACAGAATCTGCAAGTGCTTTGTATTTGTTGTACAGCTGCGTGCATTCCGGCTTGGGAACTGGGTAGTAGGGATCGCCCTGCCCGCTTGGATATTCGTACACAACGCTTGATTTGTGATGCTTCTGTCCTGTGAGCTTTTTGAATTCAGTAATCCTGGTGTATTCGTGATCGTTTGGATAGTTCACCACCGCAACAGGCAGAACATGCTCCAAATCTACCGTCTCATGCCGGAAATTCAACGAGCGGTATGCAAGTTTGCCGAATCGATAATCGAAGTATTCATCGACTGGTCCAGTAAAGATAACCTCTCTATGAGGTACGACTTTTCTCAGCTCACGATAATCAACATTCAGCATCACCTTGATATTCGGATGAGCAAGCATTCTTTCAAACAATCTTGTGTAGCCATGTTTAGGCATGAACTGGAATTGATCGCTAAAATACCTGTCGTCTGTGTTGGTACGAACCGGCACACGAGAAGTAACGGATGAATCCAGTTCGCTAGGATCCATCCCCCATTGCTTTTTCGTGTAATTGCGAAAAAACTTCTCGTACAGGTCTCGCCCCACCCGGCCGACTACGACGTCTTCAGACGTTCTGCAAATCGCTTTTGGCTCCGCACGCGAATTGTAAAATGCCTCCACATCATCTTCACTTTGCAGGTTCAGTCCATATAATCTGTTGACTGTATCCCGGTTGATTGGAATAGGCAAAAGCTGTCCTTCCACATGAGCCAGAACCCGGTGTTCATAAGCTATCCACTCGGTGTATTGTGAAAGGTAATTGAATATTCGCTCGCTGTTTGTGTGAAAAATATGTGGACCATATTTATGAATGAGAATGCCTTCGTCGTTATAGTGATCGTAAGCATTACCACCAACATGGTTGCGCCTCTCGATTAGCAGTACCTTTTTGCCCGCGTCCCTGGCCAGGCGATCGGCAATAACGGAGCCTGCAAAGCCTGCCCCGACGATCAAGAAGTCAAACATAGTATTCAGTCTCCTTTAATAGCTTATTTCCATTAAGCTATTGCTTTTCTCCTCTAGTAGGTTGAGAACCAGCGTACGCATTTCGGCCCAGGTTCTATCCCAAGACATTTGCGACAAATATGGGTCTATCTCCTTGCTTAGCTTTTGAGTAAAATCTTCACTCAGACTTTCTCTGCAAGCATCTACGAACTCCTCTGCTGTGTCGGCAATTTTTACAAACCCCTTTTCACCATATGGTCTGACAACATCACGAATTGATGTGGATACAACTGGCTTGCCGGCCGCTAAATACTCAGGAGTTTTTGTTGGACTGATGAACTTTGTGGCGTCATTTCTGGCAAAAGGCATCAGAGCGATTTCCCAGCCTGCAATATAATCTGGCAGCTCGCTGTAATTCTTTTGTCCTAGATAATGGATGTTAGCTCTCTTAGGCAAGTGCTCAATGTCAATTTTTACAACAGGACCAATGAGAATGAATTGCAAATCGGGCGCTAGCTCAGCGCATTTGTCCAGCAATTCTAAATCCATCCTTTCGTCTATCACGCCAAAAAAGCCCAGCCGCGGATGCGGAATGCCAGCCTGATCTGCTGGTTCTAAATGCAGTGATTTTCGGGCTTTACCAAAATGTTCTACCTCAACACTGCTTGGAAATGCATAAACATTCTTGTGGAAATTAAGCTTGTATTCGAATAGGGAAACTCCACCAGTAAATACCAGGTCCGCTCTATTAAATAATTCTCGTTCCTTCTCAACAAGAGTTGCCGGAGCTCCTTTGAAAAGTGAAAGTTCATCCATGCAATCATATATGGTGGCAGCGGGTTCATGCGTTGGTAGCCAATCGAGTGCCATTGGTGTGTAGTACCAGGAAACATGATTGCGTATTTGCTTATCAGCGAAGAAGCTTGAAAAGAGTCTTTGCTGTGTTGCACCGGTTTGCTCGCGAGGATGGCTCTTTGGAAGAACGGGTGTTACTACCACTACACCTTCTTTTGAATGAATGATGCGAAGAGTTTCTCCTTCACCATCAAAGATTGGCTCTTCAAGAAAAAAGACTCGGTGTTGTTTTGCGCATCGGCTCAAAAGATGTTGAGGTCTTTGAAAAACAAAATTCCAACGCAAATGGGAATAGCAGACAAAATCCACTGATTGAGTCATGAATTTAATTCCTCAAACGGCTCATGCTTTCTTGGACTCCAAGTGACCTGCCAGGTTCCTGCTTACGACAGCCCATTTACTTCAGTGGGCTTAATTCTAGTTTGCAGCAGCTTAGTTTTTCCCCAAAGCGTGCGAAAATCGGAGCCTGTCGGTTTCTTCCAAATACATGGGCTGTCATGAACAAGAAAACAAGTGACGCAAAAGCTGCGGAAAAGCAAGATACAAGCACAAAAGCACAAATGCAGAAGCGCAAAATTGTCAAAGAGGATGGCAGAACTCTCATCTTCTACTCATTCACTGACGCTATAGGCAAGAAACAGGAAAACAAGTAATGTCTGAAATGAGATGGAATCCACTTCTCGGAGAATGGGTCGTCACTGCGACTCACAGGCAAGATCGCACATTCTTGCCGCCGGCTGGTTACTGCCCACTATGTCCAACCGCCGAAGGCGGCTTCCCAACGGAAGTACCGGAGACAGACTACGAGTTTGTCGTGTTTGACAACAAGTTTCCAAGCTTGAGGCATCCTCCATACGAGCCGGCTGTCGAAGGTACAGATCTGATGCCTGTTACTGAATCTGACGGAAAATGTGAGGTTGTGCTTTATGCGTCTGAACACAATGGCACTCTGACAGATCTTTCGGTAGAAAGAATCCATCATCTTGTCAAAGTCTGGCGCGATCGCTACGAAGAATTGGGTGCCATACCTGAGATTCGCTATGTTTTTATCTTCGAAAACAAAGGCGAGGCGATTGGTGTAACCATAAATCACCCACACGGACAGATCTATGCATTTTCATTTATTCCTCCACGAGTGGCACGTGAAATTGAAAGTGAAAATCAGTATTTCCAGGATAATAAGCGTTGCCTGCACTGTGACATCATCGCCAGCGAACTGAGCGAAGGAAAACGCATTGTGGCAAGCAACGACCGATTCGTTGCTTTCATTCCTTTTTATGCGCGCTACCCCTACGAAATCCATTTGTACGCCAAAAAGCATTTGCAATGCATGGCGGATTTTTCTGAAGACGATGAGCATGATTTCGCTGCATTGCTCAAGATTGTTCTGGAGAAGTACGATTCCCTCTGGGGCTTTTCTCTGCCTTATATGATGGTGATGCATCAGAAACCCACTGATGGCGGTGATTATCCGGGCAATCACTTTCATGTTGAGTTCTATCCGCCAAACCGCACTGCGCAGAAATTGAAATATCTTGCTGGATGCGAATCCGGCGCCGGAACTTTCGTCAATGACACGCTGCCGGAAGAGAAAGCGGCTGAATTGCGAGCATGCAAGTCAGACACGGAAGCCCGGTTTGCACAATAAATTGAGCAGGTAAATATCATGGTCGGAAAAACTCTGGACAAAACTAGTGAACTGCGGGCTGCCTTTCGCAGAGAGTTTGGGGCTGATCCTGAACTGATTGCACGTGCACCGGGGCGCGTCAACCTTATCGGTGAGCACACAGACTACAATGAGGGATTTGTTTTACCTTGCGGAATCGATCGCGAAGTATTACTTGCAGCAGATAGCAGAGGTCCTCTCGATGAGGTTCAACTCTTTTCGCTTGAATATGGTGACAGTGATTCATTTTCATTAGTTGGTATCGAGCATTCAACGAAAGCAGAATGGTCGAACTATATTCGTGGGGTAGTGGATGTATTTAAAAAGAGCGGCGCTGCTATTCATGGGTTTCGCGCCGTTATCACAGGCAACGTCCCGCAAGGCGCAGGACTTAGTTCTTCAGCTGCATTGGAAGTAGCAGTCGGTACTTTGTTAAATGCTCTTGGGGAACTTTCACTAAATGGCAAAGAAGTCGCGCTTCTTGCTCAGAAAGCAGAGAACGATTTCGTTGGTGTCAAATGCGGTATCATGGACCAGTTCGCATCGGCGCTGTCTCAAGCTGACTCGGCTTTGATGATCGACTGCCGTGATTTGAGCTATGCCTCGATTCCCTTGAATCTGTCAAGGCAATCTGTTTCTCTTGTGATTACCCATACCGGAGTTACGCGCGGGCTCGTTTCTTCCAAATACAATGAACGGCGTTCCGAATGCGAAGAAGCGGTGAAGATTATCAATGAGCATTCTAATGGCAAGAACTTCAACAGTTTGCGTGATGTGGATTCTGCAGTTCTCGAAGATGCATGGCAGTTCCTCCCCGAAAATGTTGCTAAACGCGCTCGCCATGTCATAAGCGAAAATCAGCGCGTCATCGAAGCTGCCGAGTGCCTTAAGCAAGGACAACTAAGCAGATTCGGTGAATTGATGATTCAATCGCATGAGTCGTTGAAGAACGATTACGAAGTTAGCTGCGGCGAGCTGGATACCTTAGTGGAATTGAGCTTACAAGCACCAGGCGTACTTGGTGCGCGAATGACCGGTGCTGGATTCGGCGGTTGCACTGTTGCACTTGTGAAACGTGAGAACGTGCAGAATTTCATTGACAATGTTCTGCCGCTCTACGAAAAGCAAACTGGAAAAAATCCATCGGCATACGTTTGCGAAGTCGCACCAGGTGCGTCCATCCTAAGATAAGCTGCGCTCAGCACCATTGCGTTGAAACCATTATGTGCAGGGGCGAACCTCTCTTGTCGAAACTGGCTTCAGACGGGCGACGATGGCATCGCCCCTACACATAGACTGTTCTCCAATAATTTGCAGGGGCGACTTCTCTTGACGAAACTGGTTTCGGACGGGCGACGCGTGGCATCGCCCCTATACATAATCGACTTCGATTATGATGCACTGAGCTTTCTTACTGCTTGAACTAATTGCGGCAATATCTCGCCTGAAGGACCACGCAAAACAAACTCTGCATCGCGACTGAAGGGTGTTTCGTCTGGGTTGATTTCGATGACGGGAATCTTGCGATCAAGTGCAATATAAGGCAAGCCTGCTGCCGGATAAACGAGCGCGGAAGTACCGATCACAAACATTACAGATGAATCGGCAATCTCCTTTCGGGCACGTTCGAATGGACCTTCGGGAAGCGCCTCGTGAAACCAGACGACTCCAGGGCGCAGAAGCGAGCCGCAATGGCATTGCGGAGGTTTTTCCAGTCCAAGAGGAATCTGCTCTGCAGGGTGTCTGTGATTGAAACAGAAAAACTCGCGGATGCTTCCGTGCAATTCAACAACATCGTGTGAGCCGGCGACGATATGTAATCCATCGACATTTTGTGTGAGCACCACGACTTTCGGAATCAATTTTTCCAGTTCTGCGATAGCAAAATGTCCAGGATTCGGTTTTACTTCATCGAGCCGCTTTCGGCGCGAATCATACCACTGCCAGACCAGCTCTGGGTTTCTTTGAAATGCTGTCGGGGTAGCAAGCTCTTCCGGATTGTAATTTGCCCAGAGACCAGTCTGCGCTTCCCGAAATGTCGGGATTCCGCTTTCTTTTGAAACACCTGCTCCTGTGAAAAACACCGCAGACTTTGCGCAAGCAAGTAAGGACGCTGCACGATCCAGAGCGGTCTGATTAATTGTCATTTCAGCGCACCATTCTTACTAGTAAACTCGTCTTTCAAAATCGCAAATTGCAGAGTGTCTCGCCACTCGCCACGAACCCTGCGCTCTTGAATGAAATGACCTTCCTGTCGCATGCCTGCCTTGCGCAGCACTCCTGCTGACGCAAGATTATTACTGTCACAGCTTGCTACGATGCGATGCAATCCAAGCTGATCAAATCCAAAATGAATTACGGTTTTGCATGCTTCTTGCGCGTAGCCGTTTCCCCAATAACTCCGGTTGTAGCAGTAACCAACTTCTGCCTGCATAACATCATGGTCATTAATTCGAATACCGCATGCTCCAATGAGCTTGTTTTCACTTTTCAGAACTATTGCAAACTCGAATATTCTTCTTGGCTTTTCCTTCTGGCAAGCCAGCGTGCCTTCCAGGAAATTTATGGTCTCATTTTGCGAATTTGGTCCCCATTCCAGAAACCTCACTACCTCAGGGTCTGAGGCATATTCATGAACCGCCTTCCAGTCGGACTTTACAAATTCTCTTAATAAGAGTCGCTCTGTTTCTAAAGATTGCATACGCTAATTTTACACTTATTGAAATATGGCGTTATGCTCGGTTATACATATATCTTCTCAAGGCGAAGGAGGCATCTCATGACAGAGGTAGTCGTTTCATCCACAGCAGAAAAGGGCATGCAGCACGACGTTACTGCCGGCAAGCACAAGTGGGTGGCGGATGCAGGCGAAGATATCGGTGGGCACGAGAGCGGACCGAATCCTCATGAGATGATGCTTGCTGCACTCGGCAGCTGCACTTCGATGACTTTGAAAGTTTTCGCCGGCCGCCGCGGCTGGAAGCTTGATGAAGTAAGCGTCAAGCTGCTTGAAGAAACCGTGGAAGATCCAAACAATCCTGGCAAAAAAATGTTCAAGATCAGCAGAGATATCCATATAAAAGGCGATCTTACGCAAGAGCAGCGCGACACGCTCAAATCTATTGCAGACAAGTGTCCAATCCACAAGCTTCTCACTGAATCCAAGCAAATAGTCACCCAACTCAATTAACGAATCAGGTGTTTTTTGTCCCGTTTTGATATCTCGTCAATTGAAGCCGGGCTGAATACATATATTGTAGGGAAGTCTGGAAAAAACGAATTCTGGGATGAGATAGTCTCGACCAACGATCGGGCGATTGAACTGGCCAGAGAAGGTGCTCCGGAAGGAGTAATCGTCATCGCCAGGCAGCAAAGTGCTGGGCGTGGCAGGCAAGGACGAAGCTGGGTGTCGCCTAAAGATGCCGGTATATTTATTAGTATTATCTTGCGCCCCGTGATCGATATGTCGTCTTTGCCTCTGATCAGTTTTGCGGGCGGAGTTGCTGCTGCTCAGGCTATTGAGAGCGTCACCGCCGTGCGTATAGGGTTGAAGTGGGTCAATGACCTTGTATACGAAGGGAAAAAGCTCGGCGGAATACTGGCTGAAGTTCCGGGCTCGCAGGAACCTGCAAAGCACAGCAAAGACGGTTGGATGTTGCCCTCTGCAGTGATAATCGGTTTCGGCATCAATCTCTGCATGCCAACAGATAATCTGCCTGAGGAATTGAAAGAGCGCGTTGTGAGTCTCGATGAAATTAACGGCAGAGCTGTTAATGCGAATCAACTTGCATCAGAGCTGTGTAATTTCTTTGAGGAACAATATAACAACTTGCGATATAACGCGGGAGAAATCGTTCTTAACGATTGGAAGTCATGGTCAGTTACCCTGGGCAAACGCGTGAAAGCAAGCTGCGGCAATGAGAAATGGGAAGGCACCGCTACTGGTATCACCGAAAGCGGTGCACTTTTGTTACAAACCGAAGATGGCAAAGAGCACATATTGCACGCAGGTGAACTCAGTATCAGGCTTGAGGACGGGCGCTACGCCTGAGCTCTCGTCACCTGATCACTAAAGTCGAAACAGTTCTAGGCAAACCCCCAGAACTGATCGGGTATACCGAGTAGATTATTGTGGCAATATAACACTCACGAAATCCGAAACCTTATATATACACTTCACAGCCACAGACAAATGGGGGTTACACAGATGTCTACGACTATTCAGCCGCGCCGACTTGCAGAGCGCCTTTGCACAACAATCAGAGAATGCCGGCTTGCACTCGATATTCCAGCAGAAACATTTGCCAAAAGCATACATAAATCAGTTCCCTTTTTGATGCAACTCGAGCGAGCTGCCGTGAGTCCGAGTTATAAATTAGTTAGAGAATGCGCACGCGCTCTCGACCTGACTGTGCGCGAACTAATAGAAATTGCGATCATCGGTCATATCACAGTGCTTGTTGATGAAGCTGAATATCAATTGCGTGAAAGTGCGTGAGAGGCAAAGGGCAGGAGCCATTAAAATAGACTTGCTCCGCTTTATGATGCTTAGAATTCGCCCGCCGCATACAAATGGAATTTCAAAGATTTGAACCTGACTAACCCCAGTAGGCTGGTACCAGACATGGTGCCGGTCTACTTCTTTTTGAAGACGATGTCTTACTAGCAGACTTGTTGGAACCCGGTTTGCTAGACTAATAATCTGGTGTCTTCCTGCTTGTGGACTTGAAGTCTGCATCTGATTTGAACAGCGGACCCAGATATAAATGAAGAACCATGCGTCGCCCGCGCACGGAACCAGGCACCATTAAGTAATGCATCAATTGTGACTTAACTGGGGTAAAAAATGAGCAATTTAAACAACCCTGCTTCCACGATATTGCGTTTCGACGAGCCAAAGCGCAGGCTAAAGAGCCAGTCAAGCTCTCCGGAACACAATGGGCAAAAAATTTGTGAGCAATCTGAAATGCAAAAAAACAGAAACGCTTCTACGCATCCGTTCGAAATACTCTTTCGAACAAAGACACTCGGCTCAAGAGCTCTAACAAAATTGGTTCTTGTGGACCTGAAGCGAATAACAAAGCATTTGCTAGCCGAGCCTTTGAGCTCGAATCAGCTGGCAGAGTACTATTCAGAGCTTGAGGACCATTATGAGTCTCTCTTGCTTAGACAAAGTCATCAAGGAGTAGAGAGAAGACTCACCCTTGCTAAACTTTCAATTGTTTGTCGCCTCCTGGGCAAAAAGGTAGAGGCAGACCACCTGGAAGAACGATGTCATACCGGACGCTATGGTGCTCTTGGAACCGCAGGATTCTGGTCCTTAATCGGTTATTGAGCCGATGCGGTTCGTTTTGGTTTGCTTTGATGCATCAACCAGAGCATCAGGGGCACCGCCGCAAATGCAATCAGTGAGGTCGCCAGACTTTGCCCGTTTGTAATTGGATCTGTTTCTCTGGCCTCTTCAGCCAGGACATACTTAGAAGGATCTTTGGGGTCATACAAAACTTCGACTGTATCTCCTGGCTTTGCCAGAATCGTGCTGCCTGGTTTTGTTACGCCGAGTCTGGTTGAGTGGTAGACGGCATCGCCAATTTTGTACTCATAGGTGAAGCCGAATCCATAGCGTTTAGCCTTTGTGCTGGCGATTATTTTCGCCTGGCTGCTTACCCAATTTTTGCGGGAATCCTTTACCTGTGATTCCCAGAGATAGCCGCTGTACCACATGACTGCAGCTGCAAAAAGCAAGTAGCCCGACATTGCAAGCATCACCCAGCGCCAGCGCCCCCAGGGACCATCCCCTGTCTGGCCCTGGGTTTTGCACCAGAGCCGCTGGCCATTTTCAAGCACTGCGACTATAAGCTCGTTGCTTGTCGGGTCGAAATATAGATTAGCCTTCGTGCCCGTATCTTCTGAGCTCGTTGCCACCGCATCCGGTGCAAGCTGGCTTGTATAAGCTACCCTAAATTTCTGATTCTTGTTTGCTGTGGATGCTGAAACCTTTGGTTCTATCATGGTCGAATTCTGTCTGGAAAGTTTTCGCAGCAGTATTTCGGATTCTTGCGGCTGTGTATTGTTGAAAACAAGCGTTGCTGTAGCCTTCCAACGCAGGTCGTTGACGTAAGATATCCAGGCAATCAACGCGGGTAATGGAATGCAGAGCAGGAACACAAAAAGCCATATTTGTGGATCTGAAGAACCGAACATCAGAAACGCGGAAAATAACGCAAGTCCTAGAGTCAAAAAGATTCTGACGGTTATTTCCAGATCTGCTTTTCGATCTCGTCCACGCGCGATATCTTCATGGAACACAAGACCACTTTTCTTTATCAAGCCAGGCAACTTGATGGCTTGCCAGAGCGTGTCGGTTTCGAACTGTTCGATTTGCAGGTTACTGGTCATTCAAGTTTTCCATCCCACATGATAATGCCACAAGGGATCCTGCTTGTACAGAGTTCCTAGATCAGGATCGCTGGGCAGGCATGCACGTTGATTAGCGAAGCCCTGGGATCGCGGGCGTCCCGCCCGCTTCTTATAAGGAACGATCCGATTCTTAGAAACTGATGATCGAAAAGATGTCCGTGTTATTGGGCATCTTGCTGCGACCATTCAAGAAGCTCAGCTCAACGACAAAACCAATGCTCGTAACTTCAGCACCGACACGTTTCATCAAGGTATACGCCGCCGCCGCAGTTCCACCCGTAGCTAGTAGATCATCAATAAGAACCACTCGATCACCTTTTGACACGCAGTCTTCATGAACCTGCAGTTGATCGGTTCCATACTCGAGCTGATAAGTTTCACTTATAACTTTGTGAGGCAGCTTGCCCGGTTTGCGAACTGGAATAAAACCGATTTTGAGCTTATGCGCAATTGCCGGTCCGAGAATAAATCCGCGCGCCTCAATTCCGGCGATATAATGCGGTTTGTCTTGCGAAAACTGTTCTGCAAACACGTCAATGACGTAGCCGAACGCTTCGTTGTCCTTCAAAAGCGTAGTCAAATCTTTAAAAACGATGCCCGGTTTCGGGAAATCCGGAATGTCACGGATTTTGCTTTTGAGCCATTCTGCCTTTTCAGTGCTTACCGGATGTGCGACTTGCTCTGTCATTGTTGTTTACTCTTGGATAAGTAGTTTCTTCTTGCTGTGTCTCTTGACTTGCCTCGCCTTTTTGACCGTAGAGGCGAATGGAGTTCGGCAGGAGTTCTGATTGTATCTCGTCAAGAGGCGCTTCTGCACACCAGCTTCTAAATTCCATAATCTCTTTGAGGGTGTTTGCCAGCTGACGATATTCGCTGTGATTTTCCATTCCTTCGCCCGGTGAGCCGGTAATTTCGACAAAGATCATGGAATCCTCGGCATACCAGTCTATTGCATCAACCTTTTTCAAGAGAGCCAGCCCCAAAGCAAGCGCCATTTTCGTAGTCGCCAATCCGGCGCAGAGCTTTTCGGCATGTGCCTGACCGTCACGCTGGTTAACAGCATAACGCAGCATGGCAAAAAGGCGCTTCAGGAATGAAGCCGTGTCTTGATTCTCAGCTGGAGCCGCTCCGCAAAGATAAATATTGCTCGCATTACTTTTGCTCAGCAGCGAGCGGAATACTTGAATGCTGGGCGGATACTGCCAGATGAGCAGATGGGGAATCTCCAGCACAGAGGAGCGATCTTGCAAAATATGCGAATTAAGCTTGCACGCTTCCGCAAATATGTTGAGCTGAGCGCCCAGCTTTCTGACGGCTGCGTCAACTACACTGTTGGGGTCTTGATGAAAGCGAAGATCTTTCCAATTCATTTGCTGTGCGCGTTGAACAATTGCTTTTGAATTTGTTGAACTGGACTCGTCGCCAGAGTTAGATCTGCTGCCTGCCGTAATTGGTTCAGCAAGCTCTTCCATATCATCATATGTATCTTCGGCTGAATTTTGTCTGGAAATGTTTGTTCTGGCAGTCACTCCGTCAAACCGTGTTTGCAAGTGCACCGTAGATGGTGCCTGCGCTTGTGCCGTAATCGCTTGCTTCTCGCCAGGCTCTCCCAACTTGCCTTTTGTATTTGCCTCATCCAGTGGCGGGTTGAAATCGAGAAGCTCTTCCGGATTTTCCTCTTCTTCTACCTGCTCGCCAGGTTTTCTCCAGTCGGACAAAACAAGTTGCAGGCGTTCGGTGTTATTGAACACATTTACTTCGGGCGTAAAGGCAAGGTCAATTTCCTCGCCATCCGTTGGAATATTTCCTGAGCTGCGCCAGTATACACATTCAAATTGATAGCTTGCATCACTAGAACGCAGCATGAGCCGGTGATGCTTTCCTTCTTTGCCCAGTGGTCTGCTGTTGAGCACGGTCAAGGAACTCATCGCAAGAACTGGCTTCTTATTCCACATGCCAAACGGCCCAAGTTTTCTCAGCAGCTTGGTCAGAGAGAGATCCATCTCTGCCGCATCGATCGAAAGATCAATCTCAAGAACTGGACGACGTTGTTTGCCTGCCAGCGCACGCGCGCAGGTTTCGACCAGTGCGCGGCACAGTACGTCAGCGTTGGCTTGCTCTGCGCTGAAGCCCGCGGCCATCTGGTGACCGCCCCATTTCGTCATAAGGTGTTCGTTGGCTTTCAGTATTTGATAAAGATCAATGCCTGGAACGCCGCGCGCGGAACCTTTGATTTTTCCCTCTTCTGCATCAAGTTCAGCGATGAAAACAGGGCAATGATATTTTTCGACAAGGCGTGAAGCTACAATTCCCACAACTCCGTGGTGCCAGTTAGCCGAATAAATAGCGATGGCGGCGTCCTGTCCGCTTGCCAGTGCCTGTCTGGCTTTTAGGTCTGCCTCTAGAAAAATTTGCTCGCACAATTCTTGTCTGCGCTCATTTTCAAGTTCGAGCTGATGAGCAAGTTCCTGAGCTTCGGCTTCATCTTCGACTGTCATCAATTTGACTGCAAGACTGGCATCCGAGAGCCGTCCAACCGCGTTGATTCTTGGCGCAAGCCCGAAGCCGACAATATCTGTGCCGTCCATTTTGACCGTATTGTCGAGCAAGGCCTTGATGCCGGCGCGCGGCGAATTAACAAGCACCGGCAAGCCAATTTGCACAAGATAACGATTCTCCTGCACGAGAGGGACCATGTCGGCAATCATGCCGAGTGTGACAAAGTCCAGCAGTTTAGCAATTTCAGATTCCTGCTTGTTGTGGATGAGCAGTGCTTCGGCTAATTTGAAGGCAACGCCAACGCCGGGGAGATGAAAGAGGGGATGATCTTCGGCAAATTGCTTCGGATGAAGTATTGCCACCGCTGGTGGGAGCAGCTCCGGCATGGAGTGGTGATCCACAATGATTGTTTCTACACCTAGGGATTTTGCCAGATTTATCTCAGCGAAATTGGAGATGCCGCAATCGCAAGTTATGAT